>JARROJ010000034.1:0-25417 GCA_037384065.1 Lysobacterales bacterium
GAACCACCAGTTTCTCGCGATTTTGACCATCCGCGGGCGCCGATGGGCCGCAAAACCGCCCGTAGCCTGCGTGGCAGGGTGTGGCATCCTTATTGCATTAATTATCCCGTGACCGACGATCGAGAGGAGACACGGCATGGGTAAGGGTTCTTGCGGTAACGTGCTCGCGGCGCTGGCCAGCTTCTTCATCCCCGGCCTGGGACAGCTGCTGCAGGGGCGCTGGCTGTGGGCCGGCGTCCTGTTCGTGCTCACGGCGCTGCTGTGGCTCATTCTGCTCGGCTGGGTCATCCACCTGTGGTCGATCATCGACGCCGCGCTGTACGAGGCGCCCGTGCCGGAACAGAGCCGCGGCCGGGAACGGTACCGCCACGACTACTATCGGCCGGACTATCACGGTCGCAGCGCCTGACAGGCCACGCACCGCCCCCCTCGAACCGCACAAACGACGGATGGTTTGACTCGGCCTTCCGTTATGGGATGATCTTCCGCAGACCGCTGCCGTCCGGGAGATCGCCATGCACGCCTGCCTTCGCCTCATCGCCGCCTTCGTGCTGGCCGCCGCGACGCTGTGCGCGAACGCGGCCACGCTCGAACTGGCCGGCCGCGTCAGCAGCGACACCGGACACCCCCTGGCCAGCGCCACGATAACGGTCAACGGCATCGCGGCGCGCAGCGATGCGAACGGCCGTTTCGCGGCACGCGTGTCGAGCGCGGACGTCTACACCGTGCACTACGCCGCCGACGGCCATTACCCGTCCATCCATACGTACAGCCCCCTGGAATTCGAATGGTGGTCGGGCGCCGCAGCGGGCGATGGCGTGGCGTTGCCCGATGTCAGCCTGGTCGCCCGGGCGCCGGGGCGCGTCATGCTGGCGTTTGGCGGCGATGCGATGATGGGGCGCCGCTACAGCGACCCGTTCCCGGGCGAACCCGTGCTGTTGCGGCCGGGCAGCCGCCTCGACGATGCCCGGGCCCTGCTGCGTCATATCGGGCCCTACCTCGAGGCGGCCGAATTCGCCTCGGTCAACCTGGAGACCCAGGTCATGGCGACGCGGCCGGAGGGCAAAGCGCCGAAGAGCTACGTGTTCTTCACCCCGCCCGAAGCCGTCGTCGCCCTGCGCGAAGCCGGTGTCGACTACGTCACGCTGGGCAACAATCACACCAACGACTACCTGGCGTCGGGCCTCGCTTCGACCCTCGACGCCCTGAACGCCGCCGGCCTGCCCTACTCGGGCGCCGGCCTGAACGAGCGCGACGCACTGGCCGCGCAACGAACCCGGATCAACGACACGCCGTTCAGTTTCCTGGGATTTGTCGGCTGGGCCGGTAATTTCAGCCCGAACCAGGTGGCGATGGGCGCGGACAAGAGCGGCGCCGCGTTCGGCACGATGGACACCATCGTGGCGACGGTGCGCCGCGAGGCGGGCGCCGGCCACCTGCCCGTGATCCAGTACCACGGCAGCCGCGAATATACCGATGAACCGACCCTGACCACCGAGACGCGACTGAAGCGGGCGGTCGACGAGGGCGCCGCGCTGGCGATCGCGCATCACCCGCACGTGGTGCAGGGCTTCGAAATCTACCGCGACCGGCTGATCGCCTACTCGATGGGCAACTTCATGTTCGACCAGTTCCACTACGCGACCCAGTACAGCTACATGATCTGGGTCTGGCTGGACGACGGCCGCCTGCATCGGGCCGAGGTGGTGCCGATCCATATCCAGGGCTACACGCCGATGCCGGCCACGGATACCGTGCGGCAAAAGGTGCTGCGCCGCACGCAGGCCCTCTCGGCCCGGCGCGGCGTCATGCTGCAGACGTCCGGCGGCCACGGGGTCATCCGCAACGCCCCGGCGCAGGACAGCGGGGATCCGGCGGTCGCGGACCTCAAGGGCGCCGTACCCGACGGCGCCGGGATCCTGCCGCTGCACGCACGGCCGTGGAACCGACCGCCGACGACGGTCGTGACCGGCGGCGAACCGCCCGTCCGGTACCGACTGGGCATGAACCATTTGCCCACCGGGCATTTCGAATCCTATCCGCTGCACGGCGCGCCCGACCGCAGCTGGATCGAGGACGGGACGCAGACGGTCGTGACGATCGAGGGGGCCCCCAGCGGCACGCGCGCCATGCGGCTGGACGTCCCGGCCGGCGCCGGTCAGGGGCGGATCGGCATGCGCACCTTCGAGTACACCTTCGAGCCCGGCACGCCAACCACGTTTTTCGTCCGCGGGCGCTTCAGCGGGCCCGCAACCGTCACCGCCTACCAGCAGTGGCGCGGTCGGCGAGACGACCGGTTCGAGGCGCTGGCCAACAACCGGCTGCGCGCGATCGGCCGCCTCGAGGCGGCCGGCGGCGACTGGCGGGAACTGCGGTTCGACTTCGATTCGCCGCGGGTCAGCGCGATTTCCTACCGCGTATTGCTGGTGGTCGAGCCGGCCGACAGCGGCGCCGACCTCACCGCGTGGTTCGACGACCTGGCGCTGATCGAGTGGCTGACGCCCCCCCTGGATAGCGGCCCCGTGCCGCCGCGGGTCGAGGCGGCATGGGCCAGCCACCTGGAGCTGATCCCGGCCCGCGCCACCGGCGAGTAGGCCACCGCCGATCAGCGGTGGCCGTCAACCGGCCTGGAAGAACTGCCCCAGGTAACTCGAAACGCCCTCGAGCAACATCTGCACCGCCAGGGCGATCAGCAGCATGCCCATCAACCGCTCCATCGCGATCAATCCGCGGCGACCCAGGAAGCGCTTCAGCCCGGTCGCCGAGAGCAGGATCACGGAACTCAGCGCCCAGGCGGCCAGCAGCGCCAGGACCCATTCGGTCATGCGGCCGGGGCTGTTGGTGGCCAGCAGCATGACCACCGCCATCGCCGAGGGCCCGGCGACCATCGGCACGGCCAGCGGCACCAGCAACGGCTCGCCCTGCAGTTCCTCATCGGTATGCGCCGAGCGCCGCACCGGAAACACCATCTTGAGCGCGATCAGGAACAGGATGATGCCGCCGGCGATGCGAATCGCGTGCTCGCTGAGTTGCAGGAAGCCGAGCAGGTACTGGCCGAAGAACAGGAAGACCAGCAGCACCAGCAGGGCCAGCACCAGTTCGCGCAGCAGGACGCGCGTGCGCCGCTTCGGCGCCACGTCCTCGAGCACCGAGAGAAAGATCGGTATGTTGCCGAGCGGGTCCATGACCAGGAACAGCAGCGTGGCCGCCGACAGGATATCCATCGCCATGCGAAAACCCCTCTTATCACCGATTGAGAACGCAGGCAGTATGATAGCCAAATGACCGTTTTCAAGCCCGCGGAACTGTTCCGGCGCCTGCGCGACGGGCACACCCTGATCACCGGCAACAGCCGGCTCGCCGGCGTTCTCGCGAACCGCTACGCCGACTGGCGGGCCGCCGCCGGCGATCGCCAGTGGCCGCGGGCCGCGATCCTGTCCTGGAATGCCTGGCTGGACCGGCTGTGGCAGGACGCCGCGCTGGCCGGCGTGACCGGAACCGATCGCGCGATCCCGGGCGAGCAACAGGTGCTCAGCCTGTGGTCGGTGGTGCTCGATCGGTCCGACCTGGCCGCCGGGCTGTTGCGCCCGCGGGCGCTGGCCCGCCAGGTTCGCGACAGCCGGCGCCTCGCCGTCGAATGGGGCGTGGATTTCGACGCGGCGGCCTGGCGCGCCGGCGTCGCCGGCAACGAGAACCACGCGGCCTTCGCCCAGTGGAACCGGGCGTTCGAAACCCGGTGCGCAAAACACGGCTGGCTGCCCCCGGAAGACCGCGCCACGGTGCTCGCCCGCGCGGCGGCCGCCGGCGAGCGCCTCGTTCGCGCGCCCGTCGACCTGCTGGGGTTCGACGAATTGAGCCCGCAGCAACGCGCGCTGTTCGATGCGCTGGACGCGGGCGGCGCGCCGGTGACGCTGGCCGAGTTGGCGCCGTCCGGCGGTGGCGCCGTGCTGTGGCGATCCGCCAGCGAACGCGAAGAACTCGACGTCATGGCGCGCTGGGTGCGGCACCGGCTGGAACGTGACCCGGAGACCACGATCGCCATCGTCGCCCCCGACCTCGCGGAATCGCGGACGACGATCGAGCGCCACCTGCAGCGCATCCTGGCGCCGGCGGATACGCCGCCGCATCGCGCGGAGCGGCCGTGGAACGTGTCCATGGGCCAACCGCTGGACCGCGTCGCGCCGGTGGCCAGCGCCTTCGACCTGCTCGCACTGCTGGGCGACCGCATCGACATCCAGACCGTCGGACGCGTCCTGCGCTCGCCGTGGATCCGCGGCGGCGCCCGCGAGCGGGGTCCCCGCGCCCACCTCGAACGGTTCCTGCGCGATACCTATCCCCGCCAGCTGAAGCTCGACGAACTGGCGTACCAGGCCCGGGCGATTCGCCGCCATGCGCGCGACGGCAGCGAGCTGCCGGCGGAGGAGCAGCAACCACGGCCGTGGAACGCGCCCCTGCTTGCCGCGCTGACCGATTCCCTGCAGCGCTTCGACCGCGAGAGCCGCAAGCCGCGACGACCCTCGGCCTGGGCGGAGGCCTTTGAACGCCTGCTCAATGCGGCGGGCTGGCCGCGCACCCCCGACAGCGGTCCGGCGGACGAACACGACGCCGCCTGGCAGGCCTGGCAAGCCTGGCGGGACGCGCTGCGCGCGCTGGCCTCGCTGGATGCGACCGGCGACCGGATCAGCCGGGATGCGGCGCTGGGCCAGCTGCGACAGATCTGCCGCGAACGCGTCTTCCAGCCGCGCAGCGCGCCGGCGCGCGTCCAGGTGCTCGGCCTGTACGAGGTCACCGGCCTGCGTTTCGACCACCTCTGGGTCACCGGTCTGCACGGCGACAACTGGCCCGGGGCGGCGCGGCCCGACCCGTTCATTCCGGGCGCGCTGCAGGTCGCCGCCGGGCTGCCGCACTCCAGTCCGCGCCGCGAACTGGACGTCGCGCGCACGGTCACGCGCCGCCTGCTCGAAAGCGCCACCGAGATCGTATTCAGCTACCCCGGCCAACACGCGGGCGAGCCGGTGCTGGCCAGTCCCCTGCTGGCCAACCTGCCTCGCGCCGCGGACGACGATCTCGCGCGCTGGACCGAACCGGACTGGCCGGGGCTGATGGCGAACGCGCGGGGAACGGTGCTGGATCCGCTCACCATGCCGGGGCCATTGACCGGTTCGACCGCGCGCGGCGGCAGCAGCATCCTGAAGCACCAGGCCCTGTGTCCGTTCCGCGCGTTCGCGCGCAACCGGCTCGGCGCGGAGGGGCTGGAAGACCCGGCGGACGGCATCAGCCCGATGCTGCACGGTTCGCTGCTGCATCGGGTACTGGAAGGGTTCTGGCGCGAGACGCGCAGCCAGGCGAGGCTGCTCACCCTGGCACCGGGCGAACGGCGCCGGCGCATCGCCGACCATGTCGAGCGGGTCCTGGCGGAGGAGCGCGGCCTGCGTTTCCGGCCGCAGTTTCGCGACGTGGAAGCCCGCCGCCTGCAGCGCCTGGCTCAGGACGCCCTCGAACTGGAACTCGAGCGCTCCGAATTCGAAGCCGTCGACTTCGAACGCGAGGTGCTGCACGAAATCGGCGGGCAGACGATCCGCCTGTACATCGACCGCGTCGACCGCCTTGCCGACGGCGGCCTGGCGATCATCGACTACAAGACGGGGCGCGTGGATCCGGCCAAGTGGTTCGGCGAACGCCCGGAGGACCCGCAGTTACCGCTGTACGCCATCAGCGCCGGCGAAACGCCGTTCGCGGTCGTCTTTGCGGTCATCCGTGACGACGAGCGCCTGTTCAAGGGCGTGGTCCGCGCCGAGGGGGCGTTCCCCGGCCTGCCGCCGCGGCGCACGCGCGCCAGCGAAGCCCTCGTCGCCGCCGGCGCCGACATGGCGCAGACCGTGGCCGACTGGCGCGCGGTGCTGCATGGCCTGATGGCCGCATTCCTGTCGGGCCAGGCCGCCGTCGACCCGAAAGACGGCCGCAACACCTGCTCGGGCAGTTGGTGCGAACTGCAGTCGCTGTGCCGCATCGACGAACTGGAACGGCTGCAGTCCGACGATGCCGCGGAGGGCATGGCGTGACGCGCCCGGCGGACTGGCGTCAGCGGGAGCGGGCGCGGGACCCGGCGCAGTCGTTCATCGTTCAGGCGCCGGCCGGTTCGGGCAAGACCGAGTTGCTCACGCAGCGCATGCTCGGATTGCTGGCGCGGGTCGAGAACCCCGAGGAGGTGGTCGCGATCACCTTCACCCGCAAGGCCGCGGCCGAGATGGCGCAGCGCCTGCTGGAACGGCTGGACGCCGCCGGCAAGCCCGCGCCCGAAACGCTGGAGCCGCACCTGCAGCTGAGCCGCGAACTGGCCCGGGCCGTGCTCGCGAACGATGCCGAACGCGGCTGGAACCTGCTCGACCAGCCGAGCCGTCTGCGCATCCGCACGATCGACGGCCTGTGCGCCGACCTGGCCCGCCAGTTGCCGGTGCTGTCGGGGCTCGGCGGCGGCCAGCAGGTGACCGAGGACGCGGCGCCCCTGTATCTGCAGGCCGCCACGCGAACGATGGCGGCGATCGAGGACGACGACGATCCGCTGCGGGCCGACGTGGTCCGGCTGCTCGACCGCTACGACAATCGTTACGACCACCTGGTCGAACTGCTCACCAGCATGCTGGCCAGCCGCGACCAGTGGCGTCACCACCTGCTTGCACTGCGCGACGGCGACCACTTCGACCGCGCCACGCTCGAGTCGACGCTGGGTTACCTCGTCGAGAGCGAGTTGGCCGCCGCCCGCGCGGCCGTGCCCGAGAAAGCCCTCGCCGAACTGCCCGACCTGCTGCGCTACGCGCTGTCCAACGCACCGCAGGACGCGGCCGAAGTCGCCGCCCTGCTGGAGGCGTGTGGCGGCCCCGACACCGGCCACCTGGCGTTGCCGGCGAACGCCGCCGCCCTGCCGCACTGGGTCACCCTGATCCGACGCCTGTTGACCGCCGATGGCGCCAGGTGGCGCGCGGGCGCTGATGCCAAGGCCGGTTTTCCGCCGCCCTCGAAGGCCAGGGGCGAGGAAAAGGAGCGCCGGCAATACTGGAAGGACGCCTTCGGCCGCCTGCTGGATGCGTTGCGCGAAGACGAGGCGTTGCGCGCGCGCCTGGCCGGCGTGCTGCGGCTGCCCCGCCCGGATTACGAGGACGAAGCCTGGGACTCGCTGGAATCGATGATGCGCATCCTGCTGCGCAGTTGCGCGGAATGGGAACTCGTGATGGCGGACAGCGGGCTGGCGGATTTCAGCGAGATCGCCGGCCGTGCCATCCGGGCGCTGGGCGAGGAGGACCGCCCCAGCGACCTGGCCCTGCGGCTCGATTACCGGATCACCCACCTGCTGGTCGACGAGTTCCAGGACACCTCGCACAGCCAGATCACGCTGTTAAAGCGCCTCACCGCGGGCTGGACCGAAGGCGACGGCCGCACGCTGTTCCTGGTCGGCGACCCGATGCAGTCCATTTACCGCTTTCGAAAAGCCGAGGTGAGCCTGTTCATCCGCGCGTTCGAAGGCCACCTGTTCGATCAGCTGCGGCTGGAACCGTTGCGCCTGGAGGTGAACTTCCGGTCCGCCCGCCCGATCGTCGACTGGGTCAACCGGGTTTTCCCGAGCGTCATGCCGCACGCCAACGACCCGGTCAAGGGCGCGGTCCGTTACAGCCCGGCGGCGGTCCGCCCGAACGGCAGCGACGACGGCGCGGTCGGCATTTCGCTGCAGGCCGAACGCGACGACGACGCCGAGGCCGAGCGCGTCGTCGAGCTTCTGCGCGAACGCGATCCGAACGCACGAACCGCGATCCTCGTACGGGCCCGCAGCCACGCCACCGCGATCCTGCAGCGCCTGGATCGCCTGAAGCACGACGAGCCCGCGTTCCGTTACCGCGCGGTCGATTTCAACCCGCTGGCCGAAACGCCGCTGGTGCGCGACCTGGTGTCGCTGACGCTGGCGTTACAACAACCGGCCGATCGCCTGGCCTGGCTGTCCGTCCTGCGCGCGCCGTTCGTCGGCCTCGACCTGGACGATCTCGACCGGCTCGTCGGCGGCGATGCCGAAGGACTCATCGAGGACGCCCTGGCCGGCGCCACGGACCTCAGCGAGGGCGGGCGACGGCGCCTCGACCGTGCAGCACCCGTGCTGCTCGAATCCGCCGGGCTGCGCGGCCGCGCGCCCATCCGCACCGTCGTGGAATCGTGCTGGCAACGTCTCGGGGGTCCGGCCTGCATCGACAACGCCAGCGAACTCGACGATGCCGAAACCTTCTTGGCCCTGCTCGAACGCCTGGAGCGCGAGGCGCTTCCGGTCGACCGTGAAACCCTCGCCACCCACCTTGCCGACCTGTACGCCGAGCCCGACGCGCTGGCCGGCGCAGGCCTGCAGGTGATGACCATTTACGCCGCCAAGGGGCTCGAGTTCGACACGGTGATCCTGCCGGGCATCAACCGGGACACGGGCGGCGATGCGTCCCGCCTGATGCACTGGTTCGAACTGGCCGATATCGACCGCATCGTGCTGTCGCCGATGCGCAACGTGGCCGAAAAAGCGGCGCAACGACGGTCCGGCGACCTGATCCAGTTCATATCCGGGGTCGAACGCGAGCGCCAGAAGCTCGAAAACGGCCGCCTGCTGTACGTCGCCGCGACCCGGGCCATCCGCGAACTGCACCTGCTCGGCGCCCTGCAGCCCAACGCGAAGGGTGAATGCAAACCCGGCGCGGCGACGCTGCTCGGCGAACTCTGGCCGGCGGTCGCCGAGGACCAGGAACCCGGGCTGCTGGCCGACTGGGCGGCAAGCGGCGGCGCCGGGGAGGCCGGACCGGCGCCGACCCCCGCGCCACTGCCGCAACGTTACCGCCGCCTGCCGGCCGCATGGTCTCCGCCACCCATCCCCGCGGGTGTCACGACGCCGCCGGCCGCCGCCATCGAAGCCCGCGAGCCGATCGAGTTCAGCTGGGCCGGGGAAAACGCGCGCCATGCAGGCGAGCTGGTGCATCGCCTGCTGCACCGCATCGCCGAAACGGGCCTCGATTCCTGGGCGACGCGGGGTGGCTTCGGCGCCCACGCCGACTGGTGCCGCAGGCAGCTGCGCGAGGCCGGTATTACCGGACGCGAGGCCGAACCGGTCCTGAAGCGCGTGGCGCAGGCGGTGGCCCGTTGCATCGACTCCGCGGACGGCCGCTGGATCCTCTCGCCGCATGCGGAAGCCGGCTGCGAGGTGGCGCTGACCGCACTGTTCGACGGCCAGCCCGCCAACCTGATCCTGGACCGGACCTTTGTCGTCGACGGCGTTCGCTGGATCATCGACTACAAGACGTCGACGCACGCAGGTGGCGACCTCGAAGGCTTCCTCGAAAGTGAAAAGGCACGGTATCGCGGGCAACTGGAGCGTTACCGCGCGGCGCTGGCGCTGACCGAGAACCGGCCGATCCGCACGGCCTTGTATTTCCCGCTGCTGGACCGCCTGGTGACGCTGGACGGTCCGCAAAAACCGGCGTCAGCGTAGCTGGCTGTCTTTGCTGCCCCGCCGGTTGTAGCCGCTGGCGGCCTGCTGGTCTTTGTCCCGGGCTTCCTGGCAGGCCACGCACAGCCGAACGCCGGGTAACGCGGCGCGCCGCGCCGCCGGGATCTCCGCACCGCACTCCGCGCATTCACGCCGTCCCTCGCCACTCGGCAACTGCTTGCGCGCGCGGTTCACGGCGTCTTCCACGCTGGCGTCGATCTGATCCTGCACGGCCCCGTCGCGGGCGAATCCTCCGGCCATGGTTCAGCGCCTCCTCAGGAACCGTCCGAGCCCGGCGGCTTCAGGGTCGCCGGCGGCCGCGTGGGCGGCTCGATCGGCGGCTCGATGGGCGGCCGCGGACGCTGCGGCGGTCGCGGACGGTAACCGGGCCAGCCGTACACCGGATAGCCCTGCACCGGCGGCGCACTGCGCATCGGCTGTTGCGCGGCCTGCCGTTCCCGTTCACGGCGCGCCTCGAGGTCGCGTTCCAGCGCCTCCCGCCGGGCCTGCATCCGTTCCTGCTGCCCGGCCACATCGTAGATGTCCTCGTCGGGATCATAACCGGACGGAACCGGGTTCTCGACCACCTGCCGGCTCACGTCCTCGACCGCTCCGGCCGGCGCCGTCTGGCTGAAATGCACCACGCCGTCGGCATCGACCCAGCGGTAAACCTCGGTGGCGCCCGCCGGTCCCGCCGCAAGCGCCAGAAAGCCGCTCAGCGCCGCCGTTCCAATGCGTCCAAAAGCAAAAAAGCGGTTCGTGTTCATGGTTTCCATTATAGAAGAATCCCACGGCACGGCGGCCGCAACGCCGTAATGCCTGTCGCGGCTGAAGCCGCTCCCACCGAGAAGAATGCACCCAAGGCATCCTGCGGGAGCGCAACCTGTTCCGGTGTTCGACGGCGTGTCGGGGCGGTCGGATAGCCGTCGCCGGGGATGTACGGCGCCAGGGATGGCGCCGTCCAAGCGTTACAGGGACGTACTCGAGCGTTCCCCGGTGATGGTTATCCGGCCGCCCAATGCGAAAGACTCCCAAGCTGGCCGCAGCACCGTAGCGCCTGTCGCGGCTGAAGCCGCTCCCACAGAGGAAGCCTGCAGCCCCCAGGGGAGCGACTTGTATCCGTGTTCGATGGCGTGGCAGGGCGGTGGGACTTGATCGTCCGGGCGCGCCGCACTATCGTGCGCGCTTAACACGAACGAGGATCCTCTCCATGCCGTCATTCGACGTCGTCTCGGAAGTCGACCACCACGAACTGACCAACGCGGTCGACCAGGCCAACCGGGAAGTCGGCACGCGCTTCGATTTCAAGGGCACCGGCTCGCGCTTCGAACTCGCCGACGCGCAGATCACGCTGCATACGCAATCGGAGTTTCAGTTGCAGCAGATGTACGACGTGCTCACCGGCAAGCTGGTGCGCCGCGGCATCGATATCGCGTGCCTGGAACGGCATGACCCCGTGATCCAGGCCAAGACCGCCTCGCAGGTGATCGCGGTGCGCGAGGGTATCGACACGGCCGAGGCGAAGAAGATGGTCAAACTGATCAAGGACCGCAAACTCAAGGTCCAGGCCGCGATCCAGGGCGATCAGCTGCGCGTCAGCGGCAAGAAACGCGACGACCTGCAGGCGGCCATCGCGCTGCTGCGGGACGGTGGCTTCGCGATGCCCCTGCAGTTCCGCAACTTCCGCGACTGAACGATCGGTGACCGGCGACGTGGAACGAGGTTCCGGCGCCGCCCCGCTGCGGGTGGTCGTCGCCTCGCATAATCCGGCCAAGGTCGTCGCCGTTCGCGACGCCTTCGGCGCCAGTTTCCCCGGGGCCGAACTCAACCTGGTGCCCACCACCGCCGATTCCGGTGTCGCCGAGCAACCGATGAGCGACGCCGAGACCCGGCAGGGCGCGCTGAATCGCGCCCATGACGCGCGATCGCGACATCCCGACGCCGATTACTGGGTCGGCCTCGAAGGCGGGGTGGCGCTCATCGGCGGCGAGCTGCTGGCCTTTGCCTGGATGGCGGTGCTGGATGCGCCGGGCCGGCTCGGCATGGCGCGCAGCGCGACCCTGCCGCTGCCGCCGGAGGTGCGCGCCCGGGTCGAGCGGGGCGAAGAACTCGGCAGCGCCAACGACGCGGTGTTCGGCACCGTCGGCAGCAAGCAGCGTGGCGGCGCCTTTGGTCTGCTCACCGGCGGACGCTTCACGCGCGAGGGCGTGTACGCGGAAACCCTGTGCCTGGCTCTGCTACCATTCGTCAATCCCCTGTACGCAACGAGCCCGAACGGAACGCCAGCGACATGAATCGATTGAACCCCCGGATCCTGCTTTGGGTGCTGCTGCTGAATTTCTCGGCGGGCATGCCCCTGCAGGCCTCGACATTCAAGGACCTGAACGGCGAACCCGGGCTGCGCTCGGCCTCGGCCATGGTGATCGCCGAAGACGGCAGCGTCATCTACGCCAAGGATGCCGAGACCGTGCGACCCATCGCCTCGGTGACCAAGCTGATGACCGCGATGGTGATCATCGATGCCGGCGTCGACCTGGACGAACCCGTCACGGTCACGAAGGACGACCGGGACCTGATTCAGTTGACGGGTTCGCGGCTGGAATTCGGCGCCACGCTGAGCCGCCGGGAAATGATCATGGTGGCCGTGATGGCCTCCGAGAACCGCGCCGCGACGGCGCTGGGCCGAACGTTTCCGGGCGGCATGCCGGCGTTCGTCACCGCCATGAACCGCAAGGCCGCGGCGCTCGGCATGCGCGACAGCCACTTCGCGGATCCCGCCGGGCTGAGCGTCGACAACCGCTCGACGGCCGCCGATCTCGCGCTCATGGTGACCGCGGCCTACGACTATCCGCTGATTCGCAAGGCCAGCACGACGACCCGGCTGGAGGTGCGGCCGTACCCGAAGCGCGGACCGCTGGTGTACGGCAACACCAACCGGCTGCTGAAAAACCGCAACTGGGACATCGACGTCAGCAAGACCGGGTACATCATGGAGGCCGGACGCTGCCTGGTGATGCGCGCCCGCATCGAAGGCGAACTGCTGTCCATCGTGCTGCTCAATTCCTACGGCAAGCTGACGCCGTTCGGCGACTCGAACCGGCTGCGCAAGTGGTTGCTCGCCGGTCGTTGAGGCATTAAAAAGCCGCGCGTCCGGCAAACCGGAGCGCGCGGCGCAGGTGGCGTATTCTTCGGCGTCCGTCAGTTGAGGGCGCGGTGCTCGCGCAACAGCAGCAGATCGAGCTTCTCCTCGGCCAGCGACCTGGCGCGAAACATCGCCTCGATCGTCTCCCCGGCGGCGTCATCAGGCCGTGTTTCGATCATGTCGATCCAGAATTCGATCTCGGTCCGCAGCGCGTTTTCCAGTTGCATCGCAAGGCTCCATCTCGTTGTTGAACAGCTCGCATTCTAGGCCGTAAGCGCGTGCCCCGGCTCGGCAAAACCGGACAAACTGTTGACCGGTCGCCAACCCTGTGCGATTTTCAGCGGCGGGTTTAACGAACCACCGGTCCGCCAATGTCGCTAGTCGCGCCCGTTCTCGGGCTCCCATGGAAAAATGCCGATGAATTCGGGTTCGACGCCGAGGGGATGCACGACGTGGCGCTGCGGGTCGCAGCGACATGAAGCGCATCCGCCTGGGCGCCAGCGACCTCGAATCCTCGCGGCTGGTCTACGGCTGCATGCGCATCGCGGGCGACGGCTCGCCCGACGACCGCAAACGGGGCCGGCAGGCGCTGCAGACGGCGCTGGAGGCCGGCTACAACCACTTCGACCACGCCGACCTGTACGGCGGCGGCGCCTGCGAAGCCCTGTTCGGCGCGTGGCTGCGCGAGCAACCGGGCCTGCGCGACGAGTTGATCATCACCAGCAAGTGCGGGATTCGGCTGCCGGACGACCCCGAGGCGGGCGATCCGAAGCGCTACGATTTCTCGTTCGAGCACATCGTGCGCAGCGTCGAGGGTTCACTCGAACGGCTGGGCACCGACCGCCTCGATGTGCTGTTGCTGCACCGCCCGGACTACCTGTTCAACGCGGCGGAAGTCGCCACCGCCTTCGAATCGCTGGCCGAGCAGGGCATGGTGCGGCATTTCGGCGTCAGCAATTTCACGCCCGCGCAGGTCGAACTGCTGCAGGCGCAGTGTGATGCGCCGTTGCTGGTCAACCAGGTCGAAATCAATATCCATCGGCTGGACGCCCTGGAGGATGGCACGCTCGATCAGTGCCAGCGCCTTCGAATCTCGCCGCAGGCCTGGTGCCCGCTGGGTGGCGTGGCCTATCCGGCCTGGGGGAACACGCTGGCGCCCGCGGACGAGCAGCGCATCGCGGAGGAACTGGCAAGCCAGGCCGAACGCTACGGCGTCGAGCCCTGGCTGCTGATGTTCGCCTGGTTGCTGAAGCATCCCGCCGGCATTCTGCCGATCGTCGGCTCGACCACGCCGGACCGGATCACCGCCGCGCCCCGGGCACTCGCGCTCGATTACCGGCGCGAGGACTGGTACCGGCTGCTCGAGGCGCGCCGGGGCCAACCCGTGCCCTGAGCCGAGGCGCTACGCGGCCAGGGCGACCATAAGCGCGGCCGGCGTCGCGCTCAGAAAATGGCAAACGTCCCGGCGGCGGTGCGCGGGACGGTCATCCGCCCATGACCGCGGCGCGGTGCGGAGCGACGCGTTCGCGCACGCGGCGCACGGCGTCACGCGCGTCGATGCGCGCGTACCACTGGCGCACCCGCGGAAAGGGCTCGAGGTCGAAACCGACCGGTCCGGACTGCTCCAGGTAGGCCAGCGCGTAGGGCTCGACGATCGAGAACGCGTCGTTGGCCAGCCAGTCATGCCCTTCCAGCGCGCGTTCCACCGCCTTGAGTTGCGAGGCTGCGAGTTTCTGCGCGGTCGCGCAACGCGCCTCGTCGGTGGGTCCGACACCGGCCGCCGGTTTCATGATCTTTTCCCAGTAGAGTTCCGTCAGCCAGCGCCCCGGGTGATTGCTGAAATAACTCATCCACTGGTCCACCCGGGCCCGCTCCAGTTTGTCCGCCGGGTACAGTGGCGACGCCGCCACGCCGGCCACGTACCGGCAGATGGCGCCCGACTCGAACAGGAACGCGCCGTCGTGCTCCAGCACCGGGGCCTTGCCGGCGGGGGTCATCGCGCGAAACGCCTCGCCGCGGTTCTCACCCCGTGTCAGGTCCACGAAGCGGAATTCGTATTCCACACCGACCTCCTCCAGGACATAGAGGGTTTTCAGCGTGTTCTGGGTGAAAAAACCGTGCAGCACGTACATGCCTGGCTCCTCTTTCGAATCAGTTGTCCGGACAGGGCCCGGGGCTGCAGACGCGCACGCTGTCCGAGTTGGCGACGAGCGCGACGAAGGCGGCGACCCCGATGATACCAAGGATCCAGTTCAGCGCCGTTTCGCCCCGGTCGGCGTGCGGGTTCTCGACCTTCAGGCTGCGCATGTCCTCGAAGCGGTAGAAGCCGGGCTTGCCGCCGATGCCGGCCGGTCCGATCTCGGTGACGCGGAAGCTGGCCCGGCTGCCGTCCAGCATCCGCACCTCCACCAGGCTGCCGTAATCGACACCCCGGGCATTCGATGTCTGCAGGGTGTTTTCGAGGTTCACCGGCTGCATCGTCGAGCAGGCGGCGAGGTTCAGCAGCAAGAGGCTGAGCAGGTAGCGGAGCGCAAAGACTTTCACGCGGGACCGCTCCCGGCCGCCGGGCCATGGTGCACCGCCAGCCAGACGGTGTCCCGGTCCGGGTCGGTCCAGGCCACCCGATGCCGGCGGTGTGCCGGGATGTTCAACCAGTCGCCCGGCGCAAGGCGAACCGGCGCCGCCTGCTCGAACTCCAGCCGCGCCGCACCACGCAACAGCACCACGAACTCGTCGCGCGCCTGGTCGTACCAGCCGTCGGGCGGCGAGGCGTGGCCGCGGGAGACGATGCGTTCGATTTCCACGTCACCGGCACGCAGCAGCACATCGACCAGCTCGGCGGGCAGATCGTCCGGAATTCCCGCGAACAGATTCGCCATCGTCGCGCGGGCCCGTCAGTGCTGCGGCGCGGGCTGCTCCGCGCAGCGCCGCGCCTCGAAACACAGCGCCTCGCCACCGGCCGGAATGCGGCCGTCCTTACCGAAGATGCCGGACAACTTGAGGTTGGCGATGTCGACGCCGTCCGGCGTGACCGTGACCAGCGTGACGTGATCCACGCTCATCGCTTTCGACGCGCTCTGAACGCCGCCGGTCGTGCCCAGCCCGATGTAGTCGCGCCCGTGACGGACTTCGTGCTGGTAATCGTGCTCGTGGCCGTAGAACACGGTGTACGGGCGGTCCGCCAGCGCCGCCTCGATGCGCGCGAAGTTTTCCTCGTCCGGACGCTCCCAGGCCGGCTTGTGCAGCAGCACGAAGGTGTGCAGGACATCCGGGTTGCGCGCGATGACGTCACGGAAATAGTCCGCCTGCGCGGCGCCGACGCGGCCGGTGCGACGCTCCTCGAGCTGGCCGTAGGCGGTTTCCGGCAGCACGCCCCAGCCCTCGGCGTCGATGCGCTCGATGGCCGCGTTGCGGATCTCGTCGGCATGCCACTGGAACTCCGGCGGGTTGTCCTCGGTGTTCAGCACCAGGAACAGCACGTCGCGGTAGCGGAAATGGTAATGGCGGCGACCGTAGCGTTCGTCCCAGACCGCCCACATCGCCGGGTTGCTCAGATCGTGATTGCCGCCCAGGTAGAACACCGGCGCGTGCGCCTGCCGGGCGCGGCGGTCGAATGCATCCCACTCGCGAGTCAGCTGCGCCCGGTCCGTCGTGCCGCCCTCGATCAGGTCGCCGACGTTGACGATCAGCTCCGGACGCAACAGGCGAAGTTGCGCCACGGCGACGTCGAAGACGCCCGCACGCTCGCCGCCGGTCAGGTCCGAAAACAGGGCGAAGGTGAATTTACCGGGCGCGTTGTCGAAGCGCTCGTGGGTCCAGGGGCGCACCCCCGCGTCGACATCGTGCTGAAAGGCGCCGGCCTGCGGCGCTTCGGCTCGCGGTTCGGGCGCCGCACAGCCGGCCAACAGCGCGATTGCGGCAATGGCGGTCAGGATGGCGCGATTCATGCCGGGCGGACCTCCCCTTCATCGATGGATTTCATGGGGTCATTGTGCACAGGCCGGCCGCGAGCGGCAACGGCCACCGGTGAGGTCGGACAGGCCCCGATCGGGCACGGCGCCCGTTCGGCGCGCTACTCGGACGAGCTTTGCCGGCCGTGGCGTTCGGCCTGGTGTTGCGCGAATTCGTCGGCGTCGATGCAGCCGTTGCCGTCCAGGTCGAGGTCGGCGAAGCTCGGCATCGGACGGGCATGGCCGTGCCGGCCGCCCCGGCCCTCGCCGCGCCCTTCGTGCATCATCGCCCGGTGCGCTTCCTGCCCGGCGGTGAGTTCGTCGCGATCCAGCTTGCCGTCGCCGTTGCCGTCCAGGGCACTGAACGTCGGTGCGTTCGCAGCGCCCCGCATCGTGTGGCCGGCTTCGGCGTGCGCCTTCATGCGCGCCGCGCGCAGGGTCACGAATTCGTCCTCGCTGACGAAGCCGTCGCCGTCGCTGTCGAAATCCTCGAGAGTGGGCGGGGACGGGCGGTGCGCGTCGGCATAGGTCACCAGGGGCAGGGCGGCCAGGGCGAAAACCACTGCGATCATCAGGCTCGCCTTGACGGCGGTGTAGTCGGGATTCTTCATGGCGGCACTCCGCATTGGGTCAGGCTATCATTAGGCAATCGGGGCGCGCCGTCATTGATCCAGGACAGGCCCGCTCCCATAGAAAGGTCATCGATCACCCGCGGAGCAACAGACCCTCATGGCCCAATTCCGACCCGCAGACACCTTCGACCTGGTCATTTTCGGCGGCACCGGGGATCTCGCCCGACGCAAGCTGCTGCCGGCGCTGTTCCATCGGGAGATCGACTGCCAGTTCAGCGCGGACAGCCGCATCATCGCGTCGTCGCGCAAGGATCTGCCGCGCGAGGACTTCGTGGCCTTCGTTCGCAGCGCGCTGGAAGAGTACCTGCCGAGCGCGATCGACGAGGACGCCTGGGAACGGTTCGCGCAGCGCTTGCACCACCATCAGCAGGACGTCACCTCGGATGCCGGCTGGGACCGGCTGCACGAAACGCTGTCCGGCTCGAAGGACCGCATACGCGTGTTCTACCTGGCGATGCTGCCGTCGCTGTACGGCCCGACCGCCACGCACCTGGCGCAGGCCGGGCTGATCGACGAGGGCGCCCGGATCGTGCTGGAGAAGCCCGTCGGCGAAGATTTCGACAGCGCCCGGCAAATCAACGACGAGGTCGGGGAGGTGTTCGAGGAGTGCAACATCTACCGGATCGACCACTACCTCGGCAAGGAAACCGTGCAGAACCTGATGGCCCTGCGTTTCGCCAACTCGCTGGTCGAACCGCTGTGGCGCCGGGGCACGATCGACCACGTGCAGATCACGGTGGCGGAACAGCTGGGCGCCGGCGAGCGGGCCGCGTTTTACGACCGCACCGGAACGCTGCGCGACATGATGCAGAATCACATGCTGCAACTGCTTTGCCTGGTGGCGATGGAAGCGCCGGCCAGCCTCGACCACCAGGACATCCGCGGCGAGAAGATCAAGGTCCTGCGCGCGCTGCGTCCGATTACGCCGGACAGCATCCGGCAGGTCACGGTAAGAGGGCAGTACACGTCCGGCGCCATCGACGGAAAAGTCGTTCCGGGCTACCGCGAGGAACTCGGTGACGGCAGCGAGAGCGACACGGAAACCTTCGTTGCGATCAAGGCCGAGGTCGACAACTGGCGCTGGGCCGGAACGCCGTTCTACCTGCGCAGCGGCAAGCGCCTGGCGGCCAAGGCGTCCGAGATCGTCGTTCAGTTCCGCCCGGTGGCGCACTCGATCTTTCCGCGCGAATCCGGCGCGCTCGAGCCGAACCGCCTGACCATCCGCCTGCAGCCCGACGAAGGCGTCGAGCTGAGCATGGTGACCAAGGAACCGGGCCCCGGCGTCTTTCGCCTGCGCTCCCTGCCCCTCAACCTGAGCTTTTCGGAAACCTACCCGCTGCGCTACCCGGACGCCTACGAACGCCTGTTGATGGAGGTGCTGCGCGGCAACCCGGCCTTGTTCATGCACCGCGACGAGGTGGAATGCGCGTGGGCCTGGATCGACGGCATCATCGACGGCTGGGCGCAGGAAGACCTGCGCGTGGAGCCTTACGTGGCGGGCACCTGGGGCCCGGCCGGCGCCGTGCGCCTGCTGGACCGCGACGACCGCCACTGGTTTTCGCCGCGGGAAACGTGAGATGGCCGTGCGGATCCGCGAATTCGACGACCGGAGCCAGGCCGCCGACGCCCTGGCCGCCGCCCTGCAGGCCGGCCTCGGCGCCGCGCTGACGACACGCGGGGCGGCGGTTCTCGTGGTCAGCGGCGGCACGACGCCCGGCGGACTGTTTCGCGCCCTGCGCAACAAGCCCCTGGCCTGGAACCGCGTCACCGTGCTGGCCAGCGACGAGCGTGACGTGCCGCCGGACCACGCGGACCGCAATGAAGCGATGATCCGGCACGAACTGCTGCAGGGCCCGGCGGCCGCCGCCCGCCTGATTCCGCTGATTCCGCCCGGCGCGGTGCCACGGCATTTCGACGAGGTCGTGCTCGGCATGGGCGCGGACGGCCACACCGCCTCGCTGTTTCCGGACAGCCCGGACCTCGCGGCGGCGCTGTCCGCACGCGACCCGCTGGTCCGCCTGCGCGTGCCGCGGCTCGACGGGCACCGCGTCAGCCTGACCCCGGCGGCGCTGCTGGCCTGCCGGCGCATCAGCCTGCTGTTCTTCGGCGCCGAAAAGCGCGCCGTGTTCGAGGCGGCGCTGGGCGGTGACGATGCGGCCGAGTACCCGGTGCGCGCGGTGCTCGCACAGGACGCGGTTCCGGTCACGGTGTACACGGCCCCGTAGGGGGCCTGGCGGGACACGGTGACGGACACCCTGGTTCTCGGCGCGGGCGCGGCCGGGCTGATGTGCGCGATCGCGGCGGCCCGCCGGGGCCGGCGCGTCACCGTGCTGGAGCGCTCCAACAAGCCCGGCAAGAAGATCCTGATGTCCGGCGGCGGGCGCTGCAATTTCACCAACCTCCACGTTGCCCCCGAGCGCTACCTGTCGGCCAACCCGCACTTCTGCAAGAGCGCGCTGGCGCGCTACACGCAATGGGATTTCATCGACTGGATCGAGCGCAGCGGCATCGAGTATTTCGAGAAGGAGACGGTCAACGGGCTCAGCGGCCAGCTGTTCTGCCGCGGCTCCTCGAAGCAGGTCGTCGCCATGCTGCTCGGCGAGTGCCAGCGCCTCGGCGTCGAACTGCGGCTGAACTGCGAGACCACGGCGGTCGACCGGGACGGCGGCGACTTCACGGTCAGCACCTCGACGGGCGACCTGCGGGCCGACAGCCTGGTCGTCGCCACCGGCGGCCTGTCGATCCCCAGCCTGGGCGGCTCGGCCTTCGGCTATACCCTCGCGGAACAGTTCGGCCTGCGCCTGCTGCCGACGGCGCCCGGCCTCGTGCCGTTCACCTTCACCGGCGCCGAGAACGCGCTTTTCGCCCGCCTGTCGGGCGTCGCTTGCGAGGTGGAACTGGCCTGCGGCGACGCCCGCTTTCGCGAGGACCTGCTGTTCACGCACCGCGGCCTGAGCGGGCCGGCGGTGCTGCAGCTCTCGAGCTACTGGCGCCCCGGCGATCCGATCCGGGTCGACCTGCTGCCGGGCCGCGACGCCGGGGCCCTGGCGCTGGCCTGGAAGCGCGAGCGCCCGCGCGCGCTCCTGCGCAGCCAGCTCGGCCCGCTGTTGCCCGGCCAGCTGCCGCGCGAACTGGAGCGACTGTTCTGGCCCGATGCCGCCGAACGCCCGCTGGCCGACTGGACCGACCGCGACCTCACCCGCGTCGCGGCGCGCCTGAACGGCTGGAATTTGAGACCGGCCGCGACCGAGGGGTATCGCACCGCCGAAGTCACGCTCGGCGGCGTCGACACGCGTGACCTGTCGTCACGCACCCTGGAATCCAGCGTTCCGGGACTGTTCTTCATCGGCGAGGTGGTCGACGTCACCGGCCACCTGGGCGGCTTCAATTTCCAGTGGGCCTGGTCGTCCGGACATGCCGCGGGGCTGGCAGTATGAGCGCCGGCACCCCTCGTCGCCGCACGCGCCGGTCCTCCGGTGTGCGCGCCTGCCCGTGCATCCAAACCGACCCCGTGCTGCATCAAGAGGGTGAACACGGAATTTTTCAAGGAGAAAAGCAATGGCCGGAGAAATGGTCCCCATCGTACTGTTCATCGTGCTCGGCCTGGTGATCGTCGCCTACTATTACTGGAACCATCGCAACCGCGTGTCGATCATGGACACGGTGCAGAAGGCGATCGACAAGGGTGAGAGCCTCACGCCGGAGCTGCTCGACCGCCTCGGTGCGGCCGTCAACCCGAGGATGCGCGACCTGCGCCGCGGCGTGGTGTTCCTGGCCCTCGGCATCGGCGGCCTGTTGTGCAGCCTGTTCTTCGACATCGCCGACGTCGTCAACGGCATCCGCGCGGCCTCGGTGTTCCCGCTGATGCTCGGACTGGGCTTCCTGATCGTCTGGAAAATGAACCGGGATTGAGCGCACGGCATGCTCTCCGACGCCGAACTCGTGGCGCGGGTCACCGGATTCGATGACCAGGCGGCATTCCAGGTGCTGGTGGAACGGCACCAGGCGGCGGTGCGGGGGTTCCTGCACCGCCTGCTCGCCGGCGACCACGGCACGGCGGACGACCTCGCGCAGGAGACGTTTCTGACGGCCTACCGCAAGCTGGGCACCCTGAAGTCCGGCGAGCGCCTGGTCTCGTGGCTGCACTCGATCGCCTACCGTCAATTCCTGCAACACCTGCGCAAACATGAACGGCAGCGCGTCATGGCCGAGCCCCCGGAACCCGGACACGACCCGCGCGCGGCCATGGACGCCGAGTACCTCGCCCCGCGACTGCTGGCGGAAGCGAGTCCGCCGGAACGGGCCTGCCTGACCCTGGCGTACGCGGCCGGCATGAGCCATGCCGAGGTCAGCGAAATCACCGGTCTGCCGGTCGGGACCGTCAAGTCGCACATCACGCGCGGCAAACAGAAACTGCAGAACTGGTTGGAACGACATGATCATTCCCTTTCCACCCCAACGCTACCGAAACAGGAAAGCCACCGTGCCTGAGACACCCCTCGACGATACCCTGCAACGCCTGCTCGCCTACCCGCCCGAGGCGTCGGGTGAAAGCGAGCGCTTCGTGGTCGGCGTGATGAAACGGGTGCAGCGCGAACGGCGTCGCCGCCGCATCGTACTGGCCACCTGCGGATCCGTCGGCGCCCTGTTCGGCCTGGCGGGCGCGAGCCTGCTGGCCGGCCCGGTCGAGAACCTGTTCACGGACGTGCTGACGCCCGAGCGCCTGATGCAGGCCGCGTTGCTGGTCGCGGCCGCCGCCGCCTTCCACACCTGGCTGATGGGCGACGACCTGCCGTTGCGCGGCTGATCCCCCGGCCGGCGCGGGGCGCCGGCACGGCGCTATAATCGGAAGACGATGCGCCGAATTCTGCTATCCGCGTTTCTCATTCTCCTGGCCGCCCTCGTGCTGGCTGTGGGCGCGGGGGCGTGGCTGCTGCACGACGAATCCTTCCTCAAGCAACGCCTTGCCGCGCTGGCGCAGGAGCAGACCGGGCGCAGCCTGCACCTCGACGGACCGCTCGACATCGATCTCGGACGCGTGACGACGATCGAGGCGCGCGGCGTACGCTTCGGCAACGCCGCCTGGGCCCGGTCCGAAGACCTGTTTGTGGCCGAACGACTGCGCATCGGTCTCGACCTGCCGAGCCTGTTCGGGGACCTGCCGGTGCTGACCGAGGTCATCCTGGAAGACTGCGCGGTCGCGCTCGAGCGCGACGCCGCCGGGCGAGGCAGCTGGCAACTCGACACGGGGCCCGCAAGCGACGACCCGTCGGAAACGGATACCTCCGGTCCGTTCCCGTTCATGGTCAAGCGGACCGACATCACGCGCTGCCGGCTTCGGCTGTACGCGCCCGACGGCGAAGAAACCCTCGACCTGCGGCTGGATTCGGCGCAGTTCGGCCAGGCGGCCGCGGCAAACCGGATCGATGCCGTGGTGCGGGGCGAACTCAATGACCAGCCGCTGACGCTGGACGGCTGGCTCGCGCCGATCGGCGTGTTCACACGCGGCGGCGCGTTGCGCCACGAGCTGCGCATCCGCGCCGGACCGGTGCAGCTGGACAGCGTCGGCACGATCGCCGATCTCCACCGGCTCACGGGCCTCGAGCTGCATACCCGTTTCAGCGGCCCCGAGATCGGTACCCTGCTGGACAGTTTCCAGCAACCGCCGATCAGCGCGGGCGCATTCGATTTTCGTATCGATCTCGACACGCAGGACGCACTGACCACGATCGGCGTCAACGGCGACCTCGGCAGCCTCGAAATCGCCGCCACCGGTTCGGTCGACGGTTTGCGCCGCCCCGAGACGGGCCACATCGAGCTGACGGTCGAGGGCCCGGACCTGGCCGCACTGGGCGAGGCGCTCGGCATTCCGGGGCTCGTCCGGGAGCCGTACACCGCCGGCCTGACGGCATCGATCGCGAACGGCGTTCTGAACATCGACCGGGCGGAACTGAGCACCACGGCCGACCTGGTGGACATCGCGGGCATGATCCCGCTGAACGGCGCGCTGCCCGGGACCGACGTCACCGCCAGCCTCGAGAGCGGCGAACTCGGGCGCTGGGCCGAACTCCTGCATCGCGGCCCGGGGCGCGCCGGCGCCGTCACCGTGAACAGCCGCTTCGACGTCGACCCGGACGGGCGGCTGTCGATCGATGCCCGGCTGCGCCAGGGCGAAGCCCGACTGCGGTTGCAAGGTCCGATCGGTTCGCTGGACGACGGTCTCGACGCCCGGATCGAGGTCGACTTCGAGGCGCCGCGGCCCGGGCCAGTGCTGCACTGGCTGGCCGGCCGGGAATTGCCGGCGATTCCACTGGCGGCCAGCGGAACGCTGGGGTTCGCGAACCACGAACTGCGCTTCGACGATGTGCGCGTGGCGACGGGCCCCCACGAATTGCTGCTGGCGGGCCGACTGGGCCTCGGCCCCGCTTTCGCCGACAGCCGGCTCGAAGGGGTCTTCGACAGCCCGGACCTGGCCGCCCTGGGCCGCGCACTGGGCCGCGACGATTTGCCGGCCGGACCGTTACGTATCGACGGTTCGCTGCGCCCGGACGGCGCGGGTCTCGCTTTCACGGTGCGCGAAGGCAGCCTGGGCGACGTCCGCCTGCGACTGGACGGCCGGCTGCCGGATCGCGCCCGGCCGCGCGATGTCGACGCCGACTTCGAACTGTTCCTGCCCGGCCCGGGGCCCCTCCTGACCCTGCTTCCCGAACTCGACCTGCCCGATCGCCCGGTGACGGCCCGCGGAGGCATCGGCACCCGGGGCGATGAACTGACGCTGCGCGACACCGAACTGACGCTGGGGGACATCAGCCTGCGGGTCGACGGCAGCGTCGCGCGCGAACGGCATTTCGCGGTGCGTCTGGCGGCCCGGGGCGACGACGCCTCCGCCCTGAGCGGCCTCGCAGGGACTACCCTGCCCGGGCAGGCGTTCCAGCTCGATGCACAACTGACGGGCGACGCCGAGCAGCTCGCCGTGGACGACCTGGCGCTGACCCTCGGGGACAGTCGGGTGCAGGGCGAATTGCGCTGGAATCGCGACAAGCTGCTGAGCGGACGCCTGCATGCGCCCCGGCTGAACCTCACGCCCTGGGTCGCGCCGCCGGACCAGGCCGCGCCGCCGTCGCGGTCCGAGCGGCGCTTCATGTTCGACGATACGCCGGTGTTGCAGATCGCCGATCGTGGCGTGCGCATCGACGGCGAGATCGTGATCGACGAGCTGCAGCTGAACAATGCGCGGGCCACGCAGATCCGGATCGGCGTCGCGCTGGACGGCCGGCGCCTCGAAATCGCGCCCTTTTCGGCCCGCGGCATGGCCGGTGGCGTGTTCAACGGCTCGTTGAGCCTCGACGGGCAGAACGGCCTGCCGCGGCTCGACGTCGATCTCCACGCAACGGACCAGGCCCTGTCCATCGGGGCCTACGCGGGACAGGACCCCGCCACCCTCCCGCGCGGCACGTTAGAACTGGTGCTGCATGGCCAGGGTCGCACGCATCGTGAACTCGCGGCATCACTGGACGGGCGGCTGCGCATGAATTACGGCGCCGGTGAGCTGGCGCCGGCGAGTTTCAGCTTCCTGCTGACGGATTTTCTGAGCGAGCTCATCGCTGCGCTGAACCCGTTCAGCCAGCGCGAAGCGGTCACCCGGCTCGACTGCCTGGTCATAGGCGCGGACGCCACCGACGGCCAGGTCGAGGTCGGCCCCGCGGTCATTCATGCCGAGCGTCTGACCATCGTCACCAAAGGCGACATCGATCTGCACACCGAGCGGATTGTCCTCGACTTTGAAACACGGCCGCGTACCGGTATCGGAATCAGCGCATCGGACGTCATCAACCCCTTCGTCCGCGTGGGCGGGACACTGACCAAACCGGCCATCACGCTGAACCCGGCGGGCACCGTCGTCGAGGGCGGCCTGGCCGTCGCCACCGCGGGATTGTCGATTCTCGCCAAATCGCTGGCGAAGCGCTACCTGAGCAGCAGGGACCCCTGCGGCGACGCCCTGCGGGACCTCGAAGAACGCGACCGGGAGACACCCTGAGCGGACGCCGACGTCAGCTGCAGACCCCTACCCGTCCCAGTTGACCGTCCAGCCCAGAATCACGTTGCGGGAATCGGACCCCGTGGAGACGTTCGTACCGCCCCACACCCAGGCCAGTTTCAGGGCCTGGCGCTGGCCGAGCGGCATGCC
>JARROJ010000035.1:0-43962 GCA_037384065.1 Lysobacterales bacterium
CTGGCCGGGCTGGGATTTCGTGGACGGCGAATGGGTCGAAGACCCGACCGACGAACGCGTGCCGACGATCCTGGTCGAGTTCGAGGTCAACCCGACGACCAGTGCCATCGTGGCGTACCCGCCGCAGACCGCCAACTGCGTGCCGCCGCAGGGCGCGCCGCCGATCGTCCCGATCGACGTTCCGGTCAACAACCCGTGGGCGTTGCTCGTCCTGCTGCTCTCGGTGCTGGGTATCGGCTGGTACTACCGGCCGCTGCGTAGCTGATCGCGGTAAGCGGCAATAAGCAAATAGAAAAGGCCCGGAAAACCCGGGCCTTTTCTATTGCGACCGGGGTGGTCAGCGCCCCTGCGAACTGGCCGGGCGGGAGGACACCTCGGGCAGGCGGATTTCGAATTCGATTGCGGCCAGTTGCTCCGGCGCATAGCCGTTCCGGCGCATGAATTCGAGCCAGCGCGGATCGTCACGAAGATTCTCGAACAGTGGCCAACCCGGAGTCTCGGCGAGCCCGGGGTCCCCGTACTCCACCGCCTTGTCCAGCCAGGCGAAGGCGAGGTCGGCTTCACCGCGCCAAGCGTAAACGTAGGCAATGTTGTACGCCGCATGGTGTTCGTATTCATCGATGACGGCCTGCAGTTCCGCGTCCGAGGCTGCCGGCTGGCCGAGCGTGTGCCAGACCATGGCCAGCCCCAACTGTCGGAACGCAGCGAAGCGCTCTTCAAGCATGGCATCGCGCGCCGCTTCGGGACGGCCCGACAGCAACAGGGCGACACCGATGTTGTATTGCGCGCCGATGTAGCCCGGGCTGAGCCGCAGCGCGTCGCGGTAGCTCGCAATGGCGTCGTCCCAGCGGCCGGCGTAGAGGTATTTGAACCCCAGGTTTGCGAAACCGATCGGGTTGACCGGGTCGTGGACCACCGCGTACTCGTCGAGCGCGATGGCCGCGTCGAGTCGGTTCAGGTTGCGCAGCAGGACCGCGGCGTACCGGATCGCCAGCGGGTTGGTCGGATCCAGCGCGAGCGCGCGCTCGATGTGGCGGGCGGCCTGCCCGAGGTCGATGTTCATCGCAATCCAGCCGAGGTTGGCGTGTGCGGCCGCGTAATCCGGATCGATCGCCAACGCGCGGTCCAGGGCGGCTCGTGCGCGTGCGTAGCCCGCCTCGATCGGCAGCATGCCGCGGCCGGCCTGGATGCTGACCAGGTTGCCGAGGGCGTTCCATGCCACCGCGTAGTCGGGGTCGATTTCGAGCGCCCGCTCGAGCAGCATTTCGGCCTCGGCGAGGGTCTCCGCGTTGACCTTGCTGGCCAGGTAACGGGCCTGCAGGAACAGGGCGTAGGCCTCGGGATCGGTCGCTTCGACATGCGGTTTGTCCCCGAGCAACTGCACCCGGAGCCGGTCGACCACCTGGGCGGCGATTTCATCCTGGATGGCGAAGATGTCGTCCAGCGTCCGGTCCCAGGTCTGCGACCAGAGATGCGTGTCCGAGCGCGCCTCGATCAGCTGTGCCGTGATACGCACGCGGTCGCCGGATTTTCGAACCGATCCCTCGAGCACGTGCGCGACGTTGAGGCGTCGGGCGATTTCCGGAATTTCGATGTTCTGACCCTTGAACGAAAACGCCGATGAACGCGAAATGACCCGCAGTTCGGGAATCTGCGCCAGCAGGTTGAGCAGTTCCTCGGAGATGCCGTCCGAAAAATACTCGTTGGCGGCGTCGCCGCTCATGTTGACGAATGGCAGCACCGCGATGGAACGGTCGTCGTAGCCGTCGATCAGGGCCTCGGCGCGCCCGGCCTCGCGGGCCTGCTCGACCTGTTCGGCGACCTGCTCGGCAGTCGCGGCGCGCTCCATCGGGTCCAGTACGAACTTGTCGATGGCGAAGTAGCCGACCGCGATGGCCAGCACGACGATGATCGCGCGGTCGAGCTTCTTGCCGGTCTGCGGCGTGATCGACTGGCTGCGGTCGACGTCCTTTTCCTTTTTCAGGCCCTCGGGTGTCAGTTCGAAAACCCAGGAGAAGACGATGGCCGGCACGAAGCCGATGGCGAGCAGGGTGATGACAAGACGGATCACGCCGTCGGACAGGCCGTAAACGGGAAAAACGGTTTCCGCGACCTGAATGACCAGCCAGGCCCCAACGATGTATGCCGCCGCGACGCGAAACACATTGCGGCGTTTCAGTTCGGTAAAAAACGATACATCCATGGCCGGCTCTCCCGTCGGTCATGCTCCGGTCGTATTCGAATTGTAAGCGAGATCGTTCGCTGCCGTTAAGTGACGCGAATCGCGCCTCAGTCCTCCATCGCGGTGGCGTCGCCTACCTGAAGGCGGCGCGCGGCGTCCAGGTCCGCGCCTTTGGGTCTTGCATGCCTCATCCCGGGCACGACGATCAGTTCATTCTGAAGAAGCCCGGCGTTCCCGTACGCGGGGTACTCGCTGCGTGTCCCGCCCGATTGAAGTCCCGCGGTCCGGTGACGAACGCGAAGCGGTAATCGCGCAGCTGATCGAGGTCAACGGTGTCCGGTTCGGGCCGAGGGCTCACCCCGCAGAGATACAGCGCACCCCCTTAAGGTGCCCGGATGAAATTCCGCATACCGGCAGCATGCCGCGTTTGGACAGGCAGCGAAATGGACCGGGAACCCGGACCCGTGTCTTCCGCCGGTCTGACCGATCAGCAGATGTGCCCGGTCTTGACGAAAATCGTACAGCCCGAGCGGCTGAACGGCTCGTGGCGGCTGTAGGACGGATTGCGCAACCAGGCCCCCTTCGGGTACACGCCGCTCTCGTCCTCGAAGGTGCCGTCGAGCACGAAGATTTCCTCGCCGCCCGGATGCATGTGCGGCTTGAAGCGCGTGCCCGGAGCCCACCGTACGAGCGCGGTGTGCTCCGCGCCGAATTCGTGCAGCGGCAGGACACTCAGCCCGTCGACGAGCCCCGGCAACCAGGCGGACTCGTCGGTGCGGATGCAGACCCGTTCGCGATCATCTGGGTCGAA
The DNA here is from genome assembly GCA_037384065.1 of Lysobacterales bacterium. Lineage (GTDB taxonomy): Bacteria > Pseudomonadota > Gammaproteobacteria > Xanthomonadales > SZUA-36 > JABDPF01. The sequence goes on from JARROJ010000035.1 coordinate 2,994, forward strand.
CTGGTCCAGCTTGACCAGCAGTTCGCAACCCTCCGTGCTGAACGGGGCATGCCGTGAGCCGGGTGGATTGCGCAGGTAGGTGCCGGCGGGATACGCGCCGGCATCGTCGGCAAACACGCCGGACAGGACGAAAATCTCCTCACCCAGCGGATGGTCATGGGGGGAAAAACGGGAGCCGGGCGCATAGCGCACCACGCTGGTGACCTGGCCTGATTCGCGCCCTTCGCGTTCCAGCTTCTTGCGCCAGACGCCGGTGGCCGGGGAGGCCTCCCAGTCCAGCGTGGCGGTCTCGACCACGGCCCGCTGCGAGCGGTCCATGTTGAGGCCGTGACGTGTCGGCTGTTTCGACTCCATGCCAACGAAGTGGGTGCGGCGCGGGCGAAGTCAAGCCAACGGAAGCCGCACGCGGACGGTGGGCGCGGCTCAGCCGCGCCGCAGGTCGCTGATCAGCGCCAGCACCTGCCACTCCTCGAGCGGGAACCGGACGCTGCCGTCCTCTTCGCCATACTGGTCGATGAGGTCGTTTATCAAATCCCGGTTGAAGTCGAAGATGCCGATCGCGTGCATGGTCCAGCCGCCGAACAGCCGGCTTTCCACGCAGCCGAAGCTGATCAGCTGGACGTCCTCGTGGCGCGGGTCGCGGGCGATGCGCATGAACAGGCGGTTGATATCGTCGAACCCGCCTTCAAGCACCTGCAGGAAATGGGTGTCGGAGGCGAGCAGCACGCCGGTGATGCCCGCCTCCTCGTTGTTCTGCTCGCTGGTGCCGAGCACCCCGTTGACGAAATCCCAGTCGATCCGCTGGTTGGCGCGGCTTTTGTAGATGAGACGATACATGGCCATTCATCCCTTACGATGTGTTAACCGAAGCGTATCAGACGTGCATGCACGGCCTCTTGCCGTCGGTCAAACGACCGGCGTCGAACTCAGTCGTCCAGGTCGGGGATCTTCAACACCTGGCCGGGAAAAATCCGGTCCGGGTCGTCGAGGATGTCGCGGTTGGCTTCGAAGATCTGCGTGTACTTCGCGCCGCTGCCGTACATATCCTCGGCGATCTTCCACAGCGAGTCGCCGGACTCGACCGTGTAGGTGCGGGCCGCGTCAGCTGCAGGGGCATCAGTGCCGGCCGATTCAGACGGTGCGGCGGGTTCCGCTGGCGCTTCCGGCTCGACGGGCGCTTCGACGCTGGGCTCGGGGGCCGGCTTGGCCGGCGGCGCGATGAGTATGTGGTCCTCGACCTCGGAAATGCTCTCGATACCGTTCAGGACTTCGAGAATCTTTGCCCGGTCGGCCTCGTCGTCGATGGTGCCCGATACCGTGATCTTGCCGGTGCCGAAACCGAACTTCAGCCCGCTCGGATCGATGCCCGCTTCGCGCAGCAACTGGCTGGGGCCGACGGTGCTGTCATTTTCTTCCTCGCCGCCGCTGAAGGCACTCTTGATCGAATCGAAAAATCCCATGGGTCATTCTCCTCATTAAGACTGTAGGGTTCGCCGGTTCCGGGCCGGGCCAATGCAAGTGTGTCGGAAACGGTCCGCTGTTGCCAGCCCGTGCTGTCCCCGGCCGTGTGGCCGCTTATCCCGTGCCGGGCAAAGCCGCCGAGCCACGCAGCACGTCTTCCATGCTGAACAGACGACCCGCTGCGCCCCGTGCGATCTGCCCGCGCAGGAAACGGATCGCCTGTAGCGTGCCTTCCGCGTAGACGCGGCGGCCCAGGACGTTGTGTTCCAGCGCGAGACCGACCGTATCGCCGGCTGCGCCGAGTTCATAGCGGTGGAAGGCATGGGCATGCAGGTACGCTTCCGGCACCCTCAGCTGACCGCGCTGCCGTTCGGGATCGCGAATCGACTCGATGAGGCTTTCGTTGCAGTCGATCCCGAGTCGCCGGAACGAGTCGACCAGCGCCCGCGCTGTGCCGCTCGTATCCCGTTTGCCCTTCTGGTGGCTCTCGCGAACGGAAAGCGTCGTCTCGCGGCATGAGCCCGGAAACTCGTCTGCCAGCCAGCGCAGAGCCGCCTGCAGCAGAACAATGGGCGCCGCCATGTTCGGCGCAGCGACGGCGGCCACGGACGATTCGCTTATCGCTGCTTTGAGCTCCGCCGCATCGAAGCCGGTGGTGCCCATCACGAAGGGGATGCCGCGTGCGACGAGCCAGCGGGCATTGCTCAAGGCGGCATCCGGCGTACTGTAATCCACGGCGATCGTGCCCGGGGGCAGATCGACCGGTTCGCGGTCCGGCGCAATAAGCCGGATCTCGTGCGTGTCGACGGTGAAACGGGAGGCATGGCGCGCGTCACTGGTCAGTCCGACGGAGTGCAGCGCCATGTCGGGTGCCTCGTGCGCCAGGTGCGCGACCTCGGCCGCCATCCGTCCGGGCAGGCCCGAGATCAGCAGCGGCTGGGCTTCGGATTGCGGCATCGTAGGTTCGCGCTGGCGCCTCGTCAGTCGACGTGCGGCAAGCGTTCGATGGCTTCGGCGGCATCGATCAGCCCGGTGACCCGTACGCGGTGCTCGTCCGCCAGTTCGTCGACCGAGACCAGCGGCCGTCGCAGGCCCGCATCGAACATGTGGTGCAACGGGATCGGGTTCTTGACCGAGAACACGGCATCGATGCAGGGCTGCAGCGCGGCCTGCAGTTCGTCGGCTGCGCCGAAGTCGCCGGCATTGGCCAGTTCGGCCAGCCGCTGAAACGCGGCCGGCCAGCGGTTGGCCGAGGCGGAAATGACGCCGATACCGCCCAGTCGAATGATCGGGCTGACCAGGTGGTCCTCGCCGGAGAGCAGGGCGAAGGCATTGGGGTCGGTTTCCGCGCGGATCCTGGCCAGCGAATCGAGGTCGCCGGTCGCGTCCTTCACCGCCGCGATGCCCGGATGCCGGGCCAGCCGGATCACGGTCTCCGCTTCGATGCGGCTGCCGGTGCGGCCGGGGATGTTGTACAGGATGATCGAGGTGTCGAACCGCTCGGCGAGGTCGGCCACGGTCTCGAAGTGGCGCAGCAGGCCTTCCTGCGGCGGGTTGTTGTAATAGCCGGTCACGTGCAGCAGGCCGTCCGGATGGCTGGTCTCGGCGATGTGCTGCGTCAGGTGCAGCGCTTCGGCGGTGGCATTCGAACCGGCGCTGGCCAGGCAGGTCACCGGGCGTCCGAGCGCCTGTGCACGAGCCCGGGCGTACTCGATACCGCGTGCGCAGAGCTCGATCTGCTCGGCGTGGCTGAGCGTGGCCGACTGGCCCGTTGTGCCGGCGAACAGCAAACCCGCTACGCCGCCTTCGAGACAGCGGTCGATAAGGCCGAACACGCGGTCGTAATCGATCACCATCATCGATCCGCAGGGGGTCATCGGGGTGATCAGGGCGACGTGGCAGCCGCTGAGTTGTTCATTCGACAGCATGTTGCGATTCCTTCAGCGCGGCCGGTAGGTAAACCGCTCGCGCAACCGGATGTCCGCGACCGAGGCCCCGAGCATGACCTGGAATGCACCGGGTTCGGCCTTCCAGCCACTGTTTTCGACGTCCCAGAACGACAGGTCGCGCCGGCTAAGCGGCATCTCGACGCGGCGACTTTCGCCGGGCTGCAGGAACACCTTGGCGAAGCCTCGAAGTTCCTTCGCCGGCCGTTCGACCGATGCCTCGACGTCGCCGAGGTACAGTTGAACGGCTTCTGCACCGGCGCGTTTGCCGGTGTTCGTGACCGTAACGGCCACGATGGCGACTGCGTCGCCTGCGTCCGGCGTGGCGATCTCCAGGTCCGAGTACTCGAAGGTGGTATAGGACAGGCCGTGGCCGAACGGGAACAGCGGCGTGATGCCCTGCTGCTCGTACCAGCGGTAGCCGATGAACACGCCCTCGGGGTAGTTCGCCACCTCCGGGCCGTAGTCGTCGAGCGCGATCGGCGCCGAGTCCTCGAGCCGGACCGGGAAAGTCATCGGCAGCTTGCCGCTGGGATTGACGTCGCCGAACAGCACCTCCGCATAGGCGCGGCCACCCTCCTGGCCGCCGTACCAGCCCCACACGACGGCCTGGGCGCGGTCGATCCAGGGCATCTCGGCCGGCGAGCCGCCCAGCAGCAGGATCACGGTGTTCGGGTTGGCCTCGAGCAGTTTGGCGATCACCTCGTCCTGCCCGCCCGGCAGTTCCAGGTTGCGCCGGTCCACCGCCTCGCGATCGTCGTCGTGGCTGAGGCCGCCGACGAAAATCACGGTGTCGGCCGTGCGGGCCGCCGCCAGGTATTGCGCCTCCGGCGTGAACAGGTCGGACGGCGCGTCCCAGCCCAGCGTGAAGCCTTCGGCGCCGCTGTAATGGATCGCGAACTCGTAGGTCTTGCCGGCTTCCAGATCCACTGCATGCGTCCGCGTTTCAGCTTCCCCGGCGGTGAAGTCGAGCACGGTCTCGCCGTCGATCTCCAGCTGAAACGCGCCGGTCGCGTTCGCCTTGAGTTCGTGCGCGCCGCTCTCCAGCGGCGCGATGACGCCGCGGAAGGTCACGTGCTCCGGCGTGCCGGGTTCCGCGACGCGGAAGGCGGAGTCCGAAATCACGGAGTGCGCCACGTGTTCGGATCTGGCGGCATCCGCGTAATGATCGACTTCCCAGGTCGGCGTGCCGGTCCAGTGCTGCGAGGCGAGGTACTCGCCGGCAATCGGCGACAGGGTGCTGCCGCGTGCCCGCATCGTGGTGATTTCGACACCGTCGCCCAGGCGGTCCGCCACGCCCTGGTACGGAGTGATCTCGTACAGTGCCTTGATGTGCGAGGAACCACCGCCCATCGCGTGCTCGCGGTGCACGTTGGGGCCGATCATCAGCACCTTTTTCGTTTTTGACGCATCCAGTGGCAGCACCCCGGCGTCGTTCTTCAGCAGCGTGACGCCCTCGCGCGCGATGTCGAGCGCGGCCGCCCGGTGTTCGGGCGTGTTGCGCTGGCCCTGCAGCCGATAGCGGTCCATCATGCCGATGCTCAGCTGCAGGCGCAGGATGCGGCGGACCTTGTCGTCGATGACCGATTCGGGCACGCGGCCCTCCTGAACCATGGCCTTCAGCGGGTCGGCAAAGTGGAACTCATTGTATGGGGCGTCGGTGCCCATCTCGATATCGAGGCCGTTCATCGCCGCGTCGTAGGTGTTGATCGGCACGTGCCAGTCCGTCAGCAGCACGCCCTGAAAGCCCCATTCGCCCTTCAGGATGTCCATGACCAGGTGCCGGCTCTGGTTCGCGTTGGTGCCCATGTAGCTGTTGTAGGCGCCCATTACGGCCCACACGCCCGCTTCTTTGACGGCGGCCTCGTACATCGGCAGGTAGACTTCGCGCAGGGTGCGTTCGTCCGGTCGCGAATCGACGCCGCGGCGGTTGAGTTCCTGCGTGTTGAGCGCGTAGTGCTTGATCGTCGCGGCGACGTCGTTGTAGGGGTCCTCGCCCAGGTACTCGAAGTTGCGGCCGTTGATCGGCAGCCGGGCCAGGTTGACGCCCGGCCCGAGGATCAGGTCCTTGTTGCGATGACGGGCCTCGGCACCCAGCACCGTGCCGTGCAGGCGCGCCATGTCGCGGTTCCAGCTGGCGGCGACCATCGTCGTCGGCGGCAGATAGGTGGCGACGTCGTTGTCCCAGCCGGCCGGGTCCCAGTCGTCGCGGTTGATTTCCTGGCGCACGCCGTGCGGGCCGTCGGACATCCACAGCTCGTGGATGCCGAGACGTTCGATGGCGTTGACGACGAACTTGCCGTCGGCGTGCAGCAGCGAGATCTTCTCGTCCAGCGTCAACTGGGCGAGCAGCGACTCGACTTCGGTCTCGACTGCGGCCAGGCGCCGATCGAGCACGGCCTCACGGTAGGTATCCGGGTCCTGCATGGCGGTATTTTCGGTCGCTGCCGTCAGCGGCAGCAGCGCTGCGGTCACGGCAAAAAGCAAATTCCTCAATGTCACGGTCATTACCTTGCGGATCTGAAAGCCAGCCGCTAAGGATAATGCAATTCGTGGCCGGTCGCCGCGACAGGCCGGCAATGCCGGTCCGTCGCGGCGCCTCACCCGGCGCCGGTCAGTCCGTGAGGTAACGTGCCAGCCAGGCGTGCACCTCGTCCCAGAAGTAGCGCGCTTCCTCGCCCTTCATGATCCAGTGGTTGGCGTCATGGAACACCAGCAGGCGCCCGGGCACCTGTTGCCGCTGCACGTAGCTCCAGGCGGCGATGGTCTGGTTGACCGGCACGCGGTAGTCCTTCTCGCCGATGGTCAGCAGGATCGGCGTTACGAATTGGTCCGCGTAGGTCGACGGGCTCTGTTCGCGCCATACGGGGCTTTCGCCCCACGGCGGACCGCCGTTCATGATCTCGCGGTGGTAGATGCCGTCGCTGCTGCTGTACTGGCCTTCCAGGTCCACCAGACCGGCGTGGCCGACCAGCGTTTTGAAGTGGGTGGTCGTGGCCTGCAGCCAGTTAACCAGGTGACCGCCGTAACTGGCGCCGGTCGCGGCCTGGCGGTCGGCGTCGATGAAGGGATAGCGTTCGATCGCCGCCGCGGCCGCTTCCAGCAGGTCCTGGCCGGGCGTTTTCAAGGGATCGCCACCGATGGCGCGCGAAAAGTCCGCGCCGTACCCCACCGAGCCGGTGTAGTCCGTCATCAGCACGACGTAGCCCGGCGCCGCCAGCAGCGAGGCGCTCCAGCGCACGTGCTGGGAATCCATCGAGCTCGAGAAGGGTCCGCCGTGAATCTGCAGGACCAGCGGGTATTTTTTCGTTTCGTCGAAATCTGGCGGCAGCGCCAGCCAGCTGTGCACCTGACGGCCGCTGCTGCTCTCGAACCAGAACTCGCGGAACGGCTGCAGGTCGACGTCGGTCAGCCGGTCTGCGTTGAAGTCGCTGAGCGCGTGGTGCCCGCCTTCGGTATCGAGGCGCACGATTTCGGCCGGTACGGTCGAACTTTGCCAGCGCGCGACCAACTGGCCACCGGCCGCCTGCACGCCGGCGTATACACCGCGGCTATCCGGGTCGAGGGCGCGTACGTCGCCGCCTTCGGCCGGTACGGCATAGACCCGGGAACGACCGGCGTCGGCGGCCGTCAGGTACACGGTTTTGCCGTCACCGCTGATGTCGAAGCCGCCGGCGGAGCGGTCGAACCCGGTGGTCAGCAGGGTCGGCTCGCCCAGGGGTCGGGCGCTGCGCCAGCGGAACCGCGCGATTTCATCGTGGTTGTAGACGCGCTCGTTTTCCGGGCTGTAGCCGCAGTAAAGTTGCTTGCCGTCGGTGGAAAACTGCGGGCCGGTGCAACTCCACTCGGTGCTGTCGGTCAGGGCCATCGGCTCGCCGCCGTCCGTGCCGACGGCGTACAGGTGGAAACGCACGCGGCTGTGCGCGGCCTCGTCGAGGTTGGTCGTCGCGTTGAACACCAGCGCTTTGCCGTCCGGAGCCCAGGCGGCGTTCAGGGTATCGCCGGAAAGCGTGCCTGAGCCGGAATACCCGGGTCGGGCCACCAGCTCCGTGCCCGCCAGCAGATCCTGGGCGACGGCGCCCGGCTCGGCATCCTGCACGAACAGGTGGGTCTGCAGGTCGTCGCGCCAGTGGTCCCAGTGACGGATCGGAAACATCTCGTAGGCCGAGACGTTGTACTTGCGCTCCTCGCGGGCCTCCTTTTCGGCTGCGTTGGCTTCGTCGTCGAGGGCGCCGGGGTAGACGCGGCTCTCGAAGGCAATGCGTTCGCCGTCCGGGCTCCACACCGGCTTTTTGCTGCCGGTGGAGAGACCGGTGATGCGGACGGCTTCACCCGGGCCGCTCATGTCGAGCACGAACACCTGCGCGACCTCGTCGTCACCGCGCTTGGCGGAGAACGCGATCGCACCGCCATCCGGCCGCCAGGCGACGTCGCTCTCGCCGGACTTGGTGGCGGTCAGTCGGCGCGGCGGCTGGCTGCCGTCGACAGCTATCAGCCACAGGTCGCTGACATCGCCGTCCTCTTCGTAAGAGGGCTCGGTGACGCTGACCACGGCGTGTTGCCCGTCCGGGGCGATAACCGGTGTGCCGACCCGGGCCAGGGTCCAGATGTCCTCGTGGGTGATGGCGCGACGCTCGTCCGCGACGGCGGGTTGCAGCGCGGCGAGCACGATCAGGCAAATGGGCAGAATGTGTTTGAAGCGCATGGGGGCTCCTGCGGTTCGGGTTGGTCGGGGCCCGGTGGTATCGGCCGGACGCTAACGGAAACGAGTCGCCTATCGTAGAAAAACGCGGGCGGCCGGGCAAACCGGGGTCGGACAAGGCAACCGAATGGTCAGTCTCAACGCGGAATGACCTCGGCCTCGGTGATGGTCCATTCGTGGGCATGGATGGCGATCGGGGCGCGGACGCGTTCGTCCAGGCGTCGCGGCAGCAGGTGGCCGTCCACGTCCTGGTAGTCGAGGTAGGTGACATCGACGGTCGCGCCCTGCGTGGTGCGGAAACCCTCCAGCGTGATCCATACGCGGAACAGTCGCTTGGTTCCGGCGTCGATGTAGGCCACGACCCGGTCGCTGTCGGAGAAACCGAAGCCGGGTTCGAGCGTGAACAGCAGGCGGTGGTAGTTTCGTCCGTCAATGGCCTCGTCCGCCAGGCGAATGGGTTCTCCGCCCCGCCACTTTAGAAAGCTGGGCGCGAGATGGAATAAGCGAAAGGCCTCCGAGGTCATGGCGGTGGAGGCCAGCACGTCGGGATCGGCGCTGGACGTTGTGTTGTACGCGACCTCGATATCGGGCGGGCGCCAGTCGATACGCTTGCTGCCGGCCGGGCCGGACCACTCGACCAGGCTACGGCCCTGCTGAACGAAATGCCGCTCGGTGGCGTCGATGCGGTAGCTGAAGTCCGTCACCAGCGGCTGGATACGGCGGATCATCGTGCTCCACTCGCCGGTCAGCGAAAGGCGGACCTCTCGGGCCGAATCCCGCAGGTCGCCGCCGTGGGCTTCGAGGCACTGCTCGAGCAGGGCGGGGCCGGCGAGGCCATCGGTTGCTGCGGGCGGTGTGTCGACTTCTGGAAAGGAGGTGGCGCAACCGGTTAGAAACAGTCCGGCGTAGCTGAAAAGTGCAAGAGTAAGCGCGCGCATGACCCACCGCTTAGTGCGTTGCGGTCCAACAGCAATCGGTGTCGCTCGCCGCGCCATTCAGCGCTTCCTCGGCACCCAGGCCCAGAGGTAGCGGGCTTCAACCGGTTGTTCGCCGTCCTCGTCCGTGATGGTGACGGCCACGTCCACCTCGCCTTTCTCGGTGGAGCGGATCGTCTCGATCTGCTCGTCGCTGAGGCGGGCCACGGCCTTGAGGTCACCATTGGCCCGGCGCAGGTAGTTCACTTCCATGGCCTTCAGCAACGGCAGCTTGCCGTCCGGCACGTTCAGACCGAACACCAGTCCGGTGACCGATTCGCCGAGCAGGGCGGTGGCCGCTGCGTGCACGCCGCCGATGTGGTTGCGCACCTTTTTGCGGTTATCGAGGCGCATTTCGGCCTGGTGGAAATCCGCCTGCACGATGCGAATTCCGGCCGTGCCGGCAAACCGGACGGCGCCGTTGAACAGCCGGCTGAGCGCCGGTCCCTGCCAACTGCGAGGGAGCTTCTTGCACAGCCGCACCATGCGGCCCAGGCGGTTGATTTCACGCATGCGCTGACTTTACGCCAGGTCGCCGGGGCGGGGCAACGGGTCGCTGGGGGGCGGACTGAACGGTCGACGGTCCGGTCGTTCGCGGCTCAGAGCCGGTCCACCCGCGCGAAGAAGCGTTTCTGCAGTGCTCGGGTCAGCGGCCCGGGCCGGCCGTCGGCAATGGTTTTCGCGTCGACGACGACGATGGGCGTGATTTCGACCGTGGTGCCGACCAGGAACACTTCGTCCGCATCAAACAGTTCTTCCACCGTCACCGGCGCTTCGTCGCTGGGGATGCCGAGTTTGCGGGCGAGTTCCAGTACCAGCTCCCGCGTGACGCCGGCCAGGATCGTATGCGACAGGGGCGGCGTTCGCACGCGGCCTTCCCGGCAGATCATCACGTTGCAGTGCGTGCCTTCCTGCAGCGCCCCGTCGCGGATGAACAGCGCCTCCACGGCGCCCGCTTCGCGCGCTTTCTGATGCGCGAGCGTATTGGGCAACAGGGCGATGGTCTTGATATCGCAATGCGCCCAGCGGTCGTCCTCCTGCGTGATAGCGGCCGCGCCGTCGGCGATTTCGTCCTCGTGGCGCCGGAAGCGCCGCGCGAAACCGTAAATCGTCAACGGCGTGTCTCGCGGTGGAAAGCTGTGGCTGCGCGGTGCGACGCCGCGCGTGACCTGCAGGTATGCCGTCGCGCTGTCCTCCGCGCCGAGACCGTTGCGCTCGATCAGCTGCATCATCAGGGCGTCGAACCCCGGAAACTCGGTTTGCGGAAACCGCAGGGACCGCGCGCCGGCCTCGAGCCGTGCGCGGTGCGCCGCCATGCCGAGCGGCCGGCCCCGGTAGAACCGGACCACCTCGTAGAGGCCGTCCGCCATCAGGAAGCCGCGGTCGTCCGGGCTGATGGCCGTGTCTTCCAGTTCGCCGAAGGTGCCGTTCAGGTAGGTGATCATGGTGCTGGGTTCCGCTGGATCAGGATTGCCGACGCCGAAACAGAGTATACGTCGCTTTGCGGCGCGAAAATGTCCCGCGGCGCCGCCCAAAAAGAAACCCCGCGCGGGCGGGGTTTCGGGGATCGTTCATCGGCGGGTCAGGCCGGGAAACCCCGGCCGACGCGCAGCGTTTCTTAATCAGCCGCGGCGCACCAGCGCGACAGCGGCCGTGGCGGCCATCAGGAGCAGCAGCGCCAGCAGACCCCAGGTGCCGAGTGTCGGGACGCCTTCGTAGGAGAGGTCCGATCCGGGCCGTCTGGCCGCGGTACCGATGCTCACGTTGTCGTAGTACATGCCCGTGGGATCGTAATTGGATGAATAGTTGTTGAAACCGAACTGCACGAAACCGCCCACCATGTCCGGCGTGATCGTGATGCTCAGGGTCTTGGAGCCCGGGCTTGAAGACTGCACGACGCTGTCCAGCGTGGCAGAGAAATCACTGTTGAAGACCTTGATGAAACCGTTGACCGCGGTGCCTACGTTTGCTGGATCGGGGGGTAACTCGACATCATAGGAGAAATCGTAATCGCCGACATCACTTTCGGTGATTGCGAACTGCTGATAAACATTTGCCTCGACACAGCCATCCCCTTGGTTGCCATTGTCGTAGTCGCTGTAGATGTTCGCCACCTGCGAAGTAGCGCCCGGCGCCAGCGCCGCAACCTGGGGGCCGCTGTTGGTGACGGCATATGCGTAGCCGTACCAATACTCACTCGAGCAATCCGGAGAGAAGACATTGATGAATGCCTCCCAATTGTCTTCAGTCAGCGCCGTTGGCGATTCGAAATCTGTCTGGAAATTGATGGCCGCCTGCGCGTTGCCGAACGCCAGGGCGGCGAAAGTCATCAAGGCAGCCGCGACAGCACGCGCTCTTGATTTCCGTTTCCTCGCTATGAACATGGTGCACTCCTCAGTTTGTACAAATGTCAGCCGCGTCTATTCTGCAGTCGGCCCTCGGCAGAATCCTGCTGATGTTCACCTGGCGATTTGCATGCCGGTAACTTTCAGCGATTTTCGAGCCGTTTCTACCATCTAACCCCGACACTACATCACGCGCCCGCCCGGGCGAGCAAGCCGGGCCGCCGTAATGCACGACAAAAAGGACGGCTCGTGCGATAAGGCGGACCTATAGTGTAACCGCTTTCAGCGCGCAGGCCAGTCCCGCGGCACCATCACCGGCCGATCGGCCCAGCGCTCGAAGCGAGGGGCAATTTCGGGCATGTGCCGAGCCCACCAGGCCGGGTCGCGGCGGAACGATACGGCCAGGTTCTGCGGCGCGGTGGGCAGGTCGGCCACGGTGTCGGCATCCAGCAGCGCCATCGACGAGCGGCGCATGGGGCCGTAGGGGATGTAGCGGGCCTGTGCCGCGAGCGCCTCGGTCGACGTCGCGAAGTGCACGAACTCGAGAGCGCGCTCGACGTTTTCGCCGTGGCGCGGAATGCTCCAGACGTCGATGAAACGCACGTGCCGGTCCCACAGGATCCGGAACGGCCGGCCGCGCTCCGTGGCGGCGTGAATGCGTCCGTTGTAGGCCGATGTCATGACGACGCGTCCGGTTTCCAGCAGGCGGACCGCCTCTTCACCCATGCTCCACCACTCGACGTAGGGTTTCAGGCGGGTCAGCACCTCGAACGCCCGATCGATGCCTTCCTCGGTGGAAAGCACCTCGTAGACCCGTTCCGGCGCGACGCCGTCGACGAGCAGCGCCCACTCGAGGTTCGTCTGCGGCGTTCGACGCAGGCCGCGGCGGCCGGGAAAGTCCTTCACGTTGAAGAAATCCTCGAGCCGTTGCGGCGCGCGCCCGACGCGCTCCGGATGGAAGGCGATGACCGTGGCCGCGGCGACGTTGCCCACCCCGCAGGGCATCAGTGCGCCGTCCAGGAAATCCGCGGTCGCCGCGGTGCCGTCAGGCGCCGGCGGCAGGGCCGCCGCGTCGATCGGTTCCAGCAATCCTTCCTCGCAGGCCGTGATCGCGTCGAAAAGTTCCAGATCGATAACGTCCCACTTGATGTTCCACGATCGGACCTGGGAGCGGATTTCATCGATGCCGCCGGCGTAATCGATCATGTCGACGTCGACGCCGCTGGCTTTCTCGTAATCCCTGACGAAGCCCAGGATCTGGCTGCGCGTGTAACTGCCGCCCCAGGAAACCACGGTGAGTTCGTTGTCGTCGGCCCGCAGTGGCTGGGGGCCTGTCACGGTAAGCCAGCCCAGCGCGATACCGGTGAGCAGTCGACCCAGACGGCGGAATCGTTTACCAGTAATAGCCGACATTGACGTTGAACCTCCTCTTCCAGCCGTCCTCGCCATTGCCCGCCAGCGATCCGTCGCCGAAGAACACCATGTTTTCCGCGTGGATCAGGTCGAAATAGACGTACAGCGGGCCGACCCCGAGCAGGCAGCCGGTCGTGTTCAGCTGCGAGTCGTCGAACCCGTCCTCGTCCTTCAGAACGCGGCTGTAATCGTTGTAGCACGTGACCTGGTCGATGTATTCCCAGGACAGCGGCAGGTTGTACGCGACGTTCGCGACCAGCACCGAGGCTTCTGCCGCCACATCGTAGGACGTCCCGAACCCCCCCAGGCGAATGACGTTGTCCGGAACGCCGGGCGGGTTTTCCGGCGCATAGTCGTAGCGGGCCGCCTGCAGTTGCACGTTCCAGCGACCGCAGCGCGTATCGAGGTGGGCGGCGGCCGCCCAGTGGTCGCCGTTACGGTTGGTGTCCGCGTTGTAAATCTCACCGAATTGACCGGACAGGCCGATTTCGTGGCTGCAGGACGAGTCCGCGCCCAGCGTGTAGCTGCCCCGGAAGTTCAGCTGGTTGCTTTCCTCGTTGCGCGTATCGCCCACGGCCACGACGTCGTAGGAATAGCGGTCGAGGTTGGCCGGCGAGCCGAACTCGGCGTTCTTGAAAAAGGCCGCCTGCCACTGCCACGGCCCGGCATCGTAAACCCACTTCGCGCCAAAGTCGTAATCGTCCGAGAGGCCGAGGTAGTAGGGCGTGCCGAACCAGAAATTATGGGACGCGTACGGCAGCAGCCCGAACGGCACGCGGGTGACGCCCAGCTCGAACTGGCCGAGCGTGTCGAATTCGTAGCCGATCCAGCCATGGTGGAGCACGTCCATGAACGAATAGAAGCGGTACTCCGCCGACAGCAGGAAATCATCGATGCGGCCATCGGCGCCGAGCCGGAACAGATCCAGCCCGCCATCGCCGCGCTTGGATTCGACCGTTTCGTCAAAATCGTTCGAGTAGAAATTGAAACGCAGCGCGCCGCCGAGGGTGATGCCGTCCTCGATCTCGGCGGCGGCGAATGCCGCCTCATCGGCCGCTGGTTCGGATGTCCCGGGGACGCGGTCCCGCTTGGCGTCCGCGTCGGCCAGCGCCAGTTCCTCCTGGCGTGCCCGCGCCGCGTCGAGTTCGGTCTCCAACTGCTCGACCCGGCGCTGCAGGGGTTCGAGCTCGGCCAGTTTCTGCTTCAGGCGCTCCAGTTCCTCGGCCAGGGCCGCGACGTCGGTGACCGGGCCCGGCTCTTCGGCCGGGACCGAAAACGGCGCGGCCAGCAGTCCGGCCACCACGGGCAACAACGGCAAACGGCGCATGCTCAGCGGACCTGCTGCAGGAAATGGCTGTGCTTGCGGTACTGGGACACGACGTCGCCGATGATCTGTTCCCGCGTAAAGCCCATCACGTCATAGTGCTGGCTGCCTTCGATCAGGTGGACCTCCGCGCCGTAGTACTTGCGCGCGCTTTCGCCCTTGCGCATGCGCGTTTCCGCCAGGGTGTAGGAAGGCGCCGTGTAGGCCTGCGGCCGGACCGCGTAGACGAACTCGAACTCGTCACCGTGCTTGACTTCCAGTGACGCCTCGTCTTTCCTGGCGCTGACCTCGACGGCGAGGCCGGCATCGCGCAATTCATCGCCCACCTCGGCCAGGGCCGGCTCGATCGTGGTGGAGAGAAACTCCTCGACTTCTTCGCGCCGCGGCAGGCGGACGATCGAGCGCAGATGCTGGCGCCAGGAGACGGACGATTCGCGGATCTGCACGCTGTCGGACATGTCCTGGCTGATCCGGCGCATGCGTTCGAGCCGCAGGCTGCGCAGCATGCCGAAACAGACGATCAGCATGACGAAGGTGAACGGCAGGGCGGCGGTGATCGATGCCGTCTGCAGGGCGGTCAGACCGCCGGCGAGCAGCAGCACGGCGGCCACCGCGCCTTCGAGCAGGGCCCAGAAGGTCCGTTGCCAGACCGGATTGTCGTCCGAGCCGCCCGAGGTGATGATGTCGATCACCAGCGAACCGGAGTCCGAGGACGTCACGAAGAACGTCACCACCAGAATCGTGGCGACGATGGATATCAGCATCGAGAACGGAAAGTACTCGAAAAAGCGGAACAGGGCCGTTGGAATATTGGCCTCCACTGCCGCTGAAATGGCGCCGGCCGCTGCGCCCATGTCGAGGCTCATGGCCGAATTGCCGAAAAAGCTCAGCCAGATGAACGTGAAGCCGACCGGCACGAACAACACGCCCACGATGAACTCGCGAATCGTTCGCCCGCGCGAGACCCGGGCGATGAACATGCCGACGAACGGCGACCACGCGATCCACCAGGACCAGTAGAACAGGGTCCAGCCGCCGAGCCACTCGGTCGGTTCATAGGCGTAGAGCGTGAAGGTCTTGCTGACCACTTCACTGAGGTAGGCGCCGGTGTTCTGCACCGTAACCGTCAGCAGGAACGCCGTCGGCCCGGCGATCATTACGAACACCAGCAGCACTAACGCAAGCATCAGGTTCCATTCGCTGAGCCGCTT
The DNA here is from genome assembly GCA_037384065.1 of Lysobacterales bacterium. Lineage (GTDB taxonomy): Bacteria > Pseudomonadota > Gammaproteobacteria > Xanthomonadales > SZUA-36 > JABDPF01. The sequence goes on from JARROJ010000035.1 coordinate 18,370, forward strand.
GATGCCCGCATCCAGCCCGGCGACGACCGATACGGTCGCCATCAGGGTGATGACGGCGATCAGGATCATCTGCACCGAGGTGGTCTCCGGAACACCGAACAGATAGGCCAGTCCGGCGTTCACCTGCAGGACGCCGAGGCCCAGCGATGTGGCGACGCCGAACATCGTGCCGAGCACGGCGAAGATGTCCGCCGTGTGGCCGATCGGGCCGTAGATGCGATCGCCGATCAACGGGTACAGCGCCGACCGGATGGTTAGGGGCAACCCGTAGCGGAACGAGAAATACGCCAGCGACAGGCCGATGACGGCGTAGATCGCCCAGGCGTGGATCCCCCAGTGGAAAAAGGTGATCTTCATCGCTTCGCGCGCCGCATCGATGGTGCCACCGTCGCCGACCGGCGGATTGGCGAAATGCGTGATTGGCTCGGCAACGCCGAAGAACATCAGGCCGATACCCATGCCGGCGCTGAACAGCATCGCGAACCACGAACGATAACTGTAGTCAGGCTCGGAGTCGTCCGGCCCGAGCTTGATTCGCCCGTATTCGCTCGCCGCCAGCCCGAGGCAGAAAATCACGAAGGCGGCGACGGACAGCATGTAGAACCAGCCGAAGGTATCGGTGATCCAGGTCTGGACGGTCGAGAAGAGCGCGTTGGCGGTATCCGGCCAACCGGCGCTGAATACGACGAAAAGGAGAATAAGACCGGCGGCGCCCGCGAACACGGGTGGGTTCAGCCGGACGCGTACGGGTTCGTCCTTATTTGACATAGGCTATTTAGCATACCGCATCGGTAAAACGCGTGCGGCGGAGCGCGCCTCACATAACAAAAACCCCGCGTACGCGGGGTGTTTGTGGTGCATGCGTTCGAACCGGACGGGGCGTATCCGCTCCGTTCGCTGACGCGGTCGGCCGACGCCTAGCTGCGGCGGACGAGAACGATGGCCGCGGTGCCGCCCATCAGGAGCAGCAGGGCCAGCAGGCCGTAGGTGCCGAGTGTCGGGACGCCCTCGACGGTTCCTTCGCCACCGCCCGGGGGCGGTACGACGACGGGCGGCTCCTGCTCGATCGCGAAGCTCACGTTGTCGTAAAACATGCCGGACGCTTCATAGTCGTATGCGTAGTTGTTGAATCCGAACTGCAGGACTCCGCCGACCATCGCGTCGGTGATCTCGACCGAGATCTGCTTGGATCCGGCGGTCGATGGCTGCACTTCGGCCAGCAGCGTGGCGGAAAAATTGCCGGTGAAGACCTTGACGAAGCCGTTCACCTTGTCGCCGGTGAATTCGGCCGCCGGCAGTTCTACGTCGTAGCTGTAAACGTAGCTGCCGACGTCATCCGCGGTAATCGTGTACTGAAGGTAGATGTTCGTCTCGAGGCAGTGGGTCGCCATGAGTCCATCATCGTAGTTGCTGTAGGCATTCATCACCTGGGACGACGCGCCCGGGGCGAGGGCGCTGACTTGCGGGCCATTGTCCGGCGCTGGAAAGCCATATCCTTGCGAGTCGAACGTGCTGCAATCAGGGGTGAAATAGTTGATGTAGGCATTCCAGCCGTCATCCGTGATGGCCGTTGACGATTCGAAATCCGTCGAGTAGCTGATCGCCGCCTGGGCGTTGCCGGCGGCCAGTACTGCGAACGTCATCAGGGCGGCCGCGACGATGTTTTTCCGCGCTTGCCGTTGCCTCAGGTTAAGCATGGTGCACTCCTCCCGTTTTTAATAGTGGGTTTACGATCTCTCGCACTTAAACACGAGTCACGCGTCCAGGGCAAGTGAGCCGATCCGCTAGCACGTTCAGGAGGGCGCTCCGCGCGACGAGGCGGACAGGGCTGCGCTTCGGGATACTCTTCGGGTTCGGGCCATTCGTTCCCGGGCCAAGTTTCGCCCGGCTCCCGGCATGGGCGCTGTGCGGAGCCCGCACGTTGCCCCTTGAACGATTGGTCCGACCGAGGCGATGGGCCGTTCCGGAGGCTTGAACTCGTTGAATTCAGCGGGTCGGCGCGGCCCGACCCCAATGGGGCTTCGGCAGCGGGCTATTGCGGCAGGCCGAGTTCGGCGGCCAGTGCGGTTGCCTGGCGATAGTAACGGTAGTCGGGATCCGCATCCTTCCACACGGCCAGCGCGAAATTGACCGAGGCCTGGGCCAGCGCCGGCGCGCCGGTCGCCTGCTGGTACCGCGCACGTTCCATCCACAGGTGCGGGTTGGTCGGATCCAACTCGAAACCTTCTTCCAGGGCCGCTTCCGCCCGCTCCGGTTCGCCGGCCTGGACCAGGGCCCGGGCAATGAGCGCGTACAGCGACGGCAGCATGGTGTACACGTCGTTGCCGGCGATCACCGAGCGCTCGATTCGCGCCTGGGCGGACTGGAACAGCGCGGCTGCGCCGACGTAGTCCTTGCGCTCCGACCGGATCCGCGCGCGCAGCATGTCGACATTGGTGCGCACGTCTTCCAGTTTGAACTGCTCGATGACCGCTTCGCCCTTGACGAGTTCGGCCTCGGCGGCGTCGAGGTCGCCTTCCTCGATCAGGATGTTGGCCATGGAAAAGGCGAGGAACTGGTCGAGCGGCGGTTGTATGGTTTCCCGGGCGGTTTCGAGCGCGGCGCGCGCCCGGGGCGTATCGCCCAGCTCGACGAACAGGTTGGCCATCGGCACGTAGGTGGCCAGCGCGACTTCGTACGGCGCCACGCTCTGGCTCAGGTATTCATGCTGGAGGCGCAGTTGCTCCAGCGCGTCGCGGATGCGTCCGAGCCGGGTTTCCAGCGTCGCGGCCGCCTGCCGGACCAGGCCCTTGCCGAGCGGAATGCGGGTGGATTCGTCCGCCTGCTGCAGCAGGGCGCGCGCCTCGGTTTCCTTGCCCCGCCGGGCGGCGAGGTCCGCCAGGCGCAGCAGCGCATCGACGGGTTCATTGGCCAGCAGCGACGCCTGGACGTATTGCTCTTCGGCCGCCTCGAGGTCGCCGCTGTCGCGCAGAAGGTCGCCCAGCACGATGTGCGCGCTGTCGTCCTCGGGCTTCTCCTGCTGGTAACGGCGCGCGTACGCGACCGCCGCGTCCCGGTCGCCCGTCGCGCGTTCCAGGTTGGCCAGCGCCAGGTAGATGCCCAGGTTCAGCGGATCCTTCTCCAGCGCCGCCTGGTATTGCTCCTTGGCCGCTTCCGGCTGGCCGGTGACCTGCAGCATGAACGCCAGCCGGCTGTACGCGGCCGCGTCACCGTACAGCTGAACCTGCAGGCGCAGGAGTTTCAGCATCTTGTCCTGCTGCCCGGACAGACGGTACGCGGCCTGCTTGATCAGGATCTGGTCACGCTCGGGCAGCCGGTAGTCGAGTTCCTGCGCTTGCACCAGCGCTTCCTGCGCCGCGGGGATGTCGCCGGCATCGAGCAGGTTGATCGCCTTCACGAACCAGGCCAGTACGAAGCCCGGATCGGCGTCCAGCGCCTGCGACAGCAGGCGGTTGGCGGCATCGATGTCATTGCTGAACAGGCGCGCGTTCAGTCCGGCGATGTAGTCCTTCAACGCCTCCTGCGATTCGCCGTAGGTTTCCGTCAGCGGCAGATCCTCCGCCAGGCGGGCGCCGCCGGCGGGAACGTCGAGCGCGCTGCGCACGTCGCGGGACAGGTCGTCGACCAGGCCGTAAAGGTCGTAACCCGAGCGGGACAGTTCCGCCACCTGGCGCAGGCTGTCGGTTTCCCAGATCCTGACGTCGATGCGGTAGGGTTCGTCGTCGTTCACGATCGATCCCTCCAGGAAATACTGGCGGTTGGCGTCCGTGGCGATCTCGCGCATCAGCGAACGCGGCACGTCGAGGCCGTCCTCGAAGCCCGCGGCCCGCATGCGGGCGTAGAAGCCGTTGCCGTAGTTGGCCCAGGGCGACGTGGCGAGGACGAACGGGTTCTGCTGCAGGTCCTGCACCAGCAACTCGGTCACGGCATACTGCAGCCAGTCCTGTTCCGGATCGCCGGATTCGTTGTCGAAGAAAAAGACCGCCATGCGGCGGCGGTAGGATTCGTTGGGAACGTAATGGGTCTCCGCCACACCCTCTTCGTTGGCGACGGTGACGGCGCTGGCCATGGCGCCCATGTCCTTGCCGCCGAAAACCGCGATCAGCAGCCCCAACGTGGCGATGATGTTGATCGGAACGCCGATCTTTTCGAGTCGGGTCACCCGATCCTTGCCCGGCTTGCCGTGCGACCAGGTGACCATGATGACGGCCGGGATCAGCGAATACAGGCCCCAGAACGCGGCATCGGTGATGTAGGGTGACAACAGGTACCGGTCAACGAGCCGATCCAGAATTTCGATCAGGACCCAGCAGCCCGCAGCGTAAACGCCCACCGCGGGCAACACACGTCTTTTCCTGATCTCGTCGATAAAGGCCGTCACCGGGTCATTCTAGCGGCTGGTTCGACGTCAGGATAGCGGACGCCCGGGCGTGTGCGCAGTGCCAATGGATGGGTTGGACAAAAAATCCTGGGGAAGCGGACATGCGGTTGCAGCCGGCCGCGGCCTGCGGTGTCCCGATGCTGCAGATCGCCCGACGGAGTCAGTTCGTCCCCTGCGCGGACCGCAGGGTTTCTCGAAGAACGGTCACGATAGCCAGCCCGATCTGTCGGCGTTCTCGATCCGAGTACGCATCCGCGTCGGTCACGGCATCGGTGTCGTCCAGCGCACCCATGAAGATCGTCCGCGCCAGGGATGCTGTTTTCGGCATACACGGCAATTATGGAACGCCTGGAGAAACCGCCAGATCAGCCGAACAGCAGCCGAACGTACCCCGGCGCCTTGTCCACGGCGAGCAGCAGGGAGGCGAGCAGACCCAGGACGAGGATCGCGTTGCGCCACGGCTCCGGCGTCACCTCGCGCATCACCGTCCGGCTGTTGCTCAACGCAATGACGATCACGTACACGATCGGGATCACCGCCACGTTGACGCCCATCAGCAGAATGACCTTGAGCAGCGCGGGAAAGTCCCACAACGGCGCGAGCGCGGCCGCCGCCAGGACGAACACGGCCAACAGCACGTGATACCGGCGATTGCCGGCCGTGAAGCGCCAGTCCAGGCCCAGCATGTCGAGGACAAAGTACACGGTGACCTGGGCGGCGACGACCAGCGTCGTCATTGCCGCGGTGAACAGGCCGACGGTGAACACGATGGGCCCCAGCACGGCGAAGGAGCCCGGCAGCGCGCCACGCAGCACGGCCGAAGCCTCGCGCACGTCGGCCAGGCCGGCGTGGTTGGCGAGCGGGAACAGCGCGAAACCTCCGGCCACCACCACCAGCATCGCGTACGCGCCGAAGATCACGCCGAGGTTGATCACGGCCTTGCGAAAAGCGCTGTCCAGTTCGTGGCGACTGCCGCCGGCATCGGCGCAGAGATACGGCAGGCCGAGCAGGGCCGCCGGCGCGATCGCGGCGCCGACCATGGCGATGATGGAGCCCGTCGCGACGCGCACGCCGCTGCCGTCCGGCAGCGGCAGGTCCGCCGGCAGCGAGGGCGCGAAGCCGGCGACAATGGCGCGCCATTCGACCAGGCCACGCAGCCCGACGACCAGGAAGCACAGCAGCATCAGCACCATCAGGAACGTCATGATCCGCTCCAGCCGCGCATAGCCCCGCGAGAACAGCAGCCACAACGTCGCAGCGGCGAGCCCCAGGCTCAGCCCGATGTCCGGCAGCAGCGACGCCGGTCCGGCGGCGGCATCCGCCGCCGGCGCCCAGGCGACGAGCGCCTTGAAGGCCGAAACCATCACCGACAGCTGGCCCATGGTCACCAGAAAGTGAACGGGCACCACGACGAGCAGGATGAACCAGGCCAGCAGCGGGCTGATGCGCTCGCGGACCAGCGAGAACAGGCCGCGATCGGGGTTGAGGGCGCCGATCCGCGATGCGCTGTCGGCGGAAACGACGAACACCGGCAGCATCAGCGCGATCACCCAGAGCAGGTCGTAGCGGAACCAGGCGCCGGCGAGCAGGAAGGAGGCGATGGCGCCTGCGCCCATGGTGCCCGCCGCCATGACCGCGGCGGGGCCGACCAGTTCCCGGAACAGCGCGCGGGGGGATTTCAACGACCCGGCCGGTTCTCAGGCACGACTCAGTCGTCCAGCAGCGGCGGCAGCAGGTCCAGCGGAACCGGGCCGGCGCGCAGCACCGCATCCACCCAGTTCCGCAGGGGGGCGTCGCCGCGGGTCGCGTACAGCGCCTTGAACTGCGCCCAGCCGACATAATAGTCCGTGATCTGCAGCGGCGAGTTCACCACGCGCTGCCACAGGTTTTCGGCGAACTGCGGCGCGAGCAGCCCCTCGTCGCGGGCGAAGGCCAGCACCTGCTCGCGGTTCCATCCGGCCGTGTGCACCTGCACGCTCACATAGGCGCGGGTGGCGTTTTCAAGGCGCTTGCGGAGATGGGCGAGCCGGGTCAGCGGCGCGTTGTCGGCCCAGCCCGCATCGAGCATGAGTTCCTCCACGAAACTGCCCCAGCCTTCGATGTAGGCGCCGTCCGGGAACAGGGAGCGCACGGCGGGCGCCGTGCTCACCGCGACCTTGTACTGCAGGTAATGCCCGGGAAACATCTCGTGCGAGATGATCATGGCGTTGAAGTGGTCGTTGAACGAGCGGTAGAACCCTTCGCGCGCCGCCGCCGGCGCGTCGTCGGGCACCGAAGGCACGTAAAACAGCGTATCCGCCCGCGGGTCGAAGGGGCCGCTGGGATAAACGCCGCCGACGGCCGCGCCGCTGAAATGCGCCGGTGAGAGGGCGATGTACAGCGTGGTGGGCGTCGGCACCGTGGCGATGGCGTTGTCCACCACGAAGCGCTCCGACGCGGCGGTCAGGGTCTTGAACTGGTCGAGGAAATCCGCCGTATTGTCTGCGCGGTCGGCTTCCATGGCCGCCAGCGCTCGGGCCAGGAGGTCCGCGTCGGCGAGCGCCGCGGATTCTCTCGAGGCGTCGTCCAGGCTGCCGTGCCAGCGCCGCGCCTCCTCGACCATCAGGGCGCGCACGCGCCGCATCTCGTCGCGGGCGTTGTCGCGAAGCCGGGCCGGCGTCACCTGGCCACTGCTGCGTCGCGCCAGCTTGGCGGTGTAGCGCTCGGCGCCGATGGACGGGTCGCCGGGCAGGTTGGGCAGCAGGGCTTCGAGGTGCGCCTCGAGCGCGCGGATGGCCGCTACGGCCTCGGCAATCATCGGGTCGCGTTCCCGGGATGCGTCGCTTTCGGGCCAGGTCCGTAGCAGCGCCGCGAGGCCGCCTTCGTAGAAGGCGCGCGTGCCGGCCAGCGTGCGCAGCGCCGTTTGCGTGCGCAGGGCATCGCCACCCTCGAGCCGCGCCACGCCCAGGCGGCACAGCCGGGCGACGCCGCGCAGGCGCACGAACAGCGCCGCCTCGCGCGCCGCCGGCGAGAGTTGGTCCCGCACCAGCACGTGCGTGAGCGCCTGTGAGACCTGCTCGGCGTACCACTGCGGCTGCCGGGCCAGGGGTTCGTCCTCGCGCCAGGTGGCCTGCTCGCCGGCCGCTTGCGCCCGCAGCACGATCAGGTTCGTTCGCGCATCGATGTCCAGGCCGGGCGCGGACACGAGGCGCTCGGCCGCGTCAGCGACGCGGGCGTTCAGGGCGAGCCATTGCGGCACACGCTCGCCGCCGAAATCCTCGAATGCCGCGGCGCTGGCCCGGTCGCCGTAGCCGAAGGCCTGGCTGGGGTAGAACGCCTTCCAGGCCGTGATGTACTCGGTCACCAGCTGCGCCGGTGCGGGCGTCGCGTCCGCGCCGACCGGTCCGGGCAGCAACCCGAGGCAGCAAAGGCAGAACAGGACGAGGCGCCGGCCGAATGGCCGCGCGTGGCCCCGGGTGTACGTCGACGGAATACGGGTCATAATCACGGGCACCACAGGCAGGTAATCGACTGAAATGAACGATCCGCAGTTTATCATTTACGATCTTCGCGTCGAGACCATCGAGGGCGACCGGCCCTTCGTGTGCAGCCATCGGCTGGGCAGCGCCTTCGAGGTGCGCGGCGAGAATCTCCACTTCGAGGCCGACCGGCCGTTTTCCATGTACGCCCTGGCGGCGCTGCTGCCGCTGTTGCCCGCGAAACAGCGGCCGCTCGATGAGCACGACTGGATGGCGACGGACCACGTGATCGCCTGCCCGGACCCGCACTGCGGCGCCCGCTTCCGCATCAGCCGCATCGGCAGGCGGGTGGTCGACCGCGCCGACACGACCGTGGAGCCGCTCCCCGAGCAGAACCCGTGGAAGGAATGATCGAGCGCTTCGACCTGGGTGCGGGTTATGCGATCTCGCGGATCATCAAGGGCGGCTGGCAACTCTCCGCGGGACACAGCGAACGCGTCTCGCCGGACCCGGTCGGCGACATGCTCGCCTTCGCCCGCCGGGGTATCGACACCTTCGACTGCGCCGACATCTACAGCGGCGTGGAAGCCCGGATCGGCGCGTTCCTGGCGCGCAACCGGGCCGGCGCGAATCCGCTTCCGGTCAAGGTCCACACCAAGTACGTTCCGGACCTCGAGGATCTGCCGGGGCTCGAGCGCGCGGACGTGGAGCGGACCATCGACCGCTCCCTGCGGCGCCTGCGCCAGGAACGCCTGGACATGGTGCAGTTCCACTGGTGGGACACGACGGTGCCCGGCTATGTGGACGCGGCGGGCTGGCTGCGCGAGCTGCAGCGCGCCGGCAAGATCGACCGCCTGTCGCTGACCAACTTCAATACGCAGACGACGCGCGAGATCCTCGAAGCCGGCATCCCCCTGGCGACGACGCAGGTGCAGTATTCATTGCTGGACACGCGGCCGGAAAAGGGGCTGGCGGACCTGTGTGCCGCGAACGGGATGCACCTGCTGTGCTACGGCACCCTCGCCGGCGGTTTTCTGAGCGAGCGCTGGCTGGGCGCCCCGGACCCGCTGGCGGATTCGGCGAGGCTGGAGAACCGCTCGCTGACCAAGTACCGGCTGATCATCGACGAAATCGGGGGTTGGGGGCTGTTCCAGACCTTGCTCGAGACGCTCGCGGCAATCGGCGGTCGGCACGGCGTGGGCGTCGCCGCCGTCGCTTCGCGCTGGGTGCTGGAACAGCCGCGCGTGGCGGGCGTGATCATCGGCGCCCGCGACACGAAGCACCTCGATCGTTACGCGGAGTGGTTCCGTTTTCGCCTTACCGCGCAGGATCGCCGGGCGATCGACGCGGTTCGCGCCGCGATGACCGTTCCGCCCGAAGACGTTTTCGATCTCGAGCGGGACCGGTCCGGTCCCCACGGGCGCATCATGAAATACGACCTCAACGCCCGCTAGCCAGGTACTCGGAGTCGTCCCACAGCTCGGTCGACCCGGCGACCGAATGAACGCAGAACACCTCTTCGAAGCCCGGCATTCGACGCGTACCGGACCGGTTGCGGTGTCGATGGCGCAGGCCCGTGGCGGCGCTCAATCCGACGCATGGGCGCACGCCGCGGCGTGCTCTGTGGTTTAATCGTGCGCGGGATGCAATACAAGGCCTTCATCAGTTACAGCCACACCGACGAGCAACACGCGCGCTGGTTGCAGTCCAGGCTCGAGCGCTACCGCGTGCCGCGACGGCTGGTCGGCACGAAAGGCGCGTTCGGCCCCATTCCCGCGCGCCTGAGGCCGGTATTCCGCGACCGGGAGGATCTGTCGTCCGCTTCCGACCTGACGGCGCGCCTGAAGGAAGAATTGGAATACTCCGAATTCCTGATCGTTGTCTGCTCGCCGGCCTCGGCGGCGTCCCGCTGGGTCAACGAGGAAATCCGCTCGTTCCGGGAGCGTGGCGGCGAGGGCCGCATCCTGGCGCTGATCGTCGACGGGGACCCCGGTTCGGAATCGGCTGACGGCTGTTTTCCGCCCGCGCTGCTGGAATCCGGGGACGGCGGACGACGCGAGCCCCTGGCCGCGGACCTGCGCCGATACGCCGACGGCAGGCAACTCGCCCTGCTCAAGATCGTCGCCGGCTTGCTGGGGATCCGGCTCGATCTGCTTCGCCGCCGGGATGCGCAGCGACGATTCCGGCGCAGACTTTCCTGGAGCGTCGTGTCGGTCGTCCTGGCCGGCCTGCTGGGCTGGCTGGTCTACGCGAAGGTCACCACGCAGGCCGCGGCCGAGGCGCAGCGTGCGAGCACCGAGGAACTGCTCAGCTTCATGCTGGGCGACCTCGAGCGGCTGGGTTCGACGGCGGGGCAGCCCGGCCTGGCCATCGATTTCGCCGCCCACCGTGAACGGGCCGAAACGCTTGGGCTGGCGGATTTCACGGATGACGGCCTGCTCGAACAGGCGCTGGAGTGGCGCGAAGCGGGTCTGGAGTTGAGCTGGCAGGGGCAGCAAGAGGCCGCCCTTGAACCGTTTCTGGACTCGAAGGCCGCCATTCTCGAACTGCAGCGTCGCGAGGGCAACACGGAACGCGTGCTGTTTGAGCTCGGGCAGGCGGAGTTCTATGTCGGCGAGGTGTATGTCAATCGGGGTGAGCCGGAGCAGGCTCGCGAGCACTGGGTCCGTTACGGCGCCCTGTCCCGGCGGCTGCTGAACCGGGATCCCAAAAACCCGAAATACGTCATGGAGCTGTCGTATACGCTCTCCAACCTGGGGGCGCTCGAGCAAATCGTGTCTGTGCCCGATACGGACCACGCGCTCGATCTCATGCAGTCCTCCGTGCAATACAACCAGATGGCGGTGGTGCTGGACCCGGAAAACGCGGAATACCGCGAAACGCTGCCGACGGGCCTGGCCTGGCTCGCGGATAGCTGGTTGATGAAGTGTTCGCTCGGCGAGGCGCTTGAGATCCGCCAGCAGACGGTCGACTTGCAGCGGGAACTGGCGGTGGAATCCGCCGGCGATGCCGATGTGGTTTTAAAGCTTGCCTTCGCGCTCTCCGGTCTGGCCGGTGTTCAGGCGCAGATCGGCCTGAACGAGGAGGCGAGCGCGAACTATGGCGAAGCGGTCGAGATCATCCAGTCCCTTCACCGGGCCGAACCGGACAACGACTGGCTCGAATGGCAGATGCTGATCCGGCAGTCCTTTCTGGCGCAACACCTGCTCGACATGGGCGAGGTCGAACGCGCCGTACTGCTCATCGAGCCGTTGTCCGATCGAATCACGGAACTGGCCGATGCGGCGCGGGAAACCGATCCCCAGCGTGAAGTCGAAGCGCTGCTGTTCGCGGTGACCCGTGCCCGCATTGAAATCGCGCGTGGCGACACCGTCGCCGGACGTGAAACGATTGGCCGAAGCGTGGACCGGCTGACCGAACTCGTCCGGGAAAAATCCGAAGCCAGGGAAACGGTCAGCGCGCTGGCCTGGGCGACGTTTTACTACTGGGAGCAGTTCGATGCGAAACCGGTCGAAGCGCTGGAGCTGATCCCGGAGGGTTTCCTGCCCGCCCCCGGGCAGGTCGAGAACTGCAGTTCGGCCGATCTCGGCGCGCGCTTTGCGTTGGCGCGCGGCGAAGCCGGCGACGCGCGACGTTACGTGGATTACGCCCTGTCGCAGGGGTACTTCAAGCCCGGGTTCATTGATTTCTGCCGGCGCTACGCGCTCTGCGAACTGCCCTGAGCGCCGACCGGGTCAAGCCGGCTCGAATACCGCCCGCGCCGTGCGCGCAGCGCGCCTCCCCGGGGGCGTGGTTGCCTGTCCCGGGAACGGTTGATCCGATCAAGGCAGTGGGCTGTTCCGGAGGCGCGAATTCCGTACATTCAGCGAATGGCATGGCCCGACCGCAGTGTAGACTCCATTCGGCGACGTTCTCCCGCTCGATTCCGATCTGGCTCATTCAAATCCCCCCGCCCGGGTGTTACGTTCCCGGATCAGCCCTGACATCACGGACATCCGGACCCGACCCATGAAAGACATCTTCTTCCCGTCCAGCGTCGCCGTCGTCGGCGTGTCGTCGAACCCCGATAACCTGGGGCGCAACATCATGCTCAACCTGATCGATTTCGGCTTCGACGGCGTGGTGTATCCGGTCGGCCCGCGCGGCGGCACGATCGCGGCGCGGCGCATTTACGAATCGGTTGCCGAGATCCCCGACGAGATCGACATGGCGGTGATCCTGGTGCCGGCGCGCTTCGTGCCGGGGGTGCTGGAGGAATGCGGCCGCAAGGGCGTGCGGCGTGCGGTGATCGAGACGGCGGGTTTTCGCGAATACAGCGACGCAGGCCGCGCGCTGGAAGATCAGGTGGTGGCGATCGCCGAGCAGTACGGCATCCGCTTTATCGGCCCGAACTGCATTGGCGTGATCAACATGGAGAACGGCTTCTGCGTGCCGTTTCCGCGGCTCACGCCGTTTTTCAAGCGCGGTGAGGTGTCGGTGATTTCGCAGTCGGGCGGCGTGGGGCTGAGCATCATGAACCACATGGCGGCCGAGGGCATCGGGCTGAACAAGTTCGCCTCGGCCGGCAACATGCTGAACGTCACCGCCGAGGACCTGCTCGAGTACTACATCGAAGACGCGGGCACGGAGATCATCTTCGTCTACCTGGAAAGCATCCGCGACGGGCGGCGGCTGATGGAGATCGCGAAGCGTTCGCACAAGCCGATCCTGGCGATGAAATCCAACATCGGGCGGCTCGGCCAAAGCATCGCCGCCTCGCACACGGCCTCGCTCTCCAGCGACGACCGCGTGGTGGACGCCGCCTTTGACCAGTGCGGCATCACGCGGGTGCACGACGTGACCACGCTCTCGCAGTACATGAAAACCCTGCGCCTGCCGCCGCTGAAGGACAAACGCCTGGCCATCATTTCGCGCTCGGGCGGGCACGCCATCGTCGCCGCCGATGCCTGCGAGACGGTGGGTTTCGAGCTGGCCGAGTTCCCGGAGTCGTTCATCCGCGAGATCGAGAAGCAGTTCCGCGCCTCGGTCATCAAGCTGACCAACCCGCTGGACCTGGGCGACCTGTTCGACCTGGACGTGTATTACCGGATCGTCGAGGAGACCCTGTCGCAGGACAACGTCGACGGCGTGGCCTTCCTGCACACCTCGATCACCCGCACCGACCACGACATGACGAAGGACCTGGTCAGGCGCCTGGAAGAACTCAGCCGCGCGCTGAACAAACCGGTCGCCGTGTACGTGTCCGCCAACCTGGCGGAGATCGCCGACCTGCGCCGCGAGCTCGATTTTCCGATATTCACCCAGATCGTCGAGATGTTCCGCGCGCTCAAGCTCGACTACGAGCACGCGCTGCAAATGGCGGAGGCGAAGACCACGGAGGCCCCGCCGACGTTCGAGGTGCGGCCGCAGGCCGTCCGGCAGGCGATCGATACGGCCCGGGAGGCCGGGCGTGACCTGCTGCTGCACGAGGCCATCGACGTGATCGAGGCGTACGGCATCCGGGCGATTCGAAGCGTGACCGCCCACACGGCGGACGAGGCCATCGAGGCGTCCGACCGGGCCGGTTACCCGGTAGCGATGAAAATCGTCTCCGAAGACCTCTCGCACAAGTCCGACGTCGGCGGCGTGCAGCTGAACCTGCGCAACGCCGGCGCCGTGCGCGAGGCCTTTGACGACATGTTCTCGCGCATCCGGACCGCTTATCCCGAGGCCCGCCTGGACGGCGTGCTGGTGCAGCCGATGATGACGGGCGGTCGCGAGCTGATCCTCGGCGGGCGCCAGGACAGGCAGTTCGGGCCGGTGGTGCTGGTCGGGCTGGGCGGTATTTTCGTCGAGATCTTCGAGCAGGCCGCACTGCGAATCGCGCCGGTCACGCGCCGCGAAGCGCGGGAGATGATCGAGGAACTCGGCGGCTCGCAGATCCTGATGGGCGCCCGCGGTGACAAGCGCTATGACATCGAGGCCATCGAGGAGGCCATCCTGCGGATCAGCCAATTGCTCATCGATTTCCCGGAGATTTCCGAACTCGACATCAACCCGCTCCGGGTCAGCCACGCGGGACAGGGCTGCACCGCACTCGATGCGCGGGTCATTCTCGGGCGCTGAAGGTCCGGTATCCGGCGGCTGGCCAGTCGGCGTCGTCCGGGCGGCCCTCGTGTGCGACCGCGGCGTTCACTTCTGCGCAACGGTTTCCATGCACGGGAGCTGTCTGAGGCGATTTCGTACCTTCCTGCTGGCCATTGGCCTGCTGTTGCCGCGGGTGGTTCATGCCGGCGAAACGGGCAAGACCGCGCTCGTCACCGGCCCCAATCACGGCATCGTGCTCGAACTCGCCGCGCAGCTTGTCGCGGACGGTTACACCGTTATCGGCACGGCCCCCAGCCCGAAGAAGGCCGACGAGCTGCGGGCGACGGGCGTCCGGGTCGAGCGAGTCGACGTGCCGACAGCGCCAGCGTTCGAGTCCTGGCCGAGCGCCTCGACGGGGTGTCGACCGATCTGCTTATCAATAACGCCGGCATCATCGGGCACAACGCGCCCAGCCTGGCGGGGACCGACTTCGACCAGATCGCGCGCACCTTCGACGTCAATAGCCTGGGCCCGATGCGGGTCACGCAGGCGCTGGTTCCGTGGCACACCTGCGGCGCGTTCATGGCGGCGGCGCTGAGCGTGCCGATGCTGGCTTATGCGCCGTTCGCCTTCGTCAACCTGCTGAGCCCGGTGATCGCGATCATCTACGGGATCATCAACTTCAAGATCGTTCGGCTCGAAGAAGCAGAAGGGAAAGCAGCGCCCGCCTAGCCGCCCTGGTTGCGTGCGCAGCGTCCCTCGCGGCGCCGGCGTCCGCCACAGCACTCGTGGCCGGGCTCATGGTGGTGGCCGTGGGCATGACCATGACCGTCCCGGCAACGCTGCTGGCCGTGCTCGCGGCAGCACTCGTGCTCCTGTTCTTTGTTCAGAGAATCGGGATTGTTCGCGTTCATTGTCTCATTCCGTTTCAATTGAGCATCAGCCAACTGCCCAGCGGCATCAGGAGCCACGCGGCGGTCGGGCCGAGGATGATTCTGAAGACCGTCTTTCGCGGGACGAAACCCACGCCGTGCACGAAGCCCGCCGCCATACCCAGCGCACCGAGAACCAGCGCCCCGTGGTCGGGTGCCGCGCCTTCCCTGATGATGAGCTGGTACCTCCTGGCGGAGTTCAGTCAAGATCTTCTTCCGTTAGATCGGCGCTTCGCGGCTGCGCTTCCAGCCACAATGCGTTGAGAATGCCTGCGCCGACGGCGAAACCAAGGCCGAGAATCCAGGTGAAATACCACATGCGTTATCTCCTCGTTCAGTACGCTGAATGCGTGTGTTCGCGAATCTGCTCGACGGTGACCCGTCCCCACATGGCGCGGTAGGTCCATACCGTGTAGCCGAGGATCAGCGGCAGGAAGATCACCACGGCCCAGAACATCACGGTCAGCGTCAGGTGGCTGGAAGCGGCGTCGAACAGCGTCAGGCTGCTTCCCGGCTCCGTGATCGACGGCATGATGAACGGGAACATGGCGAACCCGGCGGTCAGGATGATGCCGGTCATGGCCAGCGAACTGGTCAGGAAACCCCAGCCCGGGCGGTTGACGCGCGCAAGAAGCAATGTTGCCAGTGCGCCACCGAAACCGAGCACCGGGGCGATGACCATCCACGGGTAGGCGCTGAAATTGCCGAGCCAGCTGACGTTGCCGTGCATCACTTCCTTGGCCAGCGGGTTGGACTGCGCGTCACCGGGAGGCATGGAGGTGATGGCGTATCCCTCGACCCAGTTGGCGATGAGCAGTCCTGCAGCGGCGAATCCCACGATCACGACGATCGCGGACAGCTGGACGGCTCCGCGTGCGCGGTCAGCGATGGTTTCCTGGCAGCGCATCTGCAGCCAGACCGCGCCGTGCATCACCAGCATGAACAGGCTGACCACGCCGCACAGCAGCGCAAAGGGATTGAGCAGCCCCCAGAAGCTGCCGGTGTAGGTCGGTCGCAGGTACTCGTTCAGTTCGAACGGCACGCCGAGCAACAGGTTGCCGAAGGCCACGCCAAAGATCAGCGCGGGCACCGCGCCGCCGACGAACAGGCCCCAGTCCCAGGTCTTGCGCCAGCGCGGGTCCTCGATCTTGCTGCGGTAGTCGAAGCCAACCGGCCTGAAGAACAGCGCGAACAGCACCAGCAGCATGGCGATGTAAAAGCCGGAAAATGCGGCGGCGTAAACCGCGGGCCAGGCGGCGAAGATCGCGCCGCCGGCGGTGATGAACCAGACCTGGTTGCCGTCCCAGTGCGGCCCCACCGTGTTGATGATTACGCGGCGTTCCTCGTCGTTCTTGCCGAGGAAGGGCAGCAGCGCGCCGGCGCCCATGTCAAAGCCGTCGGTGATGGCGAAGCCGATCAGCAGGATGCCGACGAGCAGCCACCAGACCAGTTTCAGTGTTTCGTAATCAATGATCATCTTGGGCCTCCAGTGCGTAACGGCCGGTATGCAGGCTGCTGGGTCCGAGCCGTGCGAAGCGGAACATCAGGTAGAGTTCGACCACCAGCAGCAAGGTGTAGAACCCGATGAACCCGAACAGCGAGAACATCAGGTCGCCGGCGCTGAGTACGGATGTGCTCATGTGCACCGGCAGCACCTCGCCGATGGACCACGGCTGACGGCCGTACTCGGCCACGAACCACCCCAGTTCGGATGCGAGCCAGGGCAGGGGAATGCCGAACAGTGCCATCTTCAACAGCCAGGTCTTGCGAAACTCGACGCGTTTGGCGACGTAGTAAACGCTCATTGCGAAGATGAACAGCATGGTGAACGCGGCGAGGACCATCAGGCGGAAGCTCCAGAACAGCGGTGCGACGGCCGGGATCGTGTCGTCGACGGCGGCCATGATCTGTTCCTCGGTGGCATCCACCACGTTGGCTGTGTATTTCTTCAGCAGAAGTCCGTAACCCAGGTCGTCCACCACGTGTTCGAACGCGGTGCGATCCGCCTCGCTGTAACTGCCGCTGCGCAGCGTCTGCAACAGGCCGTAAGCTTCCATGCCGTTGCGGATGCGTTGTTCGTGCTGCGCCTTCAGGTCCCTGATGCCGACGACTTCCTCGTTGGTCGAGCGTGTGGCGATGAGGCCGAGCACCCAGGGAATCCGAATGGCGTAATCGGTGCGCTGTTCTTCCTCGTTGGGCAGGCCGATCACCGTAAACGGCGCCGGCGCTTCGTGCGTGTCCCACTCGGCCTCGATGGCGGCGAGCTTGGTTTTCTGCACGTCGCCCATTTCGTAACCGCTTTCATCACCCAGCACGATCACGGACAGGATGGAAGCCAGCCCGAAGGCCGCGGCAATGGCGAATGAACGCCTCGCGAACCCGAGGTCGCGTTTCTTGAGCATGTACCAGGCGCTGATGCCCAGAACGAACATGGAACCCGTCACGTAACCGGCCGCGACCGTGTGGACGAACTTGACCTGTGCGACCGGGTTGAGCACGAGATCGGCGAAGCTGCTCATTTCCATGCGCATGGTTTCGAAGTTGAACTCGGCACCGATCGGGTTCTGCATCCAGCCGTTGGCGACCAGGATCCACAGCGCCGACAGGTTGGAGCCGAACGCCATCAGAAAGGTCACCAGGAGGTGTTTCTGCTTGCTGAGGCGATCCCAGCCGAAGAAGAACAGGCCGATGAAGGTCGATTCCAGGAAGAACGCCATCAGCCCTTCGATCGCGAGCGGTGCGCCGAACACGTCACCGACGTAGTGCGAGTAGTAGGCCCAGTTGGTTCCGAACTGGAACTCCATGGTGATGCCGGTGGTCACGCCCAGCGCGAAGTTGATACCGAACAGCTTGCCCCAGAACTTGGTCATGTCCTTGTAGACTTCCTTGCCGGTCATCACGTAAACGGATTCCATGATGAACAACAGGAACGAGAGGCCCAGCGTCAGCGGGACAAAAAGAAAGTGGTACATTGCCGTGAGGGCGAACTGTAACCTCGATAGTTCAACAACGGATTCAGCAATCATCAAAGGGCCTCAGTCGTGTTGGTGTGAAACCATGGCGGTTTTCGGACCGGCGATATGGTCGTGGATGTCGGAACCTGGCTCGGGGGTTCCGGCGGGTTGGCGGAAAAACAGGAACCAGATCGTGAAAAGAAGGGTCAGCTTGATCACGATGACGATCGAAAGGTGACGGACCAGCGGAACGCGCCAGATGCTTTCGTTTGCCTGGTCTACGGGGAATGAATTCGTGGTCTGAATGCTCATTGCTGCGATCCTTGTGCCAGGCTCGAGAAGGGCCGGAGGATCGGCCAGCCGGGTGCGCGCGTATCGCGTTTTTTCATCGCGATGAACGTTTCACGCGGGGTCGCCGCGGTGAGTTCCCGGTTGCAGCTGCGCTCGTCATTGATCGTCGATGCCAGGCTGTCCAGTTCGTAGCCGGGGCAGACCACGGTCTCGCCCGGAAGCGTGTACAACTGCTCGACGATGGAGTCATACAAGTGTTCGGCGTTTGAATCGGACCGGTTGCAGGGCCCGGCCGCGCCGCAGAGCAGGGTATGGCCGGTGAAGACCCGGCCGTTCCAGCAAAAGCAGGTGGAGCAGGGGCTGTGACCGGGGGTATGCAGCGCCGAGAAATATTCTTCGCCGAAAAAAATCGCCTCGTGGTCGTGAACCGCCCGCGCCGCTGTACGGTCCCCGGCGAGGAGCGGAATGAGGCGTTGCGCTCCCGTTTCTTCGCACAGCACCGGCGCCGCGCTGCGGTGCGATTCGTGCGAATGGGACTCCAACACGAAGATCAACTGGAGGTCCAGGTGTTTGATTACCGCGAAATAGGCGTCTTCAAGGCCAAGATGCGGGTCGACGATGACGGCCTGCCGCGTCACGGGGTCCGCGAACAGGTAACTCAGCTGTCTGTCAGTGGCGGAGAACTGCCTGAAAATCATTATTCTCGTCTGCGGCGTGGGGTGAGCAAGTTACCCTTAACCAGCAAATTTCAAGCCAATTGGGATGCAGGGTGCGTCCCGATGGATAAGCCACTGAATATACGAGTGAAAAATTCGTTCGACGGTTGGGAAACGCTTCCTGCTTGCCGTTGGACACGAGAACTGAGTGTCAAAAATGACAGAGATGACTTATCATTGTGTCAAAATTGACAAAAGGTGAGCCGGTGTGGACCAGGTACGTGAATTCGACATCGAAAACCGGACTGAAATCACGGGCGTGCTGGATATCATCGATGCGCCCGCCGTCGCCCTGAGCCTGGACTACCGGATCCTCGCCGCCAACGGGGCTTACCGGGAAGCGTACGGTGACGGAAAGCCGCTGTACGACCGCACCTGCTACGAGGTTTCACACAAGATCGACGTGCCCTGCGACCGCGCCGGTGAGAGCTGCCCGCTGGCGCACTGCCTTTCCACCGGCGCCGCCAAGCGCGTGCTGCACCTGCATCAGACCACGCGCGGCGAGGAGCATGTCGACGTCGAGACCCATCCGGTGCGCGACCAGAACGGTGAAATCGCCTACCTGGTGGAGATCCTGCGCGAAACGCGCACCGCCAGTAGTCGCACGGACGCCTTTCGCATGGTCGGGCGCTCCGCCACGTTCACGCGCATGCTCGACCTGCTGAACCGCGTGGCGCCGGCCGAGACCGCCGTGCTCCTGCAGGGTGAGTCGGGGACCGGCAAGGAACTGGTGGCGCGCGCAATCCACGATGGCAGTGCACGCGCCGACCGGCCTTTCGTGGTGGTCGAATGCTCCGGCCTGACGGAGTCGCTGTTCGAAAGCGAGCTGTTCGGACACGAGCGCGGCGCCTTTACCGGGGCGCATGCCCGAAAGGTGGGCCTGGTCGAGTCGGCGGACCGCGGAACCCTGTTCCTGGACGAGATCGGCGACGTGCCGCTGAGCCTGCAGGTCAAGCTGCTGCGCCTGCTCGAAACCGGCACTTACCGCCGCGTGGGCAGCGTGGAACCGCGGCAGTCGAATTTCAGGCTGATCACCGCCACGCACCGCGACCTTTACGGCATGGTCGGCGAGGGACGGTTTCGCCGGGATCTCTATTACCGCATCAGCACCTTTCCGATCCCGCTGCCCGCGCTGCGCGAGCGCGCCGACGACATTCCGCTGCTGGCGGATTCGCTGCTCAGGCGCCTGTCACCCAAACGCCGGTTCATGCTGGCGGACGAGACACTCGCCCTGCTGCAGGCTTACCGCTTTCCCGGCAACATCCGTGAATTGCTGAACCTGCTGGAACGCGCGCTCTTGCTGGCGGACGGTGACGAGATTCTTCCGCAGCACTTACCGGCCGGAATCCGCGACGAATTGACGGTTCCTGTCGCCGATGCGGTCGCTTCGAACGACGATATCCTGCCGCTGGACGAAGTGGAGCGACGTTACCTGAAGGCGGCCGTTTCCGGCTTTGAAGGCGACCGTGATGAACTGGCCGAAAAGCTCGGCATCAGCCGGCGAACGCTGTACCGCAAACTTGAAAAAATCGATCGCTGAGCCGCGCTGATCGCGACTTCTCAGACCTCGGTCCGAGCAACGGCCTGATCGCCGCAATATCGTCTCCGCATTTTCAAACAAACCCATCAGGCAACGGGCAGCCATGAGCACAGAAATCGGAGAACTCGAACCCCAGGCCGCGGATAGAAAGAATAAACCACGTCTCTGATAACTCAGGCAGGCATGTTTCGCCGAATACGGATGGAAGATACACGCCGCAGGCAAGCGGCTCGGGGTGTGCATGCATTCCACCCGGTCACGGGCCACTGAATCCGTTAGGAAGGTTTGAAATCCGGGCGAGCAGGCGCAAGACGCCCTGGGTTTCCGCCCAACCGTCTCGGGAGGGAGTCAGTTCCGGTTGTAAATCCGGTGGTGATCGTGGTGTGTTGCGGATCAGGGCCTCACGCCGCCGAATATGTCCCAGGATCTTGGCGATCGGCAGCAGGTCTTCGATGCAGGCGATCACCCGTAGCGTGCCGCCGCGCTGGGGGTAGGTCTGGATGTCAATCGCAAACACCCGCTAAAGGCGCTGCGCCCCGCTCAGGGGCGGCGGTCGAAGCGGCGGTCCGCTGTGCGAATCGCCGCTTCCCGTACCACGCAGCCCTCCCCGAATTCAGTCAAACCACCCGGTACGCATTATTTCGCGGCCAGGGCGTCGTCTTCGATCTCGTGATGCAGACGCGCCATGTTGTGCACCGGCAACTGCGAGTCACCGTGCAGGTCGATGGCCATCCGGAAATCGTGCGCGGCGCCTTTCGCATCGCCCATCCGGGCGCGCAGAACGCCCCGGTTCGAGAACGCCAGCGCCCACTCGGTCGTGTAATCCCGGTCCCTGCGGCGCCCGGTGGCCGCGGCATCTTCCGCCGCCTCCAGAGCCTCGTCGCAGTATCTCAGCGCGTGCCGGTACTGGCCGACCATCGTGTGCGCGACGCACAGGTTGGTCGCCGTCGCAAACGGAAACCGGTTCGGATGGCTCGCAATGCGCAGAATGGCGCGCTCATAGCGACCATGCGATACCAGTTCGCCAAAGGCGCGGTTAACGACCACGGACATCTCGTACGTGTTGTTGGCGGCGTGGTCGTCGGCAAACGCCGGCGCCGCCCCGAAGATCGTCGCGGCGGCAAGCACCATCGCGACGCACAGAACATTCAGTCGTTTCATCGCTCTCTCCCGTCCTGACTGACTCGTACCGAGGCTAGCGCCGTCGCGGACCGGCGTCCCCATCGAAACAAAAGCCTTTTAAAAGCGAAATCAAAGCCACCGTGCGCGGCCGCGGGCCAAGAGGCGACCCGCCAAAAC
Source organism: Lysobacterales bacterium (assembly GCA_037384065.1). Classification (GTDB taxonomy): domain Bacteria; phylum Pseudomonadota; class Gammaproteobacteria; order Xanthomonadales; family SZUA-36; genus JABDPF01. Next base: position 40,007 of record JARROJ010000035.1, read on the forward strand.
TTCGCCGGTATTTGCAGTAGACTGATAAGGAACACCCCGGGCAGGAATGGGGAGCGATATGCGCGGCGATTATCGCCTGGGCGACTGGACCATCCGACCGTCGCTCGACCAGGTCGAGCGTGGCGAGGAGATGGTTCACATCAAGCCCAAGGCGATGGCCGTGCTCGATCGCCTTGCCGAAGGCCATGGCGAGGTGGTGACCCGGGACGAACTGTTCGAGGCCGTCTGGCCGGCCGCCGTCGTATCCGACGCCACCCTGACCCAGTGCATCGCCGAACTGCGCCATGCACTCGGTGACTCGGCGCAGTCGCCAAGCTTTATCGAGACCATTCCCAAAGTCGGATTCCGACTCGTCGCGCCCATCGCACCCCTGCCATCGAGTGACGACGCCGGCAATGTCGCGGTCGAGGCCAGGACCCAGGCGGCCCGGGCAAGACGTCGCCCGGGCGCCCCGGCGGCGGCACTGGTGCTGATAACGCTGATCCTCGTGACCGCATGGCATCTGGACGGCTGGAAAAGCGCGGAAACGAGGCCGCTCTCAGACGAGAAATCCCTCGCCGTGCTGCCGTTCGTCGATGCCAGCCCGGGTCGCGACCAGGGCTGGATTGCTGACGGGTTGGCGGCGGAGCTGATCGCCCACCTCGCCCGCATTCCGGACCTGAAAGTGATCGGCCAGGCGTCCTCGTTCCGCTACCGGGAGGCAAGCGACGACCCCCGCCTGATCGCCGAAACGCTCGGGGTCCGCTACCTGCTCGAAGGCAGCGTGCGGCGATCCGGGCAACACGTTCGCATCACCACCCGGCTGCTCGACGCGGCCAGCGGCTTCAATGTCTGGTCCGAGGTATTCGACAGCGATTATGCCGACCTGATTGCCGTGCAGGACGAGATCGCCGAATCGATCCTCATCGCGCTGAGCATTTCGCTGAAAGTGGGTGAATTGGCGCAGGTAGATGGCGGCCCCTCGGTCGTCAAGGCGTTCGAGGCCTATCAGAGAGCCTGGGACCTGTTCCTTCGCAGCACGGAATCGCACCTCGAGGGAATCCACCTGCTGGAACAGGCCGTGGATTGGGATCCGGACTACGCCCTTGCCTGGGTCGCACTGGCCACCTTCTACGACTTTGGGCCGCGGATCTTCGAAGACACGCTGCCGGTCGACTGGACGGAACCGGCGGAAGCCGCGCTCCGTAAAGCACGCGAACTGGCGCCTAATTCCCCGATTGTCCTGGCCGCTTCGATCGACGCGCACATGACACGCCACGAATGGTCCGCATGCGACCGCCTGTTGGCGCGCGCCGACCCGCGCAGCCTCGAACTGCACCCGACCGTCCTGTTCTCGCGCGGACTCGCCCTGATCAAAACCGGCCGTGGGTCCGAGGCCGTTGCGGTGCTTGAGCGGGCTCAAATGCTCGACCCCCTGCGTGTCGACATCGCCACACAACTGGCGCACGCCTACCTGATCAACGGCCAGGCGGAGGACTCGCTCGATCTTTGCGAACGGGCCTGGTCACTGGAGGAACCACCCCACTGGATGAACGCCTTGATCTGCTTCGAGAGCGCGCTGTCGAGCACGGACCGGAATGCCATCGCGCTGTGGCTCGAGCGCATCCTGAAACACACGCCCGAGGGTCGCCTCGGCGTCTTTCCCGACATGGCGGAGCGACTCGATGAGCCGCTTGCGGCCCGGGCTATCCTGCGCGCAGCGTTCGAACGGGACATGCCCGTCATCTCCGCGGATTACTGGACCGCCAACTGGGCCGCCTACTTCGGCGATACCGACCTCGCGATCGACGCCTTGCTCCGCACACCCGACTCGTATGGCCTGTGGAACCCCTTGATGGCCGAGGTGCGCCGGCACCCCGTTTTTCGCCGGGTCGTCGGTAAACTGGGGCTGGATGCGTACTGGCGGGAATATGGCTGGCCGCCGTTCTGCCGGCCGGTCGGAACCCTGGACATGCAATGCGAGTAGCCGCACGATTCCACGGGCTTCCGCCCAACCGTTTCAGGTGAAAGTCAGTTCCGGTTGTAAATCCGGTGGTGATCGTGGCGTGTTGCCGATCATCGCCCGACGCCGCCGAACGTGTCCCAGGATTTTCGCGATCAGCGGTGGGTCTTCGATACCGGCAACGACTCGGAGCTTGGTCTCAAGGTCGAGTCTCGGTGCGCCAGGTTCCCTGGCGGCATGGAAGCGAGCGCGCTCACCGGCCAGGATCTCCATTGTCCGTCGAACGGCCAGATCGGCGGCGCGCCTGGCGCTGTAGTGTAATTCGAACGACTGCCCACCCGCATTTGGGGCGTGCATCATCGAAAGCAGGGGCGTGATTCCAATACCGCCGGGACTTTCGGGGTCGGGCCATGCCTTCCATGTTCAACTGGTTGAACTAACACTAAAACTCTAAAGAGCCCTGAGATAACTGTTACTTCGAAGCTACATTTTGCCGCCAAAAATGTGGAGCTGGGAGCGCCACGGATCGGCAGTCCTTAAATTGCTTTTTTGGCCCAAAGGCCTCGTGTTTAAGAACTGAAAACAACGCTTGTTCAGCGTAACCTTCTGAATCAGTGAGATTCGCTGTGGCCCGACCCGAATAACCTGCTCAGTTCATCGCCGGTGAGGCAGCGGGCGCGGAAATCATAGGGTTGTGTTGGTCGGACCCGGAGAATCCGGAGAATGTGGCGTGTAGATCCAGGATGCCGGCTTCGATCATGTCCGTGTACTCGCCCTTGGCGGCGTTGTAGCCGTAATTGCCTTCGCCGTCCTTGACCGTATTCGGGATCACGCTGGCCTCGTAATGAGGCCGCAAATCCAGGTTCTTGGGGTGGCCCGACCCTGCAACCCTACAACCGTGCGATCGTTCACTCTATTGCATTGATGATGGCGTCGAGTCTTTCCTGGTTCATCAGCAGTTTCTCCCGGTACTCACGGTAGAACGCCTTGACCTCTTTCAGATTGATCGCCTTTCCCGCCTGAATCACGCCGGCCATTCCCAGATTCCCGTGATAACGGCATTCGTAAATGTACAGTCCTTCCTTGTTGAACAGGGACGAGACCTTCTCGTTCGGTTGGCCTTTCCAGGTATTGGCGCCGTCGGGGACGAAGACCGACTGGGTAATATGTCCGGCGCTGTCTGATATGAATTCCACCGTGTCACCCACGTCGATTTGCAGATAAAACGGTTCAAAAACCATGGACTGCCTGGCCGTGTGGTCAAAAATATGCACCACGTGCGTCGCTGCCTGCGAAGCTGCGGTCACCAGGGAGAAACACGCCAGGACGAAAATTTCGATCGTTCTCATTCGCGGATCCTTTTTCTACATTTTGCACGGAAACGCCGGTTAGGGGCGTCGCAAGGCGTCACGGGGATTCGGGCGAACACAGGCTACCGTATTCCGGGGTAGATTCAGTCCATTTTGCTTTCAGATCTGTCCTGGACCGTATCTCCGGGCGATAGAATCGGCTTTCGCAAAAAGAAACCCCGCCACGAGGGCGGGGTTTCTCATAACAGGCTGGGAGCCTGGACAGCATGGTCAGGCGTTGGCCTTACATCATGCCGCCCATGCCACCCATACCGCCCATGTCGCCACCGCCCATCGGCGCTTCTTCCTTCGGAAGTTCAGCAACCATGGCTTCGGTGGTGATCATCAGGCCGGCGATGGACGCGGCGTTCTGCAACGCGGAGCGCACGACCTTGGTCGGATCCAGGATGCCGGCCTTGATCATGTCTTCGTACACGCCGGTGGCGGCGTTGTAGCCGAAGCTGCCCTTGCCGTCGCGCACCTTGTTCAGCACCACCGAGCCTTCCTCGCCCGCGTTGGTGACGATCTGGCGCAGCGGTTCCTGCATGGCTCGTACGGCGATGGCGATACCGACGTTCTGGTCTTCGTTGTCGCCTTTCAGCTTGGAGACCTTCTCCAGGGTCCGCACCAGGGCCACACCGCCGCCCGGCACCACGCCTTCTTCA
>JARROJ010000036.1:0-25242 GCA_037384065.1 Lysobacterales bacterium
GTTTGCCGGTTGGCGTAAGCCAGAGGCAAACTCAGACTCTGCAGTTGAGCGCAGCCGGTTTTCGCCGCAGGCGAAAGAAGGGAAGCGAAACACCTTAGATATCTTGACATAAAGATATTCTGGGCGTGTAATCGGCCCACGGGCCCCACACGACCGGAGTCAATGATATGCCCCCTCGCAAAAAGATCACCCCGAGCGAACCGCCCCGTCGAAAGACCGTGGCGCGTTCCCCGAAATTCGACCGTTTCTCGCGCGGCGGCAAGCGGGCCGCGACGCGTCCGCAGAACCGGAATTCAAGCGCGCGCTAGTTCGCGGTACCATTTCATTCGTGAACCGAGACACGATCGACGCACTGCAACGGGACTGGAGCGAACAGCGGCCCGATCTTGACCCCGAGCCGATGGGGGTGGTGCTGCGCATCCAGGCGCTGGCGAAAATCCTGGCCGAACAGACCGCAGCGCGCCTGCAGGAATACGACCTTCAGTGGTGGCAGTACGACGTTCTGGCGACGCTCCGCCGACAGGGCGCCCCGTTCACCATGCCCGCAACCGCCCTGGCCGATTCCGCCATGCTGACCTCCGGCGCCATGACCAACCGGATCGACCGGCTCGAGGAGGAAGGCCTGGTGCGTCGCCTGAAGGACGACTCCGATCGGCGCAAGGTCCTGGTGCAACTCACCGACCAGGGCCTGAAACTGATCGAAAGCGCCACCGAGGCGCGCTTCGAAACGGCGATGGACGCGCTCGAATCCCTGAGCACGCGCCAGCGGAACGCGCTCAGCGACTTGTTGCGACTGGTGCTGACGTCGCAGGAAAACTGAGGCGTCGTTTCCCGCTTCACGTTCGAATACGCGTTCGAAACCCTGCTGGAGCGAAATTCCGGTCACGCTCGACAGGGTCATTCCGGGATCGACCGGTCGGCCGCCTGCCGCCTCACTTCGAAATACGCTGACGCGCAGCTACCGGAGCAAAGGCGGGCGGTGCGGCAGCGCGACCCATCGGTCACGCGAGCCATTCAAGCCTCGTTCCCTCGTCATAAAGTATCTTGACATAAAGATACATGCGCCCTATATTCGCGGCGAAAGGCGCAGTACCTTTTTTCGTGGAGAGATACGATGGGCAAGAAAAGCGGAAAACACCTCCGTGATTTTGAACTCGATGCGCTCGATGACTTCGATGACTTCGATGACGGAATCGATCTGGCGGCCGTAGCGCGGGGATTCCCGGATTCGGAGTGGGAAGACGACCTCGATGAAAAGCGCGGCCGCGGCACGGCCCGCCGCAAAATCGAACGCCGTCGCGAGATGAAAAAGCTGTATTCCGAACTGAACGACTGGGAAGAATTCGGTCTCAGCGACGACTGGCGCTGACGGAATCGTGGCGCTCCGGCGCGGATGCCGGGGCGCCGTTCACAGCCACTTCTTGATCCGGAACAGCACCAGGATGACCGCGGCCACCCCCGTCATCAGACCCACCAGGATCCAGAACGACCAGGGGTTTTCCATTCCCGGCAAACCCGCCACGTTCATGCCCATCAAACCGGTCAGGAACGACAGCGGCAGGAAGATGGCGGAAACGATCGCCAGCACCAGCATGCGCTGATTCTGGTCGTGCGCAAGAATCCCCAGGAACTCCTCCTGGGCCACCAGGGCGCGTTCCCGGATCAGGTCGAGTTCTTCGAGCAGCAAGGTGAACCAGTTGACCTCCTCGCGCAAATCGTGGACCTGCTGGACGCCGAACAGCTCGGCAACGTTCTGCGACGTGCGTTCCAGCGCCTCGCGTTGCGGCGCCAGCGACCGCCGGATGCGCGCCGTCTTGCGGCGGATCGCGCTGAACGGGCTGCCGCGCACCACAACGGACGGGTCGGTTACGCCGGTCTCGGCGGCTTCGAGCCGCTCACCGAGCTGGTCGACCACTTCGCCGATGTAGAAACCCAGCCGCTCGACCAGCACCAGCAGCACCGCCGCGGCCGAGCGCGGTCCGTCATTTTTTTCCAGCGCGTCGAACACGTCGGAGACCGAGCGCAGATGGCGGCGACTCGCGGTGACGATACGATCCCGTTCCAGCCAGATACGCACCGAGATCATGTCCTCGATCTCGGACCCGGGATTCAGGTTGACGCCGCGCAGAATCATCAGCGCGCCCTCGCCGTGACCCACGAACCGCGGGCGGCTGTCTTCCTCCACCATGGCCTCGACGATGGTGGGCGCGATGCCGCTGTGCCGCGCCAGCCAGTCCGACCCCGCTTCGGTGGAAAAATTGACATGGACCCACTGCGCGCCCCCGGGCGTCGGGCGGGCGAATTCGGGATCGCCTTCGAAGGGCTGGAAGCCGCCCTGCCCGTCCAATGTGAGCACGGTGAACGGCGCTGCCTGGTCCACGGTCACGACGCCTGCCCGCCGCCGTTGCGGCCGCGGTCCACCGTCACGCGGACCGGTTCACCCGAGAACAGGTGAACATCGCGCTGCGGGAAGGCGACCGTGATGTCGTTCTCACGGAACAGTTCCTCGAGCCTGAAGCGGATGTCGCTGCGCATGACCCGCAGTTCCCGCTCGCCGAATCCTTCGCACCAGAAAAACAGGTCGAAGATCAACGCGTTATCGCCGTAGTCCTCGAATACCGCGACGGGCGCCGGCTCATCCAGCACGAAATCGTGCTCGGCCGCCGCCTGCAGCAGCAGTTGCTGGACACGCCGCACCGGCGAACCGTAGGCCACGCCGACGCGCACGGAAGTGCGGAATTTCTTGTCCACCAGCGTCCAGTTGATGACCACGCGTTCCAGCATCTGGCTGTTGGGCACCAGCAGGTGCACACCGTCGATGCGCTTGATCCGCGTGGAGCGGTTACCGATGTTTTCGACCACGCCGCGGTGGCTGTCGATCTCGACGAAATCGCCGATCCGCACCGGGCGTTCGGACATCAGGATCCAACCGCTGATCAGGTTGTTGATGATGCTTTGCGCGCCGAAGCCGACGCCGATCGCGACCGCGCCACTGATGAACGCCAGCGCGGTGACCGGGATGCGCATCATGCCCAGCGCGGTGATGAACAGCAGCACCAGGATGAAGTAGAAGAGCAGGCGCTTGAGGGTCTCGATGATGTGCGGGCTGACGTCCTTGCGCTGCAGGAAGCGCCCCAGAGCGCGCTGCATCAGATAGCCCAGCCAGAGCCCGCCCACGACCAGCAGCACCGCCATGACCAGCTGACTGACGGTGACCTCGCCGCCGGTACTCAGGCTGAACAGGGGGTAGTTCCAGATTTCCGCGAACGATTCCAATGGGGTCTCCGGCCCGGCCCCGATCCCGGGGCGCCTTCAGTTTAGCCTTTGCGCGCGGGTCGTGGAAAGCCGCGCGGTGAACCGGCGACGGCCAAAAAGCGCTGACCGTCACGACCCCCGGCTCTATAATGACCGGTGGTGGCGCACCGGCTTTTTTCGCCCGGCGCGCGATCGTCGCCCCGACACGAACGGTAACGAGGTGGTTCAATGAAATCGTCCCTGAAGTTCAGCCTGGCGCTGGTAGTGACCGGACTCGCTTTGTTGCCGTTGGCGGCCGGCGCGGACAGCGAAGACGCCTTTTGCGAGGTGCAGGAGAACGGCGAAACGGCGACCGGCGCGACGGGGTACTGCACCATTACGCAACACCCGGACCGCGTCGGCATCCGGCTGGCCAACGGTGAGTCCTTCGACCTGGCGCCCGGCGAGCATGCCGGCCGTTTTCACGACCAGGACGGCGCAGGCGTCGACCACAAGGTCAAGACGGACGGCTCCCACACCTACGCGTGGAAGAACCGCAACATCACCGTGTATTTCAACCGGGCCGAGGGTCTGTACAACTGAATCGCGGCGCCGGCGCTCGCCGGCCCGAACGGAGACCGCATCGTGACGCTTCCTGAGAGCGCGGACGTCGTCGTCATCGGCGGCGGGATTATCGGATGCTCGGTGGCCTACCACCTGGCGGACCTGGGCTGCGGCGACGTGCTGCTGCTCGAGCGCGACCAGCTCACCTCGGGCACCACCTGGCACGCGGCCGGCCTGATGACGACCTACGGCTCGTCATCGGAAACCCTGCTCGAGATCCGGCGCTACTCGCGGCAACTCTACGAACGGCTGGAACAGGAAACCGGCCAGCCGACCGGCTTTGCGCCGGTCGGGTTCATCGAGGTGGCCGCCGACGCCGAACGCCTGGAGGAGCAACGCCGGATCGCGGCCTTCAACCGCTACCACGGCAACGACGTCGAGGAACTTTCGCCGTCCGAGGTGAGCGCGCTGTTCCCTCTGGCCGAGGTCGGCGACATCGCGGCCGGTTTCTACACGCCGCGCGACGGGCGCATCAACCCGGTCGACGTCACCATGGCGCTGGCGAAGGGCGCGAAGCTGAAAGGCGCCCGGATTCAGCAGAACGTGCGGGTCGAGGACGTGCTGGTGCGCGACCGCGAAGTGTACGGGGTCCGCACGGACCAGGGCGAAGTGCGGGCCGGCGCGGTCGTCAACTGCGCCGGCATGTGGGCCCGCCAGCTCGGCGAGCGCTCCGGTGTCTGCATCCCCAACCAGGCGGCCGAGCACTACTACCTGATCACCGACGATATCCCCGGCATGGACCGTGACCTGCCGGTGCTCGAGGATCCGTCCCGCTACGCCTATTACCGCGAGGAAACCGGCGGCCTGATGATCGGCATGTTCGAGAAGGATTGCGCGCCCTGGCGCGTCGACGGCATTCCGGACGACTTTTCCTTCGGCGAACTGCCGCCGGACTGGGACCGCCTGACACCGTTCCTGGAGAACGCGATGCGCCGCGTGCCGGTTTCGATGGAGACCGGCATCCGCAAGTTTTTCTGCGGCCCCGAAAGTTTCACGCCCGACCTCGCACCGGTGGTCGGCGAGGCGCCGGAAATCCGCAATTACTTCGTCGCCGCCGGGCTCAACTCGGTCGGCATCATCACCGGCGGCGGCATTGGCCGCCTGCTGGCGCACTGGATCGTCAACGGCCGGCCGGACGTCGACGTCACGGCGATCAACGCCGACCGTTTCCACCCGTTCCAGTGCAACCCGGAGTACCGCCGCCAGCGCGGTCACGAGTCGCTCGGCCTGGTCTACCAGTGCCACTACCCGGACCGCTCGCCGGAAACCGCCCGGGGCGCGAAACGCTCGCCGTTCCACGACCGCCTGGCCGCCCGGGGCGCCTTCTTCCGCGACGTCAGTGGCTGGGAGTCGCCGGCCTGGTACGCGCCGCCGGGCGCGGAACCAAACATCGAGCGCCTGACCTGGGCGCGCCAGAACTGGTTCCCGTGGTGGGCGGAAGAGCACGCGGCCTGCCGTGAAGGCGTGATCCTGATGGACATGAGCTTCATGGGCAAATTCCGCGTGCAGGGCCGCGATGCCGGCGCTTTTCTCGAGCACCTTTCAGCAAACCGCGTGGCCGGCGCGGACCACCGCATCACCTACACGCAGTGGCTCAACGAGGCCGGCACGCTGGAAGCCGATCTGACGGTGATCCGCTTCACCGAGGACGACTACATGGTGGTCACCTCGGACACCGCGCATCGGCACACCGAGGCGTGGATGCGGCGGCACCTCGAACCGGAACGCTTCGTCACCGTCACCGACGTGACCTCCGCCTACGGGCAACTGAACATCCAGGGGCCCCGCTCGCGCGCACTGCTGCAATCGCTGACCGCAGCCGATCTTTCCAACGCGGCGTTTCCGTTCCGTGGCGTGCGCGAGATCGACATCGGCCTGGCGCGGGTCATCTGCGTGCGCATCACCTACCTCGGCGAACTGGGCTACGAGTTGTACATCCCCGCGGAACAGGCCGTGCACGTCTACGACGCGCTGTGCGCCGCCGGTGAACACTTCGGGTTGCGGCACGCGGGGTTGCGCGCGCTGTCCAGCCTGCGCCTGGAAAAAGCCTACCGGGATTACGGCCACGACATCGACAACACCGACGACCCCTACGCGACCGGCCTCGGCTTCGCCGTGCGTCTCGACAAGCCGGCCGATTTCATCGGCAAGGCGGCCTGTATCGAACGCAAGGCCGCTGCGCCATGGCCGCGCCGCCTGGTGCAGGTGCTGCTGAACGATCCCGAACCGCTGATGCACCACGGGGAAATCGTGCTGCGCGACGGTCAACCGGTCGGCGAAGTGCGCGCGGCTTCCTACGGCCATACCCTCGGCGGCGCGGTCGGGCTGGCGATGATCCACGGCGAGCCGGCGGTCGACGCCGAGTACCTCGCGGCGGGAACCTGGGAGGTCGACGTCGCCGGGCGACGCTACCCCGCGACCCTGTCGCTGAAACCGCTGTACGACCCGGGCATGGAACGCGTTCGCGCCTGATCCCCGCGCGTCGCACGCGCGGGATACCCCCCTATGAAGCGGTCGGTGACTCGCCGACGACCGGAAAACACGTCGCCACCGCTTCCGGCACGCGGACCGGGCGTTGTCTGGTGTAATCGATGAAGGCCCAGTCGGTTTCCGCGCGGGCCAGCAGATCGCCAGACGCGTTGCGGATCTCGTACTTGCGCAGCGAGGTCGAGCGCCGCATGTTCGCCACCCAGGTCGTCACCTCGATCACCTCGCGCTCCAGGGCCTGCCGCAGGTAGGTCACCCGGTGCGAGCGCACGACCCAGCCGGCGCCGAGCACCAGGAACCGCTCCAGCGGCCAGCCCAGCGCCTCGGAGTGGGCCACGGCGGCGTCCTGCATCCAGCGAACGTAGTGCGTGTTGCCGGCATGGCCGAGTGGGTCGATCTCCTCGGGCGTGACCGTATGGCGGAATCGAAAAACGGCGATCATTGGGAACGGAACGCGGTTCAGGCGCCTCGCACGGCGGCGATGGAACGCGCCGCGCGCGCTTCGATCGCGTCCCAGCGCCCGGCGGCCAGGTCGTCGACCGGGAACAGCGGGGCCACGAACCCGACGCCGAACACCCCGGCTGCCAGCCAGTCGGCCGCGTTGTGTTCGTCGACGCCGTTGGTCGGCACGATTTTCAGCCAGGGCATCGGGCCGAGCACCGACCGGACCCAGGCGGGCCCGCCCGCCGGCGCCGGAAACAGCTTGCACAGCGGAGCGCCGGCGCGGTGCGCGCGCAGCATCTCGGTCGGCGTGTGGGTGCCGGGCATGCTCGCCACGCCGAGCTCGGCCGCGGCCTCGATGACGACCTCGTCGACGACCGGCGACACCAGGAAACGGGCGCCCGCTTCGACCGAGCGGCGCGCCTGCTCGGCATCCATTACCGTACCGGTGCCGACCACGACGCCGTCGCGACGGGAAAAATCACGGACCAGGTCGTAAACGCCCGGAATCGTCAGGGTGAACTCCACGATGGTAAAGCCGCCGCGAATCGCGGCGTCCATGGCGCGGGCGGCCCGTTCCTGGTCGTCCGTGCGCAGGATCGCGCTGGCGCGCTCCCGGCCGAACAGCTCGACGAAGTGCTCTGGGGTCACGGCGTGTCCTCGCTCGATGAGATCGGGCAAGCATCCCGCCAGTCGTGCCGGAAATCAAGTGCGCCGCCCGACCGGGCCCGGCGCCGGCGGACGGGGAGGCACCAACTGACCCGGATCAGCGCACACGCGGGTGGGCTGACCTAGAATGCCGTCATTTCCACGACTCGGCGTCTTCGGGGGGTCCATGCAACGGTTCGTTGCGGCATTCCTGGTGCTGGCGTGCCTGCCGCTCGAAGCAGCGACGCCGCCTGCCCTGCGCCCGGAACTGAAGGCCGCCAGGCTGGACACGCCCCCCGTGCTCGACGGCGAGATTATCGAGGACCCGGCGTGGCGCGGCGTGCCCGTCGAGACCGCGTTCACCCAGAACACGCCGGACGACGGCGCCCCGGCCAGTCAGCGAACCGAGTTACGCGTCGCGTACGACGCCGACGCCCTGTACGTCGCGTTCGTCTGCCACGACGAAGATCCCGGGCAGATCGTCATCTCCGATGCACGCCGCGACGGCGACCTGGGCGATACGGACAGCGTCCGGCTGATCCTGGATACCTACCTGGACGAGCAGAACGGCTTCGTTTTCGGCACCAATCCCTCGGGAATGCAGTACGACGGTCAACTCAGCCAGACCGGCAACAGCGGCCTGAACGATAACTGGGACGGCGTCTGGGACGTGCGAACGCGGGTCGGTGAATTCGGCTGGAGCGCCGAGTTCCGAATTCCGTTCAAAACGCTGCGGTATCCGTCCAGGGACGTCCAGCGCTGGGGCGCGAATTTCGAACGACGCATCCTCCGGCGCCACGAGGTGGCGTACTGGTCGCCCCTGGGCCGCCAGTTCGGAATCACGCGCCTGGCCGACGCGGGGACGATCCGCGGCATACGCGCCGGCAGCCGCCGAAACCTGAAGATCACGCCCTACGCGCTCGGTGAACTCCGCGAACAGGGCGATGTCGGCCACGCAACCGACCAGGACTTCGGGCTCGACCTCAAGTACAGCATCACGCCCGCCCTGACCCTGGACCTGACCCTGAACACCGACTTCGCCCAGGTCGAGGCGGACGAAGTCCAGATCTCGCTCGACCGCTTCAACCTGTTCTTCCCCGAAAAGCGCCCGTTTTTCCTTGAGAACGCCGGCCTGTTCACCGCCGGCCGCGCCCGCCAGGTCGAGCTGTTTTTCAGTCGCCGGATCGGGCTCTCGGGCGACGGCGAAATCGTACCGATCGATTATGGCGCCCGCCTGTCCGGCGGCCTGGCGGGCGTCAATGTCGGTGTCATGCACATGACGACCGACGGCTTGCCGGGCATCGCCCCGCCGACCGGCTTCACCGTCGCGCGGATCAACAAGGAACTGCCCAACCGCTCTTCCCTGGGCGCCATCGTGGTGGACAAGGCGGTGTCCGGAACGGCCCTGCCCGGCGAGACGGACAACCGCACCTGGGGCGCGGATGCGCGCTGGGGCATCGGCGAGTACGGCCTGGTCTCCGGCTACGTGGCGCAGACCGATACCCCGGGCCTGGACGGTGACGATGCCTCCTGGTCGCTGGCCGGCGAGTACGATTCGCCGAACTGGTCGCTCGGCCTTACGCTGGTCGACGTCGGCGCGTCGTTCAACCCGGAGGTGGGTTTTCTCAACCGCAGTGGCGGCTACCAGAACCTGGCCGTCAGCGCCCTGCGCCGCATCCGCTTCGACCGGGCCAGCGCCCTGCTCGAACTGCGGCCGCATTTCTCGTATACCGCCTACTGGGACCCGACGGACTTCAAGGAGTCCGGCTTCCTGCACATCGACAACCACACGGAATGGAAAAGCGGTTACGAGTTGCATACCGGGGTCAACTTCGTCACCAAGGGACTGCAGGAGCCGTTCGAACTGTTCGAGGGCGTCATCCTGCCGCCCGGCAACTACCACTACTCCGAAATCCAGTTGGTGGGGATGACCGACGACTCGAAATGGCTGAGCCTGGTCATGCGCGTCACCGCCGGCGGCTTCTACAGCGGCGACCGCGTGATGTTGAACCCGACCGTGCAAATGCGGCTGGGCGCGAAGTTCACCAGCGAACTGGGCTGGTCGCAGAACGATGTCGATTTGCCGGAGGGCGCGTTCACGACGCGCATCGGGCTGCTGAGGATGGCCTGGTCCTTCACGCCCAGCGTGAGCCTGGAAGCCCTGTTCCAGTACAACAACCGGGACGACGCGCTGGCGACCAACCTGCGGTTTTCGTGGCTGCGCAAGGCCAGCACGGGGCTCTACCTGGTATTCAACGATATCGAGGGCTACGGCGCGTATCCGGGCGCGCAGCCCGACCGCAGCCTGATCGCCAAGTACACCTACCTGTTCGACCTGTGAGGAGGCGCCGGTTCAGCCGGCCGCGTCATAGATGCGCCGCACCTCGTCGCAGATGATCGCAACGCCGCGCCGCACCGCGGCCTCGTCCTGCACGTAGGACACGCGGATGCATTCATCGGCATGCGGCCACGCCTCCTCCAGGCCGAAGAAGCAGTGCCGGCCCGGCACGATCAGAACGCCTCGCTGCTTGAGGCGCCGGTACAGCGCGGTGCAGCCCTGCGGCAAGCCCTCGAGCCACAGCCACAGGAAAAATGCGCCTTCCGGCTTGTGGATCCGGCACGGCAATCCGTCCATGCCCTCGCGGAACCAGCGCACCACCTGCTGCGCACGCTCGCGGTAGAACGGCGTGATGTGCGTGCGCGTCAGGTCGAGGATGGCGCCCGACCGGAACAGGCCGGTGGCGATGGCCGGGCCGATGTTGCCGCAGGCCAGGTTGACGATGCCGTTGGCGTTCGCGTACGCCGCGATGATGTCTTCGCGCGCCACCACGATGCCGGTGCGCACGCCCGGCAGGCCGAGCTTGGACAGGCTCAGCGCTAAAATCGTGTTCTCGTTCCAGTGCGCGTGCGCGTCCGTGAACAGGATGTTCGGGAACGGCGGCCCGTAGGCGCCGTCGAGGATCAGCGGAATATCGCGTTGCCGGGCGATCGCATCCAGGTGGGCGACCTCCTCGTCGGTGAGCACGTTGCCGGTGGGGTTCGTCGGGCGCGAGGCGAGCAGCGCCGCGGTGTCGTCCCCCGGGTCCAGCGCGTCGAAGTCGACCGTGTACTTGAACAGGCCGTCATCGAGCGGTTCGATTCCGGGGCGGGTCGCGCGAAAGAAACGATCGGCCAGGCCGCTGTCGGCGTAACCCAGGTATTCCGGGGTCAGGGGCAGGTGAATCGTGCGGTTGCGGCCATCCGGCATTTCGCCGGCGAGCAGGTTGAGCAGAATGAAAAAGGCCGACTGGCTGCCATTGGCGATGGCGATGTTTTCCGCCTTGAGCGGCCACCCGAACTGGCGGCGCAGGAAGTCGGCCACCTCCTGCCGGAAATCGAGGTCACCGCGGGTCGACTGGTAACGTCCGAACAGGCGATGACGCTGCTCCGGATCACTCATGACGTCCTCGAGGCAGCGCTGGAACACCGCCTCGGCCGCCGGTACCTGTCCGGGGTTGCCGCCCCCCATCATGATCATGTCCGGATTTTCGATCAGCGCCGAACCGAGATCGTCCATCAACTCGACAATGCCGGATTCGCCGGCGAACTTCCGGCCGAATTTCGAAAGTTCCATGAACGCATTATCGGTACCGCCTGTCGGTCGTGCCAGTCCGCCGGTCGGAATGCCTGAGCCAGGTCAGCGAGGCTCTGGTATACGTAAGCTGTGTCATTGCGTCATGGATCGACGCGATCGCCAACCGGTGCGCGCGTGAGCGGCCGCCGGACAGGGTTTCCATCAGGGATGAATGGATGATGCTCAGAATCCCGCTGCTGCTGGCAGCATTACTCACCGTCTGCTGCGTCCACGAGGCGCGCGCGGAGATCACGTTCGCCATCGGCGAGCCCGCCGAAGGCGCGCGCAAATCCGGTGTCGGACTCATTTCCGGTTGGGCCGTCAGCGACCGCGGCGTCGTTTCGGTCGAAGCCTTCATCGACGGCGAAAGCCTCGGCGCCGTTCCCTACGGCAGCCCGCGGGGCGACGTCGCCGCCGCATTTCCCAACATTCCCGATGCGCTGCACTCGGGCTGGGGCATGAAGTGGGCCTATCCGCTGCACAGCGACGGCGAGCACCTCCTCACGGTGGTCGTGACGGAAGAAGGCGGCGCGACGGCCAGCCAGTCCGTGACCTTCGAAGTGATCGGCTTCTCATCCGAATTCATCACCGATCCCGGCTCGGTCCGCACCGCCGGCGCGTCGGTCTCGAGCCCGGAAGACGGCCGCCTGGTCGTCCGCGGCGCTGAAATCGAAGGCGAGACGGTGGATCTCGAACTCGCCTGGGACACGGCATCCCAGCAGTTCCTGATCGATCGTATCGAATACCCGAACCGGGTCATTGCGAACCAGGCGCCGCAGGCGGAAGCCGGCAGCGACCTCACGGTCGAGTCGGCCGAGTCCGTCAGCATCACCGGCAACGGCGACGATGCCGACGGCTCGATCGTCGGCTGGCGTTGGTCGCGCACGGGCGGCCTCGCCGTCTCGCTGCGTGAGGCGAACACGCGCACGGTCCGGTTCACGGCGCCGTCCACGACCGGCGAGATCCGTCTGCGGCTCACGGTGACGGACGACGACGGCGCGATCGGATCGGACGACATGACCGTTACGGTGGTCGCGCCGCCGCCGGTGAACCAGGCGCCGACAGCCGATGCCGGGCCCGATCGCACAATCCAGGCGGGCGCCCGCATCACCCTGAACGGCGGCGGCTCGGATCCGGACGGCGCCATTGCCGCCTGGTCATGGCGCCAGGTCGAGGGCCCGACGGTCGCACTGTCCGGCGCCAATGCGCGGGACGTCTCGTTCACGGCGCCGGACAAGGCCGCCACGCTGCGCCTGCGGCTGACCGTGACCGACGACGACGGCGCGACCGACACGGACGACGTCGTCCTCACGGTGGCAGCGCCGTCCGAGCCCGACACCACCACCGGGGCGACGCTCCAGTCGATGCTGAGCCACATCAACGATGCGCGGGCCGTTGCGCGCGATTGCGGTGGAACCGAATACCCGGCGCAACCGCCGCTGACGTGGAGCGAGTCGCTGGCCGAGATCGCCGTGATCCACTCGATGGACATGGCGCGGCAGGGGTATTTCGCGCACACCTCGCTCGACGGCACGACGATGGGCGAACGCGTGTTTCCCTACTGGTCGGGCAGCCGGGTCGGCGAGAACATCGCAGCGTCCAGCATCGACCGCAGCGACGCGTACGTCGTGCAACTGTGGCTGGACAGCTCCGGCCATTGCGCGTTGATCATGGACCCCGGGTTCACCCATGCGGGGATCGGCGTCGGCCGCGACCCGGAGAACCGCTACGATTTCCATCACTTCTGGACGCTCGATTTCGGCGGCTGAATCGTTCGCAACGCGTTCCCCGGGCCGCTTTTTCAGCCCGGGGATGGTGATGCAGGCCAATCTCCATTACCCTGTAGGGTCGAGGAAACGGATCGATTTATCGTCCCCGAGGAGCCGAAATGAGAACAACCACGACCGCCATGCTGACGCTCGTCTGGGCGGCGCTCACCCTGCCGCTGGCCGTCACGGCTGCCGCCGCCGAACTTGACGATCTCAAGGCCCAGTGCAACAGCTGCCACGGACCGAACGGAAACTCACCTTATTCCGACGTTCCGACCATTGCCGGACAGTCGTCCAAGTTCATCGCCAAGCAACTCCGCTCGTTCCAGCTGTGGGACCGGCCCTGCACGAAAACGGAGTACCGTTCCGGCGACCGCGCCGGCGCCAGCGCTGACAAGTGCCGCATTGCAGGCGCGTTGACGCCTGACGACATCAGCGCCGTGGCGGACTACTACGGCAAGCAGACGTTCCAGCCGGCCGAGCAGCCGTTCGACCCGGCGCGGGCGGCGACTGGCGCTGCACTGCACGACCAGTACTGCGAAACCTGTCATGCCGAGGGCGGCAAGGCCACCGCGCGCGGCCCGCGCCTCGCCGGCCAGTGGAAACCCTACCTGAGGGGAACGCTCAAGTTCGTGCCGACCGGCGAACACCTGGTGCCGCCGATGATGGAGCGCCGGATCGTCGACTTCAGCGCGGAAGAGATCAACCAACTTTTGGATTACTACGCCAGCCAGCAGGATTGAGCCGCCTGCCGGCCCGGGCGTTCGAACAGAGGCCAAGGCCATGACCGCCAGAATCGAATGCAGCGGGCTCTCCGTTGCGCGTGAACTGTACGAACTGATCCGCGACGATATCGCACCCGGCACGGGCGTCGATCCGGACCGTTTCTGGTCCGAGTACGCGAAAATCCTCGAGGACCTGATGCCGGCGAATCGCCTGCTGCTCGAGAAGCGCGACCGCATGCACGAGGAGATCAACGACTGGTACCGGGAACACCCCGGCAAACCGGACCTGCCGGCCTACAAGACGTTTCTGCGGGAAATCGGCTATCTCGTCCCCGAAGGCGGCACGTTCCGAATCCGCACCGAACGCGTCGACCCCGAGATCGCGACCATCGCCGGGCCACAGCTCGTGGTTCCGGTCAGCAATGCCCGGTTCGCCCTCAACGCAGCCAACGCGCGCTGGGGCAGCCTGTACGACGCGCTGTACGGCACCGACATGATCCCGGAGGACGACGGCTGCGAGAAAGGCAGTCGCTTCAACCCGGTGCGCGGGGAGAAAGTCATTGCGATGGCGGCGGACCTGCTCGACGCGATTGCGCCACTGGCCGAGGGGCGGCATATCGATGTCGCGGATTACCGGGTGGAATCGTCCGCCGAGGGCGCCCGGCTCGCGATCGACCTCGCCGACGGAACGCAAACCGCCCTGGCCGACCCGGGCCAGTTCGCCGGATACGGCGAGGACGACACGGCGCGCACGGTGTTGCTCCGCAGCAACGGCCTGCACATCGAACTGCAGGTCGCGCGCGAGCATCCGATCGGCCGCATGTCGAAGTCCGGCCTCAAGGACGTCGTTCTCGAATCGGCCGTCACGGCAATCCAGGACTGCGAAGACTCCGTCGCCGCGGTCGACACGGCGGACAAGGTGCACGTCTACCGCAACTGGCTGGGCCTGATGAAAGGCGACCTCGAGGACACCTTCGAAAAGGGCGGCAAGACGATGACCCGCCGGCTCGAACCGGATCGCGAATACACCGCGCCGGACGGCGGCACGCTGACGCTGCCGGGCCGCAGCCTGCTGCTGGTCCGCAACGTCGGCCACCTGATGACCACCGAGGCGGTGCTCGACCGGAACGGCGACCCCACGCCGGAGGGCATCATGGACGGCATGGTTACCGTGCTCTGCGCGCTGCACAACCTGCGCGGCAACTGCCGGCACCGCAACGGCCACGCCGGCAGCATCTACATCGTCAAGCCGAAGATGCGCGGACCGCGCGAAGTGCGCTTCGCCGACCGTCTGTTCGACCGTATCGAGGACGCATTCGATCTCGAACGGTACACGATCAAGATCGGCGTCATGGACGAGGAACGCCGCACGACGGTGAACCTGAAGGAATGCATCCGCGCCGTCGCCGGACGCGTGGTGTTCATCAATACCGGTTTTCTCGACCGGACCGGCGACGAGATCCACACCAGCATGCAGGCGGGCCCGTTCCTGCCAAAGGAAGAGATCAAGCAGCAACCCTGGATCCAGGCCTACGAGGACCAGAACGTGGACATCGGCCTGGAATGCGGGTTCATGGGCCGGGCCCAGATCGGCAAGGGCATGTGGGCGATGCCGGACGAAATGAAGGCCATGTACGACAGCAAGATGGCGCACCTGAAGGCCGGCGCGAACTGCGCCTGGGTGCCCTCGCCCACCGCGGCGACGCTACACGCCCTGCACTACATGCAGTTCAACGTCGCCGAGCGCCAGAAGGAACTGATGGCGCGGCCGCGCGCCAGCCTCGACGACATCCTGACCCCACCCCTGCTCGACCGCACCCTGAGCCCCGAGGAAATCCAGGCCGAACTGGACAACAACATTCAGGGCATCCTCGGCTACGTGGTGCGCTGGGTCGACCAGGGCATCGGCTGCTCCAAGGTGCCGGACATCAACCACGTCGGCCTGATGGAGGACCGCGCGACGCTGCGCATTTCCAGCCTGCACGTCTGTAACTGGCTGTATCACGACATCTGCTCGAAGGACCAGGTCATGGAAACCCTCCGGCGCATGGCGAAAGTGGTCGACGAGCAGAACGCCGGCGATCCGCAGTACCGCAACATGGCGCCGGACTACGACGACAGTGTCGCCTTCCAGGCCGCCTGCGACCTGGTGTTCCTGGCCCGCGAGCAGCCCAGCGGCTTCACCGAACCGCTGCTGCACAAGCGCCGGGCCGAAGCCAAGCAGCGTTTCGGCGGTTGAGCACGCCACGCGACCAACGACAACGAGGATTGCCTGATATGCATCGCTTTCGCCGATCCGGGTGGCTGCTCGCCGCAGCCGCCCTGCTGTCCGCCTGCGCCGCCCCGGCGCCCCGGCCGGAACCGGCCGCCGAGCCCGCCCCGACCGCGGCGGACTGGCCACGACCCGACAGTTACTGCGCGTCGCCGGACGTACTGCTCGACGCGCATTTCGAAACCGGCAACCTCGGGCAATGCACGGTCGAGGCGGACGGCAGCTTCACCCTGAGCCTGATCCCCGAAGACGCACCGCCGATCAACCCCTCGCCCTGGTATGCCTTCCGCGTCAGCGGCGCGCCCGGCACGACGGTTCGCGTGCGCCTGGAAGCGACCCGCGGTCATATCCGCTACTGGCCGAAGACCAGCGTCGACGGCCGCAACTGGACGCCGTTGCCGCCCGCACAGACCGATCGCGACGGTGACAAGAGCCCGTGGATGACGTTCGCCTTCGAACTCGACGGGGCCTACCGCTGGGTGGCGGGGCAGGAGATCATGGACACCTGGGATTACCAGCACCGCATTCGCAAGCTGGACGCCGTGGACGGCGTCACCGCGCACCTGCTCGGTCACAGCGTCGAAGGCCGTCCACTCTACATCGCCGAGACGGACGACCGCCCGGAATTCGTCCTGTTCGTGGGCCGCCAGCACCCGCCGGAGGTGACCGGCGCGATCGCGATGCGGGCCTTCATGGACACCGTCTTCGCGGACACCGAGCTGGCGCTGCGGTTCCGCGATCGCTTCAAGCTCGGCGTCGTGCCCCTGATGAACCCGGACGGCGTGGCGCGAGGCCACTGGCGCCACAGCGTCGGCGACGTGGACCTGAACCGCGACTGGGGCCCGTTCGAACAGCCCGAAACGCAGGCGGTGATCGGCTGGGTCGAGGCCCAGGAGGCGGCCGGGCGCGAACTGCGCCTGATGATCGACTTCCACTCTACCTGGGAAGATCTGTTCTACACGCCGCCGAAGCAGGACGACCCGCCCGACCTCGTCACGCGCTGGCTGGACGCCGCGCGCGCGCGGTTGCCGGACTTCCCGTTCCGGCACGTGCCGTCCACGAACCTCGAGCAGGCCAACTCGAAGAACTACTTCTACCGCAGCCGCGGCATCCCGGCGGTAACCTACGAGGTGGGCGACGAAACCGACCGTGCGCAGATCCGCGCCGCGGCCGTGGTGTTCGCCGAGGAACTGATGCGGATCATGCTGGAGCGACCGGAGCCCTGACGGCCGCCTCGAACGTGGGAGCGGTTTCAGCTATGACAGGCTGTTTGAACCTCGCGCCAGATCGGTAGTCTTTCGCCCCCGGCAGTCGGATGCCTGTTACCGGGGAACGCGCAAGCACGTCCTGTGTCGCTTGGATGACGACATCCCTGTCGTCATACATCCCCGCTAACAGGCATCCGACCGCCCTGACACGCTTTCGAAGGCGCCAGGAACACGCGGACGGGCATCCCGGCCCGCCAAGCGGATACCGCATACCCCGGGGCAGGGGCTTCGGCTGTCGGGATCAGACGAAGAACGCCCGGGTACGGCTAGAGCGTCCCCTGAACCGGGGTCTGCGGTATCCGCCGGGCGTTACAAAGAAATCGACCCCGGGTTTCCTGGTCTGGAAAGCCCTACCCCAGGACCTGCGGCGCCAGCAAGAGCGCCACCAGCGACAGCAGAATGATGCCGAGAATATTCATCACGAGCCCCGCTTTCGCCATCTGCGGAATGGTGATCATGCCGGAGCCGAACACGATCGCGTTGGGCGGTGTCGCGACCGGCAGCATGAAGGCGCAACTGGCCGCCAGCGCGACGGGCACGGTCAGCGTGACGGGGCTGACCCCGAGTTCCAGCGCCAGCGCGGCCAGCACCGGCAGCAGGGTGGCGGTGGTCGCCAGGTTGCTGGTCAGTTCGGTCAGGAAGATCACCAGCACCACGGCGCCGACGACGAGGGCCGCGGTGCCGAAGGTGCCGAGCGGCACCAGCGACGAGCCCAGCCAGTGCGCCAGGCCCGTCTCGGACACCGCCGCCGCCAGGCTCAGGCCGCCGCCGAACAGGATCAGGATTTCCCAGGGCAAATCCCGGGTCTGCTGCCAGTTGAGCAGGCGCAGCGTGTTGCGACCGCCGCTGGGCACGAGGAACATCAGGAACGCCGCGGCCATGACGATGCCGGGATCGCTGAGCCCCTCGATCGGCAGGAACTTCGTGAGCAGGGGCCGGGTCATCCAGCCGACGACGACGCACAGGAAGATGATGCCGACGCGGCGCTCCGCGCTGCTGGCCGGCCCCAGTTCGGCCTTCAGGCTGGCGAGCAGTTCGCGCGTTTCCTGCGAGGTCTCGAACGTGATCGGGTAAACCAGCCGCGTCAGCGCCAGCCAGCACAGGGGCAGCATGACGGCGGTCACCGGCAGGCCGACCAGCATCCAGCGGGCGAAGCTGATCTCGATGTCGTAGTTGTCGGCCAGGAAGGCGGCGAGAAACGCGTTGGGCGGCGTGCCCACCAGCGTGGCGACACCGCCGATGGTCGCGCCGAATGCGGTGCCGAGCAGCAGGCACAGCTGGAAGTTGCGCCGTTCCGTGTCGTCGATATGCGTCACGGTATCGGCAATCACCGCGATCACCGAACTGACGATCGGCAGCAACATCATCGTGGTCGACGTGTTGGTCATCCACATCGACAGCAGGGCCGCGGTCAGCATGAAGCCGCCGACCAGTGAGCGGCCGTTGGTGCCCGAGACGGTCAGCAGGGTCAGCGCGATGCGCCGGTGCAGGTCCCAGCGCTGCATCGCCAGGGCGATCAGGAAGCCGCCGAGATACAGGTACAGGATCGGATTGGCGTACGGCGCCGCGGCCTTGGCCAGCGTGGTAATCCCGAGCGGCGCGAAGAAAATCAGCGGGATGAAGGCCGTTACGCCGACCGGGCGAGCCTCGGTAGCCCACCAGACCGCCATCCAGGCGCCGAGCGCCGCCGTTCGCCAGGCCGGGTCGCTGAGCCCGCCCTGCGGTCCGATCCAGATCATCAGGACGGCCAGCGCAGGCCCCAGCCAGATGCCGATATCCTGGTAGCGGGCACGAGCGGCGCGAAGTTCCATGCGCGTATTCTAAGGCCAAAAAGAAACCGGGGAGCGATCGCTCCCCGGTTTTCTTCGATAATCCGCGATTACCACGACATGCGGACATCCAGGTAGTAGGAACGTCCGAGATCGCTGTGGGCGTCAGAGAAGTAACCGAAGTAACGGTCGGCCAGTGGCGCCCGCTCGTTGGTCAGATTCCGCACGCCGAAGCGGACCCGGGTATCGCCGTTGAATACGCCGAAGCGATAGTCGACGCTGGCGTTCCAGGTGCTGTGGGACGGAATGACCCACTGCGTGCCGTCGCTGAGCGTCAGCGAGCTCTGGTAGAAATCGCTCAGGTAGAACCAGGCCAGCGACGCGCCCCAGTCCTGGTAGCGCCAGTTCAGCCGGGCGTTCATCTTCTGCTCCTGGTTGCCGTCGCGACGCAGCAGGTCATCGAAACCGCGCACCGGGTAATTCGGCGGAATCGTGCCCGCATTCTGAGCATCGAGCAGAAGCTGGGCCGCGTTGCCGGGCCTCTGGTCGTAGCGGGTATACACGGAACCCTGCCAGGTGAAGTTCCAGTCGCCGACATCCGTCGCCACGTCGTAATAGACGCCGAAATCGAAGCCTTCGACGATACGCGTATCCAGGTTGGCGTAGTTGTCCTCGACGAAATCCGCGCGGCCAACCGGGCACAGCCCGACCGACTCGTAGATCAGGATTTCGTCGGCGTCCGGATCGATCCGGCCGACGGCCGGATTGCCGACGCCGCAGGCGCCATTGGATTCCAGCGCATAGAGCAGGTCGAGCATCAGGTGATTCTCTTCGCCGAACAGGCCGATGGTGTCTTTCTTCTCGATCCGCCAGAAGTCGATCGTCATGCTCAGGCTATCGAAGGGCGTGAGCACGATGCCAATCGACTGGTTATCGGATTTCTCCGGTTTCAGATCTTCGCTGCCCCGGGCCCGCCGCTGCATGTTGTAGCTGCAGTCCAGGTCGTCGGCAATTTCCAGCGGGCTGTTGTCCTGGGCATACTGGCACAGCCAATCATCGTTCGTATTGGAACGAACTACCAGTGACTCGTTGACCGTGATCAGGTTCGGCGCGCGGAATGCCTCCGACCACGAACCACGCAGCATGAACCATTCGGTCGGACGCCAGCCGAACGCGATCTTCGGCACGGTGGTACTGCCCACGTCCGAAAAGTTCTCGTAACGCAGCGCCAACTGGATATCCAGCGTGTCGAACAGCGGAATCGCGAACTCGGTAAACAGCGAGGTGACGTCGCGGCTGCCGCTGTTGTCCGCGGTCGGGCTGGAGTTGATGACGTCGGAAACGAACGGGAAGGTCGTGCCATCACGGTAGGTGAACTGGATGGTGCCGTCCAGGCGCGGATCGCGGTCGTCCTCGAACGATTCCTCGCGGTACTCGGCGCCGGCCAGGAAACCGACCTCATGCCCGCCCCAGAGGCTGAACAACGCCGGGTTGGACACCTTGAAATCGACCAGCTTGAGGTCGGTTTCGTTGTTGCGGTAAACATCGATCAGCGCGCGCTCGATGTTGGTGTTCTCGGGGTTGTCGTCCGCCCACGGGTTGTAGGCCGCCGGGGTCGGATCGTACAACGCTTCCATCATCAGTGTGTTCGAGACGCGATTGCGAGTGACTTCGTCGCGCTGCGCCTTGGAGTAGAGCACGGCGCCGTCCCAGTCCCACAAGTTGCCGAACGTGCCGCGGAAACCCTGCAGGATGCGGTACGTCTTGCCGTCATGGTCGACGATGCGCGGCACCTCGGCCCAGCGGTAGTTGTCCAACCGCATTTCGAGACCCTCGCAGGGCACGTCCGTACCGATGATCTCATCGGGCAGGCGATTGGGGGAACCGCAGGGACCCAGCGGATTCCAGTAGTTCTCGGCCCCGACGTACAAATCGAAGGCGGACAGGTTGGTCGAGGGATGCCGGATCAGGTTGGTCTCGAACTCGTACCAGGAGAACTGCGTGTAGGCCTCGACGCCGTTGTCGAACTCGTGGTTCAGGTAGAAATAGGAATTGAAGCGCTGCAGGTCGGAGACCAGGTCGCGGTTGTCGTTCAGGTTATAGCGATAGGTGCCCTGGCCGTCCGGGTGGCCGCAGGACCACTGATTGATGACGAAACCGCCTTCACAACGCGGGTCGCCGATCGGGTAGGTCTCGAATTCACCCGCACTGTCGGTGATGTCCAGCCCCGACAGGCCCATCGAGGAGACGCTCGGAACGATGTCGAACTGCCCCCAGTTGGAATTGGCGCTGTCGTTGCGGAATCGCGTGTCGCCGAACCAGGGCGAGTCTTCCGGTATCAGGCGCCTGAAGTCGGCGTCGGCCCACTTGGGATCGTCCTGTGAGTTGACCCGGTCGCGGTCGTAGAAGTAGACGAAAGCGCCGACCCGGGTCATGCCGTTGTTGAACGCATCGCCCCATTCGATGGTGATGCTGGCATCGTCGCGGGGAATGTTGTCGAAACTCGTGTAGCGCGCCCGAACGGAGAACCCGTCGTAGTCGTCCCGCATCACCGTGTTGACCACGCCCGCCACGGCATCGGCGCCGTAGATTGCGGAAGCGCCGTCGCGCAGGATCTCGACCCGGTTCAGTCCGAACACCGGGATGGACGCCGAGTTGGCCGTGTTCACCGGCACGAAGCTGCCACCCACCTCTTCGGTCTGGAAGGTCGACGAGTTGACCACGCGGCGACCGTTCATCAACACCAGCGTGTTGCCGGTGCCGATGTTGCGCAGGTTGAAGGCGCCGATGTCGCCGCGGGCGGAGTTGACGCCGCCGGCGATGTTCTCGGCTTCGCTGAAAAAGTTCTGGCCCTGCTCGGGAATGGCCTCGAGCAACTCATCGCCCGACTCGATGCCGAAATCTTCGATGGCCTGTACGTCGATGACCGAGACGGACAGCGCATCATTGATCGCCGCGCCCTTGATCTGCGAACCGGTGACGATGACTTCCTCGAGCGCGCCCGCCTCCTGTTCCGTTGTCGATTGCTCAGTGCCTGTCTGTGCCATGACCGGCAGGGCGGTAAGAACCGCCAGCGCGATCGGCGTGAGTTTCATGAAACGCAATTTTCTCACGTGTACTTCTCCCATTGAGTGTGTCGCTTGCGAACCCTCGCGGCGCATTCCCCGATGCGCCGGACCGGCCGGACTCAACCGATTACGGCAAGCATGTTTTCCAACGACTGCATCCTCCGCCAGCAGTCGAACTGAACGAGTCCGTCACCCTCGAGCTGCGCGCCGTACACCGGCGGCGCGGCCAGAGCGTTGTAAAAAAACGGATTGGAGAAATAATAGGCGCCGGTATCGTGCAACACGACGTAGTCACCCGGCTCGAGCAACGGCATCTGGACGGCGCGGCCGGCCAGGTCGCCGGCGAAGCAGCACGGGCCGGCCACGTCCTGCGTGACGTCCGGCCCGGTTTTACGACGCCCCGCGCCGTCATGGCCCGAAATCCGGATGCTCCAGTGCTCCGGCATGAACACGGTTCGCGTCGCGACCTGCACGCCCGCGTGGCCGATGGCGATCTGGCGCCCGCCGGATTGCTTGGTGTATTCGATGCGCGACGCGATGAAGCCGTTCTTGGCGTAGATCGCGCGGCCGAACTCGGTCCGCACGCGGTAGGCGCCGTCGAACAGCACCGGTACGCGTTCACGGAGCAAGGCGGCGTATTCGGCGAACGTCGGCGTCACCGCCTCGCTGTCGAAATTGACCGGCAGGCCGCCGCCGATATCGATCATGTCGACCTGGCGGTGTCCCAGCGTGTCGTTGATCTCTTCGGCCAGTGCGGCCGTCTTCGCGATGCCGTCCGTCATCAGGTCCAGGCTGCACCCCTGTGAGCCGACGTGGACATGCACCGCGTTCAACCATGGATGGTCGCGGTAGCAGGCGATCAGCGCGGTCCGGTTGCCCGGATCCTCCAGGCCCACGCCGAACTTCGAGGAACTGCTGCCGGTGCTCATCGCGTCGATACGGCCGGCGCCGACCTGTGGATTGATGCGAAAGCCGATCGACGAGCGGGGCTCGACCCGCTCGGCCATGGCGCGCACCCGTTCGAATTCCTGGAAGCTGTCGATATTCAGGTCGACGCCGAGTTCGAGGACCCGGCGCAATGTCG
The DNA here is from genome assembly GCA_037384065.1 of Lysobacterales bacterium. GTDB lineage: Bacteria > Pseudomonadota > Gammaproteobacteria > Xanthomonadales > SZUA-36 > JABDPF01. Next base: position 23,003 of record JARROJ010000036.1, read on the forward strand.
ACAGCGTCTTGGCCGGCTCGTCGACCACGATCCGGCGGGTTTCGAAACCGGCGCGGATGGCCTGTTCCAGTTCGCCCGGGCTGGCCACCTCGCAGCCCATCCCGCAGGCGCGCACGAGTTCCAGCGCGCGCCGCATGGTGTTCGCCTTGGCGGCGAACATGTGCTCGAAGTGGGGAGGAAAGGCTCGTTGCAGGCGGTCGACAGTCTCCTCGACCGCGGTGGTCACGACGAACGCGGCCAGCGGTGTCTCGTCACCCAGCAGCCCCCGGTCGATCGCCGCGCGCAACACGCGTTCGTGGAAACGCGATTCCATCCGCGCATCCTAGCACGCCGCGTCACCGCCGGAACAAAAAGAACCCTGCCCCGGCAAATGCATCGCCAGGGATTATGGGACACGTGCCCCGTATGCCGGCGGGGCGCCCCTTTCGCGGGCCCTCCTCCGCCGGTTTTTCGTCGTTCGACCCGGGGTGGTGATCCACCCCGGGTCGGGTCATATCATGCGCTTACCAGGCGAACCGGACGTCGATGTAGTACTGGCGCCCGTAGTCTCGGTGCGCATCCGTGAAGAAATTGAAGTAGTCATCCGCCAGCGGCGCCCGCTCGTTGGTCAGGTTAATGATGCCGAAGCGGAAACGCGTCTCGTTTTCGAACAGGTCGGCGAAGTAATCGAAGTAGCCGTTGTAGGTGGTCATGGACGGGATCACCCACTTCTGATCCTGCCGGGTGCCCAGGCCAGTGTCTACGAAGCTGCCCAGGTAGTAACCCGACAGGCCCGCGCCGAAATGGTCCATTCTCCAGCGCAGGTTGGCGGTGTACTTCCGGGTCTGGTTGCCGTCCTGGCGGATCAGGTCGTCAAAGCCACGCGGCGCCGGGAAACCCTCCGGGAACACACCGGAATCCGCGGCATCGATCAGCGCCTGCGAGGCCGGGCCGGCCGTCTGCTCGTACTTGGTGTAGAAGCTGCCGCGGAAGGTCAGGTCAAAGGAACCAATTTTCGTGTCCCTGCTGTAAAAGATACCGATGTCGTAACCTTCCACGGTACGCGTGTCCAGGTTGCGATAGGTGTCGTTGACGTATTCCCAGGGACCAACCGGGCAAATACCGGCGTAGGTAAAGTACTCTACGCGTTCCTCGCTGGCGTCGATGTATCCCATGAGTGGATTGGCCGTGCATTCCGTCACACCGCCTTCGATACGCAGCAAGAGGTCCAGCAGCGAGTGGTTGGTCTCGCCGAACAGGCCGATCGTGTCCTTCTTTTCGATGGTCCAGAAGTCCGCCGTGAGCATCAGGTTCTCGGTGGGCTCCAACACGAGGCCGATGGAGGTATTGGTCGATTTCTCGGGCACCAGGTCCTCGGCGCCCTCAGCGCGGCGCTGCACGTTGACGCTGCAACCGAGAAAATCGCGAGCCTCGCCGTAACGCGGATCGTTCGGGTCGCGGCCCTCGTCCCAAGCTTCCTCGACGTAGCGGCAGACCCAGTCGGTGAGCGAGTTGGTGCGCACCACCAGGCCCTCGTTGACCGTCATCAGGTTCGGCGCGCGGAAGGCTTCGGACCAGGAACCGCGGATCAGCAGCGGCTCGAACACCCGCCAGCCGAAGGCCAGTTTGCCGACCGTGGTGTCGCCATAGTCGGAGGCGTCTTCGTAGCGCAGGGCCGCCTGCAGGTCGAAGTTGCGGAACACCGGGATCGCGAACTCGAAGAACGCCGAGGTGGTGTCGCGCGAGCCCCTGCCGTCCGCCGACGGGCTGGAGTTCATCACGTCGGAGATGTACGGAAAGGTATCGCCGTCGATGTCGGTTGCTGAGCTTGAAGTCGATCATCTTCAGGTCGGTCTTGTTCTTGCGGTAGACGTCGATCAGCGCCTGTTCGATATTGGTCCCCGCGGCGTCGCCCGGGACACCGGTGGCGAAGGGGTTGTAGGCCGAGGGCGTCGGGTCGTTCAGTGCGGCCGTCATCAGGTTGTTGGAGATCCGGTTGTGCGTGATGTCGGTGCGCTTGGCCTCCGACCACACCAGCGCCGTATCCCAGTCCCAGTCACCCCAGGTTCCGCGGAAACCCTGCAGGAAGCGCCAGGTCTTGGCCGTGTTGTCGATGATGCGCGGGTATTCGACCCAGCGGTAGTAGGTCATGAACAGGGGATGACCTTCACACGGCACATCGTCTTCGGTCAGGAACGGCAGCCGGTTCGGCGAACCACACGGACCGAACGGGTTGTAGTAGTTCTGCGCGCCCACGACCA
>JARROJ010000037.1:0-24405 GCA_037384065.1 Lysobacterales bacterium
CCGACGCCGAACAGCAGGATTCCCACCAGCGTCTGCACGCTGCGCATGGTCACCTTGTGCAGGTAGCGCTTGCCCAGCAGCACACCGGCGAACGCGGCCAGCGCGCCGCTGATCACGAGCGGCCACGCCTTCGTGTAATCGATATGCGCCGCCGCGGCGAACAGCCCGACGTACACCGCGATGCGGGTCAGGTCGACCAGGAAGCCGATCACGGCGTTGCTGCCCACGAAGCGCTCCGTGGTCAGCCCGGCCTTGGCCAGGAAGGCGGAACGCAGCGCGCCCTGGTGGCCGGACAGGCCACCGAAAAACCCGGACAGCAGGCCGCCGAGCGGCAGCCAGCGGCGGTCGAACTCGAGCGTGCGGAAGCGGGGCAGCAATTCGAACAGCGCAAAGAAGATCATCGCCACGCCGATCGCCAGCTTGACCGGCGTGACGTGCGATACCTCGGCCTCGTTGACGGCGACCGTCAGCTCCGCGTTGAGCCGCACCAGCCAGCCGAGCATCAGCGCGCCGAGGATGGCCGCGGCGATCGCGGTGAGCCCGAACCTCAGCACCACCTCGCGATCCGCGTGGCGGCCGAGCAATGACACCTTGAACACGTTGTTCGCACCATGCACCAGCGCCGTGGCCACCACCGCCATCTCGATCGGCAGGAACAGCGCGAACACCGGCAGCATCAGGGTGCCGAGTCCGAATCCCGAGTACATCGTCAGCCCGGCCGCCAGGAACGCGGATACGGCGACGACCATGTGACTCAGCCAGTCCAAGGGTTCAGGCGCCGGCAGTGGCCTGCGCCGCGTACGCCTCCGCCTGGCGCCACACGCGCATCAGGTTGCCGCTCATGACCTTCTGAATGTCCGCGGGCGAATACTCCAGGCGCAGGAACCGCTCGACCAGGTTGGGATAGAACGAGACATCCTTCATGCCCTCCGGCAGGCTGTCGCCGACCCCGTCGAAATCCGAACCGATACCGACGTGTTCGATGCCGACCAGGTCGATGACGTGCGTGAAATGCGCCATCACGTCATCCATGTCGGCGTACGGGAAGGGATGCTGCTCGCGGTACTGGCGGGCGAAACTGCGCCGTTCCGGGCTGTGCTCGTCCTGCCCGTTCTGCGCCAGCCAGGCCTCGCGCGCGGCACCCATGTCCTCGTACCATCGGCGCGCCTCGTCGGTGAGGAAACTCGAGCCGAAATTGATCATGATCACCCCGCCCTTGGCCGCCAGCGCCTTGATCATGTCATCGCTCATGTTGCGCTCGAAGCCCGGCGTGAAATGGCGCGCCGAGGAATGCGACGCGATCACCGGCACCTGCGACAGCTCGATCACCTGCCAGAACGCGTCGTCGGACAGGTGCGAGACGTCCACCATCACGCCCAGCCGGTTCATCTCGGCGACGACTTGCTTGCCGAACGGGCTCAGGCCGTGCCACTTGCGTTCCTCGTCGTAGGACGAGTCGGACAGGTGGTTGCTCAGCGAGTGCGCCAGCGTGATGTAGCTGATGCCGCGCCCCTTGAAGAATCCCACGTTTTCGATCTGGCCGGCGATCGGCGAGCCGTTCTCCATGCCCATCGCGAGACCGATCCTGCCGCTGCGGAACGCCTGTTCCGCCTCGTCGGGATTGCGCACGATGACGAAACGGTCCGGCGCACGTCCGACCAGCGCCTCGACGCCGTCGATCAGTCGGTTGGCGATCGCGTAACTGGTGCCTTCGGCTTCCGATTCGGCCGGCGTGTAGATCGACATGAAGGGAAGATCGAGGCCACCGGCGCGGGCGCGCTCGTAGTCGAAATCACCGTCCTCGGTGGCCCGGGTCACATCCGCCCAGTTTTCGTGCAGGCGGTACGGCACGTCGATGTGCGTATCGGTAAGCAGGCCCTTGCGTGCGAGTTCCCGCGCCGCGTCGGCCGTCGCATCGGGCGCGGCGTGGCTCACGGAAACCGTCGCCAGCGCGACGGCGCCGGCCAGCAGGCTGCGGGCAAACAGGTGATTTACAGACATTTCAGGAGGTCCTCGGAGTCCAGTTGTCCATCGCGCCATCCGACTCGATGTGGTAATCGACCATGCGGTCGCCGTCGAAAATCCAGCGCGTGCGAAAGCGTTCACCGCGGATCATCCGCGGAATCCAGTAGCGGTCGTCTTCCCACATGCGGTCGAACGGAATCCGGTCGATCGGGCACCACAACGGCGCGGCTTCCCGCGTCTCGGTCGGCTCACCTTCGAAATCGCGGGTGCGGTAGACGTAGACGTGAATCGAATAGCCGTCGACGAACTGAAAACGGTGCTCGCCGCAGTATTCGAGGTTGCTGACCTCGATCAGCAGTTCCTCGCGGCACTCCCGGATCGCGGCCTGCTCGGGGGTCTCGCCCGGATCGACCTTGCCGCCCGGTCCGTTCACCTTCCCCTTGCCAAGACCGGTCTTCTTGTCGATCAGCAGGATTTCATCGCCCCGGAACACGAACACCAGCGTCGCCGGGTCCTGCGCCTGCCAGGCGTCCCAGTCGATGTCGTCGAGCCGCTTCATTCCACCGTGGCTTTGCAGAACCTTCGCTTGCCGACCTGCAGCACGCCGCCGAAACCCGGCTCGAGCTGCAGGCCGCGATCGCTGACCTTCACACCGTCGATCTTGACGCCGCCCTGCGCGACCATGCGGAAGGCTTCGGAATTGCTCGCGGTCAGGCCGCACTGCGTCAGCGCGGCGGCGATGCCGATGCCCGTCCCGCCGGTCGCCAGGATCTTCTCGGGGATGTCCTCGGGCATCTGGCCCTGACGGAAGCGGGCGATGAATTCTTCGCGCGCCGCGACGGCGGCGTCGCGGTCGTGGAACCGTTCGATGATTTCCTCGCACAGCAGGAACTTCACGTCGCGCGGGTTGCGCCCGCCGCCGACGTCGGCCTTCAGCGCCGCGATTTCCTCGTTGCTGCGGAAGCTGAGCAGGTCGAAGTAGCGCCACATCAATTCGTCCGAGATCGACATCAGCTTGCCGAACATCTCGCCCGGCGCCTCGGTGATGCCCACGTAGTTGCCCAGCGACTTGGACATCTTCTGCACGCCGTCGAGCCCTTCGAGCAGCGGCAAGGTGATGATGATCTGCGGTTTCTGTCCGTAATGCTGCTGCAACTGGCGACCGACGTGCAGGTTGAACTTCTGGTCCGTCCCGCCCATTTCGACGTCGCATTCCAGCGCCACCGAGTCGTAGCCCTGGGCCAGGGGGTACAGGAACTCGTGGATCGCGATCGGCTGGTTGTCCGCGAAACGCTTCTTGAAATCGTCCCGCTCGAGCATGCGGGCGACCGTGTACTTGGCGGCCAGGCGAATCATCCCCTCGGAACCGAGCGCGCTCAGCCACTCGGAGTTGAAGCGGATTTCCGTCTTCGTCTGATCGAGAATCTGGAAGACCTGGCTGGCATAGGTTTCGGCGTTCTGTTTCACCTCGTCCGGCGACAGCGCCTTGCGCGTGACGTTCTTTCCGGTCGGATCGCCGATCATGCCGGTGAAATCGCCGATCAGGAAAATCACCGTGTGGCCCAGGTCCTGGAACTGGCGCATCTTGTTGATGATCACCGTGTGACCGAGGTGCAGGTCCGGCGCGGTCGGGTCGAAACCGACCTTGATCCGCAACGGCCGGTCGAACGCGAGGCGCTCCTCGAGCTCCTCCCGTTTCGTGATTTCGTCGGTGCCGCGCGCGAGCAGCGCAATGGCCTGTTCTGTATCGCTCATCTGACTATCCGGAAACCAAGCCCGCATTGTAGGGTTTTGACGGCGCCGGTGGTAGGGGCGGAACCCGGCGGCCGGTGACACCGGAACGCGCCGCGGCCGCATTGACCGGGGGCGTCACCGCAAGTATCGTAGGCCACGCTTTGAGCAGCATGGATTCGCGACGCGACCGATCGCCATGGAAACGCCGGCCACCCCCCACGACCCGAACGACGCAGCCCCCGGCCGCCGACCGCTGCGCCGGCGCTGGCTCGTATTCGGCGCGACCCTGGTGCTGGCGGGCGTATTGATCGGCCTGTTCGAGACCCGCGAACCGCTCACGCCGTCGCCGACCCGCGACGTGGTCGAACTGGCGCTGCCGGAGCGCGCCCTGCCGGCCGTTGCGCCGGACGGCGATGCAGCGCCGCAAACCGAACCGGAAGCGCCCTGGCGATCGGTCACGGTTCAACGCGGCCAGACGCTCGATGCGATCTTCCGCCAGCAGGGGTACAGCGTCGGCTTGCTGCATGAAATCCTCGCCCTGAACGCGGACACCAAGGGCCTCAAGCGCATTCGCCCGGGCGACGTGTTCGATTTCCGCGAACACGAGGACGGCAGCCTGCGCGAGATGCGCTACGCCCTCGACGAGAGTCGCTACCTGCACGTCGCCGTCGACGATGACGACGACGGCCTGCAAAGCCGCATCGAGGAACGCGAGATCCTGTTCGAAGTCGCCGAGGCCGAGGGCGTGATCGAATCCTCGCTGTTCCTGGCCGGCAAACGCGCCGGGCTGAGCGACGCCATGGTCATGAACCTGGCCAATATCTTCGGCTGGGACATCGATTTCGTGCTCGACATCCGCAAGGGCGACCGCTTCATGCTGGTGTACGAAAAACTCTACCGCGACGGTGAGTTCCTGCGCGATGGCCGCATCCTCGGCGCCACGTTCGTCAACCAGGGCGAACGGTTCCAGGCGGTCTGGTTCGAGCACGGCGAGATCGCGGACTACTTCGCGCCGGACGGCCGCAACATGCGCAAGGCCTTCCTGCGCGCCCCGCTGAACTTCGCTTACATCAGTTCGGGCTTCAACCCGCGCCGCATGCACCCGGTGCTCAAGCGCGTCCGACCGCACAACGGCACCGACTACTACGCCCCGCCCGGCACCCCGGTCTACGCCGCCGGCGACGGTACCGTGATCCGCTCGGCCTACTCGAAGGCCAACGGCCACCACGTGTTCATCAAGCACGCCAACAGCATCGTGACCAAGTACCTGCATTTCACCAAGCGCCTGGTCAAGCAGGGACAGAAGGTCAAGCAGGGACAGACGATCGGCACCGTGGGCTCCACCGGGCTGGCCAGCGGGCCGCACCTGCACTACGAATTCCTGCTCAACGGCGTGCACCGCAATCCGCGCACCGTCCCGCTGCCCAAGGTCGAGCCGCTGCAGGGCGAGGCGCTCGCCGCGTTCAAACGGCACGCGGCGCCGATGCTGGCGCAATTGAGCCGGCTGGAGTCGGCCTCCCTGTACGCCAGTCGTGAGTGACTCGCCGCTGTACGTCGGCATGATCTCGGGCACCAGCCGCGACGGCGTCGATGCCGCGCTGGTCTCCTTCGCCGGCGAGACGCCGACGGTTCTCGCCGCGCGCTGTGATCCGTACCCGGCCGATCTCCGCCGGCGCCTCGACGGGCTGCTCGAACCGCTACGACGACCGACGCCGCGCGCGGCGTTCGATCTCGACCGGCCCCTGGCGGACCATTTCGCGGCGACCGCGCGACGCCTGCTGGCCGACGCCGCCGTGGATGCCCGCGCCGTCGCAGCGATCGGTTCACACGGCCAGACCGTCTGGCACGACCCGGACCGGAATCCACCGGAGACCCTGCAACTGGGCGACCCGCAGGTCATCGCTAACGCGACGGGAATCACGACGATCGGCGACTTCCGGCGGGCCGACGTCGAAGCCGGCGGCCAGGGCGCGCCGCTGGCGCCGCTGCTGCATCGCGTGCTGTTCGCCCGCCGCGGCGCGACCCGCGCGGTGCTCAACCTCGGCGGGATCGCCAACGTTTCGGTACTGGCGGGTGACGGCCGGGTTACGGGGTTCGACACCGGGCCCGCCAACTGCCTGATGGACGCCTGGATTCGCCGCCACCGCGGCGTCGATTTCGATCGCGGCGGCGCCTGGGCGGCCGGCGCGGACCCGGACCCGGCGCTGCTCGAGCGCCTGCTCGACGACCCCTGGTTCTCGCGCCCGCCGCCCAAGAGCACCGGTATCGAGCACTTCAACCTGGACTGGCTGGACCCCCGCCTCGGCGCACGCCCGCCGGACCCGGCCACCGTGCAGGCGACGCTGTGCGAACTGACCGCGGCCTCGGTCGCCCCGGCCGTCGCCGCGAGCGGCGCCGACGAGGTGCTGGTCTGCGGCGGCGGCGCGCACAACACGCATCTGCTCGAGCGTCTGCGCGCGCGCCTGCCCGGCGTCGCGGTCCGGTCGACCGCCGACGTCGGGCTCGACCCGGACTGGATCGAAGCCATCCTGTTCGCCTGGCTGGCGCGCGAGCGGCTGGCGGACCGCGCGCTGGATACTCGGGCGGTAACCGGCGCCGCGCACCCGGTTCGTCTCGGTCGCATCGCCCGGCCGGTTTGATTCCGGCGCGCGGTCGGTCGTAAGCTGAACCGGGGCGAATACCGCCCGCGACCGGAACGCGGCATGAACCTGCTCCTGAACATCATCTGGCTCATTTTCGGCGGCTTCATCGTGGCCATCGCCTACGTGCTTGGCGCGCTGGTGCTGTGCCTGACCATCATCGGCATTCCCTTCGGGGTCCAGTGCTTCAAGCTGGCGGGGCTCGCTCTCGCCCCCTTCGGCCGCGAGGTGCGTGAAAAAGAGCCCCCCGGGGGCTGCGTCGCCGTGGTCATGAACATCATCTGGATCATTCTGCCCGGGCTGGAACTGGCCCTGTTCCACCTGCTCATGGCGCTGCTGTTCGGCATCACGATCATCGGCCTGCCACTGGCCGCACAGCACCTCAAGATGACGCGCCTGGCGTTGATTCCGTTCGGTTTCCAGGTGCGGGACTCGGCACCGTGGTAAGCGCGCCGCGGCCCTGGGATCCACTGCTCGATACCTGGTTCGGCGACACGCTCGCCAATCCCGCGGCAGCCGGCGACCGCATGGGCTGGTGGTTCGGCGCAGACGAGCGGCGTGATGCCGAACTCGGCGCACGCTTTGGCGGACTGGTCGAGGACTGCGCCGCGGGGCGCTGCAACGACTGGCTGGAAGAACCGGACGGCCGGTTGGCGCTGATCATTGCGCTGGACCAACTGCCGCGCAACCTGTTCCGCGGCACGGCCCGCGCGTTCGCCTACGACCCCCTGACCGCGGCCCTGTGCATGGCGGCGGCGATGACCGGCCAGGATCAACGACTGGCGCCGCTGCAACGGATGTTCCTGTACATGCCGCTGCAGCATTTCGAGGATCTCGCCGCGCAGGAGGTTGGCGTCGCGCTGTACACGCAGGTCGCGGATGAACGTCCGGAGACCGGTCTGTTCCGCGATGGTTTTCTGAAATACGCACGCCTGCACCGCGACATCATCGCGCGCTTCGGACGGTTCCCCCATCGAAATGCCGTGCTCGGCCGCGAAAACACGGCGGAGGAATCGGACTACCTGGCGGGGGACGCGCCGCGTTTCGGTCAGTGAAGCGCCCGCCACGGGCGTAACGCAGGCCAGGGCGGGCCCCAGGCCGACCGGAGCGGCCGCCGCAACGGACCGGACGCGCCGGTCAGGCCGTCACACGACACAGTTTCTTCATAATTTCTCCAACAATCCTACCGAGAATGTGAGTGTCGAAACTCACCAGCCCCGAAGGGGAACGAGGTCAAGGAAATGAAAAAGACACTGATTGGATTCTTCGCACTCGCACTGCTCGCGATCACGTTAGGCGCGAGCGCCAGCCCGAGCGGCGGCAAAGGCCTGCGCGGCGATGCGCCGCGCCTGTCCAAGCTTCAGGACGTACTCGGACTGAGCGACGAGCAGGTGACTGAAATTCGCGCGATTCGCGCCAACGGCGGCAGCCGCGACGACGTGCGCGCAGTGCTCAGCGAGGAGCAACGCACCATGCTCGATACGCACCGCGCCCGCCGCCAGGGCCTGGGTGAAAGCGACCGCGGCCGCCGGACGTCCGGCGAGGGCCGCGGCATGCACGGCCGGTCGCCGCGGATGGCGCACCTGCAGCAGGCGCTCGGCCTGAGCGACGAGCAGGCGGCCGAAATTCGCACGATCCGCGCCAACGGCGGCTCCCGCGAGGACGTCCGCGCCGTGCTCACCGACGAGCAACGCGCGCTGATGGACGAGCACCGGGCGAACCGGCAGGGCCGGCGCGACAGCAAGCAGGGCCACGGCAAGCGTTCTCCCGGCCAGGGCTGGAGGATCGACGATCCGGCAGCCGACAGCACCGACCCGGCTGCCGAATAGGATTGCCTCATTCGTTCCACGGCGCCGCTTTCAGCAACATCAGCATGCCCGGAACGGCGAGCGCCGTGCACAACAGGAAGAACTCGGTGTAGCCCAGCCACTCGATCAAAAAACCGGTGCTGGCGTTGGCGAAGGTTCGCGGCACCGCGATCAGGCTGGTGAACAGCGCGAACTGCGTCGCGGTGAACGCGCGGCTCGTTTCCCGGGCCATGTAAGCGGTCAGCGCCACGGTGCCGAGGCCGACCCCGAGGTACTCGGCGCTGACCACGACGAACAGCACCAGGCGATCGTGGCCCACCACGCTCAGCCAGGCGAAGCCGAGAATGGTGAACAGCTGCACGAAACCGAACAGCCACAGGGCCTTGTTGATGGTCAGCCGAAGCATGACCGCCCCGCCGATGATGGACCCCGCAATCGACGCCCACAGGCCGGCGAACTTCGCGATCGACCCGATCTCGGTGCGGCTGAAGCCCATGTCGAGGTAGAACGGCGTCGCCAGCGCCGTCGCCATGTTGTCGCCGAGCTTGTACAGGAACATGAACGCCAGGATGGCCAGGCCCGTGGCGACGCCGCCGCGCGCGAAAAATTCGCGAAAGGGCTCGATCACCGCCTCGCGCATCGTGCGCGGCGCCAGCGCATCGTCGCTGACTTCCCGGATCATCAGCGTCGTCAGCACGCCGACCGCCATGAACGCGGCGGTTATCCAGTAGACCACCGACCAGGGCAGCAGGTCCGAAAGGATCAGCGACAGCGAACCCGGCACGAGCCCGGACAGGCGGTAGGCGTTGATGAAGATCGCCGTGCCGGTGCCGAGCTCATCGTCCTGCAGCAACTCGCGGCGGTAGGCGTCGATCACGATGTCCTGGCTCGCGGAAAACAGGGACACCAGGAAAACCAGCACCACGGCGGCCTGCAGCGACGCGGACGGATCCACGTGACCGAGCGCCCCGATCACCAGGAACAGCGCAACCTGGGTGACCAGCGCCCAGCCGCGACGCCGACCGAGAAATGGCGGCCTGAAGCGGTCCATCAGGGGCGACCACAGGAACTTCCAGGTGTAGGGCAGGGAGACCAGCGCGAACAGGCCGATCGTCGCCAGGTCCACGCCGCCGCTGCGGAGCCAGGCGGGCACCAGTTGGAACAGCACGAACAGCGGCATGCCGGACGTGAAACCGAGGAAGACGCATACCAGCATCCTGCGGTTGAACAGGATTTCCTTCCAGTGGCGCTGGACGGTCGCGCTCAAGGGCTCAGGCCCGGTCCGGAAGATCGTAATCGTAGTCGAGGGTCAGCGGCGCGTGGTCGGAAAAGCGCTCGTCGCGGTAGATCGCCGCGGCGCGGGCCCGCTCGGCCAGGCCCGGCGTCGTGACGTGGTAGTCGATGCGCCAACCGGTGTTGTTGTCCCAGGCCCGGCCGCGGTTCGACCACCACGTGTAACGCTCGGGACTCGGGTCGACGGCGCGAAAGGCGTCCGCCATGCCGACGTCGCCGAACAGTTCGTCCATCCAGGCCCGCTCCTCGGGCAGAAAGCCCGAATTCTTCAGGTTGCCGCGCCAGTTCTTGATGTCGATCTTGCGGTGCGCGATGTTCCAGTCACCGCAAATGATCCAGTCGCGCCCGCTGCGGGCCCACTCGGCCAGCCGCGGCTGCAGGTACGCCATGCACCGGTACTTGACCTGCTGGCGCTCATCTTTCGACGAACCCGACGGCAGGTACAGCGAGACGACCGAAAGGTCGCCGATGTCGATCTGCAACCAGCGGCCCTCGCTGTCCATCACGTCCCAGCCCAGGCCGTAGTGAACGCGATCGGGCTGGTGCCGGCTGTAGATCGCAACGCCGCTGTATCCCTTGCGCACCGCGTCGTGGTACCACGCGTGGTAGCCCGGCGGAAAGAAGTGACGGTCCTTCAACTGGTGGTGATGGGCCTTGGTTTCCTGGATGCAGACGATGTCGGCGTCCTGCCGGTTCATCCAGTCGAAGAACCCTTTTCGGGCGGCGGACCGGATGCCGTTCGCGTTGAGGGTGATGATGCGCATGCCTATGGGATTCCCGGGTTCCTCGCAGACTGCCGGGCAGAATAACAAAACCGCCCGCGTTTTTGGCATAATCAGACGGGTCTCGCTGCCCCGTGCGCGCCGAACGGCGTCACGGGGGCGGCGCAGGGAAAGGATTCTGGGATGCAAGACCACAAGCGGCGCTTTTTCGAACTGGCCCTGCGCAAGGGCAACCTCCGGTTTGGGGAATTCACGCTCAAGTCCGGGCGGCTGAGCCCCTATTTCTTCAACGCCGGCGGTTTCGACGACGGCGACTCGCTCGCCGTCCTCGCCGCGTGTTACGCGGACGCCATCGCCGCTTCCGGCCTCGAATTCGACATGCTGTTCGGCCCGGCCTACAAGGGCATCCCGCTGGCGGCCGCCACCGCGATCGCGCTGCATGCGCGGCACGGCCGCAACGTCCCGTACGCCTTCAACCGCAAGGAGGCCAAGGATCACGGCGAGGGCGGCACGATCGTCGGCGCGCCCCTGGCCGGTCGCGTACTGGTCATCGACGACGTGATCTCGGCCGGGACCTCGATGCGCGAATCGATCGCCATCATCAATGCCGCCGGCGCCACCACCGCCGGCATCGCGATCGCCCTCGACCGCCAGGAACGCGGCCAGGGCGCGCGTTCGGCCGCGCAGGAGGTGGAGGCCGAATTCGGCATCCGCTGCGTCGCCATCGCCGGGCTCGACGACCTGATCGCCTATCTCGAGGCGCAGCACGTGCCCGGCATCGACATCAACGCCATCCAGGAGTACAGGGAACGTTATGGAGTATCGCAATCGTCATAAGCGGGCGCGCCTGACCGCGTGCGCGGTCGCCGGTGCGCTGCTGCTCGCCGGCGGCAACCTCGCGGCCCAGAAGCAGAAGGTCTATCGCTGGGTCGACCAGGACGGCAACGTCCACTACACCGAGAGCCTGCCACCGGATTACAAGGACACCGGCCACGACGTCCTCAACGACCAGGGCCTGGTGGTCGACGAGAACCAGCACCTGACGCCGCAGAAGGCGGACGAGCAGAAATCGGCGGAAGAGATCAAGCAGGAAGAGGCGGCCGAACTGCCCCGCGATTCGTCCGGCCTGCCCCGGCCCAAGCCGCTCTATACCGAGGCGGAAAAGCAACAGCGCATGGACAATTTCCTGATGCTGCGCTACGAGTCGGAACAGGAAATCACCGATGCGATGAACGTCGAGATCAAGCAACTCAACTACGACCGGCGCCTGATCGAGGGGTCGCAGGCGAGCATCATGGAAGCCTGGCGCGGAAACATCCGCGAGGCCGCCAACCGCCAGCGGGCCGGACAGAAAGTCGGCGACGGGGTGCACCAGGAAATTGCCAAACTGCAATCGAAGCTGAGGCAGAATCGCCGGGAACTCGCGTCCCTCGAGTCGCGCGAGGCGAAGATCCGGGACGATTTCCAGAAGCAGCTGGACCGCTACCGCTTCCTGGTCGAAAAGTACGCCGAAGAAAACGCGTCCGGCTGACCGGCGGCCGCGCGATGTACACACGCTGCCCCGAATGCGCCACCGTGCACCCGGTGAACGCCGCCCTGCTCGCGCAGGGCGGGGGCCGCTACCGCTGCGCCAAGTGCAACAAGGTCAGCAACGCGCTCGAGCACCTGTTCGACGAATGGCCGGCGGCCGGCGAAAAGCCGGCCGGCGCCGGCGACCTGCCCGTGCTGGGCCTGAACATCGATTTCACCAAGGCGGGCCGGTCGCGGCTCGAACCGGCGGAGGCCGCGCTGACCGGCGCGGGCGAGCCGCCGCCGGAGCGCACGCCGCGCGGGCGTCTGTGGTTGCGCGCACTCTGGATCACCGCCGCGATCGCGCTGACCGTCAGCGTGGTCGTCAAACTGGCCGAGTTCAACGGCACGCCGCTGATCGAGCAGGCGGACGTCGACGCCGCCCTGGTGCGGTTCGGCCTGAAAGAACCCGCACCCGTGAAACCGTTCCGCGACCTCGACCAGATCCGCCTGGTCAGCCGCCAACTGATCCGGCACCCGACCGATCCGCGCCTGCTGCGCTTGCAGGCGACCATCGTCAACCGGGCCACGCGACGGCAGCCCTATCCGCAGATCGAGGTCACCCTGTTCGGCGCCAGCGGCGAGCGCATCTCGAGCGTCCGTTTCGATGCGAAGGACTATCTCGCCCCCGGCAGCGACCGCAGTCGGGGCATGACGCCGCAGGCCTACCTGCCGCTGACCCTCGACTTCGACGACCCCGGCGACGACGCGGTCGGATTCGAAATCGATTTCCGCTGAAGCGCCACAATTGCCGCCCCGTTCAGGCCTGCGATGTGGTAGGGTTGCTGTCTGCTTGCGGTAACCGTTTTTTCGTTCGAAACTGACTCGATGACCACCCGGAACAAACGCGATTCCGCCGCCGAAGCGGAGCATCCGATACCTCTCAGGGAAAACGTCAAGGAAGCCATTCGCCGCTACCTCGAGGACATGGGCACCTCACAGCCGGACAGCCTGTACCGAACGCTGCTGGCCGAGGTCGAACCCCCGTTGCTCGAGGAGGTGTTGCGCTACACGCAGGGCAACCAGTCGCGAACGGCGAAAATCCTCGGCATGACCCGCAACACGCTGCGCACCAAGCTCAACCGCTACCGGATCGCGGTCCAACAGGGAAAACCATGAACACCAAACCCGAATCGCCGCGGACGCTGGCGCTGATCAGCGTATCGGACAAGCGCGGCATCATCGAATTCGCAACGCGCCTCGCGGCGCTCGGCTATGGCCTGCTGAGCACCGGCGGCACGGCCCGGGCGCTGGCCGAGGCCGGCCTGCCGGTGACCGAGGTCTCCGACTACACGGGCTCGCCCGAAATCATGGGCGGACGCGTCAAGACGCTGCATCCGAAGATCCACGGCGGCCTGCTGGGCCGCGCCGGCGTCGACGACGCGGTCATGCGCGAGCAGGACATTCCGCGCATCGATCTCGCGGTGATCAACCTGTACCCCTTCGAGGCGGTCACGGCCGACCCGGACTGCACCCTGGCGAACGCGATCGAGAACATCGACATCGGCGGCCCGGCCATGGTGCGCTCGGCGGCCAAGAACTTCGACGCCGTCGGCGTCGTCACCAGTCCCGACCAGTACGCCGGCGTCCTCGAAAAACTCGAAGCGGGCGGCGGGCGACTGGACCGCGCGACCCGGTACGAACTGGCCGTTGCCGCCTTCAATCGCGTGGCGCAGTACGACGACGCGATCAGCAACTACCTGTCCGCGCGCAGCGGTTCGGACGAGGCGGCCACGTTTCCCGACCAGACGAACCCCTGCTTCGTCAAGGTGGCGGACCTCCGCTACGGCGAGAACCCGCACCAGCAGGCGGCCTGGTACCGCGACCTGCACCCGGCGCCGGGCAGCCTCGCCACCGCGCGCCAGCACCAGGGCAAGGATTTGAGTTACAACAACATCGGCGACGCCGACGCGGCCTGGGAATGCGTGCGTCAGTTCGACGATCCGGCCTGTGCGATCATCAAGCACGCCAACCCCTGCGGCGCGGCCGTCGCCGCGGACTGCGGCGCCGCGTACGACCTGGCGTTCGCCACCGACCCGACCTCGGCCTTCGGCGGCATCATCGCGTTCAACCGCCCACTGGACGGCGCCACGGCGCAGGCCATCATCGAACGGCAGTTCGTCGAGGTCCTGATCGCGACCGGCTACGAACCCGCGGCGCTGGCGGCGCTGCAGGCGAAAAAGAACGTCCGCGTGCTGGAGATCGCGGCCGCCGCGCCGACACCACAGCAGGAGTCGAAACGCATCGGCAGCGGCCTGCTGATCCAGACGTCCGACCTGCAGCCGATCACGCCGGCCGACTGCAAGGTCGTGACGCGCCTGCAACCGACGGACGCCCAGTGGCGCGATCTGATGTTCGCCTGGAAGGTCGCGCGCATGGTGAAATCCAACGCCATCGTCTACGCGGCGGGCGGTCGCACCGTCGGCGTCGGCGCCGGCCAGATGAGCCGCGTCGACTCGGCGCGCATCGGGCGCTGGAAGGCCGAGGACGCCGGGCTGCCGATCGCCGGCGCGGTGATGGCCTCGGACGCCTTCTTTCCGTTCCGCGACGGGATCGACACGGCGGCGGAGGCCGGCATCGAGGCCGTGATCGAACCGGGCGGATCGATGCGCGACGAGGAAGTGATCGCCGCCGCCGACGAGCACGGCATGGCCATGGTGTTCACCGGCATCCGGCATTTCCGGCATTGAGGTCCCGAAGCCGCGCGGCGCGAATTCCGCGATCCCCGGCAGAATGATGAAAGGAACGAACGCATGAACGTACTGGTAGTTGGCAGCGGCGGACGCGAACACGCGCTGGCCTGGCGCGCGGCGCAATCCGCCGGCGTCGAAACGGTCTACGTCGCGCCCGGGAACGCCGGCACCGCGCGCGAGCCCGGCGTGGAAAACGTCGCGATCGCGGCGAACGACATCGAAGGCCTGGTCGGCTTCGCCCGCGAGAGGGGCGTGGCGCTGACCATCGCCGGGCCCGAGGATCCGCTGGTGAACGGCATCGTCGACCGTTTCGAAGCGGCCGGCCTGGCCTGCTTCGGACCCAGCGCCGCGGCGGCCCGACTCGAAGGCTCAAAAGCCTTCGCCAAGGACTTCATGGCGCGCCATGGCATCCCGACCGCGGCCTACGGCCAGTTCACCGAGGTCGAACCCGCGCTCGAGTTCATCCGCGAACAGGGGGCGCCGATCGTGGTCAAGGCCGACGGCCTTGCAGCCGGCAAGGGCGTGATCATCGCGCAAACGACGGAAGAGGCCGAGGCCGCCGTGCGCGACATGCTCGCCGGCAACGCCTTCGGCGACGCCGGCAACCGGGTCGTCATCGAGGAATTCCTGGAAGGCGAGGAAGCCAGCTTCATCGTCATGGCCGACGGCCGCCACGTGCTCCCGCTCGCCACCTCGCAGGACCACAAGCCGGTCGGCGACGGCGACACCGGCCCCAACACCGGCGGCATGGGCGCCTACACGCCGGCCCCGGTCGTGACCGACGAACTGCACCGCCGCGCGATGGACGAAGTCATCCTGCCGACCGTCGCCGGCATGGCCGCCGAAGGCCACCCCTTCACGGGCTTCCTCTACGCCGGCCTGATGATTTCGCCGACCGGCGAGCCGAAGGTGCTCGAGTTCAACGTGCGCTTCGGCGACCCGGAAACCCAGCCGATCCTGATGCGCCTGCAGTCCGACCTGCCGGCCCTGTGCCTGGCCGCGATCGACGGCCGCCTCGACGAGCACACCGCCGAGTGGGATCCGCGCGCCTGCCTGGGCGTCGTGATGGCGGCGGCAGGCTACCCCGGCGGCTACCGCAAGGGCGACCGCATCGACGGCCTGGACCGTGATTTTCCGGAGCACGTGAAAGTGTTTCATGCCGGCACCGCACTGGACGACGACGGCGTCGTCACCGCCGGCGGCCGCGTTCTGTGCGTCTGCGCGCTCGGCCGCACCGTGACCGAAGCGCAGGCCGAAGCCTACCGCGCCTGCCGCCGGATCCACTGGAACGGCGCCTTCACGCGCAGCGACATCGGTCAGAAAGCCGTCGACCGGGAACGGGAATCCACGTAAACCGGATGGATGTCTCGCATCTTCTCGACGAACTGAACGACGCCCAACGCGAAGCCGTCACGGTCGGCGATCACCACGCCCTGGTGCTGGCCGGCGCCGGCAGCGGCAAGACACGCGTGCTGATCCACCGTCTGGCCTGGCTGATCCAGGTCGAGCACGTTTCACCGCTGGGTATCCTGGCGGTCACCTTTACCAACAAGGCCGCCGGCGAGATGCGCCAGCGGGCCGGCGACCTGCTGCAGGTCTCGACGCGCCCGCTGTGGATCGGGACGTTCCACGGCATCGCACACCGTCTGCTGCGCATGCACTGGAAGGAGGCCGGCCTGCCCGAGGCGTTCCAGATCCTCGATTCCGAGGATCAGCTGCGCCTGCTGCGCCGCATCATCCGCGACGAAGGCATGGACGACGCCCAGTGGCCGGCGCGCCAGGCGCAGTGGTTCATCAACGCGCGCAAGGACGAGGGTGAACGTCCCGATCGCATCGAGCACCTCGATCACCCGGTCACCGCCGCCTGGGTGCGCATCTACGCGCTGTACCAGGATTACTGCAATCGCGGCGGCCTGGTCGACTTCGCCGAGCTGCTGCTGCGCGCGCACGAACTGTGGCTGGAGCATCCCGCGCTGCTCGACCACTACCGACGGCGCCTGCAGCACCTGCTGATCGACGAGTTCCAGGACACCAACGCCATCCAGTACGCCTGGATACGCATGCTGGCCGGCGACACCGGACGCGTGTTCGTGGTCGGCGACGACGACCAGTCGATTTACGGCTGGCGCGGCGCCCGGGTCGAGAACGTGCACCATTTCGTGCGCGATTTCCCGGACGTGCAGACCGTCCGCCTCGAACAGAACTACCGTTCGACCGGCGTCATCCTCGATGCGGCCAACGCCCTGATCGCGCACAACCAGGCGCGCATGGGCAAATCGCTGTGGACCGCCGGCGAGCGCGGCCGCGCGATCGCCCTGTACGCCGCCTTCAACGAGCAGGACGAAGCGCGCTACGTGGTCGAGCAGGTGCAGCAGTGGCTGGACCGGGGGCGTCGCGCCGACGACTGCGCGATCCTCTACCGAACGACCGCGCAGTCACGCCTGTTCGAGGAATACCTGCTGCGCGAGAGCATCCCCTATCGGGTCTACGGCGGCCTGCGTTTCTTTGAACGCACCGAGGTCAAGGACGCACTGGCCTACCTGCGCCTGCTGCACAATCCGAACGACGACGCCGCCTTTGAGCGCGTGGTCAACAAGCCGACCCGCGCAATCGGCGAAAAGACCGTGTCGATCATCCGCCAGCAGGCGCGCGAGAGCGGGCTGCCCCTGTGGCAGGCGGCGCAGGAGAGCCTGCGGCAGAAAATTTTCGCGGCCCGCGCCGGCAACGCGGTGCAGGCCTTTCTGCACCTCGTCGACGGCATGCGCGAGCGCATGGCGGACTGGACCCTGGGCAACCAGATGCAGGGCGTGATCGACGACAGCAACCTCGTGGCGGCGTACGAAAAGGAGCCCCGCGAACGAATGGAGTCGCGGGTCGAAAACCTGCGCGAACTGGTCAACGCCGCCGACGCCTTCATCCTTCCGCAGGAAGACGAGGAGGCGGGCCTGAGCGAACTGCAGTCCTTTCTGAGTCACGCGGCGCTGGAGGCCGGGGAGACCCAGGGCGAAAACTGGGAGGACTGCGTCCAGTTGATGACCCTGCACTCGGCCAAGGGACTGGAGTTTCCGCTGGTGTTCATCGCCGGCATGGAGGACGGTCTGTTCCCGCATCAGCGCTCGGTCGAAGACGCCGGCGGGCGCCTCGAGGAAGAGCGCCGCCTGTGCTACGTCGGCATGACCCGGGCGCGCGAACAGCTGTGCCTGTCGTACGCCGAGGTTCGGCGCATGCACGGCGCCCAGAACTATTGCCGACCGTCGCGCTTCATCGACGAGATGCCGTCCGAACTGATCGAGGAAGTGCGCCCGGGCATTTCCTCGAACCGGCCGTACCGGGCGCCGGGCCCGGCTGCGATGGCCGACGCAGCGGCGCCGTTCCGCCTCGGCCAGGGCGTGATGCATCCCAAGTTCGGCGAAGGCACCGTGCTCGCGTTGGAAGGCGCCGGCGAACACGCCCGCGTGCACGTCAACTTCAGCGCCGCCGGGCCGAAATGGCTGGTCGTCGCCTACGCCCGGCTGGAAGCCCTGTAAGCACGCCGCTTGGAGCGGCGCCGGAACCCCGTTACTATCGAGTCGACCCACATCGCCCCGGCGCAGCAAACGAATCATGAACGCACCCATCAAGACCGACATTCCCGCGCGTGAGCGGCTGATCTTCGCCCTCGACGTACCCGACCTGGACCGCGCCCGCGCGCTGATCGACGCCCTGGGCGACGCGGTCGTGTTCTACAAGCTCGGCCTCGAGTTCTTCCTGTCCGGGCATTACTTCGAACTGGCCGCGGATCTGCGCGCCGCCGGCAAGAAAATTTTCGCGGACCTGAAGCTGTTCGACATCCCCGCCACGGTCGCCTCGGCGGTTCGCCAGCTGGCCCGGCACGAGGTGGACTTCTGCACCGTGCACGGCAACGACAGCATGCTGCGGGCCGCCGCCGAGGCCAAAGGCGCGATGAAGGTGCTGGCGGTCACCGCGCTGACCAGCCTGGACCAGGGTGACCTCGACGACCTCGGCTTCCAGTGCGATGCGCGCACGCTGGTGCTGTCGCGCGCGCGCCGCGCGCTCGCGCTGGGCTGCGACGGCGTGGTGTCGTCCGGCCTCGAGGTGCCGGCGCTGCGTGAATCGGTCGACCACGCCCTGATCACGGTCTGCCCCGGCATCCGGCCGGTGTTCAACGACGAGGTCAGCGCGGCCGGCGACCAGCAACGCATCGTCACGCCGGAGCGGGCGATCCGTTCCGGCGCCGATTACCTCGTGGTCGGCCGCCCGATCCGCGACGCCGCGGATCCACACGCGGCCGCCGAGGAGATCCAGCGCCAGATCGCCGCCGCACTCCGCTGATTTCACGGCATTCCCGGACGCCGCCGCGCGGCCTCGCGCGGCGCTGTTTCACAGGGGGTTGCAAATGCTAATCTTCTGCATTACGATACGCCCGTAACTTCATAATAATGAATGAAAACAACCTGAGGGGCTGCCAGCAATCCCATAGCGCTTCAGCGTGACCGATCCTCTCCGGCTCTGCCGGACTTCCGGGCGGGTCCCTGACCAGCACGGATTTTATTTGCCCGATTGGGAGAGAATTGGCTTCCTGCGGGGCAAGCCCCCGGCACTGGAATCCGCGATGCAGATTGAATCGCCAAAGCTGGGCCCGTTCACCCGCGCAAAGCTCGCCTGGTTCCGCTTCCTGCGGTGGGTGCTGCACCTCTGGGTGAAAGCCAAAATACTGCCGCAGCCTTTCGACGACCTCGTCCTGGACCGCGACAAGCCCCTCTGCTTCGTCATCGATTCCTACGAACTGACGAGCCTCCTGATCCTCGACAAGGCCTGCGAGGAACTCGACCTGCCCCGCCCGTTGTGGCCGCTCGAGACCGGCGCGGGCAAGGAGCCGCGCTCCTATCTCGCGCTGCGCCGCCGCAAGGGCCTGATCATCCGCCGCACCGAAGTGCGCAGCCACTCGGAGTCGCTCAAGCGGCTGGTCGAGCGGGTCTGCGACGAGCAGGTGGCGGACATCCAGTTGGTCCCGGTCACGATCCTGATCGGCCGCGCGCCGGACAAGGAATCGGGCCTGACCAAGGTGCTGTTCACCGAGTCGTGGGAGATCGGCGGCCGCATCTGGCGCTTCTTCAACTCACTGGTGAACGGCCGCCACACGATGGTCCAGTTCGGCAACCGCCTGTCGCTGGCCGAACTGGCGCAGGAGGACCTCGGCACATCGCGCACGCTGCGCAAGGTGTCGCGGATGCTGCGGGTGCACTTCCGCCGCCAGCGCGCGGCCGCCATCGGGCCCGACCTCTCGCACCGGCGCACGGTCATCGAGCGCGTGCTGCGCAGCCCGCCGGTCACGGCCGCCATCGAGGACCAGGCGCGCAAAGAAAAGACCAGCCGCGGCAAGGTCGAAAAGAAGGCGCGCAGCTACGCCTTCGAAATCGCGGCCAATTACTCCTACGGCCTGGTGCGGATCGGCTCGTTCGTGCTGACCTGGTTCTGGAACCGGATCTACGACGGCGTCGAACTGGCCCACTTTCGCGGCTTCCAGGAAACCGCTCCGAACTACGAGATCATCTACGTGCCCTGCCATCGCAGCCACATCGACTACATGCTGATCTCGTACTTCGTCTATCACAACGGCTTCGTGCCGCCGCACATCGCGGCCGGCGTCAACCTGAACCTGCCGGTGCTGGGACGCATCCTGCGCAAGGGCGGGGCCTTTTTCCTGCGTCGCAGCTTCCGTTCCAACAAGCTGTACTCGGCGGTGTTCCACGAGTACCTCGCCACCATCATGTCCAACGGCACGGCGATCGAGTACTTCATCGAGGGCACCCGCAGCCGCACCGGCCGCCTGTTGCAACCCAAGGGCGGCATGCTGTCCATGACGGTGCGCAGTTTCCTGCGTACGCGCAGCCGGCCGGTCATGTTCCAGCCGATCTATTTCGGCTACGAGCGCATCGTCGAGGGCAAGAGCTACACCGCCGAACTGTCCGGACAGGCCAAGAAATCCGAATCGCTGACCGACCTGCTGAAAGTTCCGAAAATCCTGAAGCAGCGCTACGGCAAGGTGCACGTCAGCTTCGGCGAGCCGGTATTCCTCGACGACATGCTCGACGACTACGCGCCCGACTGGCGCGAGAAGGATCCGCTCGACGAGGACAAACCCGGCTGGCTGACACCGCTGGTCAATGACCTCGGCCTGCGCATCATGACGCGCATCAACGACGCGACCCACGTCAATGCGATCAACCTGCTGGCCGTGATCCTGCTGACCACCCGCAAGTTGTCACTGGGCCGCGACGAACTGCTCGCCCAGCTGGCCCTGTACCTCGATCTACTGCGCTCCGGCGGGTATTCCGAGCGGGTCACCTTCACCGAAAAATCGCCGGAGGAAATCGTCGCCTACGGCCTCGAACTGGGCGTAATCGAGACCATCGAGCACCCGCTGGGCGACATCGTCCGCGTGCGGGACGAGCAGTCGGTTCTGCTGACCTATTTCCGCAACAACATCGCCCACCTCGCCGCCGTGCCCTCGATGGTTACCAGCTGTTTCCTGAATGCCGAAGCGATGGCCGTACGCGACGTGCGGCGCATCGCACTGGCCGTCTGGCCGTTCCTGAAGGCCGAGCTGTTCCTGCCGTGGGACGACGAGGGTTTCCTCCGAGCGGTCAACGGCTGCATCGACTGGCTGCTGAAGAACCGGCTGCTGGCCGCCGAAGCGTCTTCCGGACTGCTGCACAAGCCGGCCGGCGGCACGGCCGAGGACCTGCAGCTGCGCATCATGGGCCATGCGCTGCTGCAGACGTTCGAGCGCTACTACATCACGGTCGCGGTGCTGGCCAAGAACGGCTCCGGCCGCCTGACCCGAAGTGAACTCGAGCAGCTGTGCATTCTCACCGCGCAGCGGATCTCCCACCTGAACGAATTCGCCGCACCGGAGTTCTACGATCGCAACCAGATCCGCCAGTTCATCACGCTGCTGCGGGAAACCGGCGTGTTGACGACGAACGACGAAAACAAGCTCGAATTCAACTCGGTCATCCAGCAGATCAACGAGGACGCGCGCTACATCCTGAACGACGAAATCCGCCACAACATCCTGCGCGTGGCGCCGCAGGTGCTCAGCGACGAAGCGCCGGACGCCTGAACGAACGCACCGGCGTCACGGGAACGCGCTCGAACAGCTCCGGCCGCGGTGGTTCGGGCGTCCAACCGTAATGGCGGCCGCCATGCCTCAGAGCAGCAAATCGTTCGCGTGTTCCGCGTACCACTGGCGCTCGCGGGCCAGGTTCTGCTGCAGGCGATCGACCAGCGCCATGAAACGTGGATTCTCACGCAGTCCGTCCAGGGCCGGGTCCCTGATCACCGCGTGGGAATAGAACATCCAACCCTGTGAAATGGCGGCGTCGAGGGCGCGGAGCGCAGCGTCATCGTCACCAAGCAAGGCGTACAACAGGGCGTCTTCGGGCCCGGCCATCCAGCCACCGGCCTGCAGCTTCCGCGAACGTTGGATGTGTTCGAGCGTTGCGTCGATCAGGCGATAAGCCTGCTCCTGCCGACCGGTTTTCAGCAAGGCCCCGGCCAGGCGCCGCGCACCCCACTGGCTCCAGTCGTTGATGGTCGGTGTGTCGGACATCAGGTCGGGATACGCCTGCGTCACCAGCTCGATGACGCCCTCCCAGCGACCGGCCAGCGCCAGCGAATCGGCCTGCTGCATCTTGGGATACCAGAACATCGGGCGCTGGGCGATCTCCAACTCGCCCACCCGGATAGCCTCGTCCAGGTCGTCCCGCAACCAGGCCGCCCATTGCCGGGCGTCCAAATCCTCCGGCGCCCGCTCGATCAGGCGGTCGAACGTTTCGAGCGCTTGTTCGAAGTCCCAGAGTTGCCAATACTGCATGGCGACCGCCGTCAGAACCGGGATGCTGTTCGGATCACGTCGATGGATCGACTGGATGTACCACATCGCTTCACCGGGCTTACCCGTCTGGTTGAGATAGCGTGCCAGCGTGAGGTAAACGCCGGGCGACTCCGGGTGCCGTCGAACGTTCTCCTTGAGGACGTAGATCGCTTCTTCGGCTCGTCCGAGGTCAAACAGCTGCCGGGCCAGTGACGCCTGGTAGCGGCTGGATTCCGGATCCAGTTCCACGGCCTTGCGGATGGCGTCCAGCGCCGCCTCTTTTTCGTCGATCAGCAACAAATAGTTCCAGTAGCCGGCCCAGGCATCGGCTGAATTCGGATTCAGTTCCAGCGCCTTGCGAATCGCGGCGGCCGATTTCTCGAATTCCTTTTCCTCGGCATACAGCATCGCTTTCGTATCCCATGCCTCCGCCAGCGTGGGATCGAGTTCCAGCGCACGTTCCACCAGCCGCTGGGCCTCTTTCCGGATTTCATTGAAATCACCACTACCGCCGGTCACCTCGCCGGCGGTCCGCTTTGCATTGGCCAGGGCGACATGGGCCAGGGCGTAGTCCGGATCGATTTCGATCGCTTTCTGGAACCGGGTAACCGCTCTGGTGACGCTGTCTGCCGTGCCCTTGTCGAGTTCGCGCCGTCCGATCACGTAGTTTTCGTAGGCCTCCAGGTCCGGTCGATACTGGTCCGCCAATCGCTCACGATCGTCCTCGAGCAACGTGACCGAAAGGGCGGTTACGACCTCGCCCGCAATCTCGTCCTGCACGGCGAAAATCTGCCCGGGCGCGCGGTCGAAATTACCGGACCACAATTCGCGGCCGTTGCGCGCATCGATCAGCCGGGCGATGATCCGCACCTGCTCGCCGGCCCTTTGCACACTGCCCTCGAGGATGTGCGCGACACCCAGTTCGGCGGCGATCTTGTCGACCGTGAGGTTGCGGTCCCTGAAGGCGAAGGAAGACGTTCTCGCGGTCACGGTGAGGCCCTTGACCTGGCTGAGCACATGCAACACCGTGTCGGCGATACCTTCCCCCAGAAAGGCCTGGTCGCCATCCAGGCTCAGATCGGTAAACGGCAGCACGGCGACGGAGTTTTCGACCGCCTCGCGCTCCGCTTCCGCCGCGACCTGCTGGCGCTCTTCCGTTCGCTCCGCCGCGGAACGGATATCGGACAACCCCTGCCACAGGATGGCCGCCACCACCGCGACCATCGCGGCAAAGATGACGTAATCGCTGGTTTTGAGCGAGTAATCCGCCGCGGAATCCGCGTCCGTGGCGGGCCGCGTGCGGACCAGTCCGTGCTCGGTCAGCTCGTAACGCCACGCCAGCCAGACGGCGAGGGGAAATCCGACGACCGCAACATACAACAGGGCGGTCAAAGTCCACGACGGCAGACCGGCAGGCTCGACGACCACCTCGGCCACCTGCAACAGGGTCCACGCCCCGACCAGATAGAATCCGATACCCCGGAAAACCTTGCGGCGACGCAACTCCAGGACGGTTGAAAGCGCTTTCGGCATGGGCAGAGATTAACCGATCGTTCGGGCCGATGCGAGGTTGCGAAAAGCGGTAGCAGCGGCAACAATGAGTTCCGAAACCCATAAAAATACAACGAGTCTGCAACAATGCGTGTCCCAGAATCCCGGCAACGGCGCGGTGCCGCCGCCTTTGGTTTACCTTTTTTCCCGGGCTCGGTTCTCGCGCTGGCATCACTTTTCACCGCAGCGCTTTTCGCGGATGAGGACCCGGCGGGAACCGAGGAAGTGCGACCGGTCGAACTGGTGCACGTGACCGGGTACCGAATCAAGCGCAACAGTGTCGATGGCCCGGCCCCGGTGAACGTGTTCGACCGTGAGACCCTCGAAGCCACCGGCGTCACGCTCCTGGGTGAGTTCTTCCGCTATCTGCCCCAGGCACTCGGGCAGGTCAGCGAACTTGCCCAGGGATCCAGTTTTGCCGGCGCCGAGGGAATCGACCTGCGCGGGATCGGCATCGACAACACGCTGACCCTGTTGAACGGCAAACGCGTGGCGGCCTATGCCCGCAACGGCGCGTCCGAACCCTTCGTCGATATCAACGCCATCCCCATT
>JARROJ010000038.1:0-24258 GCA_037384065.1 Lysobacterales bacterium
GGCCATTTCACCGGCCAGAGCGCCGAGGCCGTGGCCGCGGAATTCGACGCCCTGCTGGCCAGCCCGGGCAGCCTGGCGCTCTGGCACGGCCTGTTCATGATCATCGTGACCTGGATCCTGGCGCGCGGCATCCAGGCGGGCATCGAAAAAGCGGTCAAGTTCCTGATGCCGGCCCTGTTCTTCCTGTTGCTGATGATGGTGGGCTACGGCGCGGTGAAGGGTGACATGCCCGCGGCCTTCCACTTCATGTTCGACTTCGACTTCTCGGTCATCGACGGCAAGGTCATCCTGGTCGCCATTGGCCAGGCCTTTTTCTCGATCGGCGTCGCGATGGGCCTGATGATGGCCTACGGCGCCTACCTGCCGCGGGAAATTTCGATCGCCCGCTCAGCGGTGATCATTTCCGTCATGGACACGATGGTCGCCATCATTGCGGGGCTGGCGATTTTTCCGATCGTCTTCGCGAACGGCACGGATCCGGGCCAGGGCCCCGGCCTGATCTTCGTCACGCTGCCGATCGCGTTCGGCTCGGTCACCGGTGGCCTGGTGTTCGGTACGATGTTTTTCATCCTGCTGCTGTTCGCCGCCCTGACCTCGGTGATCGGCACGATCGAACCGGTGATCGCCTGGGCCCGTGAAAAGTACGGCATTCCACGCGCCCTCGCAGCCGTGCTGTCGTGCTCGGTGGTGTTCGTGCTGGGCCTCGGCACGGTGTTTTCGTTCAACCTGTGGAAGGACTGGCGCCCGCTGGCCGGCGTCGAACGCTTCGCCGACTTCGGCTACTTCGAGATTCTCGACTACCTGACCGCCAACCTGATGATGCCGGTGACCGGACTGCTGCTCGCCCTGTTCGTCGGCTGGCGGATCAAACCCGACGCGATCGCAGCCCAACTCCAGATCGAGAACCCGAAGGTGTTCCGGGCCTGGTTCTGGCTGCTGCGCTGGGTCGTTCCGATTTCAATAGCCGCGGTGCTGATCAGCATCCTCTGACGCGTCAGAACTGTTCCGGTGTCAGCGCCATCAGCGCGTCCGGTCCGGCCGTTACCGCCGCGTGACAGGCAGCCGCGCGCGGGAGCAGGTGTTCGAAATAGAAACGCGCGGTCACGCGTTTCGCTTCCAGGAACGCCCGGTCCCCGCGGCCGCCCGCCAGCTGTTCGGCGGCGCGCAACGCGGCCTTGCCCATCAGCCAGCCACCGCACAGGTACCCCAGTTCGAGCAGCAGGTTGACGCCGGCCGCACCGGCCACGTTACGGTCACGGGGGGCATTCTCCAGCAGGGCCTCCATGGCGCCGCGCGCATCGGCGACGGCCGCGTCCAGCGTCTCGCCCAGCGTTGACAGCTCGGCGGATTCGCCGAGCGTCGCGGCCGTCCCGGCCATCTCGTCGAGCAATGCCGTGAGCGCCTGGCCGCCGTCCATCAGGATCTTGCGGCCGACCAGATCGTTGGCCTGGATGCCGGTCGTGCCTTCGTAAATCGTCGTGATCCGCGCGTCGCGGAAGTGCTGGGCGCTGCCGGTCTCCTCGACATAGCCCATGCCGCCGTGGATCTGTACGCCCAGCGAGGTCAGTTCCTGGGCCAGTTCCGTCATCCAGCCCTTGACGATCGGCGTGTAGAGCTCGACCCGCGCATGGTGGCGCGCGCGCGCCTCCTCGTCCGCGGCGTTACGCGCGCGGTCGGCCTCGGCGGAGGCGGTGTAGGCCAGTGCGCGCATGGCTTCGGCGCCGGCCTTCATCATCAGCAACATGCGCCGCACGTCCGGAAACTCGATGATCGGGTAGCGGCTGCCGTCCTTGCGGGTCCCCTGCAGCCGTTCCTTCGCCCAGGCCAGCGCCTGCTGGTAGGAGCGCTCGGTCACGGCCAGGCCCTGCAGGCCGACGTTCTGCCGGGCCTCGTTCATCATGGTGAACATGGCGAACAGACCACGGTTCGGTTTACCGACCAGGTAGCCGATAGCGCCGTCGTTGTCGCCGAACGACATCGTGCAGGTCGGGCTGCCGTGAATGCCGAGCTTGTGCTCGATCGAGATGCAGCGCAGGTCGTTCGGCTCGCCGATACCGCCGTTCGCGTCGGGCATGAACTTGGGCACCAGGAACAACGAAATGCCCTTCACCCCCGGAGGCGCGTCCGGCAGACGGGCCAGCACCAGGTGGATGATGTTGTCCGTCATCTGGTGGTCGCCCCAGGTGATGAAGATCTTCTGGCCGAACAGCCGGTAGTGATCATCCTCCGGTACGGCCCGGGTATTCAGCGCCGCCAGGTCCGAGCCGGCCTGCGGTTCGGTCAGATTCATCGTGCCGGCCCACTCGCCGGTGACCAGCTTCTCCAGGTAGGTCTCGCGCAAGGCCTCGCTGCCGTGCAGCAGCAGCGCGTCCACCGCGCCATGGGTCAGCAGCGAACACAACGAGAAGCCCAGGTTCGACGACTGCCAGATTTCGTCGGTGGCCGTGAACAGCACTTTCGGCATGCCCTGACCGCCGTATTCCTCCGGAAAGCCGAGACCGGCCCAGCCGCCCTCGACGTACTGCCGATAGGCTTCTGCAAACCCCGGTGTCTCGCGAACGCCGTCCGCGTCGAGCGTGGCGCCCTCGCGGTCGCCGACGACGTTGAGCGGGGCGATGACCTCGACGGCCAGGCGGTTCGCCTCCTCCAGCACGGCCGTGGCCAGTTCGGTATTGACGTCTTCGAGCCCCGCCGCAGCGGCCAGGCCGTCGAAATCGACGAGGTGCTCGAGGATGAACGCGGCATCCTTGTAGGGATAGGTGTAATCGGACATGAATCGGCTCCGAAGCGATGGGATGAGCAAGGGTATAACACGCCCGCGACAGCCGGACAACCGACTGTGGCAGGCCGATTGCGGGCGGCCCGCAGCGGCGCCTGCACGGTGCACTTGATCTCCGGTTTCGAGATGTTAGAGTGCTCGTCCTGTGACCACGGAGAAGGCCGAATCGTTCCGCTGAATCCGGTTTCCGCGGACCGGCGCGACGCGCCGATCCGGGCATCGTCCCGGCCGATGGCGCGGCACCGCGCGGCCCGGACCGCGCCAGCCGGCGGAATGCGGCGCCGCAATCCATTTTTTCGCTGTTTGCGCTATCCTGATGCGATGACAAAGAAACCCCGAATCCATATTCCACAGCCCACCGCCCGTCCGGGCGAGGCGCCCGATTTCAGTTACCTCGAGCTCTCGCCCGCGGGCGCTGTCGACCGCCCGGACACCGACTCGCGCGCTGCCGACATCGGTTTTCTCGCCCACGAACTGGTCCGCGTGCTCGACGACGAGCATGCCGCCGTGGGCCCCTGGGCGCCGGAAATCGAGCCCGAAAAGCAGGTCGAGGCGCTCGAACTGATGGTGCTGACCCGCGCCTTCGACGACCGCATGCTGCGCATGCAGCGCCAGGGCAAGATCACCTTCTACATGCAGGCGCTCGGCGAGGAAGCGGTCTCGATCGGCCAGGGCATGGCGTTCGAGCCCGGCGACATGATGTTCCCGGCCTATCGCAACCAGGGCCTCTACATCATGCGCGACACGGGCCTTGTCGACATGATGTGCCAGTGCCTGTCGAACACCCGCGACATGTGCAAGGGCCGGCAGATGCCGATCTTCTACCAGAACCGGGAACACAACATCTTCTCGATCTCCGGCAACCTCGCGACCCAGTATCCGCACGCCGTCGGCTGGGCCATGGGGGCGCAGATCAAGGGCGAGGACCACATCGCCGCGTCGTGGATCGGCGACGGCAGCACCGCGGAAGCGGATTTCCACCACGCGCTGACCTTCGCGGCGGTGTACAACGCGCCGGTCGTGCTGAACGTGGTCAACAACCAGTGGGCGATCTCGACCTTCCAGGGAGTCGCCGGCGGCGAGCGCCAGACCTTCGCCGCGCGCGGCCTGGGCTACGGCATTCCCGGTATCCGGGTCGACGGCAACGACCTGCTGGCCGTCTACGCGGTGACCCGCTGGGCCGCCGAGCGCGCGCGCGCCGGCAACGGCCCGACCCTGATCGAACTGGTCACCTATCGCGGCGGCGCCCACTCGACCAGTGACGATCCGTCCCGCTACCGCCCCCGGGACGAGTGGCAGGCGTTTCCGCTCGGCGACCCGGTCGAACGTCTGAAAATGCACCTGATCCGCAATGGCGAATGGAGCGAGGACCGCCACGAGGCGCTCGCGCAGGAATCCAAGGCGACGGTCGACGCCGCCTGGAAAGAGGCCACCTCGTACGGCACGCTCACCGAACCGCCGTTCCTGGACGTCGAACTGATGTTCGAGGACGTGTTCGCCGAAATGCCGGAGCACCTCGAATTGCAACGTCGCAAGCTGATGCGTTCGCTGGGGAGCCGCTCATGAGCCAGATGAACATGATCCAGGCCATCCGCTCGGCCCACGACATCATGCTCGAGCGCGACCCCAGCGTCGTCGCCCTGGGCCAGGACATCGGTTACTTCGGCGGCGTGTTCCGCTGCACCGAGGGCCTGCAACAGAAATACGGCGAACACCGCGTCCTGGATGCGCCGATCGCCGAGGGCGGCATCATCGGCACGGCGATCGGGCTGGCCGTCAACGGCCTGCGCCCGGTGGCCGAAATCCAGTTCGCCGATTACATCTACCCGGGGTTCGACCAGGTGGTGAGCGAACTCTCCCGGCTGCGCTACCGCAGCGGCGGCGACTTTTTCGCGCCGGTGGTGATCCGCACGCCCTGCGGCGGCGGCATTCGCGGCGGCCAGACCCACTCGCAGAGCCCGGAGGGTATTTTCACGCACGTCTCCGGCGTCAAGACCGTGATGGTCTCGAATCCGTACGACGCCAAGGGCCTGCTGATCAGCGCCATCGAGTCGGACGACCCGGTGGTGTTCTTCGAGCCCAAGCGGATCTACAACGGGCCGTTCGACGGCGACCCCGACAAGCCGGCGGTATCGTGGGCCGCGCACCCCAAGGGCGAAGTGCCGGACGATTACTACACGGTGCCGCTGGACAAGGCGGAAATCGTCGAGGCCGGCGAGGACCTGACGATCATTACCTACGGCACCATCGTGCACGTCGCCCAGGCGGCGGCCCGGCGCGCGGGCGTCGACGCCGAGATCATCGACGTGCGCACCCTGATGCCCCTGGATGTCGAAACGCTGCGCGACTCGGTCTGCAAGACCGGTCGCTGCCTGGTCGCGCACGAAGCCACCCGCTTCTGCGGCTACGGCGCCGAACTCGTCGCCACCGTGCAGAAGGAATGCTTCTGGCACCTCGAAGCCCCCATTTCACGGGTCACGGGCTGGGACACGCCCTACCCGCACGCTTTCGAGTGGCAGTACTTCCCGGTTCAGCAACGCCTGGTGGACGGCATCCGCAAAGTGATGGAGGCAGGATGAGCGAATTCGTATTCAAGCTGCCCGACCTGGGCGAAGGCACGGTCGAGGCGGAAATCGCCGAGTGGATGGTCAAGGTCGGCGACACCGTCGCCGAGGAAGACCCGGTCTGCGCGATGCTCACCGACAAGGCGGCCGTGGAGTTGACGGCGCCGGTCGGCGGGCGCGTGGTCTCGGTCGCCGGCGAGGAAGGCGACACGGTGCAGGTCGGCGCGCCGCTGATCGTGTTCGACACGGATGCCGCGGACGCCAGCGCGGCGGCGCCGACCGCCGTATCGAAGGAACCGCCCTCTGAAAACGCCGGCGACGACAGGGACGAAGGCGCCGCGGCGCCGTCTTCGGCGCCCGCGGCCCGCCCCGGCAAGGTGCAGACCTCCCCCTCGATTCGAGCGCGTGCGCGCGCGGAGGGCGTCGACCTCAGCACCGTGGCCGGCAGCGGGCCGCGCGGCCGCATCCTGAAAAAGGATTTCGAAGCGTACCTGGCCGGCGGCAGCGAACCCGCCGCCGACACCCCGGCCGCGGCGCGCGCGACGCGTCGCCGCAGCGGCACCGAGGAAATCAAGGTGATCGGCCTGCGCCGCAAGATCGCCGAACGCATGGCGCAGGCGACCCGCGAGATTCCGCATTTCAGCTACGTCGAGGAGATCGACGTAACCGCCCTGGAATCCCTGCGCGCGCATCTGAACGCGAAGAAACCGGAGGGTGCGGAACGGCTGACGCCGCTGGCCTTCATCGGCCTGGCCCTGGTGCGCGTGCTGGCGGATTTTCCGCAGTGCAATGCGCATTACGTCAGCGAGCGCAACGTCCTCGTCCGCCACGAAGCGGTGCACCTGGGCATCGCGACCCAGACCGCCGACGGCCTGAAGGTGCCGGTCGTGCACCATGCCGAAGCGCTGGAACTGGACGACCTGGCGGCGGAAATCCGCCGGGTGACCGCCGCCGCGCGCGACAACACGGCGACGCGCGACGAACTGACCGGTTCGACCATCACGATAACGAGCCTCGGAAAAATGGGCGGCATCGTCAGCACGCCGGTCATCAATCTGCCGGAAGTCGGCATCGTCGGCGTCAACAAGGCCGTCGATCGCCCGACCGTCGTCGATGGCCGCGTCGAAGTGCGCCGCATGATGAACCTGTCGTCGTCCTTCGACCACCGGTTCGTCGACGGCTACGATGCCGCGGCGATGATCCAGGCGCTGAAAGAGCGCCTCGAACAGCCGGCGCTGATCTTCATGCCCTGAAGCGCGGGAGCGCTCAGTAACCGCGCTCGATATCGACCACGGAGTACAGCGGCTCGCCGGCCACGTAGCGCCGCAGGTTCTCCTGCACCAGCAGGAACAGGCGTTCGCGGCTGCGGTCCGAGCGCCCGGCCGTATGCGGCGTGATGATGACCCGCGGCGCCCGCCACAGCGGATGGTCCTGCGGCAACGGTTCCGGATCGGTCACGTCCAGGCCGGCGCCGGCCAGGTCACCCGCCTCCAGGGCGGCGACGAGATCGTCGGTCACCGTGCTCTGGCCGCGGCCCACCGAGACGAAGTACGCGGTCGGTTTCATCGCCTTGAAAAAGGCGGCGTCGAACATGCCGCGGGTCCGCTCGGTCAGCGGCGCGGCGTTGATGACCACGTCCGCCTGCCGTGCAAGCTCCAGCGTCTCGTCGCCGAGGCCGACGTAATCGACGTAATCCGGTCCTTCCCGGCGACTGCCCCGGGTCGCGATGACACGCATGCCCAGGCCGTGCGCCCGCCGCGCCACCTGGGTGCCGATGCCGCCGAGGCCCACGATCAGCACCGTGCGCCCCTCCAGCTCCAGGAATTCGCCCTGGCCGAGATCCACGCGCCGCTGCCAGTCGCCCTCGAGCTGGTTGACGTAATACCGGTCGAGCCCCCGCGCCAGCGCCATCATCATCGCGATCGCGTGTTCGGCGAGCGCCGGCGAGCCGATCCGCTGGCCGTTGGTCAGAAGCTTGTCGCCGGTCTGCATCTGCGGCAACACGACGCAGCGCTCGACGCCCGACGAATACACCTGGATCCAGTGCAGCGCAGCGCCCTTCTCGAGCAGGTCCGGTCCGCAGAATCCGATCAGGGCCTGCGCGCCGTCCAGCGCGGCCAGGGCCTGCGCCGTATCCTCCACCGCGACGATCTCGACACCGGGCGCGACCGCGCGCAGTTCCTCGATGCGTTCCGCCGGGTAGCGCGCAACGACCCGTTTCACCGCCCGCCAGCCGGGCAGATCCCGCGACGCCACCGGCGACGCGCGCAGACCCAGTTGCGCGACCAGTTCCTGCACCGCGTGCTGGCGCAGTTGCGCCTTCTCCTCGGCCAGCGTGCTGGCCGCCAGGGCGCTGCCCTGCAGCAGCAACAGCCCGCCGAGCAGCCAAACCAGCCCCGCTTTTCGCATGATCGTGTTACAGCAGGTCATCGATGAACGCCTCCATGTCACGGCGCAGCGCGGCATCCGGCAGCCGCCCGCGCATTGCGGCCATGTTGTCCTCGGCGTGATGGGGCTTGGAGGTGCCGGGTATCGGAATCGTCGCGGCCGGATGCGACAGGATGTACTTCAGGAACACCTGGCCCCAGCTGGTCGCGTCGATGTCCGCGGCCCACGACGGCAATGCCCGCCCACGCACCGCGTCGAACAGCCGGCCCCGCCCAAACGGCCGGTTGACCAGCACCGCCACGCCCTTGTCGCGGGCCAGCGGCAACAGCCGATCGGCCGCCGCCCGGTCGGCCAGCGAGTAATTCACCTGGATGAAGTCCAGCGGATACCGATTCATGCAGGCCTCGATGGCGTCGTGCTGTTCGACCCGGTGCGTGGTGACACCGACATGGCCGAGGCGGCCCGCGGCCTTCCATTCCAGCAGGGTCGGCATCTGTTCGTCGGTGCCGCGCAGGTTGTGAACCTGCATCAGGTCGAGCGGCGGTCCGAGCCGCTCCAGGGAACCGTTCATGCGCTCGACGCCGTCGGCCCGATCCTCGCGGTCGACCTTGGTGGCCATGAAGACGTCCTCGCGCAGATCGAGTTCGCGCAGCAGGTGGCCGAGCACTTCCTCGGAATTGCCGTAGTTCGGCGACGTGTCGAGCACCCGCCCGCCCAGGCGATGAAACACCTCGAGGGTTTCCCGGAACGGCGTCATGTCGGCGCTGCCCGGAGCGCCCCGGAAACTGACCGTGCCGATCCCCACGGCGGGCACCTGGCGGCCCGAGGAGGGAATCGTTACCTTGCGCACGCCGCCCGAGTCCGCCAGCAGCGCGCCCCAGCCGCCGGCGGCGGCCACCAGAGAAGCGCCCGCGCCACAGCGGATCCATTCCCTTCGCGTCAATTTCATGTCGTAACTCCTTGTGTTCGTTCCTGTTGTTCCGCCATGTCGCGCTCGCGCCGGCCCAGACGCACCGCAAGCAGGGCCCACAGGCCCGCCACCGGCGCGGCCACCAGGGCGATCGCCCCGATCGTCAGTCCGATCGCCGAGAGTCCGGCATAGATCCAGCCGCTGGCCAGGTCGCCACCGCGGTAAACGGCCGCGTCGAGGAACGGCTTCGCCTTGTACTTGTCTTCGCGCCTGAGCACGGTCCAGAGCATCTCGCGGGCCGGCTTGGTCAGACCGTAACGGCCGGCGCGGTACGCCACCTGGACGACGACCAGCACCGCCAGGGTCGGGTACAGCCCGAGCGCCACGAAACCGGCCGTCATCGCCAGCGGCACCAGGGCCAGGGTCACGCCAACCCCGAGCCATTTCACGATCCGCGCCGTCAGGTAGAGCTGGAAGGCCAGCGTCAGAATGTTCACGGCGAGATCGATTTTCGCGTAGAAAGCCGTGCGCACGCCGCGGTCGGGAAAGGCCTCGTAAACCAGGTTGGCCTGCTGGAAGTACAGCATCGTCGAGACGAACGTCATCAGGGCGATGAAGATCGCGATACCGAGCAGGTAGGGTGAGGCGAACACGGCCTTCATGCCGGTCCACGCATTGCCCTCGATCACCTGGGTCCGGCCGTCCTGCAGGGCGACGTTGCCGGTTTCGAACCGCCGGTGCAGCGCGAGCGCGCACCACGAGGCGATCTCCAGCGGCACGCAGGCGATCAGCAGCAATGAAAAGGTCGGCACCCAGGCCGCCAGCGCGGCCGTGACGGTGGAGCCGAGCATCGCCCCGATCGAACTGCCCATCGCGATGAAGGCGAACAGCCGCCGGCTCTGGTTGTTGCTGAAACAGTCCGCCATGAAGCCCCAGAAGACCGTGACGACGAACAGCGCGAAAACGCTGGTCCAGACGTAGAACACGCGATCGATCCACAGTCGCGCATCCTCCGGCAGAAAGACCAGGGCCAGCCAGAAACCGATCAGGCAGGCGATGAAAAACCGGTTCGCCAGCGGCACGAAAACGCCGCGCGACATGCGCGAGGCGACCCAGGAATACAGCGGCACCGCGACCAGCATCACAAAGAACACGGCGGTCCACAGGATCTGCAGGTTGCCGCGGTCGGCCGAGCTGATCTCGTCGCGCACGGCGCGCAGGATGTAGTAGGAGAACATGATGAAGAAACCGTAGGCGGTTCCCAGAATCAGTCCCTTCAACTCGGTGTCGTCCCGAACGTCGACGAATTTCTCGATCAGTGCCCTCATGTACCCTCGCTGCTCGCTGGCTGCGGGAAGCATACAGCAGATCGGTCCCGGTCGCCGAATGCCGGCTTCATTCGGCCCGCGCCGGCAACAGGCGCTGCGGCGCGATCTCCGGCACGTGGCGCTCGAGGCCGGCAAACGCACCGGTCAGCGCGGCGCCGGTCACCAGTCGCCGCGCCAGGCGGGCCATTGCCGGCGAGCTCTGCACGCCGTAGCCGCCCTGCCCCGCCAGCCAGAAAAACCCCTCGGCGCGCGGGTCGAAGCCGGCCACGAACACGCGGTCGGGCGCGAAGGTGCGCAGGCCCGCCCAGGCGGCGCGAACCCGCCGCACGTCCATGCCGGTGGCGCGCTCGAAGCGGTCGACCCCGAGCGCCACGTCGAGTTCCTCGGGCTGCGCGTCGACCGGCGGCGTCGGCGTCTCGTCGGCCGGCGACACGAGGATCGCACCGGCATCCGGCTTGAAATAGAACGTCTCGTCGACATCGACCATTTCCGGCCAGTCGCCGATATCCACGTCCGCCGGCGCGTCGATGGTGAGCGCCGTGCGCCGCAGCGGTCGTATGCCGAGCGGCGAGAGCCCGGCCAGCCCGCCCACCTGCTCGGCCCAGCCGCCGGCCGCGTTGACCACGATCGGGGCGCTGAGGGTCAGCGACCCGGCCGTCACGGCCCAGCCGCCGCCACGCGCCGCGAGCGCGTCCACCCGGTGATTCACGAGCAGGCGCCCGCCGCGTCGCGCGAACAGCCGCAGGTAGCCCTGCAACAGGGCCTCGACGTCGAGGTCGCCGCCTTCCGGGTCCCTCAGGCCACCGGGAAGGTACCCCGGCCGCATGACCGGCACGCGGGCGCGCACCGCCGCCTCGTCGAGAAACTCGAGACGCGGAATTTCGCGCTGCATCGCCTCCAGGCGATCGGCCTGGTCCGGCCGGCCGAAGAATATGCAGTCGCGGGGACGGTACAGGTCGACGTCGGTAAAACCGTCCGGCGGGTGTCGAAAGAAGGATTCGGAGCTGCGGGTGATCGACTGGATGACGGGCTTGCCGTACGCCGCCGCGAAATAGGCGGCCGACCGGCCGCTGGCGTGGTATCCCGGTTGCGGCTCCATTTCGAACAGCACGACGCGGGCGTCCGCCGCGAGTTCCGCCGCGGCCGACGCACCGGCAATGCCGGCTCCGATCACGATGATGTCACAGGACTCGCTGGCCATATCCGGTCTCCACCGCCCGGGGTCGCGTATTGCCGCACGTTACCGCGACCGGGTATCCATTGACAACTGCTTCGACGCACCGGCTCGCCGCCCGGCGCAACGCCGGTTGGTGTACCATTTCAGGTACGGATTCCGACGCGCTGGAGGCGCCCTGCATCGTGAAAGCACTGGTCAAGCGCGAGGCCCGCCGGGGGCTCTGGATGGAAGATGTGCCCGAGCCCGAAGTCGGCCTCAACGACGTCCTAATCAAGGTGAAGAAAACCGCGATCTGCGGCACCGACCTGCACATCTACCTGTGGGACGAGTGGGCCGCGCGAACGATCCCCGTGCCGATGGTGATCGGCCACGAGTTCGTCGGCGAAATCGTCGCGGTCGGCTCCAACGTCAACGATTTTCACCCCGGCCAGATCGTGTCCGGGGAAGGCCACGTCGTTTGCGGGCGCTGCCGCAACTGCATGGCCGGGCGCCGGCACCTGTGCGCCCACACCTCGGGCATCGGCGTGAACCGGCCCGGCGCCTTCGCCGAGTACATCGCGCTGCCCATGTCCAACGTCTGGGTGCACCGGCCCGGCATCGACCTCGACATCGCCGCCATATTCGATCCCTACGGCAACGCCGTGCACACGGCCCTGCAATTCGACCTGCTGGGCGAGGACGTACTGATCACCGGCGCCGGGCCGATCGGCTGCATCGCGGCCGCGGTCTGCAAGCATGCCGGCGCGCGTCACGTCGTCATCACGGATCTCAGCGACTATCGCCTGGACCTCGCGCGGGCGCTCGGCGCCGACCGCTGCGTCAACGTGGGCCGCGAATCGCTGGAGGATGTGCAACGGGAACTCAGAATGACCGAGGGTTTCGACGTCGCGCTGGAGATGTCCGGCGCACCGGCCGCGTTCCAGAACATCCTCGACAACATCGGCCACGGCGGCAAGATTTCCGTGCTCGGCATCCCGTCCGCCGACTACGCGGTCGACTGGGAGAAGATCATCTTCAGCATGTTGACCATCCGCGGCGTCTACGGGCGCGAGATGTACGAGACCTGGTACAAGATGTCGGTGTTCATCGAGAGCGGCCTCGACCTCAGCCCGATCATCACGCACCGCCTGCCGATCGACGAGTTCCAGCACGGCTTCGACGTCATGGAACAGGGCGACGCGGGCAAGGTCGTGCTCGACTGGGGCGCCTGAAGGAACGCAGAGCGGTGGACCCGGATTTCTGGCACGAGCGCTGGGCGCGCGACGAGATCGGCTTTCACAAGCACGAATACAATGCCCACATGACGGCCTTCATGCACCGGCTGGGGCTCGCGCGGGGCGCCCACGTGCTGGTGCCGCTGTGCGGAAAAAGCCTCGACCTCAAGTGGCTGCTGCGTGAGGGCTACACGGTCAGCGGCATCGAGATCAGCCGCAAGGCCGTCGAGGCGTTCTTTCGCGAAAACGGCCTGCCCTTCGAGCGCAGCGAGCAGCGCGGGATGTCCTGCTACCGTCACGAGCGCCTGACGCTCTGGTGCACCGACTTCTTCGACTTCGACTGGTCCGTGATCGAGCCGGTCGACGGGGTCTACGACCGCGCCTCGCTGGTCGCCCTGCCGCGCGGCATGCGCGAAGCGTACGCGCGCGTCCTGCAGCGGCGTTTGCCGGAACGCGCGCCGATGCTGCTGATCACGCTGGACTATCCGCAGCGCGAAATGCGCGGCCCGCCGTTCGCGATCGACCGCGCCGAAGTCGAGCGATTGTACGGCGGCCACTGGCGCATCGAGGAAATCCACGACGAGGACTGCCTGGCCGACGAGCCGCGCATGCGCCGGAAGGGCCTGAGCCGCCTGCACGAACGGGTCTACCTGCTCAACGCGCGCAACGCGGGCTGAAGCGGCGCCGACGCTCCGAAAATCAGGCAGTTGACGCGCGTCAATCGCGCCACGCCGCGATTGCCCTATGGTGGGGTTGACGCACCACGCCATGCAACGCCGGAGTCCCGCATGACCGCCAGCGGAAACCGCCCTCCGCACCCGATCGGCCCGCCGCCGGGCGGCTACCGCAGTGTGAACATCCCGGTCGTTCGGCGCGAGGATTTCTCCGACCGCACCTACCTGCTCGAGCTGGAGCACCCGATGCTGGCGCGCGCGGCCCGGCCCGGACAGTTCGTGATCGTCATGGCGCACGAAGACGGCGAACGCATACCCCTGACCATCGCCGACTTCGACCGTGAGCGCGGCACCCTAACGCTGGTCGTTCAGGCCGTCGGCAAGACCACGCTGCAGATGCAGCAGGAATGCCGCGAAGGCGCCACGCTGGCCAGTGTCACCGGGCCGATGGGCGAGCCCAGCCGCATTCGCGGCGGCGGCAAGGTGATCTGCGTCGGCGGCGGGCTGGGCGTCGCCCCCGTGTTTCCGCAGGCCCGCGCGTTTCGGGACGCCGGCGCCTTCGTCATCGGCATCGTGGGCTTCCGCTCGCAGGGCCTCGCCTTCTGGCGTGACCGTTTCGAGTCCGTCTGCGACGAATTCGTCCTGTGCACCGACGACGGCTCCGCCGGCATCGAGGGTCGTGTCACCGTGGGCCTCGAGCGAACCCTGGCGCGCCACCCGGATGTGCGCGAAGTCGTCGCCATCGGTCCCCCGGTCATGATGCAGGCCTGCGCGGAAATCACCCGGCCCGCGGGAATCCGGACGACGGTCAGCCTGAACCCGATCATGGTGGACGGTACCGGCATGTGCGGTGGTTGCCGGGTTCGGCTGCGCAGCGGCATGAAGTTCGCCTGCGTCGACGGGCCGGATTTCGACGGTCACGAAGTCGACTTCGAGGACCTGATCGTTCGGCTGAACCGTTTTGTCAAGGAAGAACGCCAAGCTGTTGTTAAATGGTCGGAAACCTGCAAGATGGCTAAGGCCCCATGAGCAAGCGAACGATCAAGAAGATCCGGGACATCCAGCCGCATCGAACGCCGATGCCGGTGCAGGATCCGGCCGCGCGCATCCGGAATTTCGACGAGGTCGCAATCGGGTACTCGCGCGACGATGCGCTGCAGGAGGCCGAGCGGTGCCTGATGTGCCCCAAGGCGCACTGCGTCGACGCCTGCCCGGTGTCCATCGACATCCCGGGCTTCATCCAGAAGATTCTGGACGGCGATTATCGCGGCGCCTGGGAACGCATCACGGAGGCCAACCTGATGCCCGCAGTCTGCGGGCGTGTCTGCCCGCAGGAGGATCAGTGCGAAGGCGTCTGCGTCGTCGGCAGGAAACTCGCACCCGTCGCGGTCGGCCGACTCGAACGCTGGGTCGGCGATCGGGCCATCAACGAGGGTTGGCGCGCACGCCGTGAGATCCGCCCGAACGGAACCCGGGTGGGCATCGTCGGCTCCGGACCCGCCGGCATCGCCTGCGCCGCCGACCTGGCCAAGGCCGGCTGCGCGGTCACCGTGTTCGAAGCGCTGCACAAGCCGGGCGGCGTGCTGCGCTACGGCATCCCCGAGTTCCGCCTGCCCGACTGCGTGATCGACGCGGAGGTCGAAAACCTGGTGAGCCTGGGCGTCGACGTCGAATGCAACGTGCTGGTCGGCCGCCTGTTCACGATCGAACAGATGGTCGGGGAAATGGGGTTCGATGCGGTCTTCATCGGCACCGGCGCCGGCACGCCGCGCTTCATGGACATTCCCGGCGAATACCTCAATGGCGTGCTCTCGGCCAACGAACTGCTGACGCGGTGCA
This sequence comes from Lysobacterales bacterium, assembly GCA_037384065.1. Taxonomy (GTDB): domain Bacteria; phylum Pseudomonadota; class Gammaproteobacteria; order Xanthomonadales; family SZUA-36; genus JABDPF01. The sequence goes on from JARROJ010000038.1 coordinate 14,874, forward strand.
ACCTGATGAAGGCCGGCGATTTTCCCGGGCACGACACACCACTCGGCCTCGGCAAGCGGGTCGCCGTCATCGGCGCCGGCAACACCGCGATGGACGCCCTGCGCGTCGCCCTGCGCCTGGGCGCGGACGCCGTGCTGTGCGTTTATCGCCGCACCCACGAGGAGAGCCCCGCGCGCCTGGAGGAAATCGAGCACGCCGAGGAAGAAGGCGTTGCGTTCCACTGGCTCAGCGCCCCGGTCGAGCTCCTGGACGACGGTCAGGGCAACGTGCGCGGCATGCGCTGCATCCGCTTCGAACTGGGCGAGCCCGATGAATCGGGACGTCGCCGCCCGGTGCCGGTCGAGGGCAGCGAATTCGAACTCGCGGTCGATACCGTCGTGTACGCCATCGGCACCGACGCCAACCCCGTGATCGGCCAGACCTCGGACATCCGGCTCAACCGCCGGGGCTTCATCGAGACCGACGAAGACCTGGCCACGTCGATTCCGGGCGTTTATGCCGGTGGCGATATCGTCACGGGCGGCGCGACGGTGATTCTCGCCATGGGCGCGGGCCGCCGCGCGGCCCACTCCATCAAACGGTACCTGGCCATCGAATGACAAGTTTTTTCGGCCGATGCCGCATGCGGCTCACCTTCGCGGTGGTCGGCCTGTTGACGGTTCTGACGACCGTCCTGAGCTGCGAGCGCCCGATTCATAGCGCGATTACACACCGAGTCCTCCAAGGAACTCCGAGATGAGCAAGAAACCATTGGAATTCGTCAAACGAGACGACCTGTCGCCCGTCTGTCCGCATTGCGAAAAGGCCCTGGCCGAAGTGCACACCCGGTCAAAAGGCGCGCCCTTCATCCAGGGGAGCAACATCGTGTTTTTCTGCCCCCATTGCCGCAAGGTCCTGGGGTTCGGGCAGGGCCGGATGATCTAGCGGTCCCGCTTCGCCGGTGACCTGACCGGCCGTTCCGCGGAAACCGGGAGCTTCGGTGCGCCCGGTGTCGAACACCGTCCGAAGCGGCCATTGCCGCCCGCCGGGAACGCATGCGCGGACGGGCCGCGCCGTCCGTCACGCCGACCGCGGCGACCCGGCGAGCATCACGGCCCCTGCCGCGGGTCTTCAGTCAAGGGCTCGCTTGGCCTGCTTGATGAGATCGAGCGGAAAAACGATCGTCGAACTCTTGTCTCCGGCAATCTCGGTCAGCGTCTGCAGGTACCGCAACTGGATGGCGTTGGGTTCCCTGGCCAGCAGCTCGGCGGCTTCGACCAACTCCTTTGCCGCCTGTTTCTCGCCGGTGGCGTGGATCACCTTGGCGCGCCGCTGGCGCTCGGCCTCGGCCTGCGCGGCGATCGCGCGGATCATGCTTTCGTCCAGGTCGACGTGCTTGATCTCGACGTTCGAGATCTTGATGCCCCAGGCGTCGGTCTGGCGGTCGAGGATGGCCTGGATGTCGTGGTTGAGCGAGTCCCGATCGGCCAGCATTTCGTCCAGTTCGTGCTGGCCGAGCACGGAGCGCAGGGTGGTCTGGGCGAGCTGGCTGACGGCGTCGAGATACCGCTCGACCTGGATGATCGCCTTTTCCGGGTCGATGACGCGGAAGTAGACGACCGCGTTCACTTTCACCGAAACGTTGTCCCGCGAAATGACGTCCTGCGTCGGCACGTCCATCACGACCACCCGCAAGTCGACGCGAACCATCTGCTGGATCACCGGGATGACGATGATCAGTCCCGGACCCTTGACCTTCCAGAACCGCCCGAGCAGGAAGATCACGCCGCGCTCGTACTCACGCAGGATCTTGATGGCGTTGATGACGATGCCAAGCAGCGCCAGGGCGAGAATCGCGATTACGTAGTCGAACATCAACATTTGTCTTCTCCCGAATCGTCTAACGGTCGCACCAGGAGGTGCAACCCCTTCAAGCCGATGACCTCCACCGACTGGCCCTCGCGCACCGGTTGCTCGCTCTCGGCCGTCCAGCGTTCACTGTGAACGAACACTTCACCCGTCGCCGGGAAGCTTTCCATCGCCGTGCCCCGCTCACCAAGCAGCTGTTCACGCCCGGAAACCACCGGCCGCTCCCGGGCCCTGACGGCAAACCAGAGAATCGCCATCAGGCCCAGCGAAGCGGAAATCGCAATCGCACCGATCAGGGGCCGCGACACGACGAAACCCGGGGCGTCGGTGTCGATCAGAATAATCGACCCGATGACCATGGCGATGATGCCGCCGATTCCGAGCGCGCCGAAACTCGGCACCATGACCTCGGCGATCATCAGCACGACCCCGAGCAGGATCAGGCCCAGGCCCGCATAATTCACCGGCAGCATCTGCAGTGCATAGAGCGCCAGCAGCAGGCAGATCGCGCCGACCACCCCCGGAAGGAAAGCGCCCGGATTGTAGCCTTCGAGCACCAGCCCGTAGATGCCGACCAGCAACAAGAGGTAGGCGATGGTGGGGCTGGTGATGACCGACAGCAACTCGATACGCCAGTCCGGCGCCAGGCGCTCGACGGTGAGCCCGCGCGTCTGCACGGTGACCTCGGCGCCGCCGAGATTCACGACCCGGCCGTCAGCCTTTTCCAGTAAATCGTCGACATCGCTCGCGATGATGTCGATGACACCGATTTCCAGCGCCTTCTCGCTCGTGATGCTGACCGCTTCCCGAACCGCGCGCTCGGCCCAGTCGGCATTGCGGCCACGCAGATCGGCCAGGCTGCGGATCCAGGCGACGGAGTCGTTGACCGCCTTGCGACTCATCGTATCGGACGTATCGGTGGCCGGCGGCGCCGCTTCATCCCCGGCGGCGTCTTCGTCCGTGTCGGGCGCTGCGTCACCCGGCCGTTTTCCGGGAAGCCGGTCGCGCGGCGAACCGCCCGTCATGCCGATCGCGACCGGGGTCGCGGCGCCCATGTTGGTCGCCGGGCTCATCGCCGCGATGTGGCTGGCGTACAGAATGTAGGTCCCGGCGCTGGCTGCTCGAGCGCCGACCGGCGACACGAAGGTCGCGACCGGCACCGCGGAACCGAGAATCGCCTTGACGATATCGCGCGTGGACGCGTCCAGACCACCCGGCGTATCCAGCCGGATGACGACCAGCGCGGTCGCGGTTCCGGAGGCGCGCTCGATGGCTTGCGTGATGAACTCCGCGGTCGCCGGGCCGATCGGTCCGTCGACGTCGAGGACGACCGCCCGCTTGCTCGAGGATCCATCGGCGGGCTCCGCGGACTGCAGACCGGCCCCCGGGCGGGCCCAGGCCAGGCAGACCGCGATACAGGCCAGGATCAACCCGAATTTCCTGACGAATGATCCGTCCATGCCGCTTCCTCGTCATTTTCCAAGGAGTTACTCGTATTTTCCGCGTCATCGTGACGATTTGCCATGACCTCGATGCGCCCCCGGTGCATGAGCCGGCACCGGATTCAGGATCGACGTAGCTGGACTGCTACCTGTCGCCTATAGTCAAAAAACCCCCACCAACTGACGAGGGACCTGGAGATGAGAAAGTTCAATGGCGCGCGCGTACGCGCCTCGCACGGGCTTTATGCGGTGTTCGCAACGGTGTTCATGACCTCGAGCATGACCGCGATTGCGGACGAAGGCGTTATCGCGGGCTTCTTCCGCGGCAGCGAGGGCACAGCTGCGAGCATCGGAGTGACGTGTCCCGAGAATCCCGATCGGCGCCTGCCCTACCGGGTCATTTCCGGCGTCACCGCCTCGATCGGCGGGGACTATGATTTCTCGAATACGGGGCATCATTACAGTGGCAATACGCAGATTGCGTTCTACTCGTCCTTCGATCCCGAAAACCCGACCGCCAACCGCATCGGCTGGACGGAAGTCGACTCGATGTTCGACAACGGCGCCCTCCAGCTGCAAGCGGGCACGGAGTATACGGTGGTGGTGCAGGCGATCAACTGCGACTCCGGGGGCTCGCAGCGTGGCGAGTGGTCGTTCACCTATCGCGGCCCCGGCGCGCTCAATGGACCGGATATCTATCCCCTGCCCGCCTATGGCTCGGGCAGCATCACCAGCAGCAGTTCGACCTTCACGTCGCCGGCATGCGGAATCACGCGGTACGTCAGGGCCGGCCCCATCCAGGTGCCGGTGACGGGCGAATACCGCTACAGCGATGCCTCGGTCCATTTCGACCTGGATATCGAAGTTCACATTTACGCGGGCTCCTTCGACACGAACAACCCGGAAGCGAATCTTTACAGAATCCTCGACGACGGCGAAACGGTCACCCTCGAGGAAGGCATCGATTACGTTTTCATCACCGCGCCCTGGGGTTGCAGCACGACCAATTTCGGTGATTATCAGTACTTGCTGCTGGGGCCGTCGGGCGAGTTCATCATCACCGAAGGGGTGAGTGGCGCCTGGGCCAATACCGACACGCTTGGGCAAGGCCAGTTCATGGAAGTGTACCCGGACAGGAATCTGCTCTTTGCAGCCTGGTTCACCTGGGACACGACCCAACCGGGTTCCGGCGCCATGGCCAATGTCGGCGATTCGAACCACCGCTGGCTGACGGCGCAGGGCGGTTATGAAGGCGACACCGCGACGCTCGATATCACGCTGACGCGCGGCGGCCTGTTCGATGATCCGACCAAGGCGACGAACGAACCCGACCCCGTGGGAACGATGACGCTTCGGTTCCTGAGTTGCAACGAGGCCGTGCTGACATACGAGCTCGGCGAGCTTGGGCGATCCTTCACGATCAACAAACTCGCCGACGATAACAACGCGACCTGCGAGATGTTACGCAACCAGCACAAGGTGCCCGTCCAGTAGGGCCGTCGGTTCGATCCGAGTGCGCGACGATGGCCCGGACGCTCCGGGCCATCCGCGCCGGGTGACCCCGCGCACAGCGGGGTTCTCGCGCAGCGTCGGAGCGGGGCCGGGTCTGGTCGCCCCGACGTTATTCAATACGTCACAGGCAATACCGGGGGGCGGCCCCGGCGCGCACACCGCTGCGCAGACACCTTAACCGAGTCCTTACGAGTCGACGTGCCGGGTCGGACCGCCCAGGGTCGTGGTCCGCGCAATCATGCCTTTGACCAATTCGAGGATCAGCCAGACGAACACCATGGGCAGGACGATGGTCTGGAGCACGAACAATACGATCAGGTTGACGATGTTTTCGCTGGCGTTCGAAACACTGTCGCGCAACCGGTCGAGCCGGCCCTCGACGTCCATGGCGTTCAATGTGTTGCGCATCGTGTCGCTGAGCCGGTCCATGAACGACGCGTCCGGAGCGAGCGGAGCCGTCTCTTCGTTGAATTCCTCGATTTCCTCGGCCGTCGCTTCGAGCGCGGCGGTCGCGGATCGCTGTTCCGGCTCCAGGAACTCATTGGCGATGATATTGGTGCCGATGATCAGCGCCGGCACGACGAAACGCAGGAGCAATGCGAGCACCAGCATCCGGGTTGCCAGCATGATCCAGTGATTCGTGACCGGGCGCGGCCACCACAGCACGACCAGCGCGAACAGACCCGCCACGGCAAGTGCGGCGGTGATGCCCCACCAGCTCGTAATTCCCAGGAGTACGTTCTGGGCGCCGAGCGACGTGGCCGCGACGAGCATGACGCTGGAAAACTGTTCGATCAGATCGTTGATCGGATCGAGGAGCTCGCCGACGCCGAGATTCACGCCGACGCCCCCGGGTTCCAGCGCGAGTTCCGTGCCCTGGGCCAGCGAAATGACGCCGTTCAAGGTACGCGCGACGGCGAACGTGACCAAGGCCCGCGTAAATGCGTCCTCCGCGTAGACTTCCGCGGTCTCGTCGACGACGCCGGTCCACGCAATCGCGACGGATATCAGCACGACGATCGACCACAGTATTCGTCTTCGAAGCATTCCTCACCCGGTGCCGTCAGCGCTCGGGTTATGCTAGCACGCAGCCCCGGTCACCGGCATCGGTCCCGGCGGGCTGGAACGGGGCCGGACCGCCCCGACCCCGTATGATGACCGCCTCCAGGCCTGGATCATCGTTCGGGTCAGCGTCTACACTCACAAACGGCCCGCACGCGCCACGCGGGGAATTCGGTAACGCGGACAGCATGAACCATGGCAACTTCGAATAAACGGCGTAAACGGCATGTGGTCGGGGTCATCCTGATCATCGCCGGTATCGTCTCCCTGATGTACGTGCCATGGAGCCATTTATGGGCATGGTTGGCGCCACTGCCCGACACGGTTCAGGAACAGGTCGACGACGCCGTCGATCATGGGCTGGACGGAATCATCGTCTATGTCGACCGGGCCGGAGCGGACCCCGCCTTTTACGCCGCCGGCTGGAAAAACCGGGAACAGCGGATACCGGCGGATCCGCGGGCACTGTTCAAAATCGCGAGCATCAACAAACTGTACATCGCGGTTGCCGCCGCCAAGCTGGCCAGCGAGCGGAACGTGTCGCTGGACGACACCCTCGCCGATCACTTTCCGGAGCTCGTGGGCCGGATTGAACATGCCGACGAGATCACCCTGAGAATGATGCTTCAGCACCGAAGCGGCATTCCCAACTTCATCGACAATCCGGATTACCCGTGGCATGACTTGCCGAAAAACAGCAGGGAAGCGCTTGAATTTGCACTGGATCTGCCCGCCGACTTCGAACCGGGTGAAGCCTACGGATACTCGAACACGAACTACCTGTTGCTTGCCGAAGCACTGGATAACGTCCTGGAGCAGGGCCTTGACCAATACATCGAGGAGAAAATCCTGATTCCGCTGGGCCTTGAAAACACGTTCGGCTCGCTGCAGGAAGTGGATATCGACGACGTCATGAGCGGCTATTTCGTGGGCTGGGAGCCTGATCTGAAAACCAGCAACCACGGCTCGATGATCGCCACGGCAGAAGACGTGGGCATCTTCCTGAGGGCATTGAACGACGGCTCGTTGCTGACCCGGGAGGAAGAGGCGATCTATTCGACCGTTTATGTCTACGGCCATACGGGTTCGGTGCCGGGCTACTCGAGCATCGCCCGTTATCATGCGGACATCGACACCGTGGTGGTCCAGTTCGTCAACACATCCGGCGGCACGTCATGGTCGATGACGGAGATCGTCTACAACCGGATTCTCAGGATTCTGCGCAGGCACTAGCGCCGCAGGCCCGGACGGCCGCTGACGAACCCGCGGCGACCGCCCGAAGCGCGGGGTCGGGCCAACCCAGGATGCCCCACTCCGCCGCGATTCGTGTATCTTTGCAGCCATGCACACGAGCGGCCTTCTACTTCTGGGTGGGATCATCGTCGCGGGTTTCCTGTGTCAGTGGATCTCCTGGCGACTGCGTCTGCCGTCGATTCTGCTGCTGCTGTTGACGGGGTTCCTGGCCGGTCCGGTATTCGGCTGGCTCGACCCCGACGCCCTGTTCGGTGATCTGCTCGAGCCCATCGTGGCCCTGGCCGTCGCGGTGATCCTGTACGAGGGCAGCGTCACGCTGCGATTCTCCGAGATCCGCGGCCACGGCGCCGTGGTCCGGAACCTGATCACGATCGGGGTGGTCATCACCGGGGTCACGGCGACCCTGGCCGCGTATTATTTCCTGGGTTGGGACATTTACCTGGCCACGCTGTTCGGCGCCATTGTGACCGTCAGCGGCCCGACCGTCATCGTGCCGCTGCTGCGAACGGTCCGGCCGAACAAGGCCCTGTCGAGCATCCTGCGCTGGGAAGGCATCCTGGTCGATCCCCTCGGCGCCATTCTCGCGGTGCTGGTGTTCGACTTCATCGTCGTCATGCAGAGCGCGACCACCCAGGTACAGCTTTACGTCGAGCTCGGCCGCATTCTGCTTATCGGCATCGTTCTCGGCGTCACGTTCGGCCATGCCTTCGGCGTGGCCCTGCGGCGCCATTGGCTGCCTGATTTCATGCGCAATTACGGCGCGCTGGCCGTCGTGATCCTGGTCTTCAGCCTGGCCGAGGCCGCGGCGCCGGAATCCGGTTTGCTGGCGGTAACGATCATGGGCATCTGGCAGGCGAACATGCGCGACCTCGACCTGCAGGACATCCTGCATTTCAAGGAGAGCCTGACCCTGCTTCTGGTCGCCGCGCTGTTCATCGTCCTGGCGGCCCGCGTCGACGCGGCGGGCCTGATGGCATTGAGCGGGGGCGCCGTTTTCGTGCTCATCACGCTCCAGTTCGTGGCCACGCCGCTGCGGGCGATCGCGAGCACCATCGGCAGCGACCTGAACTGGCGCGAACGCCTGTTCCTGGGCTGGATTTTTCCACGGGGCATTGTCGCCGCCGCCGTATCCGCCCTCTTCGCCCTGCGCCTGGAAAGTTTCGATTTTCCCAATTCCGAGAGCCTCGTCCCGCTGGTGTTCGTGGTCATTGCCGGCACCGTGGTGATTCAGAGCCTGACGGGCAAGTTCCTCGCCCGTTGGCTGAACGTCGCTGACCCCGAACCCGAGGGCGTACTGATCGTCGGCGCCAACCCGGTGGCGCTGACCTACGCCAAGGCCCTGCAGAAGGCCGGTCGCCGCGTGCTCGTCGCGTCGATGGACTGGGACGGCACCCGGGAGGCCCGCATGGCGGGATTGCGCGTTTTTTACGGCAGCCCCGTCTCGTCGTACGCGGAACGTCATCTCGACCTGGTCGGCCTGGGGCACCTGCTGGCGCTCTCCCACCGGCCGGGCCTGAACGAAATCGCCTGCGTGACGTTCCGGCACGAGTTCGGCAGGGAGTCGGTGTTCATCCTGCAACAGGCCGATGAAGTCAGCAGCGAGAAGCACCGCATCACCGGGGCCGCCATCGGACGCACGCTGTACGACGGTGAACGGTCGATCGACGGCCTGCAAAGGATTCTCGAACAGAACTTCACGACGCGCGAAACGGACATCACGGAGAACTTCACCTACACGCAATTCCGCGAAATGTATCCCGACGCCGTGACGCTGTTCGCCATCGACCCCAGCGACCGGATCCACTTCCCGGTCGGCCAGGACATCAAGATCACCGCGGGCTTTCGCCTGACCTCGCTGATGCCCGAGAAACCCCCGGTCTGAGCGCGGCGCGCTTGACCGGCCCGGTGCATGAATCGAATTTTCCGTCGTTCGAGCATAGACGGTCCTTCGATTAGGACGTCGGTTGGTCGTGTTCGGTGCGCAGCCAGAAAAAGGCCCGCCGGGGCGGGCCTCGAAGCGGAATCGAACGCGGTCGGCTCACGGAAAATCCGGAGGCTCGATACCGAGGTCTTCGCATCGTTTGACGATCTCGCCAAGACACGCCGTGAATTCGGCCAGGTTGGCTGCAACCTCGCTGTTGAGATCGGTGAACCCCGGGCAATCGAATCGTTGCGCAATACAGGCGAGACTGCCATCCGGCGGATAGATGGTCACGCCGTAGGAGTGTTCGCAAATACCGTCCTGCCCGATATCGATTCTCGAGTAA
>JARROJ010000039.1:0-23668 GCA_037384065.1 Lysobacterales bacterium
TGAAATGTGGACACTCGTCGCATCGCCCGAGGACGTTCTCCGGGCCTTTCACGATGCGCCGGGCTGGAGCGCCGAGGCGCGCCGCTTCGCCGCAGTTCGATGAGCGCGGACACCGAAAAAGGCCGCTCAACGGGGCCGCTGCCGGCCGCCCGGGGCGCGGCCTGGTTCATGGAAAGCCTGGCCTTGTTGCGCCGCCAGACCAGCCGGCTGCTGTTCATCGCCATCCTGATGCAGCTCGTGCTGGGCCTGGTGCAGGTGCCGTTGCTCGGAATCCTCGTCGTGCTCTCGGTGCCGGGTCTGACCGCAGGCATTCTTCAGGCGTTCCACGTCACGGCCCGGGGCGGCGCGCCAGCCATGCGCCTGCTGTTTCTGCCGCTGGCGACGGGCAACCGCCGCGGACGGCTGTTCGCCCTGGGCGCGCTGGTGTTCGCCGTCGGCATCCTGTGCGTGTCCGTGATTCTCGGCGGCGCCCTGGCGAACGTCGACGAGGCGACGCTTCTGCGGTTGCAGCAGGGCGACATGGAGGCGCTGGCCGAAGTCGACCCCCTGTTCATGTCGCGCCTGTTTGCCGCGTTCGCGTTCAGTCTCGCGATCAGCGGTACGCTGACCTTCTTTTCCGTTCCGCTGGTCTGGTTCCGGGATCGGGGGGTCTGGCCGGCGATCAGCGCGGGTCTTGGCGGACTGCTACGGCACTGGAAAGCGCTGTTGGTCCTCGGTTTGGTGCTGGCGGCCGCGTCCTTGCCCCTCGTGCTGCTGATCGGGGTGCTGCTGCAGATGGTGACGGCCGGGGGTGTCGCCGCCTACATCGCCACCGGCCTGGTCATGGTGTTGCTGCTGCTGTTCCAGTTGCTGCTGTTCGGCACGCAGTATTGCTCGTTCCGGGATATCTTCGGGTTGTCGGAGCCGGTTCCGCCGTCGGGCGAGGACGGGGGCGACGACGGCGGGAACGGTCAGCTGGTCGCCTGATCGACCGGCCGGTCACCGTCGCCGCCGTTCGCCTTCTGGCGATGCGGCAGCAGAATGCGCGACATCAGCAAACCAATCTCGAACAGGACCCACATCGGCAAGGCCAGCAGGGTCTGTGAAATCACGTCCGGCGGCGTCAGCAGCATGCCGAGCGCAAAGGCGCCGACCAGCACATAGGCCCGCGCCTTTTTCAGTTGGTCGATGGAGACCATGCCGGTCGCGACCAGGATGATCGTCGCGATCGGAACCTCGAAGGTGATGCCGAACGCGAGAAACAGCGTAATGACGAAGTCGAGGTACTTGCTGATGTCGGTCATCACGGTAACGCCTTCCGGCGCGACGCGCGTAAAAAACCCGAACACCAGCGGAAACACCACGAAGTACGCGAACGCACAGCCGGTGTAGAACAGCACCACGCTGGTGTACAGAAGCGGGCGCGCGAGGCGCTTTTCCTCGCGGTACAGCGCCGGTGCGACGAAAGCCCACAGCTGGTACAGGACGAACGGAATGGCCAGGATCAGGGCCAGCAGGAGGGCCAGCTTGAAGGGCGTCAGGAAGGGCGAGGCGACGTCGATGGCGATCATGCTGCTGCCCTCGGGCAACACCGCGGTCAGCGGCTCGGCGAGCAGCGCGTAAAGCTTGCGGGCGAACGGCAGCAACAGCACGAGAATGACGATGACGGCGGCGCTGGCCTTGAGCAGGCGGCTGCGCAGTTCGACCAGGTGTTCCAGAAAACTGAGTTCCTGGTCGTCGGGGTTATGCATCGTCTTTGGCCGGTTTTTCCACCGGTTCTTTTCGTTCCTTCTCGAAATCCTGCACCGCGTCGATCCCCTGCTTGAGGCCGTCGACGGCGCCCTTGGCCTCGTCCTGGAACCGGCGCAGCGGCTCGCGCAGTTCCTCGGCGCGCATTTCCGCCTCGATCGAACGCTTCAGGCTCAGCCAGCTGCTGCGCGCCCGACGCGCCAGGCCGCCCAGTGTCCGCGCGACGCGCGGCAGGCGTTCCGGGCCGAGCACCAGAAGGCCGACCAGGGACAGCAGCAGGAGTTCTGTGAAACCAACGTCGAACATCGGCGCGGGTCAGCCGTTCAGTTCCTTCTCCCGGGCTTTCTCCTCGCTGGCGGCCTGTTCGGATTTCTCCCCGGTGATGCGGTCGGGCTCGAGCTTTTCTTCGTCCGAGTTGCCGTCGTCCATGCCCTTGCGGAACCCCTTGACCGCCGCGCCGAGGTCGTTGCCCATGTTGCGCAACCGCTTGGTGCCGAACACGAGCACGACGATCAGCAGCAGAATCAGGAGCTGCCAAACGCTGATGCCACCAAATCCCATGTGTCTACTCCGCTAGTCAGGTCAGGGGAAGTGTACCCCAAAGCGTTGGCCTTGGGGCGCCGCGCCGGGGTGTTTCAGGGGCGGCGCAGGGCGAGCAGGCCGCCGGCCAGCATCAACAGCACGAGGGCCAGGAGGCCGCCCGGACCGAGTGCCGGAATACCGGGGTGGTCGATGGTGACGTCGACGGGACTGTCGCTGCCGCCGTCATCGGTCGTGCAGCCGCCGGGTACCGAGACCGCCAGGCTCTCGAAACCGCTTTCGCTCAACGCACGGACCTGTGTCGCGGCGCCCGTGGCCAGGTCGAGCTGCATGACCTCGCCGGGCGCCGCTCCGCCGAAGCGGTCACGCCGGTCGGTGATCGCCCAGAGTTGTCCGCTGTCGTCGAACGCCAGGCCGCCTTCGGCATAATCGCCGACAGCGTCGCCCAGCGGCCCGATCTCGGTCGCCACGCCGGTTACCGGGTCGATGCGGAACAAGGCGGGCGCGTCCTCGTTCAGGTTGCCGTCCAGGCCGTTACCCAGTCCGTAAAGCTGGGCCGGATCGCCCCAGGCGGCCAGCGCTCCGATATTGGCGCCGAGCCCCCCCTCGGCGCCGATGGGTTCGGCGACGCCGTCGAGCGCGATGCGATAGAGGGTGTCACGGGCGACCGAAGTCACGAAGAGTTGGCCGTCACAGGTGAACGTCATGCCGAAATCGTTGCCGCCTCCGCTGGGCAGGTTGGACAGGCGAACCTCGGAGGCGGCCAGAACCAGGCCGGAGTCGGGATTGATCGGAAACAGGGTCAGCTCCGAATCGTCGATGCCGTACAGCGTGCCGTCCGGGGCAAAGGCCAGGCCTTCGACGTCGATGCGCGACTCCGTGCCGACGAGCACGGGACCGACGAGCGTGACCTGGCCGAGGCCCAGATCGATCCGGTACAGGCTGTCGGCATTGCCGCCGGCGCTGTCCGAGTTGATGCTGTACCCCACGGGCGCTGCGCCCGCGAACGGCGCGGCCGTTGCGAGCAGGATGCCCAACCCGGTTTTCAGCAATCTTTTCATCGGCGCAGGCCTTCGCCTCGTTACTCGACACGCGGACGGTCATGCTAGCAGAATCCATAAATAAAACAAGGCGTTAACAACGGTTTTTGATTCATCTCGACCGCCTGTGGCGGATTCGCAACAGGCTGTGCGAACGCGCTTTTCCGCCACCGGCGTTCCGTAAACGGCAGCGTGGCGCGAAATCTGCCGCTCAGAGCGCGCGACGCTGTCAATTGGCAGCCGATTGTTGGATCATATGGCGAGCGCATGTGGTGTTTACGCCACACCGGATTTCAGGGGGTTTCATGACCGAAATCAATCAAAACGAGCACCGTGGCGGCGTATTGCTGGCCAACCTCGGCACGCCGCAGGCGCCGACCCGCGGCCCCGTGGCCCGCTTCCTGCGCGAGTTCCTGTCCGATCCGCGGGTCGTCGATTTGCCGCGCCTGCTGTGGCTGCCGCTGCTCTACGGCGTCATCATTCCGGTTCGCGCGGGGCGTTCGGCGAAGGCCTACCGCGAGATCTGGTGGGAGGAAGGATCGCCGTTGCTGGTGCTGACCGAGCGCCTCGCGGCACGCGTGCGCGGCCTGTTCGACGACGACTCCGTCGTCGAGATCGGCATGCGTTACGGAGAGCCGTCGATCCTCGAAGGCCTGCGGCGCTTGCATGAAGCCGGCGTCGACGACCTGACCGTGGTGCCGCTCTATCCGCAATTCTCCCACACCACCACCTCGTCGATCTTTGACGCGGTGGATGCGGCGCTCGAACACCTGGCCTGGCGGCCACGTCAGCTGCGGGTGCAGGATTACCACGACCACCCGGGCTGGATCCGGGCCGTCGCCGACAGCATCCGGGTTTTTCAGGCGGACCACGGCGTACCGGACCGCCTGCTGTTCTCGCTGCACGGCATTCCACAGCGCTATGTGCGCCAGGGCGATCCGTACCAGATCCAGTGCACGCGGAGCGTGCGCGCGATTGCCGAACGACTGGGCCTGGATGCCGAGCGCTGGCTGTTGACCTTCCAGTCGCGCGTCGGCCGGGAGCCGTGGTTGCAGCCCTACACGGACGAAACGCTGGAGGAACTGGCGCGGTCCGGCGTGCGCCACGTGCAGGTCGTCTGCCCCGGTTTTGCCGTGGATTGCCTGGAAACGCTCGAGGAAATCGCGATGCAGAATCGCGAAGTGTTCGAGGAAAACGGCGGCGAAAAGCTGGAGTACATTCCGGCGCTGAACGACAGCGATGCCCATGCACGTCTGATGCGCAGCCTGGTCCGGTCGGGGATGGACAAGCACGATGGCTGAGGCGGGGCAGCGCCGCGGTGTCCTCTGGGGCGTCCTGACGCTGGTTTGCGGCGCGTTCGCGGTCGGCGCGCCGTTCGTGTCCGGGCTTGCCGTGACGCTGATGATCGGCATCGCGCTGCTGGCGGGTGGCGTTTCGATGCTGGTTTTCGCCTGGCGCGCCCCCTCCCTGGGCGGCGTGGTTCTGAAACTTCTGTTCGCCGGCCTGACGCTGCTGGCCGGCATCGCCGTGGTCGCCCGCCCGGGCCTGGCGCTGTTCGAATTGACTGTCCTGGTCGGTGTTTACTTCATCGTCGACGGCGTGGTGTCGATGATCGTGTCGTGGAACGTGAAACCGCTGAACGGCTGGGGCTGGATGACGGTCAACGGCGTCGTCTCCATCGCGCTGGGGTACCTGATCCTGTCCGGCTGGCCGGCGTCGGCGCTGTGGGCCGTGGGCCTGCTGGTCGGCATCCGCCTGCTGATCGCCGGCGTCACGATGTTCACGCTCGGCGCGCCGGGACGGCGCCCGGCCTAGCCGCCTCGCGCGGTCGCCGGGCCGAGGAACATGTCGTAGGCCGGATTCCCGGCCTCGGCCGTGTAGCTGTAGCCGGTCTGTTCGAGGAACGTTCGAAAACGCGCGTCATCGGTGTCCGGCACCTGGATGCCCATCAGCACGCGCCCGTATTCCGAGCCGTAATTGCGGTAGTGGAACAGGCTGATGTTCCAGTCGCTTTGCATGCCGCGCAGGAAGCGGAGCAGGGCGCCCGGGCGTTCCGGAAACTGGAAGCGCAGGATGCGTTCGTTCGCGACCGCGGCCCGGCCGCCGACCATGTGGCGGATGTGCAGGCGCGCCATGTCGTTGGCGGAGAGGTCGATCACCGGCAGCCCGTGGGCTTCCAGCGCCGCGATGGTCTCGCGCTTTTCGGCCAGGCCATGCTTGAGCGCGATGCCCACGAAAATGTGCGCGTCCGCGGTTTCCGCGAAACGGTAATTGAACTCGGTGATGCCGCGCAGACCGATCGTTTCACAGAAGTCGAGAAAACTCCCGGGGCGCTCCGGGATGGTCACGCCCAACAGCGCTTCCTGCTCCTCGCCGACCGCGGCGCGCTCGGCGATGTGGCGCAGGCGCGCGAAATTCACGTTGGCGCCGGACAGCACGGCGGCGACCTCGCCGCTGCATTCGGGGTGGTCGCTGACGTAGCGCTTGATCCCGGCGATCGCCAGCACCCCCGCCGGTTCGGCGATGGCGCGGGTGTCCTCGTAGACGTCCTGCACGGCGGCGCAGATCTCGTCGTTGTCGACGGTAATCACCTCGTCGAGCAGGTCGTGGCAGATGGCGAAGGTCAGGTCGCCCGTGCGCCGGACCGCGACGCCCTCGGCGAAATGACCGACGCGCTCCAGCGTCACCGGGTGACCGGCGGCGAATGCAGCCTGCATCGAGGCGGATTCCTCGGCCTCGACGCCGATGATCCGGATGCCGGGCTGCAGGTAGCGGGCCACCAGCGCCATGCCGGCGGCGAGACCGCCGCCGCCGACGCAGACGAACAGGTAATCCGGTGGCGCGTCGCATTGCCGGAACAGTTCCAGCGCGATCGTGCCCTGGCCGGTGATCACCTCGGGATCGTCGTAGGGGTGGATGAACGTCAGGTCCTCGTCCGCCGCCATGGCCAGCGCGTGCACGCAGGCCGAGTCGAAATCGTCGCCGTGGATCACCACGCGTGCCCCGAGCTTGCGAACGGCATCGACCTTGATCTCCGGCGTGACGGCCGGCATGACGACGACGGCGGAAATGCCCAGGTGCCGCGCCGCGAGCGCCACGCCCTGGGCGTGGTTGCCGGCGGAGGCGCAGATCACGCCGCGCGTCCGTTCGCGTTCACTCAGCGTCTGCAGTTTCGCGTAGGCGCCGCGCAGCTTGAACGAAAAAACGGGTTGCAGGTCTTCGCGCTTGACGCGGATCGAGACGCCGAGCCGCGCCGAAAGGGCGGGCAGGTCCTGGACCGGCGTCTCGATGACCAGGTCGTCGAGCCGGCATCGCATGATGCCGGGCAGGAACTTATCGAACCAGTCGTTCGCAGACGGCATCGGTGACCTCCCGGGTGCCGGGGCCGTTCGGGTCGAGGTCCCGGGTCAGCAGGCCCTCGCTCCAGCAGCCGTGGATGCACGACTCGAGGGCGTCCGCCGGCGCCGCGAGATCGAGCGAATGGCGCAGCAGCATCGCCAGCGACAGCAGCATCGCGTAGGGATTGGCGATGCCCTGGCCGGCGATATCGGGCGCCGAGCCGTGGATCGGTTCGTACAGCCCGAAACGGTCCTCGTTCAGCGAAGCCGAGGGCAGCACGCCAAGCGAGCCGACCAGCATCGACGCCTCGTCCGACAGGATGTCGCCGAACATGTTTTCCGTGAGCAGCACGTCGAAGGAGGCGGGCCGGCCGATCAGGTGCATCGCGGCGGCGTCGACGTACTGGTACTCGAGTTCGATTTCCGGAAATTCCCGCGCCATGAGCTCGCCGGCGACCGCCCGCCAGAGGCGCGACGTTTCGAGGACATTGGCCTTGTCGACCAGGGTGACGCGGCGTTCGCGCTGCATCGCGATGCGTCCGGCGGCGCGCGTGACCCGTTCGATCTCGGCCCGGGTGTAGCGACACACGTCCTCGGCCTGTTCCGCGTCCCGCCACTTTTTGCCGAAATAGCTGCCGCTGGTCAGTTCGCGCACGATCATCAGGTCCACGCCCGCCAGGCGCTCGGGCTTCAGTGGCGAGAAGCGCTGCAGGGCCGGGTGCACGACCACCGGGCGCAGGTTGCAGAAAAGGTTCAGCGCGGCGCGGATCTGCAGCAGGCCGAGTTCGGGCCGTTGCTCGGCGGGGTTGTGGTCCCACTGCGGGCCGCCGACCGCGCCGAGCAGGGCCGCGTCGGCCGCGCGACAGGCGTCGACGGTCGCCTGCGGCAGCGGCTGCCCGGTCGCATCCACGGCCGCGCCGCCGATCAACTGCTCGTCCAGTTCGTACGCGAAGCCGTAGGTTTCGGCGAGCACCGCCAGCACCTGTGCGGCCGAGGCGTAAACCTCCGGTCCGATGCAGTCGCCGGGCAGGCCGACGATGCGGAAGGCCCCGGATGCTCTATTTGCCATGCTCTTGCTCGTAGCGGTCGATATCCGCGGCACCTTGCAGGATGAAGTCCAGCGGGTCAATCCCCCGGGTCAGGCAGTAGGCGGAAAAGGGGTCGAGCGGAAATTCGACCGTGCCGTAGTCCTCGATGGTCAGGGTCCGCGCGCCGATGTCGATGCGCACGGCGAGGTCGGGATGGGCCAGCAGGTGATCCGCGACGGCGGCTTCGACCGGCACGGGCAACAGCCCGTTCTTGAGCGCGTTGTTGCGAAAAATGTCCGCGAAACGGCTGCTGACGACGGCCCGGAAGCCGTAGTCGAGCAGCGCCCAGGGCGCGTGCTCCCGCGACGAGCCGCAGCCGAAGTTTTCGCCGGTGACGAGCACCGTCTGTTCCGCGGCGCGGTGCGCGCGCAGCGGGTTGTTCGGCTTCTCGCTGCCGTCCTCGTTGAAGCGCCAGGCATGGAAACACGCCTGGCCGAGGCCCGCGCGGTCGGTGGTCGTCAGGAACCGGGCCGGGATGATCTGGTCGGTGTCGATGTTGTCCACCGGCAGGTTGAAGGTGCGGGATTCGATTACGGCGGTGCTCATGAGGCTTCGTCCAGCAGGTCGCGGGGATCGGTCACGCGGCCGGTCACCGCGCTGGCGGCGGCCGTCAACGGGCTGGCCAGCAGGGTGCGGACGCCGGGTCCCTGGCGCCCCTTGAAGTTCCGGTTGCTGGTGCTGACCACCAGGTCGCCCGGCCGGCCGATATCGCCGTTCATGCCGAGGCACATCGAGCAACCGGGTTCGCGCCACTCGGCGCCCGCCGACCGGAACACCGCATCGAGGCCCTCTTCTTCGGCCTGGCGGCGGATCAGGGCGGAGCCCGGCACGACCAGGACCCGGATGCCGGGCGCCACGGAGCGGCCGCGCAGGATCGCGGCGGCCGCGCGCAGGTCGGTCAGCCGCGAATTGGTGCAGCTGCCAATGAACACCACGTCCACCGGCTCGCCGGCCAGCGACGCGCCGGCTTCCAGTTGCATGTAGTCGAGTGCGTCTGTCTCGCCGGCCGGCACCGCGCCACCGATGCCCATCACCATGCCCGGGTGGATGCCCCAGGTGATGCTCGGCTCGATGTCCGCTGCGTCGATTTCGACCAGGCGGTCGAAAACCGCGCCGGCGTCGGTCCGGAGTGTCTTCCAGTCGGCGAGCGCCGCCTCCCAGGCCGGGCCGGCAGGCGTCCGGGGGCGGCCGGCGAGCCAGGCGAAGGTCGTCTCGTCCGGCGCGACCAGGCCCGCGCGGGCGCCGCATTCGATCGACATGTTGCAGACCGTCATGCGCCCCTCCATGTCCATGTTCCGAATGGTCGAACCGAAGTACTCGATGACCGAGCCGGTGCCGCCACCGACGCCGATGCGGCCGATGATGTGCAGGATCACGTCCTTGGCGGTGACCCCGGGGCGCAGTGCGCCTTCGACGCGGATGCCCAGGGTGCGCGGCTTGTTCTGCAGCAGGCACTGGCTGGCGAGCACGTGTCCGACCTCGGTGGTGCCGATGCCGAACGCGAGCGCGCCGAAGGCGCCGTGGGTTGCCGTGTGGCTGTCGCCGCACACGATGGTCATGCCCGGTTGCGTTGCGCCGAGTTCCGGGCCCATGACGTGCACGATGCCGCGGTTCGGGCTGTCCCAGCCGTGCAGTTCGATGTCGTGCCGCGCGCAGTTGCGGTACAGGGTTTCGACCTGCTTGCGCGCCTGGTCCGTGTGCCAGGCGTATTCACCGTCGGCGTTCGCGGGCGTGGTCGGGGTCGAGTGGTCGATCGTGGCCAGGCAGCGGTCCGGCCGGCGCACGTCCAGGCCGCGCCGTGCGAGCTCCGCGAACGCCTGCGGTGAAGTGACCTCGTGCAGCAGCTGGAGATCGATGTACAGCACGGCGGGCGTCTCCGCCGTTTCCGGCCGCACCAGGTGGCGCCGCCAGATTTTTTCGAACAGCGTGGTCGCTTCGCTCATGCGCGGCGCTCCCTTCCCGTGCTCAGACCGCGGCCCGGAAGCCGTCTGCATCCGTCTCGCGGCCCTGGTGCTGGTGGTGGCGGTTCATGATGCTCACCATCGCGTGCGCCGCGGCCTCGACGATGTCGGTCGAGACCCCGGTGCCCTTGTAGCGATTGGGGCCGATCGTGGCGCGCACCGTGGCGCGGCCCTGGGCATCGCTGCCCCGCGTGACCGCGCTGACCTCGAACCGCTCCATGTGGAGTTCCTCGTCGATGATCGCGCGGATCGCGTTGACGATCGCGTTCACCGGGCCGTCGCCGCGGCCGCTGTGAATCCGCGGCGCCTGGCCATTGAAGCGCAGCTTCAGGCTGGCCTCTGCGGACTGGTCGGTGTCGTCCACCTCGGTGTGGATCGAGATCGCGTCGAGGTGCCACGGTCCGCTCTGCTCGTTGCCCAGAACCAGCGCCTCGATGTCCTCGTCGTACACGCTCTTCTTGCGGTCGGCCAGGGCCTTGAAGCGCGTGAACAGGTCTTCCAGGGATTCGCGGTCGACGGTGTAGCCCAGGGTTTCGAGCCGCTTGGAGAAGGCGTGCCGGCCGCTGTGCTTGCCCAGTACCAGGTTGTTCTCGGGGACGCCGACCGACTCGGGGCGCATGATCTCGTAGGTTTCGGCATGTTTCAGCACGCCGTCCTGGTGAATCCCGGCTTCGTGGGCGAAGGCGTTGCGGCCGACGATGGCCTTGTTCGGCTGCACGCGCGAACCGGTCACCGCGGAGACGATGCGGCTCGCGGGATACAGTTTCGTCGTGTCGATGCCCGTTTCCAGGCCGTAGCGGTCGTGGCGGGTGCGCAGCGCCATGACGACCTCCTCCAGCGAGGCGTTGCCGGCGCGTTCGCCAATGCCGTTGATCGTGCATTCGACCTGGCGGGCGCCGCCTTCGACGGCCCCGAGGCTGTTGGCCACGGCCAGGCCGAGGTCGTTGTGGTTGTGGCAGCTCAGGATCGCGTGATCGGCATTCCGCAGGTTGTCGACGATATAGCGGAACATCCGCCGGGCTTCGCGCGGCGTGGTGTACCCCACGGTGTCCGGCACGTTGAGCACGCGGGCGCCGGCATCGACCGCGGCCTGGAAGAACTCGACCAGGTAATCGAGTTCGGTGCGGCAGGCGTCCTCCGCGGAAACCTCGATGTCGTCGAACCACTGTTTGCCGAACTCGATGGCCGCGACCATCGCGTCGATGATTTCCTGCTTGCTCATCTTCAGCTTGTGCTCGCGATGGATCGGGCTGGTGGCGATGAAAGTATGCAGGCGCTTGTGCGGGCAGCCGTCGAGTGATCGTGCGACGGCTTCGATGTCGCCCTGGCGCGCCCGGGCGAGTCCGGCGATGGTGGCGTCCAGCCCCAGCTCACCGACCTTGCGCACGGATTCGAAGTCGCCGTCGCTGGCGGCCGGGAACCCGGCTTCGATGATGTCCACGCCGAGTTCGTCGAGGATGCGCGCCACCTGGAGTTTTTCCTTGACGTTCATGGAGCAGCCCGGGGACTGCTCGCCGTCGCGCAGCGTCGTGTCGAAGATATATACGTAGTCGGACATGGTTCTTGCTCCTTGGCTGGGCCGCTCAGTCGGCGGCCGGGTCGTGCGGTTCGGGGAATGCGGTGACCGCGCCCTGCGAGGCGGAAGACACCAGGTGGGCGTACTTGGCCAGTGCGCCGGACGTATAGGCCGGCCGGCGCGGCTGCCATGCGGCGCGGCGCGAGGCGAGGTCGGCGTCGGTCTCGAGCACCCGGCGGTCGACGTCGATGGTCACCGTATCGCCATCCTGCAGCAGGGCGATCGGGCCGCCGCGCGCGGCTTCCGGCGCGACGTGACCGACGACGAAGCCGAAGCTGGCGCCACTGAAGCGGCCGTCCGTCATCAGCGCCACCTTGTCGTCCAGGCCCTGGCCGGCCAGGGCCGCGGTCACTGCCAGCATCTCGCGCATGCCGGGACCGCCGGCCGGCCCCTCGTTGCGGATCACGATGACGTCGCCGGCGCCGATGGCGCGCTGCTGGACCGCCGCGAAGGCATCCTCTTCGCAGTCGAACACGCGCGCCGGTCCGCTGAAGGTGAATTCGCCGTGGCCGGCCAGCTTCGCCACGCAGCCTTCGGGAGCCAGGTTGCCGTACAGGATGCCGAAGCCGCCGCGCGCTGCAAGCGCCCGGTCGAGATCGACGATCACGTCCTGGCCGGGGCGCTCTTGCGCACCGGCGCAGGCTTCGAACAGGGTCTGGCCGCTCACGGTCGGCGTGTCCGCCAGCAGATTCGCCCGGCGGAGTTTCTCGACCAGCAGCGGCGTGCCGCCCGCTTCGAACATGTCCGGCGCCATGTAGCGGCCGGCGGGCTTCAGGTCGCCGATGATCGGTGTCTTGCGGGAAATGGCGTCGAATTCGTCGATGTCGAAGGCCACGCCGGCTTCGCGGGCGATCGCCAGCAGGTGCAGCACCGAGTTCGTCGAACCGGCCGTGGCGGTCGTCACGGTGGCCGCGTTGCGCAGCGAGTCGACCGAGATCATGCCGCGCGCGCTGACGCCCTCGCGGACCAGTTCCACGGCGCGGCGTCCCGCGTCGAACACCGCGGCCGGCTTGTCCGGATGCACCGCGGGGATGTCGTTGAGGCCCATCGGCGAGAGGCCCAGCGCCGTCATCGCCAGCGCCATCGTGTTGGCCGTGAACTGCCCGCCGCAGGCGCCCGGGCCGGGCAGCGCGTCCTGCTCGACGGCCGTCAGTTCCGCGTCATCGATGGTGCCGGCCGCGTGCGCGCCGACCGCCTGGAACACGTCCTGGATGGTGATCGGAATGCCCTTGTGCCGGCCCGGCATGATCGAACCGCCGTAAACCACCAGGCCGGGGATATCGAGGCGCGCCAGGGCCATGGCTGCGGCGGGGATGGTTTTGTCGCAGCCGACCAGCACCACGACGCCGTCCAGGCAGTGGCCCCGCGTGACCAGTTCGACCGAATCGGCAATCAGGTCCCGCGACATCAGCGAACATTTCATGCCCTCGGAGCCCATCGAAATGCCGTCGGTGACGACAATCGCGCCGAACTCGAACGGCGTGCCGCCGGCCTCGCGGATTCCCGCTTTCAGGTGTTCGCCGAGCTCGCGCAAGTGAATGTTGCAGGGCGTCACGTCGGACCAGGTATTGACCACCGCGATCATCGGCTGTCGAATCTCGCGATCGCCGAGGCCGGTCGCCCGAAGCATGGAGCGGGCGGGGGCCCGTTCCGGTCCTTTCTTGATCTGGTCGCTGCGCATGCCCGTGTCCGTTGTCCCGTCGCTCACATCGTTTCAAAATAAAACCCGCACTTTCGTTGCGGGTTTCTCCAGGTATCTCGTTTCCGAAACTAACCCGCACCCGCTCCCGTTCGAATAAGAAGCACAAGAAGGGCGCCCGCAAGCAGCAGGCCGGATGCCCGATTCAGCGCGCGCATAGAGCGGCTGTCCCGTTCCCGGTGGGCTGCAATGACCTGTGAGCGGCGGCGTGCGTACATGCGCCTGATCAGACCACAGCCCCCGGACCTTGTCAAACGCTTTTTGCCGGGGCGCTCAAGCGCCAGCGGGGCCGGGCGGCCCGGCGAGCGCCGGGAATTCCACGGCCCGGTGAACCGTCCGTGAACCGTTGCCCGCGCGCACCTGATAAAGGTCAAGAAAGTCCTGTTTGCGGGCTTTTTTCAGGCTCGCCCTTGACCTCGATCAGGCCGCGCCGTTCAAGGCGTTTCGCGGCAGGTATACCATGGTTGCATTCGCTGAAAACGGTTTCGGGGACACTAAATGGCTTCCAGGAATCTCTCGCTCTTGTGCTTGGTAATTTCGCTGTTCGCGTTGACCGTCTCGGCTCAGGAAACGGCCGCTACCGTAGCCGGCGAACGAACCCCCCATTACAGCGAGGAAGGCGCCGAATCCTGCTTGCGATGCCATGCCGGCGGCGAGATGCGCGCGATCCAGGACGGCCCCCATTTCAACCTGCAGAATCCGGGGGCGCCCGCTGCGCATCATTATTGCGAGTCCTGCCACGGACCGGGCAGCATCCACGTTTCCCGCGCACACGGCGGCCGGGGCTTTCCGCCGCTGACGAAGTTCGGTCGCGGCAAGGACATGTCGCCGCGCGACGAGCAGATCGCCGCCTGCATGCAGTGTCACGGCACGGCCGGCGAGGTGCGCAAGACGATCGGATTTTTCGGCAGCCCGCACGACCGCAAGATGATCAATTGCTCGACCTGCCACACCGTGCACGCCAGAAGCGATCCGATCAAGGATCCGGAGGAGCAGGCGGCGACCTGCTTCGGCTGCCATCGCAAGATGAAGTCAGGCCATCCCCAGTTCGACGCCGAGAGCATGAACATTCACGTGCTCAAGTGCTCGGACTGCCACGACGTGCACCGTCCGCTGCCTGAGTAAGCGCACCGCGATGATCCGAACGATTCGTATTCGCAAGGGCTTTGACGTTCCCGTCTCGGGTGAGCCGGAACAGGTCGTGTACCGCGGGGCGCCGATTCGAAACGTCGCGCTGTGCGGCACGGATTACGTCGGATTGAGACCCCGCCTGAAAGTCGAGGTCGGCGATGCCGTGGGCCTCGGCCAGCCGCTTTGGCAGGACAAGCGCGATCCGGAGGTGTGCTACGCCTCGCCGGGGCGCGGCGTGGTCACGGCCATCAACCGCGGCGCCCGCCGGGTGCTGGAAAGCGTGGTCGTGAACCTGCAGGATTCCGACGCCGCCGATGTCGCCTTCGAGGCCCTTACGCCGCAGCAGATCGAACGACTGGACCGCGACCAGGTCGCCGAGCGGATGCTGCGCTCGGGACTCTGGACGGCCCTCAAAACGCGGCCATTCAGTCGCGTGCCGCCGTCGGACAGCCGGCCGCGGGCGATCTTCGTCACGGCCATCGACACCCGGCCGCTGGCGCCCGATCCGGCCGTGATCGTGGCGCGGGACGTCGAGCATTTCGCGATCGGTCTCGATGTGCTGACACGTCTTACCGAGGGTGACGTGTGGCTGTGCACCGCGCCCAACTGGAACATCACCCTGCCGGGCATCGAGCGCGTGCAGCGGGCGATTTTCAGCGGGCCGCACCCGGCCGGCCTGCCCGGAACCCACATGCATTACCTGGCGCCGGTCGATGCAAATCACGTCAATTGGCACATCGATTTCCAGGACGTGACGGCTCTCGGCCGCCTGTTCCGCCGCGGCGACATCCAGACCGAACGGATCATTTCGCTCTGCGGCAGCTGCGTCAGTGAACCGCGGCTGGTCACCACGCGCATGGGCGCCTCGCTGGAGGAGGTCCTGCAGGACGGCACATGTGAAACCGAGGTCTGCCGCGTGATCTCCGGGTCGGTCCTGGGCGGGCGCGCCGCGACCGGCACGCTGGCTTATCTGGGACGGTATCACGACCAGGTTTCCGTGTTGCGCGAGGGCGGCCGGTCCTTCGTGTTCGGCTGGAGCGGGCTGTTTCCGCGCCGGTTCACGACGGCGCCCACCTTTGCGCGACGCTCGGGGCACCGCCGGCGTTACGCGTTCAGCACGACCCAGAACGGCCGTTTCACCGGCATGCTGCCGATGCGGGTATTCGATCGCGTCATGCCGCTGGATATCCTGCCCTCGCCGCTGCTGCGGGCGCTGCTCGTGAAGGACACCGACCGGGCACAGGCGCTGGGCTGCCTGGAACTGGACGAAGAAGATCTCGCACTGTGCTCCTTCGTGTGCCCGGCCAAGCACGACTACGGCGTGGCGCTTCGCATCAACCTGGAACAGATCGAGAAAGAAGGATGAACCGCCTGGTCAATCAGGTCGTTGAGAACGCGGGCATACTGCTCAAACGGTTCGTGCTGTCCTCGCACTCGGTCACGCGCGCACCGCCGCACATCCGCGA
The DNA here is from genome assembly GCA_037384065.1 of Lysobacterales bacterium. GTDB lineage: Bacteria > Pseudomonadota > Gammaproteobacteria > Xanthomonadales > SZUA-36 > JABDPF01. Next base: position 15,568 of record JARROJ010000039.1, read on the forward strand.
TGCCAACAACGTGCAGCGGCTGTGGAATTATTTCGTGATCGCCAGCATCCCGAGCTTCCTGATCGGGTTGTGGAGCCTCGGGCATCAGCTCAACCTGGCCATCGCCGACTTCGCGCTCGACCCGGCGCCCGGCTGGCGCGCGGCGTTGCTGGTCAAGACCGGCATCGGCCTCGACGCCTCGAACCTGATGGCTTGCGTGGCGCACGGCGCGCTCTACTTCCTGCCGATCTTCATCGTCGCGCTGGTGGTCGGCGGGTTCTGGGAATCGCTGTTCGCCGCCTTGCGCAAGAAGCGCGTCGATGAAGGCCTGTTGTATATCGCCTGGTTCGTCGCGCTGATGATGCCCGCGGATGCGCCGCTCTACCAGGTCGCGCACGGCATGTCGTTCGGCATCGTGTTCGGCAAGCTGATTTACGGCGGTTCCGGTCGCTACCTGGTGAATCCGGCGCTGTTCGCCATCGCTTTCCTGGTGTTTTCCTATTCCGAACTGATGTTCAGCAAGGGCGCCTGGGTGCCGTTGGCCGGCTACGACCAGCCGACCGTGCTCGAACTGGTCACCGAGGAAGGCGGGCTGCGCGTCATCGGGGCCGTGGATTACAGTTACTGGCAGTTGTTCCTGGGCGACCGGCCCGGCGCGGTCGGGGCAGTATCAGTGCTGGGCGCTGCGATCGGTGCGGTGTTCCTGATCCTGACCGGCATGGCGTCCTGGCGCGTGATCGTCGGCGCGCTGCTCGGCCTGATCGGCGTTTCCATGCTCGGCAACGCGCTTGCGCCCGACCACCTGATCCTTTCCATCCCCTGGTACTGGCACCTGGTGCTGGGCGGCTTCGCTTTCGGCGCGGTGTTCATTGCCACCGACCCCGTGACCGGCGCGATGACCGACCCCGGCCGCTGGGGCTTCGGGCTGCTGGTGGGCGGCCTGACCGTCGTGATCCGGCTTGGCAATATCTCCTACTACGAGTCGATGATTTTCGCCATCCTGCTGGCGAGCCTGTTCTCGCCGCTGATCGACTTCGTCGTCGTGCGGATGAATATCCGGCGGCGCCGCCTGCGGTTCAAGGAGGTCGGCGATGCGTAAAGACTCTCCGCTGCGCGCGTTGCTGACCGTACTGGTGACCGCCGTGGTCTGCTCCTTCTTCGTGTCCGCATCGGTGGTTCTGCTGCGGCCGATCCAGTTGAACAACAAGCTGCTGGAACGCAGCGGCAACGTCCTCGCGCTGACCGGACTGCTGCCGGCCGACGGCAAAGTCGGGGACGAAAAGTTGCTCGACCTGTTCAAGGCGCTGGATGCGCGTGTCGTGAACATCGATGCCGCCACGCTGGACTCGGAGTTCGACCCCTATACCTTTGACGGCCGCAAGGCGTCCGCCGATCCCGAGCTGAGTGTTGCGGTGCCGCCCGACGCGGACATCGCCAGCCTGGGTCGCCGCAGCCAGTACAAGACCATCTACCTGGTCTGGAAGGACGGCAAGGTGGACCGGGTCATCCTGCCGATCCGCGGCGCGGGCATGTGGTCGATGATCTATGGCTACATTTCGCTGGAGTCCGACTTCAGCACCATCGCCGGCGTGAAATTCTACGAGCAGAACGAAACGCCGGGCCTGGGCGACCAGATCGCGACGCCCCACTGGCAGGCCAAGTGGGTCGGCAAACAGCTTTACGACGATCAGGGTGACATGCTGTTCCGCGTTTCCGAGGGCCCGGTCAAGGAAGGCGCCTCGGGTGCGGAATACCAGGTCGATGCGCTGACCGGCGCGACGATCACGGCCAACGCCGTCACCGCGCTGGTGCGTTACTGGTTCGGCCCGAACGGTTACGGCCCGCTGCTCCAGCGGCTGCGCGAACAGCCGCCGCAGGAGCCTGCGCAGGAGGCTGGTTGACATGAGCATCGAACATCCGCTGACCACTCCGCTCATCCAGGAGAATCCGCTGGCGCTGCGTGTGCTCGGGCTGTGTCCGGCACTGGCCATCACCAATTCACTGACCTCCGCCCTGATCATGAGCGCGGCGCTGACCGTCGTACTGGTCATTTCCAACACGATCATCAGCCTGGTGCGCAAGCTGCTGCCCTCCAGCGTCCGGCTGATCGTCCAGATCACCATCATCGCCTCGGCGGTGACGGTCATCGACCAGTTTCTGAAGGCCTTCCTGCCCGACGCCGCGGCCCGGCTGTCGGTGTACGTGGCGCTGATCATCACCAACTGCATGGTGCTTGGTCGCGCCGAAGCCTGCGCGATGAAGGAAAACGTGCGCACGAGCATTCTCGACGCCATCGGCAACGGTGCGGGCTTCAGCATGATCCTGGTCATCGTCGCGTTCCAGCGGGAACTCATCGGCAAAGGGTCGCTGATGGGGTACCAGGTCTTCGAGCCCATCAGCCAGGGCGGCTGGTTCCCGGAGAACGCGTTGGTCACCCTGGCGCCGAGCGCTTTCTTCATCATCGGTGTGCTGGTGTGGGCGATCCGCAGCTGGAAGCCCGAGCAGCGTGAGACGGCCGATTTCGAGCCGCTCCCGCTGCCCAGGAAGGAGAAACGCTGATGGACAGTCTGTTCGGAATCTTCTTCCGCACCGTTTTCCTGGAAAACCTGGCGCTGGCGTATTTCCTGGGTATGTGCACCTTCCTGGCGGTGTCCAAGGAGGTCAAGACCGCGTTCGGGCTCGGAGTCGCGGTGATCGTGGTCGAGACGCTGAGCGTGCCGCTGAACAGCCTGATTTACCACGGCCTGCTGCGGCAGGGCGCGCTGGCCTGGGCCGGGCTGGGGCAGATGGACTTCAGTTACCTGGGCCTGCTCAGTCAGATCGCCGTCATCGCCGCCCTGGTGCAGGTTCTGGAAATCATGCTGCACCGGTTTTTCCCGGCGCTGTACCACGCGCTGGGCATTTTCCTGCCGCTGATTACCGTGAACTGCGCCATCCTCGGCGCCACGCTGTTCATGGTGCAGCGCGACTACAACGTCGTGGAGAGCGTGGCCTACGGCATGGGCGCCGGTTTCGGCTGGGCGCTGGCCATCGTCGCGATGGCGGGACTGCGGGAGAAGATGCGCTATAGCGATATTCCGGCCGGCTTGCAGGGCCTGGGTATCGCCTTCATCACGGCGGGAATACTTTCACTGGGCTTCATGGGCATCGCAGGAATCAAGATCTGATGCTTGAAATTTTCTACAGCATACTGATCTTCAGCGGCACGCTGATCGGCATCGGCGCGGTCATCCTCTGGGTCATCGCCCGCATGGTCCCGCAGGGCGACGTGCACATCCTGGTCAACGGCGAGCGCGACATCACCACGCCGCCCGGCAAGAAGCTCAACGGCGCGCTGGCCGAGGCCGGCATCTTCGTGCCCTCGGCCTGCGGCGGTGGCGGGACCTGCGGCCAGTGCCGGGTCAAGGTGCTCAAGGGCGGCGGTGAGCTGCTGCCCACCGAGGCCTCGCTGATTACCAAACGCGAAGCGCGCGAGGGCGAGCGGCTGGCCTGCCAGGTGACCGTGTTCAAGGACATGGAGGTGCGGGTGTCGGACGACGTGTTCGGTGTCCGGAAGTGGAACTGCACCGTGCGCTCCAACCGCAACGTCGCCACCTTCATCAAGGAGCTGATCCTGGAATTGCCGCCGGGCGAGGAGATGGACTTCAAGGCCGGCGGCTACGTGCAGCTCGAGTGCCCGCCGCACGACCTGAACTACTCGGATTTCGACATCGAGGAGGAGTACCGGGAGGACTGGGAGCGCTACGGTCTGTTCGAGCTCGAATCGCACGTGAAGGAGACCACCACGCGCGCCTACTCCATGGCCAGTTACCCGGAAGAAAAGGACGTCATCATCCTCAACGTACGCGTCGCCACGCCGCCGCCGGACAAACACGGCAAGGTGCCGCCGGGGATCATGTCGTCCTACATCTTCAGCCTCAAGCCGGGTGACACGATTGTCGCCTCCGGGCCGTACGGCGAGTTCCTGGCCCGCGACACCGACAACGAGATGGTGTTCATCGGCGGCGGCGCCGGCATGGCGCCGATGCGCTCACACATTTACGACCAGCTCAAACGCCTGCACAGCAAGCGACGCATCAGTTTCTGGTACGGCGCCCGCAGCCTGCGCGAGGCCTTCTACATCGAGGAATTCGATCAGCTCGCGGCCGAGCACGACAACTTCACCTGGCACCTGGCCCTGTCCGAGCCGCTGGAGGAAGACAACTGGGACGGCCCGGTCGGGTTCATCCACGAGGTGCTGTACGAGCATTACCTGAAAGACCATCCCGCGCCCGAGGATTGCGAGTACTACCTGTGCGGTCCGCCGCTGATGATCGCGGCCGTGACGCACCTGTTGGAGGACCTCGGCGTGGAGAAGGAGAACGTGCTGTTCGACGATTTCGGAGACTGAGCGGATACCCAAGAAATGACACTGTTCCTCGCCACGCTTGTCGTCACCATCATCTGCTGCCTGTTCATGGGCGTGGGCCTGTTGCTGGCGGGCAAACCCCTGGAGGGGGGGTGCGGGAAAACGCCGCCGGGCGTGTCCCGCTGCGCGGGCTGTCCGAACCGCGAGCAGCACGAACCGGGCCAATGCCCCAACCGAGGAAATCACTGATGCCGAGATCGATGCTTGTCAAAGACCACATGGTGACCGAGGTGGTGACCCTGCACCCGGACATGGAGATCCTGCGGGCAACCCACATACTGATCGGCAGCGACGTGTCGGGCGCGCCGGTACTGGACAAACACGGGCGCCTGGTCGGGGTGCTGACCGAGCGTGACTGCCTGAAGATCGTGCTGCTCGCGGGCTACCATGGCCAGCCGGGTGGTCTGGTGCGCGACTACATGACGCACGATCCCGTATCGGTCACTCCGGGGGACACCATCCTGGAACTCGCCGAGCGTTTCATCAAGGAAGGCTACCGCCGCTACCCGGTGGTCGACGGCGGGCGCCTGGTCGGCGTGATCAGCCGTCGTGACGTGATGCGGGCGATGGGCGCGCATTACCCCGCCTGAGGACGTGCGCCGGAACCCGTCTCCCACCGGGTCTGCCTTTTGAGGGTTCCCTGAACCGCCCGAATCGAATGGACCATTGCCCCGCGCGGTGATCGGGACGTCCGGGCCACCGACGCCGACGGTCCCGAGGCGGCTCGGGCTGCCGGTTGTCTCGGTCCTCCATCGGGACTACCATCGTCCCAACCACACAGTGCCGCCATGAACGATTCCCAATCACGAAAGACCCTGTTCCGTTTCGCCGGCTGGTTTGCGCTGGCCAACGCGCTCGTCTTCGGCCTGGTCAGCCTGCGGTATTTCGGGGGCGGACTGCCGCCGATCACGCCGCTGTCCGGCATTTACCTGGTCGCGGTTTACATCGGTCACCACGTCCTGTTGACGGTCGTCCCGCTGTTCCTGCTGGCGACGCCGGTGATTCTCCTCGTGCCGCGCCGCCGCGTCGTGACCGTGCTCGGCGTCGTGGTGTTCGCATTGCTGCTGGCGCTGATGATGCTCGACAGCCTGTTGTGGTCACAGAGTCGCTTCCACATCAACGCATTGACGCTGAAAATCCTGGGCTGGCAGAGCTGGGTCTTCGCCGGGGTCATTTTCCTGATCGGCCTGTTTTTTGAATCGATGCTGGCGCGCAGCACCTGGAATTTCGTGCTGGCGGCGAAGCAGCGACGGGGCCGGCTGGTGGGTACGTTCTGCGTCCTGATGATCGTCGTCTCGCAATTGATCCACGCCTGGGCCGACGCGGCCTACTACGTGCCCGTGACCGGCCTGGGCCAGGTCCTGCCGGTGTACAAGGGCGTCACCGCGAAATCGCTGATGACGCGGACCGGCTTGGTCGACGTCGAGGACTCACGCGAGCGCGAACTGGCGCGCCGCGTGTCGGCCGGCCTGGACGGCGGCGCGGGGCGCCTGCTCGACTACCCCAAACACCCGCTGCAGTGCAGTGAACAGAAGCCGCTCAACCTGCTGATGATCGTGGTCGATTCGATGCGGGGCAGTATGCTGACGCCGGAATACGCGCCGGAGATGAGCCGCTTCGCGGACCGCCGGGGCATTGCGTTTCGCAACCACTTCAGCGGCGGCAACTCCTCGCGCATGGGTATGTTCAGCCTGTTCTACGGCCTGCCGCCGGGCTACTGGAGCGCATTCTCGTCGCTGCAGCGCGCCCCCGTGCTGATGGACGAACTGCAGGCGCGCGATTACCAACTCGGCTTGTACAGCAGCAATACGCTGTACCGGCCGGTGGTGCTGGACCGCACGGCGTTCGCCAACGTCCCGAATCTGCGCATCGTCACCGAGCCGGCAACCGACCCCGCGTGGAAGCGCGACCGGACGTTGACCGGCGAATGGTACGCGTGGCTGGAGCAACGGGATCCGGAACGCCCGTTCTTCGGTTTTCTGTTCTACGACACGGCGATGTCGACCGAGCCGCCGCCGGACTACCCGGTGCGCTGGCCGCCCGCGGACGACAGCCCGCAGCAGCGCAACCTCGCCCGGTACCGCTCCGCGGTGCATTACGTCGACGGCATCGTCGGCGAAGTGCTGGCGGACATCGAGCGCCGCGGCCTGCTCGACGACACCGTCGTGATCATCACCTCGGACCACGGCGAGGAGTTCGGCGAGAGCAGCGCGAAACTGGAGCGGCACGGGTCCGGCTATACACGGTACCAGCTCGTCACGCCCATGGTCCTGGCCTGGCCGGGACGGGAGCGGGGCGTCGCCTACGAGCACCGTACGTCGCACTACGACGTCGCGCCGACGCTGATGCAGGATCTGTTCGGATGCAGCAATCCGGCTTCCGATTACAGTGTCGGTCACAACCTGTTCGAGGGACGGGCCTGGGACTGGATGATCGCCGGCAGCTATTTCAACTACGCGGTGCTGGAGCCCGACCAGGTCACCGTGACCTTCCCGAACGGCTTGTACGAGGTGCGCGACTGGGATTACCGCCTGAGCGAGTCGCCGGTGTTCCGGGGCGACGTCCTCGAGGCCGTGTCCGAGCAGAACGCGCGCTTTTTCAGGGAGTGAAGCGGGCGCCGTAGCGCCTGAGTTCGGTCCGCGCCGCGTCGTCGTCGGCCCGCGTGACGACGTACAGGCGATCGTATTCTTCGGCCTCGTCGATCGGCGGGCCGCCGTCACCGCCGAGCAGCGCGACCAGTTCCGGCACCGTGTTGCTGTGCCCGACCACCAGGTGCCGACCGCCCGCGCGGAAGATCGTTTCGATCAGTGCGTCCGGCCGGTCTGCATCGTACAGCGAGACCGGCAGGCCGAGGCGTTGCGCGAGCGGCGCGGCCGTATCCCGGGTGCGCCGGAAATCGGTGCTGTGAATGGCGTCGATGCCGGTTTCGGCGAGCAGGTCCGCAAGCAGGCGCGCACGCTCGCGACCGGCCGTCGAAAGTGCCGGGTCAGTGGCATCCGGGCGCTTTTCGGCGTGCCGGACGAGGTAGACGACGGTTTCGTCGGCGGCCGCCGGTTCGGCCGTGCCGGGCACGGTCACGGCGCACAGCAGGACCGTGATGACGGAGACCGAAATGCGCCTGAAACCGTTCATGAAGCGCGAAAATTGCTTGAGTTTGCGCCGACGCGCGAATATTCTTGACATACCGGACGGCACACCGGTGCATCTTGTGGGGTCACCGACGCGGTCCGGAGTAAGGATTGGTTGTACGTCATAAAGGTCGTCTCAGAAGTTCCACGTGAGGGTATCTCCTGGCTTTTGATTTTTTGTGAATACATCCAGCATTTATTTTCCATCATTTGCAAGGTAAATCAGAATGGCAACAGGTACCGTTAAGTGGTTCAACGACGCCAAAGGCTTCGGTTTCATTTCTCCCGCGGACGGCGGCAAGGACGTTTTCGTGCATTTCTCGGCGATTCAGTCCGAAGGTTTCCGCTCGCTCGCCGAAGGGCAGGCAGTCTCCTATGACGTGGAGGACGGCCCCAAGGGTCCGCAGGCCTCCAACGTGATTGTTCAAGGCTGAACCACGGTCTTACATCGCGAACGAGAAAAAACCCCGCCGACCGGCGGGGTTTTTTTGTGCCCGACCGTCGTCTGCGCGTTTCGGGTCGATAACGCAACCAGTCGAAATCCGCATGATCGACGCCCGCTCCGTCAATTTGGCATTGGGCAGGG
>JARROJ010000040.1:0-23822 GCA_037384065.1 Lysobacterales bacterium
ATGGCGGCCGATCCCTGGGGCTGGCTCGACGAGAGCGCGGAGCAACGCTGGATCGACGTGCGCATCGAGGGCTACGGGCGCACGATCACCTATTCCGTCCCGGACCGGTCCGGGACCGGGGCGCACCGCCCGCGGATCTGGCCGCCGCTCGAGAGCGGCGAAACGGCCCAGGAAATCGCCGTCCCCCTCGAGGCGTTCGCCAAGCCGTCACTGCCGCTGGGCCAGTACCTCTGGGATCGCTGGTGGGGTGGCTTTTTGAAGGATAGCGGGCACGATTTTTCCCTGAACGTTCGCGTCGAACGCGCGGAGGACGAGACTCTGCTGGGACTCACGCTCGAAGAACGATTGCGGCGACCGGTCGCGTACCGCAAGGCAGTCTATTCCAAGCCGAACTGGGAGTCCCAGAAGCGCGGTGAGTACTTCTTTGATCGGTACTGGGTCAAACCTTTCGAGTCGAGTACGGGCCATGTCTGGGTCGCACAAAACAATCCGATCGTGACCCACGACCACGTCTACTACAGCATTCCGATCAGCGACCACCACATTCTGGAATTCAGCTTTTTCGTCCGCGACAGGCGCTATGACTGGAAGGACGACCCGGAGTGGAATGCGCGCCGCTGGGGAATGCGCGCCGCTGGGCGCTGGTCGAACGGATCATGAACACGGTGCGCATCGAACCGGCGCCGTTTGCATCAGGCCCGGGAGCACGAGCCGACGAATTCGATTGAAGCGCGGAAGGCGACGCCGTCCGTTGTCACTGAATAGATCGTGCATACCCATGCGTCCGTAACAAAAACGCCGCTGTGAAGCGGCGTTTCTGCATTCCATCGGAAGCCGGGCTCAGTCCTCGTCCTTGCGCTTGTAGGCCGCCTCCAGTTCCCGCTGTTCCTGGTGGGGCACCGGGTCGTAGTGGCTGAACTCCATCGTGAAGCTGCCCTGGCCCTGGGTCATGCTCTTCAGTTCGGTGTGGTAGTCGCTGAGTGAGCTGAGCGGCATGTCGGCTTTTACCGTCACCTGGCCGCCGCTGAGACTTTCGGTGCCGCTGATGCGCGCACGGCGGCCGGCGAGGTTGCCGGTGACGTCGCCCATGACCGACTCCGGAACCGTCACGTCGACGCTGACGATCGGCTCCAGGATCTGCGGGCCGGCGTTGGCGATCGCGTCCAGGAAGGCGTTGCGCGCGGCGATCACGAAGGCGATTTCCTTGGAATCGACCGGGTGGAACTTGCCGTCGTAGACTTCGACCTCGATGTCCTGCAGCGGGTAGCCGGCGATGGCGCCTTCGTCCATGATCTGGCGAATGCCTTTCTCGACGGCCGGGATCAGGCTGGTGGGAATGGAACCGCCCACCACCGAGTTGACGAACTCGAAGCCGTTGCCGCGTGCCTTGGGCCGGATGCGCAGGAACACTTCACCGAACTGGCCGGCGCCGCCGGTCTGTTTCTTGTGGCGGTAGTGGCCTTCGGCCGGCCGCGTGATGGTCTCGCGGTAGGCGATGCGCGGCGGCCGCGTGTCGACCTCCACGTTATAGCGTTGCTGCATGCGCTGCAGCATCACCCGCATGTGCAGTTCGCCCAGGCCGCGGATGACCGTCTCGTTCAGTTCCTGGTTCTGCTCGACCGTGAAGCAGGGGTCTTCCTCGGCCAGTTTCGCCATCGCCTGCGCCAGTTTCTGCTCCTGGCCGCGGGCCTGGGGCTGCACGGCCAGACCGTACATCGGCTGCGGGAAGTCGATCGACTTGAGCCGGAAGTGATCCTCGTCGTGCGAATCGTGCAGGATCGCGCCGTAGTGGATTTCATCCACCTTGGCCACGGCGCAGATGTCGCCGGGAATGCCGGCGTCCACTTCCTCGTGTTTTCCGCCCTGGACCTTGAACAGGTGACCCACCTTGAACGGCTTGCGGGCGTCCCCGACGTACAGCTGGGAATCGGGTTTCACGGTGCCCTGGTAGATGCGGAAGATACTCAGCTTGCCGACGAAGGGGTCGTTGGTGATCTTGAACACGTGGGCGACCGCGTGGCCGTCCGGATCCGGTTCCACGGTGACTTTTTCGGCATCCTCGCCTTCGCCCTTGAGGATCGGCGGCGGGTTGCCTTCCATCGGGTTCGGCAACAGGCGCTTGCACAGTTTCAGGAAGCTCTCCAGGCCGGCGCCGGTCAGGGCCGAGGTAAAACAGATCGGCACGAGATGCCCCTCGCGCAGGGCCTGCTCGAAGGCATCGTGCAATTCGTCACGGCTGAGCGTCTCGCCCTCCAGATATTTCTCCATCAGCGCTTCGTTGACTTCGACGACCTGGTCGATGATCGCCTCGTGCGCCTCGGACAGGGAAAGGATGTCGGTGTCGCCCTGCTCGCCGAAGAAACAGTCCTTGATCTTGCTGAAGCCGTCTGCGGGCAGGTTGATCGGCAGGCACTCGGTTCCGAATTCCTGCTGGATGTTGCTGACGACCCGCTCCAGGTTGACGCCTTCCTGGTCGATCTTGTTGATCACGATGATGCGGCACAGGCGCCGGCGCTTGGCGCGACGCATCAGCCGGCGCGTGGACAACTCGATGCCGTTGTGGGCGTTGATCACCACGGCCGTGGTCTCGGTCGCCGCCATTCCGGAGAGCGTCGGGCCGCGGAAATCCGGGAAGCCGGCCGTGTCGATCATGGTCAGGTGCATGCCCTCGTAGTCGAGGCTCGCGATCGCGGAATCGAGTGAATGTTTGAATTCCTGTTCCAGCGGGTCATGGTCCGTGGTCGTGTTGCCGCGGTCGATGGTGCCCGCCTCGCCGATCATCCCCGATTTCTCCAGAAGCGCTTCGATCAGGGTTGTTTTGCCGGCGCCGGAGTGGCCGACAAGGGTGATGTTTCTGATGTCTTCGGTGCGATAGTTCGGCATGCGGTGGTCCTGATTGGTTCTCTGGGACGGTCATCCTAGTACAGATTCGAGGATGCGCCAAATCCGGTTTCATGGGGTCTGAACCGCGCCCGTTCAGCGCTGATTCAGGTGGTTTCTTCTATTCTTGTGCTGCATGAAGCAAACAGGGCTCATGTTAGGCAGGAAGCCGCTTGCCGGCCTTGATTCTGGTCAAGGAGAGTACCGCGGTCCGCATCGCAAATCTTTTTTTCGGACCGAGGGAACTCGCCCGGATTGATCCGGTCTTAAGTTTCGGTGAGACGAAGTTTCATTGACACACTCCTCAAAAGGGCAGTCATTCACCTGCACGACTCCCTCCTTTGCACGGCGTCCCTCGGGGCGCCGTTTTTTTACGCCGCGGCGCGGCACGCACGGGCCGGCCCCGGTGAGCGCGCTCTTGCCAGGTGTCGGGCGGTAACGCCATCATAGGACGGTCCTACCCCGGGGTAAGGGATTCGTTCCCAGAGCGGCACGAACACGTGATTTTCGAGCGGGCAATAAAAAAGGCCGCGGGTGAAGGGTGAGGAGTGCAGAAATTTACCCTGTAATGGTTGAGGGAGAGACCATACCCGCGGCCTTAACACAATAGACCGCTCCCGGGCCCAAAAGGTTTCAAATTATTTTTAATCAGGAGTAATGCCGATGAGCGATGTATCCGCTGTGATCCAAACGAACAAGGGCGCCATCAACCTGCGCCTTTTTGCCGATAAAACGCCGGTAACGGTTGCTAATTTCGTCAATCTTGCAAATCGTAGTTATTACGACGGCCTCAGTTTCCACCGCGTGATCCCGGATTTCATGATTCAGGGCGGCTGCCCCAACGGCACGGGAACGGGCGGCCCGGGCTATCGTTTCGAAGACGAATGCCGCCCGGATCTCAATCACGATGCGCCGGGCAAGCTGTCCATGGCCAACGCCGGCCCCGGCACCAACGGCAGCCAGTTCTTCATCACGCACGTGGCGACGCCCTGGCTCGACGGCAAACACACGGTTTTCGGCGAGGTGATGAGCGCTGACGATCAGGCCGTGGTCAATGCGATCACCGCCGGCGATTCGATCGAGTCGATCGAGATCGAGGGCGGCGATGCGGTGCTGGCGAGCGAGGCCGATCGCGTTGCGGCCTGGAACGAGGTGCTCGGCTGAACCGCAGGCGGCGCAGCCGGGGGTTCGGTTTTCCGGGGTCAGTGGTCGCGCGAAACGCTGTACGCGGCCAGGGCGATCATCGCGTCCTTCCAGCGTGAAGCGGGCAGGGCGGCGAGCGCGTCGCGGGCCGCGTCCGCGCGCTGCTCGGCGTTTCGGCGCGAGGCGTCCAGCGCGCCGCTCGTGCGGATCAGTTCGACGATGTCCGTGATGCGGTCGAGGCCGCCGTCGCGGATCGTTTCATCGACCAGGGACCGGCGTTCCGGATCCAGGCTTGCGCGGCACAGGATCAACGGCAGCGTGGGTTTGCCCTCGGCGAGGTCGTCACCGATATTCTTGCCCAGCGTCTCGGCGTCGGCGGTGTAGTCGAGGACGTCGTCGGCCACCTGGAACGCCGCGCCGAGTTCGCGCCCGAAGCGGGCGAGGTCGTCTTCGAAACGGGTCTCGCCGCTCAGCACCGCGCCGAGTTGGCAGGCGGCCTCGAAGAGCTTGGCGGTCTTCTTCTCGATGACGCTGAAGTAGCGGTCTGCGCTGACTTCCGGGTCGTGCATGTTCAGCAGTTGCTCGACCTCGCCCTCGGCGATGGTGTTGGTGGCGTCGGACAGCACCTGCATCACCTTCATCGAACCGACGGTGACCATCATCTGGAAACTGCGCGAGTAGAGGAAATCGCCGACCAGCACGCTGGCTGCATTGCCCCAGACCGCATGGGCGCTTTGCCGACCGCGGCGCAGATCGGATTCGTCGACGACGTCGTCGTGCAGCAACGTAGCGGTGTGGATGAACTCGATGATGGCCGCGAGTGTGACATGATGCGGACCGTCATAACCGCAGGCGCGGGCGGCCAGTACGACCAGCATCGGCCGCAGTCGCTTGCCGCCCGATCCGATGATGTATTCCGCGATCTGGCGGATCAGGACGACGTCGGAATCCAGGCTGGCGCGAATCAGGCGGTCAACCTCGGCCATGTCGTCGGCGCAGAGTTCGAAAACTCGGCCGATCGGCATCTCGGAAGTCGTAATGGCCTGCCTGTGGACGCTCGCCTGGTCCATTTCCCGCCCTGGTGGTGGTCGCTCAGTGGATGTCGGGCCAATTATAAGTGCGGCCTGTTTGAACACAAGGCGCTTGACCCTATAATGCCGAGTCCTGCGCAGAGCGGGGCGGTGAGGGCCCGGCCCGCGCCCGCTCGTACAACGGAGCCTCTTTTTTGCCGCCAGACCACCAGAAATCCCGCGAGCTGAAATACGCCTCGGCCCTGTCCTTCGTGATCGCGCTGCGCATGATGGGCTTGTTCCTGTTGCTGCCCGTGTTCATGGTGCTGGCCGCGGGCGTGCCCGGCTATTCGCCCCAACTGGCCGGTCTGGCCGTCGGCATTTACGGCCTGACCCAGGCCGTCCTGCAGCAACCGTTCGGCTGGCTGTCCGATCGCGTCGGCCGCAAGCCGGTGCTGCTGTTCGGCCTCGCCCTGTTCGCGGCCGGCGGCGTGGTGGCCGCGACCGGGGAGACGATGCTGGCCCTGATCGCCGGGCGCGCCCTGCAGGGCTGCGGTGCGATCGCCGGCGTCGCGATGGCGCTGGCGGCCGACGTGACCCGTCCGGAACGCCGGTCGATCGCGATGGCCGTGATCGGCATGGGCATCGGGGCCTCGTTCCTGTTGTCGATGATGTTGTCCGTCCCGCTGTCCATTCCGCTCGGGCTGCACGGAATGTTCTGGTTGACGGCCGCGTTCGCGGTAACCGGCATGCTGGTCGTCGCGCTGTTGCCGGCGGCGCCGCGGCAGGCCGCGGAATTCGAGCCGGGCAGTGCGTCCAATATGAAACCGGTCTGGCTGCTGGCGCTCAGCGTGTTCCTGCTGCACGCCGTGATGACCCTGCTGTTCGTGACCTTGCCGCCGCTGCTGGTCGGGAAGCTCGGGCTCGAACTGCAATCCCACTGGAAGCTCTACGTGCCGACCATGCTGGTTTCGGTGCTGGTCGTGTTTCCGGCCTTGCGCCGCATCGGGGCGCGCCTGTCGGAGCACCGCTACCTGCACTGGGGTTTCCTGGCGCTGGCGGGGACCACCGCGCTGTTGCCGTTCAGTCCTCCCTGGCTCGCGCTGGGCGCCGTGCTGACGGTCTATTTCATCGGTTTCAATCTGCTCGAGGCGGGGATGCCGGCGGTGCTGTCCCGCGTCACCGGGGCGCGCGGGCGGGGGCGCAAGATGGGCGTGTACAGCACCTTCCAGTTTCTCGGCGCCTTCCTCGGCGGCGTCGCCGGCGGGGCCTTGCTGGCGGGGATCGGCAGCGCCGGCGCGCTGCTTGCGGCGGGCGCTGTTTGCCTGCTCTGGGGCGTGGTTCTGATGTACGTTTCCAAGGGGGTTTTTCCGACGGGAGCGGCGGTCTGACTGTGCTAAACTTCGGGCACGATTGAATACGGAGGTGCCTGATGGCGCGAGGAATCAACAAAGTCATCCTGGTGGGAAATCTCGGCGCGGATCCGGAGACCCGCTACACGGCCGCCGGGGCCGCGATCACGACGATCCGGGTGGCGACCAGCGAGAGCTGGCGGGACAAGCAGTCCGGTGAGATGCAGGAACGCACGGAATGGCACCGGGTCAAGTTTTTCGGTCGCCTGGCCGAGATCGCCGGCGAGTACCTGAGGAAGGGCCGGCAGGTGTACATCGAAGGGTCGCTGCGCACCGACAAGTGGCAGGACCAGAGCGGTCAGGACCGCTACACCACGGAAGTCATCGCCAACGAAATGCAGATGCTCGGCGGCCGCGGTGACGAGATGGGCGGACGTCCTTCCGGCGGGTCCGGCGGCTTCCGCGAGAATCGGCCGGCTCAGCAGCAGCAACAAGGCGGGCAGCAGTCCGAGGGCGGACAGCGCTCCAAGGGCGGCCAGCAAGCCGCGTCCGATCCTTTCGACGACAACTTCACGGACGACGACATTCCGTTCTGATCTGCCCGGAGCAAGCCATGAAAACTCTGCTCGTCACCGGTGGCGCAGGCTTCATCGGCGGCAACTACGTTTTGCGCAGCCTGGAGCAGGACCCCGACCTGCGCATCGTCAACCTGGACGCGCTGACCTACGCCGGCAACCTGGATACCCTGGCGTCGCTGCGTGACGACGACCGCCATGTTTTCGTGCACGGCGATATCGGCGATGCCGAACGGGTGGCGCGGCTGTTCGCGGAATACGATCCCGACGGCGTGGTCGCCTTCGCGGCCGAGAGCCACGTCGACCGATCCATCGACGGCCCCGCGGCCTTCATCGACACCAACGTCGTCGGCACGTTCAACCTGCTGCAGAAGGCCCATGAATGGTGGCGTGACCAGGCGCCCGAGCGCCGGGACGCGTTCCGCTTTCTCCATGTTTCCACCGATGAAGTCTACGGCAGCCTCGGGGCCGAGGGGCTGTTCACCGAGTCGACACCGTATGCGCCGAATTCGCCCTACGCGGCGTCCAAGGCGGCATCCGATCACCTGGTCCGCGCCTGGCATCACACCTACGGACTGCCGACGCTGACCACCAACTGCTCGAACAACTACGGTCCCTACCAGTTCCCGGAAAAGCTGATTCCGCTGATCATCCTCAACGCGCTCGCCCGCAAGCCATTGCCGGTATACGGCGACGGCCAGCAGGTCCGCGACTGGCTGTACGTGCACGACCACGTCGATGCGATCAACACGGTGCTGGCGTCGGGTCGCCCGGGCGAGGTCTACAACATCGGCGGCATGGCGGAGCGCACCAACCTGCAGGTGGTCAACGCGATTTGCGACCTGCTCGACGAGCGCCGGCCCGATGCGGGCCGAGCGCCCCGCCGCGAACTGATCACGCACGTCGCGGATCGGCCGGGCCACGATCGCCGATACGCGATCGATTGCAGCAAGCTGATGAGCGAGCTCGGCTGGCGGCCGGCGGTCGATTTCGAGGGCGGTCTCGCGCGAACGATCGACTGGTACCTGGAGAACACCGAGTGGATCGGGCGCGTCCGGGACGGCAGTTACCAGGGCGAACGGCTCGGCCTGGGCGCGGCCTGAACGGCCCGCGACGGGAGGCAATGAATGGAACGTAAAGGTATCATCCTGGCCGGCGGCAGCGGCACGCGGTTGCACCCCCTGACCCGGGTCATGAGCAAGCAGTTGCTGCCGGTTTACGACAAGCCGATGATCTACTACCCGCTCAGCACGCTGATGCATGCGGGCATCCGGGAAATCATGGTCATCACGACGCCGCACGAACAGCACCTGTTCCGCCAGTTGCTGGGCGACGGCAGCGACTGGGGCCTGGAGCTGACCTACGCGGCGCAGCCGAAGCCCGAGGGGCTCGCCCAGGCCCTGATCATCGCCGAGGAATTTCTCGACGGGGCGCCGTCGTGCCTGATCCTGGGCGACAACATCTTTCACGGCGGCGGCCTGCGTGACGTGCTGCGGCGGGCGACCGCGCGCGACAGCGGCGCAACGGTATTCGGGTACTGGGTAAAGGATCCCGAGCGCTACGGCGTTGCGGAGTTCGACAGCGAGTTCCGCGTGCTGAGCCTTGAAGAAAAACCCCGGTCGCCGCGTTCGAACTACGCCGTGACGGGGCTGTATTTCTACGACAGCAAGGCGCCGGATTACGCGCGCAGCCTGAGCCCCTCCCCGCGCGGCGAACTCGAGATCACGGACCTGAACCGGATGTACCTGGAAGACGGCAGCCTCGTGCTGGAACGGCTGGGCCGCGGTTATGCCTGGCTGGACACCGGCACGCACGAATCGCTGCAGCAGGCCTCGAGTTTCATCGAGACGATCGAGGCGCGGCAGGGCCTGAAGGTCGCCTGCCCCGAGGAGATCGCCTTCATGCAGGGCTGGATCGACGAGGCCGCGCTTCGCGCGCTCGCCGAGCCGTTGCGCAAGAGCGGCTACGGCGACTACCTGCTGGAAATCCTGCAGCGGAGAGTCTGAGCGTGCGGGTGATGGAAACCGGCCTGCCGGGCGTGGTCATTGTCGAGCCGGCGGTGCACGGCGACCCGCGCGGCTTCTTCATGGAAACCTGGAACGCCGGTCGCTACGCCGAGCACGGTCTGCCCGACCGCTTCGTGCAGAACAACGTTTCACGATCCGGCGCCGGCGTCCTGCGCGGACTGCATTTCCAGCAGCCGCAGCCGCAGGGCAAGCTGATCTGGGCGCTGGAAGGCCGCATTTTCGACGTGGCGGTCGACATCCGCCCCGATTCGCCGCATTTCCGGCAGTGGGCCGGGGTCGAACTGTCTGCCGAGAATCACCGGCAGCTCTATGTTCCCGAGGGATTCGCGCACGGTTTCTGCGTGCTTGGCGAGACGGCCATGATCGCCTACCTGTGCACGACGGAATACCGCGCCGAATACGACCGGGCCATCGCCTGGAACGATCCCTCGATCGGCATCCGCTGGCCGCTCGAAGACGCCCGCCTGTCGGCGAAAGATGCCGCGGCGCGGCCGCTGGACGCCTGGGACGCCGCCGACCTGCCGCGGATGGAGCCATGAAGATCCTGCTGACCGGAGCGGCGGGCCAGTTGGGTCGCGAACTCGCGCCACGCCTCGCGCAGTACGGCGAGGTCGTCGGCATCGACCGCGCGCCGTCGCCGGCAGCCACCTCGCTGCAACAGGACCTGGGCGATGCCGCGGCCGTTGAACGCCTGCTCGCGACCGCGCGGCCGGCATTGATCGTCAATGCCGCGGCGCATACGGCGGTCGACCGGGCCGAGGAAGAACGTGACCAGGCCTTCCGCCTGAATGCCGAGCTGCCGGCCTGGCTGGCCCGTTGGGCCCGGACCAACGACGCGCCGCTGGTGCACTATTCGACCGATTACGTGTTTTCGGGCGACGCGGCGCGGCCGTATACCGAGGACGACCCGGCCGCGCCGCTGAACGTCTACGGCGAGAGCAAGCTGGCCGGGGAGCAGGCGGTTGCCGACAGTGGCTGCCGGCATGTCACGTTGCGCACCTCGTGGGTCTACTCGGGCCACGGCCACAATTTCGTCCTCACGATGCTGCGCCTGGCGCGCGAACGCGACGCGCTCGAGGTGGTCGACGATCAGGTCGGCCGGCCGACCTGGGCGCGCAACCTGGCCCGCGTCAGCAGCTGGGCGGTGGAGCGCTGGCGCACGGGGGCGACGGGCGAAGCGCTGTCCGGCCTGTATCACTACGCCGACGGCACGGCCGTTTCCTGGTACGGGTTCGCCGAGCATATTTTCCGTGTCGGCCTCAGCCTGGGCCTGATTGACCGCGTGCCCGCGCTGAGCGCGGTGGGCACCGAACGTTTCCAGCAGGCCGCCACGCGTCCGGCGTACTCCGTGCTGGACACGTCACGTATCGAACAGGCGCTGAACTTCCGGCCGGCCGGGGTCGGCGAATCGCTGGAAGCCTGCCTGGAGGGTGTGCGCAATGACCGCTGATCGATCACTGCCGGCTCTGGTGCCGGTCATCCTGTCCGGGGGTTCCGGTACACGCTTGTGGCCCGTTTCGCGGCGGGCGCATCCGAAGCCGTTCATGCGCCTGCTCGATGGCGAAACCATGGCCGAGAAAACGCTGCGCCGGGCCCTGAACGTAACCGACGGTACGCCGGCGCTGACCGTGACCAGCCGCGACTTCTATTTTTATACGCGGGACCTCTACGCGAACGTCCGCGAGGACGCCGCCGGCTTTCCGTTCCTGCTCGAGCCGGTGGGCCGCAATACTGCGCCGGCCATCGCGATGGCCGCGCGAATGGTTGCTGCACAGCACGGTTCCGACGCGCTGATGCTGGTCATGCCGGCCGACCACCTGATCCGTGATGAGGAACGGTTCCGTGACGCGGTGGACGAGGCGCGGGCGCTGGCGGGGCGCGGTTACCTGGTGACGTTCGGCGTCTACCCCACGCATCCCGAGACCGGTTACGGCTACATCCGGAAAGGCGCGACGATCGCCGGTTCGGCGGGCTTCCATGTCGCGGCGTTCGTGGAGAAGCCGGACGCGACGACGGCGCAGGGCTACCTCGAATCGGGTGATTACGACTGGAACAGCGGCATGTTCTGCTTCGCGGCGAAGACTTTTCTCGACGCGGTCGAGGCCCATGCGCCCGACGTCGCCGCCAGCACCGCGGCCTGTTTCGAAGGTCTCGATACCACGCAGCAGCCCGTCGAGATTCCACGGGAGCTGTTCGAGCGCTGTCCGAAGATTTCGATCGACTACGCGGTCATGGAGCGGGCCGACAACTGCGCGGTCGTCGCCGGCGAGTTCGGCTGGAGCGATATCGGCACCTGGCAGGCGATGAGCGAACTGTACGAATCCGACGCGGCCGGCAACCGAATCCAGGGCAAGGCGGTCATGGTCGACAGCCGGGACTGTTTCGTGCAGGGCGAGGACCGGGTGGTCGCGGCGGTGGGTGTGGACAAGCTGGTGATCGTCGATACCGGCGACGCCGTGCTGGTGGCCGATCGTGACAGCGCACAGAACGTCGGGGCGGTGGTTGACGCGCTGACCGAGTGGTCGCACGAGGCGGCGGTCTACCACCGGACGGTGCATCGACCCTGGGGCAGCTACTCGGTGCTCGAAGACGCCGACGACTGCAAGGTCAAGCGGCTGGTCGTCAAACCGGGCCAGGTCCTCTCGCTGCAGCGCCATGAGCGGCGTTCCGAACACTGGACCGTGCTCAACGGCGAGGCGAAGGTGCGTCTCGGCGACCGGGAATTCACGCTGCACGCCGGCGAGTCGACCTTCGTTCCGGCGCGGACCCTGCACCGGCTGGAAAATGCCGGTGAAACGGACGTTCACCTGATCGAAGTGCAGACCGGCGACTACTTCGGCGAAGACGACATCGTCCGCTACGAGGATATCTACGGGCGCGTGAAGGAGTGACGGCATGATGACGAAGACGATAACGCTGGCCCTCGTTTGCGCCGTGCTGGCCGCTGCCTTGCCGGCGCCTTCGAACGCCGGCGAGGACCCGGAATCGCTGGAGCAGTACCTCGCGCGGATCGACGACTGGCGCGAGCGGCGGCACCAGCGCCTGAAATCCGATGACGGGTGGATGACGCTGGTCGGTCTGGAGTGGTTGCGCGAGGGCGTGAACCGGGTCGGCTCGGCGCCGACCAGCGATGCCCGTATTCCGGGCGGCCCGGCTGACTGGGGCACGATACGGCTCGACGGCGATCGCCTCGTGTTCGAGCCGGCGCCGGATGCGAACGTCACTGTGGACGGCGAAACCGTTGCGCAGGCCGAACTCGTCGCTGACAACCAGGGGTCGCCGAGCGTGGTGCGCAGCGGCGATCTGAGTTTTTACGTGATCTGGCGCCAGTCCTACGCGCTGCGCATCAAGGACCGCAAGGCGCCGACGCTGCTGGCCTACGAGCGCATGCCGGTTTACGACATCGACCCGGCCTGGCGGGTCGAAGGGCGCTTCGAGCGGGCCGCGCCGGGCACGACGGTCGAAGTGGCCGATGTGCTGGGGCATACGAACGAGTCGCCGGTGTACGGCACCTTCGAATTCGAGCGCGACGGTGAAACCTATCGCCTGACCGGTTTGGGCACCGATGAATCGACGTCGATCGAATTCATGTTCGCGGATCGGACCAGCGGGCGCGAGACCTATGGCGCAGGCCGCTTCGTGTACAGCGATGGCATGCCGGAAAACGGCCGCGTGGTGGTCGATTTCAACAAGGCTTACAATCCGCCCTGCGCGTTTACCGAGTACTCGACCTGTCCGCTGCCGCTACCCGAAAACCGCCTCGGGCTCTGGGTGCGCGCCGGAGAGAAGAAATACCACGATTGAAGGGGTGAAAACCGCGGCGTCGAGCGACGCCGCGAGCGGGAATCAGTTCTTCAGCGCGCTCGGTTGCCGGCACGCGTGGCGCAGGAGGATGAACAGGGCGATCCAGGGCGAGGCGTAGAGCGGCGCCCGGCGGGCTTCAGGCCGGCGTTGCGGATTCGCCTGAAGGCGAAATGGCGGTGCGTGTTCCGTGATGTTCGTGAACTGTTCCATGTCGTTTCCCGTTTCTGACTTTTCGCTTCTTCGTTAGTTTGGACGATCCGAGTGTCTATTTGGTTACAGGTCGGCGCGAATTGGTTTCAGCTGGTCGCATCGACCGCCATGCCGCCGCCTATTTGCGGCCCAGTTCCCGATCGATCGAGAACTCGCGCGACGTGACGTAGGCTTCCATCCGCTCGAGGCGCAGGCTCAGTTCGCGGAAGCGGTGCCGCAGCGAGCCGAACACGTCGGCCGGGGCATTGCTGACGCCACGCCAGAAATCCGCCTGCTCCTGGTTTTCGTAAAGCCCCTCCGGTTTCACCGGCAGCACGATCGCCAGCACGATGTAGCTGACCACGACAAAGCCCAGCAGCGGCGTCAGGCAGAGCAGGGCGAGCACGATGCGCGTGCCCTTGCGGTTCAGCCCGGCGTAGTCCGCGATGCCGGCGCACACCCCCGCGATCACCGCATTCTGCCGATCGCGGTACAGCCGGTGCGGGTTCTTGCGGCGATAGAATTCACGGTCGTTCATGAGCTCCGCCTCCAGTTCGGCGATTCGATGTCGAGGATGCGCTCGAGCGTGTTGATCCGATCCTCCATGCGATTGACCGATTCCCAGATCTCACTGAGCATTTTCTCGTCTTCCGGCGTCAGTCCCTTGGACGTTTTCCACTTGGTGACGTAGTGGAAGATGATCAGCAGGGGCAGACAGATCGTGACGAGCAGAATGGCAATGGTCTCACCCATTGTTCCCGTCCTCCTTCTTGCCGCTGAATTTCGACTTCAGGCTGGCCAGTTCGGCCTCGACCCGGTCGTCCGGTTCCAGGTTTTCGATTTCGTCGGCCAGGCTCGCGCCGCGGCCCATCGCGATCGCTTCCGCTTCCGACTCGACCCGGTCGATCCTGCGCTCGGCGTTTTCGAAGCGAAACAGCATTTCGTCCAGGCGGTCGCTGTGAATGTGCTTGCGCGCGGAGAGCTGCGACGATGCCGTCTTGTGACGAATCACGATGCTGCGCTGGCGGGTCTTGGCGTCGTTCAGTTTGCTCTGGAGCTGGGTGATGTCGGCGTTGAACTTCTCCAACTGGCCGTCCAGGGTCTCCAGTTCCGCCGTCATGTGTTCGACCTGGTCGGCGATCGCCTGCTTTTCGGTCAACGCCGCTCTGGCGAGGTCCTCGCGGTCGCGCCGCATGGCCAGCTCGGCCCGGCGCGCCCATTCGTCCTGCTCGCTTTCGAGGTGGGCGATGTGCCGTTCGAGTTCCTTGCGGTCGGCGATGCACTTGGCGGCCGCAGAGCGGATTTCGACCAGTGTGTCTTCCATCTCCTGGATCATCAGCCGGATGATCTTTTCCGGATCCTCCGCCTTTTCCAGCACGGCGTTGATGTTGGCGTTGATGATGTCGCTGAATCGGGAAAAAATACCCATGGTGTCGTGCTCCTGATCTAAGGTTTCCTGGAAAGATAAAAGCAGGTTTCATGCCAGCTCCCGGAACTCTTTCAACATCCTGTTTTTAAGCGCGTTTTTGGGATTCCGTAGCGGCTTGCCGTCTGCAACGCCGCCGCCGCTGGCCAAATCCGCCAAAAGGTGGTGGAAACTTGTGCCACGCGCTGCGGTCTATCGCCTGCGATCGGGAATGCGCACGATCGTTTTACATGACATGACCAGTCCGGCTCCTGTAGAATGGCCCGTTTGTAAATTCGGCAGCCGCCGACTGAATCGATAACGCAGGAGGAAGACCCTGATGCGAGTGATTTTCGCCCTCATCGCCCTGGCCCTGGCAGCGAACACCGCCCTGGCGCAGGACATCACGACGGACAAAGGAAAGCTCAGTTACGCCTACGGTTGGCAGGTCGGACAGACGATCATGAGCCGTGGCGACGAATTCGATACCGAGGCCATCATCGCCGCAATCCGGGATTCGGCCGCGGAGAAGGATCCGCAGATTCCGGCCGAGGAAATGGCCCAGGAACTGCGCACCTTCCAGGAGAAAGTGCGCCAGGAAAACCTCGAGGAACTGCAGCGACTGGCGGAAGAGAACCAGCAGGCCGCCGACGAGTTTCTCGCCAAGAACAAGTCGAAGAACGGCATCGTCACGATGCCGAGCGGGTTGCAGTACCGCATCATCGACGAGGGCGAGGGCGCTCGCCCGGGCCTCGACAGCACGGTCAAGGTCCACTACCGCGGTTCCAAGCTGAACGGCCTCGAGTTCGACAGCTCGTTCGCGCGCGGCGTGCCGGAAGAGTTCGCGATCAACACGGTCCTCAAGGCATGGCAGGAAGTGCTGCCCCTGATGAAGACGGGCGCCACCTGGCAGATTTTCGTGCCGCCGGAGCTGGCTTTCGGCCTGCAGGGCAACCCGCCCGCGGTGGGTCCGAACGAGGCACTGATGTTCGACCTCAAGCTGGTCGAGATCGTCGAATAAATTTTTTCAGGACGGGGCCGCTCGCGGCCCCGTTTCCATTCAAGGCGTAAAGTGCGTGAGTCGTCGCTGGCGTGACCGATTGATCGAAGCCGTCTCGCCCCTGCAGTCGGGGGTTCGCGGGTTGCAGGTCAACGGTTTCCGGCCGCCGGACGTCACGGCCTACCGCCCGGCCCGGACCGCCGCCGTCCTGGTGCCCATCATCGATCTGCCCGATCCCCTGCTGGTGCTGACGCGCCGCGCGGATCACCTGCCCAACCATCCTGGCCAGGTGTGTTTTCCCGGCGGGGCGGCCGAGGAGGATGACGCGACCGCGGTTGAAACCGCCCTGCGTGAAGCGGAGGAGGAAATCGGCCTGCCGCCTGACGCGGCGCAGCCGATCGGGTTCCTCGATCGCATGGACACCGTCTCCGATTACCGCGTGTTGCCCGTGGTGGCCCTGATCCGGCCGCCGGTGCACTGGCGGCCCGATGCGCGCGAGGTCTCGGAAGTGTTCACCGTGCCGGCCTCCATCGCCCTCGACCGCAGCCGTTACGAGGTTCTGCCGTTCGAACGTGACGGGCAGGTGCACACCGTCCACGTGATGGAGTGGCAGGGAAAGAAAATCTGGGGCGTCACCGCGGGCATGCTGATCAATCTCATCGCCCGGCTGGAGCGAGCCGATGAGCAAGCCGAAGATTCTGCTGTCCGCCGCGCAGCTGAATGACGGCCTGAACGCCGGCGAGTGCATCGCCGTCGACTGCCGCTTCGACCTGGCGGATACCGCCAGGGGGCGGTCGGAATGGCTTGCCGGCCATGTTCCCGGCGCCCGATACGCGCACCTCGACGATGACCTGTCCTCGCCGATCGGGCCCGATACCGGACGTCATCCGTTGCCCGAATCCGCGGCGTTCGCCCGCTATCTCGCCTCGATCGGCTGGCGTCCCGACCGGCTCCTGGTCGCGTACGATGAGAGCGCCAATGCGATCGCGGCGCGCCTGTGGTGGCTGATGCGGTATCACGGCTTGCCGGCGGCCCTGCTGGACGGCGGGCTCGCGGCCTGGCGGGCGGCGGGGTTACCGCTCGAGGCGGGTGAGCCGCAGGTGGAACCGGCCCCCGTCCCCGCTCTCTCGGTCGACGGCGAACAGGTCGTGACGACCGCCCGGCTCGCGAGGGAACGGCCGTCGTTCACCGTGCTCGACGCGCGCACTTCGGACCGCTTCACCGGCGCGAACGAACCGCTGGATACGCGGGCCGGCCACATTCCCGGTGCGCTCAATCGGCCGTTCGGCCACAACCTGCGCCTCAACGGTCGTTTCAAGGACCCCGAGGATCTGCGGGACGAGTTCGAGCTGCTTCTCGACGAATGCCCGGAACCGGTCGTGCATTCCTGCGGATCAGGCGTGACGGCATGCCACAACCTGTTTGCCATGGAGCTGGCCGGTCTGGGCGGGTCCCGCTTGTACGCCGGGTCCTGGAGCGAATGGATCCGTGACGTTTCGCGGCCGGTCGCGACGGGCGCCTGAGCAGGAACGGGGCGCTTACTTTCCGAGGCTTGCCGCCAGTTTCCGCAGCGTCGCCTGCGTGGCTTCGGAGAACCACAGGTCGACCCAGGAATCGTTCTCGCGGGCGTCGTAATCGTCGAAGATCCGGTGCAGGTCCGCCCGCACCATCCGGCGGCTGAGCGACATCGCGTGGCGCGGCAGGGCGAGGTGCTGCTCGCACCACGCCAGCGCCGCCGGCACCACGTCCGATGGCGTGTCGGCAAGTTCGTCGACCAGGCCGATGGCCAGCGCCTCTTCCGCCGGCACGACGGCGCCGCTGACCAGCATGCGCGCCGCAACGTTCGGACCGACCAGCCGGACCAGCGCCCGGTGCACCGGTGTTGGCGCGACCAGCCCCACCCGCACCTCGTTCAGCCCGGTCTTGAACGGACCGCGCGGCAGGATCCGGTAATCGCTGAACAGGGCCAGCAGGAGACCGCCCGCCATCGCATGGCCCTGCATCGCGAACACGACCGGCACCGGCAGCGTTGCGATCGTCTGCATCAGGTCCACGAAGTCGCACCACAGGCCGGCGAAGCGGGTCCGTTCCAGGCGCAGCAGTTCGGGAACGTCGAGTCCCGCGCAGAACATGCGGCCGTCAGCGGATACGACCGCGGCCCCGGCTTCCGCGCCCGCGGACTTCAGGGCGTCCGCGAGGGCATTGACGAGTTCGCCGTTCAGCGCGTTGGCCGGCGGGCGGGCGAGGCGAATTTCGCGAATCTCGCCGTGGTCGTGGATTTCCAGCATGGGGTCGCTTCCGTTCAGGGTCGGTTCATGGACCGCAGTCTAGACTCAGGCTTCAGGATACGCAAAAGCGACGGTAAACGCGGAGGAAGCATCGTGAACAAAGCCTACCGGACCCTGCTGGCCGGCGTGCTTTCAATCCTGTTCGTGGGTCCCGCGATGGGGCAGGATGCGGGCGTCGTTGAGCGCAGCATCGCGCCAGCCGCAAAACAGGATCGGGACCCGGTCTGCTGCGCGGCAACGCCGACGCGATATACTGGAACGAAGCGAACCGAACGGATGCCAACATGAAACCGATTACGATCAGAATGTTGTGGATGACGTCGGCCCTCGTCGGCCTGGCCGGCCTCGGCGGACCGCTTGCGGCGCACGACACCCCGGGAATCGAGCACTCGCATGCCTTCGAGCAGACCGGTTACGGCACGGTCCGCCAGGGTCATACGGTCAACAACCGACTGGGCAGCATCACGATCTGGTCGGCCAAGCCGTACAGCGGCTACCCGGCGCAGCCGCCGGTCAAGTTCGCCCGCCCGGAGCCGATCCGCAAGGCGCCGGGCCTGCCGCAGATCGGGCCGGCCCGGAACCTGCAACCGGCCCCGGAGTACGGCAAACCCAAGCGGGACTGAACGCCGCGTTACCAGTCGTAGTGGGCCGTGTAACGAATGACCGTCTCGCCGTCCGGCGGCACGGAGACGGTGAAGCGGATCCGGTCGCTGCGTTCCTTCGCATACGGGTGGCTGGCGTCCTCGACGGTCCAGTTAGCGGCCCGGTACAGGCTTTCCAGCACGGTGATCTCCGCCGTTTCGCGCTTGTGGTTGCGCAAGCGAATTTCAAAGGACTCCCACAGGTTGCGCGTCCGCGAATCGACCCGGAAGTCAGTCTGGCGGCGCTCGCCGACGACGTCGAAGGCGTTGCCCATGGTGATGCGCACCTCCTCGTCGCGGGGCGTGTGGTCGATGACGTCCTCGCCGATGAACTCCAGGCTGTCGTCTTCGCGGTCCGCCTGCATGACGCGGATGCGCCCGGCCGGTAACGGCACCCCCAGTCCGTTGTCCTCACTGTTCTCGAACCGCAGGTAGACCTCGATTTCGCCCTGCTGGTAGCGCGCGTAGTCCTGGTCCAGCTGGCGCTGGCCGCGAAACGGCTGCCGCAACGTGGGCGCGAACACCAGTTCCTTGCTGCAGCGCAAGTCGTGCGCGGCCGGCAACAGCTGCAACTGCCGGGTCGACTGGTCGGGCAGCGTGGCGGGCCGTTGCAGCGTGTAGAGGTGGTATTCGAAAAACGCGCGTTCGGCGAACGGCGCGGCGGCGGGCATTTCTTCCATCGCCATCCGGTACACCACGTCCCGCTTGGCCGGAGATCGGCGCTCGGCGCGGTTGACGTCGCCGGCGATCAGCTTGAGCCGGGCGTCCTGGTAGCTGGCGCCGGACTGGTTGATGATGGTGACCCAGGCCGACAGGTCCATGGCGCACGCGGCCGATTCGTCGTACACGATCGTGTAGTCCGCCCACCAGGTCATGCCGCTCGTCTCGTACGCGATTCGAGTGCGTTGCGGACCCTCGACCGGGCTGTCCAGCAACCACTCGAGCGTCGGGCGCGTGATCAGCCCGCCGGGAAGTTCCGGGAATCGGATGTTGCCGTAGCTGCGCACGGCCTGCACGCTGCCGTCGTCGAGTTGCAGGGTGAGGCCGTCGCCGAGGCCGATCAGCGTGCCCTCCAGCAGGTCGACCGCGTCGCCGCGCGGCTGTTCGACGGTAATCCGCTGGCCGAGGTAGCGTTGCAGAAGCCGTGACTGGCTGACCAGGTCGAACTGGAAGCTCTGCTCGAGCACCCGGGTGTCCGCCTGGTCGATCGAGGTGAAGGTGACCGTGGTCGGGTCGATCAGTTCGGCGACGTCGGTGACCCGCAGGTTCTGCACGCCCCGGTCGAGGTCGTAATCGCGATCATGGCGCACGATCGCGTAGCCCGGAACCTGCCAGCCATTGTGCCGGCCCGCCGTCGGGCGATACCATTCGGGCGCGACGGCGCCGGGCTGCATGCGGGAATAGATGGTCACGGCGTCCTGATTGGCGGTCGCGTTGGCCGCGAGCAGGGCGCCGGCGCCGAGAACGACGGGCGCCAGCAGGTTGCGCACGGCCGTGGCGATAGAATGGGCGTGTAATGCGGAGGGTTTCATGGGAGCGCTCCTTTGTCGTTTGTCCTGGTTCACTTGTTGATAACGCGGCGCGCCGCGATCTGGGGTTAAGGGAATGAAAAAAATGATTCGGGCTCGTGTCATCGTCGCTCTGGCGTTCACCGCATTTCTGGCCGCCTGCCAGCAACCGGCGATGGCGCCGGTGTTCGAACAGGGGTGGGTGCGCGCGATGCCGCCGTCGGCCAACATGACGGCGGCCTACGGCGTGCTGCGCAATGGAACGGCCGCGCCGCTGACCTTCGTTTCGTTTTCCAGCCCGGCCTTTGGCGACGTCAGTCTGCACCGCACGGTGCAGGTCGACGGCATGACGCGGATGCGCGAAGTCGAATCGTTGACGCTGCAGCCGGGCGAGCAGGCCGAGTTGCAGCCCGGCGGTCTGCACCTGATGCTGATGATGCCCGCGGAGCCGCTGCGGACGGGCGCCGACGTGCCGCTCGTGATGACGGCCGCAGACGGTCGCAGCTTCCGCTTCGACGTGCCTGTGGAGCAGCGCTGAGGTTGGAATTCAGGCGCTCTTGCGCGGCGCTTCGACGCCGAGCATGCGGGCGATGAACTGCCCGGTGTGCGATTCCGGCATCCGGGCGACCTGCTCCGGGGTGCCGCGGGCGATGATCTCCCCGCCGCGATCGCCGCCCTCGGGGCCGAGATCGATGACCCAGTCGGCCGTCTTGATGACGTCCAGGTTGTGCTCGATGACGACGACCGTGTTGCCGTGGTCGCGCAGGCGGTGCAATACGCCGAGCAGCAGTTCGATGTCCTGGAAGTGCAGGCCCGTGGTCGGCTCGTCGAGGATGTAAAGCGTCTGGCCCGTGTCGCGTTTGCTGAGTTCCTTGGACAGCTTGATGCGCTGCGCCTCGCCGCCCGAAAGGGTCGTCGCGCTCTGGCCGAGCGTGATGTAGGACAGCCCGACGTCGGTCAGGGTCTGCAGCTTGCGTGCTATGGCGGGCACCGCGTCAAAGAACCCCAGCGCCTCCTCGACGGTCATCTGCAGAACGTCGTGGATGCTCTTGCCCTTGTAGGTGACGCTCAGGGTCTCGCGGTTGTAGCGCCGGCCCTTGCAGACGTCGCAGGGGACGTAGATGTCCGGCAGGAAGTGCATCTCGACGCGGATCATGCCGTCGCCCTGGCAGGCCTCGCAGCGTCCGCCCTTGACGTTGAAGCTGAAGCGGCCCGGCTTGTACCCCCTTGCGCGCGCCTCCTGCGTGCCGGCGAAAAGATCCCGGATGGGCGTGAACAGCCCGGTGTAGGTGGCCGGATTGGAGCGCGGCGTGCGTCCGATCGGCGACTGGTCGATGTCGACCACCTTGTCGAACAGGTCCAGGTTTTCGACGGCGCGAAACGGCGCGGGCTGGGCCGAGCTGCCGTACAGTTCCCGCGCGGCCAGGCGGTGCAGCGTGTCGTTGATCAGCGTCGACTTGCCGGAACCCGACACGCCGGTCACGCAAACGAACAGACCCGCCGGTATTTCCAGGTCGACGTTCTTCAGGTTGTTGCCGCTGGCGCCACAGACACGCAACATGCGATCGGGATCCGGTGGCGTGCGTTCCGTCGGCAGCGGTATCTGGCGGGCGCCGGACAGGTACTGGCCGGTGACCGACGCCGGGTCGTTCTCCATGTCCTTGGGCTTGCCGCTGAAGATGATGCGGCCGCCGTGCACGCCGGCCCCCGGGCCGATATCGACCACGTGGTCGGCGGTGCGGATCGCCTCCTCGTCGTGCTCGACGACGATCACGGTGTTGCCGAGGTCGCGCAGCCGCGTCAGCGTCGCCAGCAGCCGTTCGTTGTCGCGCTGGTGCAGGCCGATGGACGGTTCGTCGAGAATGTACATCACGCCGACCAGGCCGGCGCCGATCTGGCTGGCCAGCCGGATCCGCTGCGCCTCGCCGCCGGACAGACTGTCGGCCTTGCGGTCCAGGGTGAGGTAGTCGAGGCCGACGTTGACCAGGAAGTTCAGCCGCTCGTGCACTTCCTTGACGATCTTGCGGGCGATCTCGCCGCGGTGCCCCTTGAGCTCCAGTCCGGCGAAGAACTGCAGGCATTTTTCAATCGGCCAGGCGGTGATGGTCGGCAGATTCGTGTCGGACACGAACACGTGCCGCGCCTCGCGGTTGAGCCGCTGGCCTTCGCAGGCCGTGCAGGCCTTCTGCGAGATGTACTTGGCGAGTTCCTCGCGCACGATGCGCGAATCCGTCTCGCGGTAGCGCCGCTCGAGGTTGGGAATGATGCCGGCGAAGGGATGCCGCCGCTTCTGCACGCCGCTGTCGCCGAAATAGTGGAATTCGATGATCTCCTCGCCGCTGCCGTAGAGGACGATGTCGCGGATTTTCTTCGGCAGTTCGCGGAACGGCGTGTCGACGTCGAAACCGTAATGCCGGGCGAGGGACTGGATGATCTGGAAGTAGTAGGCGTTACGTCGGTCCCAGCCGCGCACCGCGCCGCCGGCCAGGCTGACGTGGGTATTGCTGACCACCCGGTCCGGATCGAAGAACTGGCTGACCCCGAGGCCGTCGCACTCCGGACAGGCGCCGTTCGGGTTGTTGAAACTGAACATGCGCGGCTCGAGTTCCTGCAGGCTGTAATCGCAGTAGGGGCAGGAATAGCGCGCGCTGAACAGTTTTTCCTCCAGACTGCTGGCCGGGTCCATCGGCGTCACCAGGGCGAGTCCGTCGCTCAGTGTCACCGTGGTCTCGAACGATTCGGCCAGGCGTTGCTTGAGGTCTTCGCGCACCTTGATGCGGTCGACCACCACTTCGATGGTGTGTTTGCGCCGCAGTTCGAGCGGCGGCACTTCGTCGAGTTCGTACACGACACCGTCGACACGCGCCCGAACGAAGCCCTGGGCGCGCAATTCGTCGAACAACTGCAGGTGTTCGCCCTTGCGATTGCGCACCACGGGCGCCAGCAGCATCAGCTTGCTGCCCTCGGGCAGCGCCAGCACGTGATCGACCATCTGGCTGATGGTCTGCGCCTCGAGCGGAATCCGGTGATCGGGGCAGCAGGGCGTGCCGACCCGCGCGAACAGCAGCCTGAGGTAGTCGTAGATTTCCGTGATCGTGCCGACCGTTGAGCGGGGGTTGTGCGAGGTCGATTTCTGCTCGATGGAAATGGCCGGGGAAAGCCCCTCGATGTGATCCACGTCCGGCTTTTCCATCATCGAGAGGAACTGGCGGGCATAGGCGGACAGGGATTCCACGTAACGCCGCTGGCCCTCCGCGTAGATCGTGTCGAACGCCAGCGAAGACTTGCCGGAGCCGGAAAGACCGGTCACGACGATGAGTTGGTCGCGCGGCAGATCGAGGTCGATGTTGGCCAGGTTATGGGTCCTGGCACCGCGGATGAGAATCTTGTCCATGAAAGCCTTTCAGACGGAAACGAAGGTGAACCAAACGAACTACTATACTCCGCGAGGCGATTCGCTGGCAAAGGCGGGGCGGTGTACAATAAACCCTTTATCGAGGTTGACCAAAGGGCCGGAAACCGCTAACATTCTCGCCCTTTTGCAGGACCGTTCCAAAACGGAGCTGATTCCAATGTACGCAGTATTCAAAACCGGCGGCAAGCAGTACCGCGCGAGGGTGGCAAAGTGACCGCCACCGTCGTCGACCACGGCCGCCGTGACAAGATCAAGGTCATCAAGTTCAAGCGCCGCAAGAACCACCGCAAGCAGATGGGCCATCGCCAGTATTTCACCCAGCTCGAAATCACCGGCATCGACGCCTGAGCGCAGACGGACAGGAGACGTAACTCAGGGCACACAAAAAAGCAGGCGGCAGTACACGCAACGGCCGCGATTCGAATCCCAAGTACCTCGGCGTCAAGCGCTACGGCGGCGAATCCGTGCTCGCGGGCAACATCCTCGTGCGCCAGCGCGGCACCCGCTTCCACGCCGGTGACAACGTCGGCGTCGGCCGCGACCATACGCTGTTCGCACTCACGGACGGCACCGTCACGTTCGATT
>JARROJ010000041.1:0-22236 GCA_037384065.1 Lysobacterales bacterium
TCGTCGAAGCTGTAACCGAACTCGTAGGTCAACGAGCCACGATTGCGCCCCAGCGAAAACGCCATCACGCCGTCGACGGTCGCCTGCTGGTAGTTCCCCCCGTAGCCGAGACCGGGACCCGTCGACGCATACACGTACTCCAGCCTGTGCTGGGTGCCGGATGCGGGAAACCAGACACTGTCCAGCCCGTCGTGGAGGAATTCCAGCCGCAGTTCGCTGATGTCGATCGGGCGGGCCTCAAAGCCCAGTGGCCCGGTCAACTGGTCGACCTCCGCCTTGCCGTAGCGGTAACCCAGCTGCAGCCGGTTATTGTTGTCGAAATTACGCCCCAGCGCGAACCTGGCGCCCCATTCTGCGAGTTCGAAGGTGGAGAGATTGTAGCCTTCGATCCACAGACGATACGATTCCTGGCTTGTAAAAAGCTCAGGACGCACGTACCAGCGAGCTTCGGTGTCGATGGGCTGATAGAAATCGAACGCCAGTCCGTCGAGCCGTCCGAGCGCGCCCGTGACACGCAACTCGCCACCCAGTTCGTTCAGGGCATTGCGCGTATAGGCCGCGCCGACCGTGTACTCCGAAAAGCTGCCGAAGTCGCTCGAAAGTTCCGCCCCGAACTGCAGGTAATTGGGGCCCCAGAGCCGCGGCTTGGCATGGATTTCCAGGCCTGTTTCACCCTGCTCGTTCTCGATGAAGTCGTAGGTCACGGTCTGGAACACATCCAGGCTGTAGATACGGTCCACGCTGGCGTTGAGCGCCGCAAGATCCAGCGGTTCACCGATTGCGACGTCGAGACGCGACTCGATCAATGCATCGCTCAACACCGAGCCATTGTCGAGCTGAACGAATTCGACCAGGAATTCATCGGAACCGGCCGCCGGCGCCAACGGCAACTCGACCGGGCCGTCGACCAGCAGCCGCGCAAGCCGATCATTCTGTTCCCGCGCGGCCACGTATCCGCGATCGACGATTTCGACGGCCCGCAGGAAATCGGCTGAACTGAATTCATCGAGTTCGGGTACGATCAGGATATCGTCGGGGCCGAGTGACGCGATCTGCGCATCGGTTGAGCGGCGCGTCAGAAAGTTGGTCAACTGCTCGGTCACGCTCAGCACGGACCTCAGCTGATCCCGCTCCAGCATCGGCGCCGAGATGTCGACCGCGATCACGATGTCGGCGCCCATCGACCGCACGACGCTGACCGGCAGGTTGTTCGACATGCCGCCGTCGACCAGCAGGCGGTCGCCGATCTCGACCGGCGCGAAGACCCCCGGCACCGACATGCTGGCCCGCAGCGCATCCGCCATGCTGCCATCGGACAGGACGACTTCCTCGCCCGTGACCAGGTCCGTGGCGACGGCGCGGAACGGGATCGGCAGGTCGTCGAAGGTTCGAACCGTCGCCACGGGCATCAGCAGGCGGTGCAGCACCTGGTCCAGGTGTTGGCCTTCGATGGCCCCCAACGGCAATTCGAGCCTTCCGCGGTTGAAGCCGATCCGGTACGGGATCAGGAATTCACGTTCCAGTTCCTTTTTGCGCATGGTGCGAAACGGCCGTTCCGGCCGATCCGAGAGCGCGGATTCCCAGTCCATCCGCTCCAGTATCCGGCGAATATCCTCGGCGCTGTATCCCGCGGCGTACAGGCCACCGATGATCGACCCCATGCTGGTGCCGGCAATGTAGTCGATCCGGATACCCAGTTCGTCGAGCGCGCGCAGCACGCCGACGTGCGCGCTGCCGCGGGCGCCGCCGCCGCTCAGGGCAAGGCCGATGCGCGGCCGTTCCGTCTCCGGCGCGTCGGCGGCGAGGACCGGGGACAGCGGCAACGCCAGCACGGCGACGGCAAGGATCCGAGCCAGTTTAATCACGCGCATGCTCCGAAAGTGGAATAACGACGCATTATAGTGAAGTCTATACTTGGAATGCGGCGCAACGCGTCTGAACTGATCCGGAACAAGTGAACAGCGGCGGCGAGCCGCTAGAATACGCCCCATGCCAAACAGAAGAAGGTTGTCACCATGAGCGATATCTACCCCGTACCCGAAGACTTCAAACAGCGTGCCCACCTGGACCTGGCCGGTTACGAGAAAGCGTACCGCGCGTCCGTGGAGGACTCCGAGGCATTCTGGGCGGAAACCGCCAAGCGCCTCGACTGGTTCAGGTTTCCGACCAACATCAAGGACGTGTCATTCGACAAGGCGGACCTGCACATCCGCTGGTTCGAGGACGGCGTTCTGAATGCCTGTTACAACTGCGTCGACCGGCACCTCGAAACGCGCGGCGATCAGACGGCCATCATCTGGGAGGGTGACGATCCGACCGTCGATGCGAAAATCACCTACCGTGAACTCCATCGTCGCGTCTGCCGAATGGCGAACGTGTTCCGCAAGCTCGGGGTCGGCAAGGGCGACCGCGTCACGATCTACATGCCGATGATCCCTGACGCGGCGGTCGCGATGCTCGCCTGCGCGCGCATCGGCGCGGTCCATTCCATCGTATTCGGCGGCTTCTCGCCCGACGCGCTGGCCGGCCGCATCGTCGACTGCGACTCCAAGCTGCTGATCACCGCCGACCAGGGCGTGCGCGGCGGCCGCACGGTTCCGCTCAAGGACAACGTCGACGCCGCCTGCGGGATCGACGGGGTACTGGACTGCCTGGAATCGGTGGTCGTGATCCGCAACACCGGTGGCGACATCGACTGGCACGACGGCCGCGACTACTGGTACCACGAGCAGGAAGCGAGCGTCGACGACGACTGCCCGATCGAGGAAATGGACGCCGAGGATCCGCTGTTCATCCTCTATACCTCCGGCTCCACCGGCAAACCCAAGGGCGTGCTGCATACCACCGGCGGCTACATGGTGTACGCTGCCTACACGCACGAAATCGTGTTCGATTACCATGATGGCGACATCTACTGGTGCACCGCCGACGTCGGTTGGGTCACCGGGCACAGTTACATCGTTTACGGCCCGCTGGCCAACGGCGCCATCACGCTGATGTTCGAAGGCGTACCGAATTACCCGACGCCCAGCCGTTTCTGGGAGGTCTGCGACAAACACCAGGTCAACATCTGCTACACCGCACCGACCGCGATCCGGGCGCTGATGCGCGAGGGCGAGGAACCGGTCAAGGCGACCTCGCGCAAATCGCTGCGCCTGCTCGGCTCCGTCGGCGAGCCGATCAACCCCGAGGCCTGGGACTGGTACTACCACGTGGTGGGCGAAGGTCGTTGCCCGATCGTCGATACCTGGTGGCAGACCGAAACCGGCGGCATCCTGATCAGCCCGCTGCCGGGCGCAACCGACCTGAAACCCGGCTCCGCGACCCGGCCGCTGCCCGGCGTGCAGCCCGCGCTGTACGACGAAAAGGGCGTTCTGCTCGAGGAAACCGCCACTTCCGGCCTGCTGGTCATCACCGACAGCTGGCCGGGCCAGATGCGCACCGTGTACGGCGACCACCAGCGCTTCGTCGACACCTATTTCTCGACCATCCCGGGCACCTATTTCACGGGCGACGGCGCGCGCCGGGACGAGGACGGGTACTACTGGATCACCGGCCGCGTCGACGACGTGCTGAACGTGTCCGGCCATCGCATGGGCACCGCGGAGATCGAGAGCGCCCTGGTCGCACACGAAGCCGTGGCCGAAGCCGCCGTGGTCGGCTACCCGCACGACATCAAGGGCGAGGGCATCTACGCCTATGTCACGCTGGTGGCGGGCATGGAAACGAGCGACGAATTGCGCGCCGAGCTGCGCAAGTGGGTGCGCAAAGAGATCGGTCCGATCGCCTCGCCCGACCTGATTCAGTGGGCGCCGGGGCTGCCGAAGACACGCTCGGGCAAGATCATGCGCCGCATTCTGCGCAAGATCGCCGCGAACGACTACGGCAACCTGGGTGACACCTCCACGCTGGCCGAGCCGGAGGTCGTGAAGCAGTTGATCGAAAACCGCATGAACCGCTGATCCGGCGGTCAACGTGACCACGGGCCCCTGCCGCCCAGGCCGGGGCCCGTTTACGGTTGGGGCGCCGGGCGCTTGCGATGCCGGCTCAGAGCCGACCGTGTTCCAGCGGCCGTTCGCGGTGCATCAGCAACCATTCGGCGCCTTCTTCCAGCGCGGCCTGGCCCAGCGTCTTGAGCACCCGGCGCTGGAACTCGGGATCGCGGTCTTCGTCGACCAGGCTTCGCGCCTTGGTGAATACCCGCCCCATGAATCCGTACTGCTTGATCAGTTCCTTCTCGGCCTTCTTGTGCGAGTAGGCGTCCCAGATGCCCGCGATCAGCGGCAACATGCCCATCAGCACCAGCAGCACGTTGCGTTGCTGGTCGGTGGCGACCGAACCGGTCAGGAACAGCACCACGGCGATCGTGATGCCGGCCCACAGGCACAGGGTGCCGAGCATCTGCGTGCGACGGAAGCGCGAAGCGTTCAGGCGCTCCTTGCGCGTGTAGTACGCCAACTGCCCGTGACCTCCCCCCGGATCGCCGATCCAGTGGTCGATGACCCACGGCAACCAGAGCCCCTCGGGCGCCACGCCGCGCCTGCGCCGCCGACTGGCCAGGCGCATGACGTGACGAATCCAGCCCAGGTCGACATCCTGCTTCAGCAGAAAGGTGTCGTACGCGAAACCCGCCCACTCCTTTTCGACGACGCCCGACAGGTTCCAGTAGAGCTGCACGCGCAGACCCTCGGCCAGGGTCCGGTAATCGAGGTACTTGCGATGCCACTCGCGGCCGCCCCCCACGATGTGAATCGCGACGCCGGCGAAGAACAGGCCGAGAAATGCCAGCACCATGTAACCGGGGCCGTCGAACTCCGTGTACAGCAGGAACACCACGCCCATCAGCACCGCCAGCAGGTGCAGCATGCGCAGCCCGCCCAGCACGCGCCGCTGGTAATGAACGGCAAGGCCGTCGGCCGCCTGGAACAGTCGGTCGGTCAGCCGGACGCCGGCGGGTAACTCCGCATCGGGCAGATCGACCAGCAGGGTAGCGGTACGTGTACGAACGATATCCGATTTTTCGCGCCAGTCCTGCGCGAAGCGATGCAGGCTTTGCAACAGTTTGCGATAGTCCGGCGGGATTTCAGTGCTGCGCTCGCCATCCCTGCGGCTGGTGAACCAACGGGCTTCGCCGGGGTTCAGGCCGGGCTGGGGCGCGCCGTCCGGACGCCGGCGGCTGCAGACGATGTGATGGACCAGGTCGTTTTCGTTGTCGGCCAGCAGGCTGGCCGGCGTCGGATCGCCTTCGAAGCCGTACATGACGCCGGTCAGGTGATAATGCACGACCTGCCCGGTGCCGCCGATCCGCCCGCCGGTCTTGCCGTCCCAGAGCGCCAGCAGCACGTGACTGTGGTCGGAGGTGAACACGCCGAGCTGGGCGTATTGCAGCGCCCGCTCCCGGTCCGTGAATTCACCGGAGGCCGAATCGTCCACCCGGGGAAGCACGATGACCTCCCCGGCCCGCGCCAGCAGCTCGCGGAAGGTCGCCAGCGCCGCGGCATCGCTGAAGTCCTGCTCGTATGCGGTTTGCTCCATCGGCAACAGCGCGATGACGGGTACGTCCATCGACAACGCCACCTCGGCGGCCAGCGTGTCGCCCCCTTCCGCCAGTGGTGAGATCAGCTGCAGCGGCAATTCCGGGTAGGCGTCCCGAAGTTCGCTGAAGAAACGGCGCAGCCGCTGCTCCAGAACGGGACGCTCATCGGCAACGAGATCGCGGTGGGCGGTTACGCCCACACACAGGTTCACACCCTGATCCGCAGGTCGGTCCATGCGTCGAAGAACGCCCTAGTTCCGGCCCCGGTTGTCGATGACGGGGTCCGATTCGGCTTTCATGCCGTTTTGATTAACGGCCTTGAGCGTGTAATGCGTGATGCATTCGCGATCGTTTTCATTCCAGATTCGCAGGCGTTTGCCGTTGGCGAATATCTCGGCGGTCGAGGCGCGACCGCTCCCACGGTCTTCCTCCGGCAGGCCGAAGGCGTCCATCGTGCAGTCCTTCAGGTTTCCCGTCTGCTTGTTCGCCGTTCCGAAATAAAGGCTCTCGAAGGTCCAGCCCGCCTGGGCGCTGGTCGGATCGAATTCCCAGGAAACCCAGTTGCGCTCGCCGCGCGGCATCTGCACGCAACCGCGATTACCGTTCGGGCAGGCGGAATTCAGGAACACGATCTCGGCGACGCCGCCGGACTCCCGGACTGCGATATCGATATGCGGATTCTGCGCCAGCACGGATCCGGGCGACAGCCAGGGCGCACATGCGACCAGCAGCGCCATGGTTGATTTTCGAACCTTCGGTTTTTTTCGTTCATTGGTCTGCTCTCCCCCGGAACCCGCGTTCCGTCAACGATGAAGCGATCGGACCGCGCCCGCCGGCCCGAATGGCCGGGGCGTCGCCGTAAGCATAGACGATTCCCGGTATACTTGTGCGCCCTGGAGGCCGTGGACCCCGGTATGCCCACCTGTCGCGTTTATCGCTCGGAACGAAAGGCAGAGACCTACCTCTACCTGCTCGAAACGCTCGCTCTCGACGATCTGCCCGAGGAACTGCGCGATCGTTTCGGCGCCGCGACCTTCGTCATGCGGCTGGAGATCGGGCCGGACACGGCGCTCGCGCGCGCGGACGGTGCGACGGTCTGCCGCGCACTGGAACGCGACGGCTACTTCCTGCAGTTGCCGCCGAAAATTCCGGTCGAAGAGGAGATTACGCGCCGATTCGGGTGAAGCCCGGCGGCAGTGGCTCAGCGTGACGAGGTCGCGACGCTGACCGACGCGATGCCGACCGCCTTGGCGGCGTCGAGAATGGTCACCAGCGCCTCGGTATCGGCGGCCGGGTGCGCCGCGATGATCAGCGGGGAATCCGGTTTTTCGGCTTTCTGACGCTCCAGGTTGGCCTCGACCGCGCGCGGTTCCAGCACGCGCCCCTGGACGCTGATCAGGCTGCTCGAGTCGATTTTGACCACGATCGGCCCCTTGTCCTGCTTGACTTCCTTGGGCGGCGCATTCGAAGGCCGCGACACTTCGAGACCCTGCTCCTTGACGAACGAGGTCGTCACGATGAAGAAGATCAGCATGATGAACACGATGTCGAGCATCGGCGTGATGTTGATTTCGGCTTCTTCGTCGCTGTGGCGTCTGCGTTTCATGGCTGTCGAACCCGTCGTCAGGAAAGGGAATCCTACTCAAATGCGTCCTGCACCGCCAGCCCTGGTTTGAGGGGCGGCGACCGGACCGACCCGGCGTTATTCTTCCTTGTAATCCGCTTCCAGTATTCCTTTCTCCTTGAGGGTCTTAAGCAGTTTTTCGAGCCGGACGAACGCGACCAGCCCGAAAATCCCGAATACGAATGCCGCGTACTCCATGATGACCTTCTCCTGATTTCGAGTTTAACGTCATTCCACCGTGACCGACTTCGCCAGATTTCTCGGCTGGTCGACGTCGGTGCCGCGCAACACGGCGACGTGGTAGGCAAGCAGTTGCAGCGGTATCGTCAGGACCACAGGCGCCAGCAGGCTGCCGCCAGTATCCAGTTCGATCAATTCACCGTGCCGTTCGCGGAAACTGGGCAGTGCTCCGGAATCGGCGATCACGTACATCTCGCCGCCGCGTGCCCGTACTTCCTCGATGTTGCTGATCAGCTTTTCCAGCAGCTCGTTGTTGGGCGCCACGGCGATCACCGGCATGTCGTGGTCGACCAGCGCGAGCGGGCCGTGCTTGAGTTCACCGGCCGGATAGGCTTCGGCGTGGATGTAGGAGATCTCTTTCAGCTTGAGCGCGCCTTCCAGCGCGATCGGGTAGTGGCTTCCACGGCCCAGGAACAGGGCATGGTGCCGCTCGACGAATCGTTCCGCCAGCCGCTCGATGCGGCCGTCGAGTTCCAGCGCCTGGCCGATCAGCCCCGGCAGGCGCTCGAGGTCGCCGACCCAGCCAGCGAGCTCCTCGTCGCTCGCCCGGCCGCCAAGAACCGCCAGTTTGACGACCAGCAATTGCAGCGCGACCAGTTGCGTGGTGAACGCCTTGGTCGAGGCGACACCGATCTCCAGACCGGCGCGCGTCATCAGAACCATGCCGGCCTCGCGCACGATCGAGCTTTCCGCCACGTTGCAGATGACCAGCGAGGCCAGGTAACCGGAGCGGTTGGCATGACGCAGCGCGGCCAGCGTATCGGCCGTCTCGCCGGACTGGGAGATCGCGACGAACAGGGTATCCGGCGGCACCACGGGATCCCGGTACCGGTATTCGCTGGCGACTTCGACGCTGCAGGGAATGCCCGCCATCTGCTCCAGCTGGTACCGCACGACGAGGCCGGCATGGTACGAGGTGCCGCAGGCGACGATGTGCACCTGGCGCACGCGCGCCAGCACGTCATCGGCGCCGACGCCGAATATATTCGGCAGGATGCGGCCGGAACCGATCCGCCCCTCGAGCGTCTCGGCCACCGCGGCCGGCTGCTCGAAGATCTCCTTCTGCATGTAATGTCGGAACCGGCCGCGTTGCACGGCGTCCGCCGCGAGATCGGCCTCGCGCAACGGGCGCTCGACGACCGCGCCCGCCGCGTCGTGAATCACGTAACCTTCAGCGTCGAGGCGCACCACGTCACCTTCGTCGAGGTAGACGAAGCGATTGGTCACGGCCAGCAGCGGATGCGCGTCGGACGCCAGGAAATGTTCGCGGAAACCTACGCCGAGGACCAGCGGGCTGCCGGCGCGGGCGCCGACGACCACGCCCGGCTCGAGGTCACTGATCACCGCGATGGCGTACGCCCCGCGCAACCGCCCGACCGTCGCCTGCACCGCCGCCAGCAGATCGTCACCCTGCGCCATGCGCTGGTGCACGAGGTGGGCAACGACCTCGCTGTCGGTGTCCGAGTCGAAGACGTACCCGGCTAAGGCGAGTTCCTCGCGCAGACGTTCATGGTTTTCGATGATGCCATTGTGCACCAGCGCGACGTTCCGGCCCGAGACATGCGGGTGCGCGTTGGCCGTATTCGGCACACCGTGAGTCGCCCAGCGCGTGTGGGCGATTCCGCAGCGCCCGTCGATGGGCTGCTCGGCCAGCAAGGCCTCCAGTTCGCTGACCTTGCCCTGCGTGCGCAGGCGCTCGAGCCCCGCGTCCGTCTGCAGCGCGACACCGGCCGAGTCGTAGCCGCGGTACTCGAGCGCGTGCAGGCCCGAAACCAGAATTTCGCGGACGGCTCTGCGGGCCGCCGCGGCGACGATGCCACACATGCTCAGCGACCTCCCGTGTCGTTTTTTCGCGGACGCTTCCAACCGCTGATGCTGGTCTGGCGCGCGCGGCTCACGGTCAGCGTGTCCGCCGGCGCATCGCGCGTGACCGTCGAGCCCGCCCCGATGGTCGCGCCGCGCCCGACGGTGACCGGCGCGACCAGCTGGCTGTCGGAACCGATGAAGGCGTCGTCCCCGATCACGGTGCGGTGCTTGTTCGCGCCGTCGTAGTTGCAGGTGATGGTGCCGGCGCCGATGTTCACGTTGCGGCCGATTTCGGTGTCGCCCAGGTAGCTGAGGTGGCTGGCCTTGCTGCCCGCCCCGAGCACGGCATTCTTGGCCTCGACGAAGTTGCCGATGCGACAGCCCTCGGACAGCACCGTGCCGGGCCGCAACCGCGCGAAGGGTCCGATGTCGCAGGCGCCCTCGGTCTGCACGCCCTCGAGCACGCTGTGCGCCAGCACGCGGGTTCCCGCGGCCAGGTCGCAGTCCTTCAGAACGGCGCCCGGACCGATGCTGACGCCATCGCCCAGCCGGACCGTGCCTTCCAGCACGACGTTGATATCCAGCAACACGTCGCGGCCCGCCTCGACCCGGCCGCGCACGTCGAGCCGCGCCGGATCCAGAATCTGCACGCCCTGCGCCATCAACCGGGCAGCCTCACGCGCCTGGTAGCGGCGTTCCAGCGCGGCCAGTTGCGCACGGTCGTTCGCGCCCTCGAGGTCCCGCGGATCGGCCGCGAGGAAGCCCTGGATTTCACCGTTCTCCGCCCGCGCCAGCGCGAAGATGTCGGGCAGGTAGTATTCACCCTTCGCGTTGTCGCAACCGATGCGGTCGAGCCAAGCTCGCAGGTTTTCGGCCCGGGCCATGATGATGCCGGTGTTCACCTCGCGAATCCGGTGCTGTTCGGGTGCGGCCTCGTGGTGCTCGACGACGCCGATGATGTTGCCGCCCGGGTCGCGCAGGATTCGACCGTAACCGGTCGGATCCTCGAGCTCGGTGGTCAGCAGCGCGAGCGGGCCGCGAAACCCGTCCCGCATCGATTCCAGCAGCGCCAGCGGCAGCAGCGGGTGATCGCCGAGCAGCACCAGCACGTCGCTGCCGTCCGGTATTCCCGGCATGGCCTGCAATACGGCGTGACCGGTGCCGAGCCGCTCTGCCTGCGACACCCACTCGACGGCGTAGTCGGCGCAAGCGGTCATCACGGCGTCGGCGCCGCTGCCGACCACCACGTGCACCCGCTCCGGTTGCAGCGCCTGCGCGGTGTCGAGCAGGTGGCTCAGCAGCGGCCGCCCGCCCAGCACTTGCAGCATCTTCGGGCGGGCCGAACGCATTCGGGTGCCCTCGCCCGCGGCGAGGATCACGACATGCAGGGGTCTTTTCATGGTCAACGGTGGTTCGTGGGGTTGTCGAAGGCCACAGTATAGCCGCATCGCCTTTCCTGCTGAACTTAAGCCACAGCGGACGATCGACTATAGTGGTCCCGAGGCACCTGACGACTTGCATGAACCGAAACCTGTTCCAGACCCTGCTGCTCGCGCTGTTGGCCAATCTGCCGGTCCCGGCCCCGGCCGCCGCGCCGGACATCCGGACCGTCAACGGCGGACAGTTGATCCTGCACGACGTGCCGGAAATTCCGGCCGCGCTCGTCGAGCGCCTGAATCGCTATCAGAACGTTCGCTCGGCGCGGTTTCTCGACTGGACGCGCGACGGCGACGGCCTGTACATCGCGACGCGATTCGGCGCCATCGGCCAGATCCACCGGGTCGACGCGCCCGCGGGCGTGCGCCGGCAACTGACCTGGTTCCACGAGCCGATCGGCCAGGTCGTGCGCCGCAGCCGCGATCGGACGCTGGCGATCACGATGGACCGGGGCGGTGGCGAGCAGGACCAGATTTTCCTGCTCGATCCGCAAAACGGGGAACGCCAGCGCCTGACCAATGGCGACAGCCGTAACCGGATGCTGCGCTGGAGTCGGGACGGTCGCCACCTGGCATTCCAGTCGACCCGCCGCAACGGCCGCAGCAACGACCTGTGGTGGATGGAGCCGAACCGCCCGGGCAGCGAGGAACTGCTGC
The DNA here is from genome assembly GCA_037384065.1 of Lysobacterales bacterium. Lineage (GTDB taxonomy): Bacteria > Pseudomonadota > Gammaproteobacteria > Xanthomonadales > SZUA-36 > JABDPF01. Next base: position 11,300 of record JARROJ010000041.1, read on the forward strand.
TCGAAGCCCCGCCGGGCAGCTGGTACGCGGCGGCCGATTTCAGCGACAACGGCCGCCTGCTGTTGGTGCAGCAGTTTCTCGGCGTCGCCGACTCCCGCATCCACGTGCTCGACCTGAAAACCCGCGCGTTGCGCCGGCTCGCAGGCAATCCCGAGCAGCCGTCGGCGAACAAGGCGATCGCCTTCGATCGGCGTGGCAACGGCTTCTATTTCATCACCAATGTGCGCGGTCGCGCCGCGGAACTGGCCTGGCAGCCGCTCGATCCGGCGCTGCCGACCGAATACCTGACCGCGGACAGCCCGTGGGACGTCTCCAACTTCGTCGTCAGCGATGACGGTCGGCGCGGGGCCTTCGTCACCAACGAGGAAGGCATCAGCCGCCTGTACCTGATCGATACCGGCAGTCATCGTTACCGGCGCGTGGCCAGCCTGCCGGTCGGCGTCATCACCGGTCTCAGCTTCAGCCCGGACAATCGCAAGCTGGCGCTCACCCTCAGTTCGGCGCAGACGCCCAGCGACGTCTATGTGCTCGAACTGGGTCGACGGGCGCAGAGTTACAAAAAGCTGGTGCGCTGGACGGTCAGCGAAGTGGGCGGCCTCGACACCCGGGCGTTCGCCGAGCCGCAACTGATCCGCTACCCCACGTTCGACACAGTCGACACAGTCGACACGGTCGACGAGGTGCCGCGCACGGTTCCCGCCTTTGTCTACCGGCCGGCCGGCTCCGGTCCGCATCCGGTCATCATTCACGTCCATGGCGGGCCCGAGAGTCAGTATCGCCCGTCCTTCAGCAAGAATGCGCAGATGTGGGTCGCGGAACTGGGTGCCGCCGTCATTGCGCCGAACATCCGTGGCTCGACCGGCTACGACACGGCGTACCTGGCGCTGGACAACGGCTATCGCCGCGAGGACGCGGTGCGCGACATCGGCGCCCTGCTCGACTGGATCGCCACTCAGCCCGATCTCGACGAAAACCGGGTCGCGATTCACGGCACCAGCTACGGGGGCTACATCGTCCTCGCCGCGGCCGTCCGCTACAGCGACCGCCTGCGCGCCGGCGTCGACATCGTCGGCATCAGCAATTTCGTCACGTTTCTGGAAAACACCGAGGATTACCGTCGCGCGTTCCGGCGGCTGGAGTACGGCGACGAGCGCGACCCGGAGATGCGGGCGTTCCTGGAGTCGATCAGTCCATTGAACCATGCCGAAAAAATCGACATCCCGATGCTGGTCGTGCAGGGCCGCAACGACCCGCGCGTGCCGGCCAGCGAGTCGGAACAGATCGTCGCCGCGCTGCGCCGTCAGGGCCGCCCGGTGTGGTACCTGGAGGCGCTCAACGAGGGCCACGGCTACGAGCGCAAGGAAAACCGCGATATCTACGAACAGGCCAAGGTGCTGTTCCTGCAGCGTTACCTGATGGAGTAGAACGCCGGTCGCGGGTTCAGTCCTCGTCGGACGACGGCGGATCCCGCTCCCGCTCGATGGACTTGATGTGCAGGTCGTGTTGCTGGAACGGGATCTCGATGCCCTCCTCGCGGAAGCGCTCCTCGATCTCCACCAGCAGACGATGCGTCGCCAGGCCGCGCTGTTCCGGATAGCGGATCCAGCCGAGCAGCTCGAAATCCAGCGAACTCGGACCGAAGCCGCGCATGCGGGCGCGCGGTGCGGGGGTATCGATCACCATGTCATTGGTCCGCGCGATGTCTTCGAGCAGATCGACGACCTTGCGCGGCCGGGTGCCGTAGGCGACGCCGACCGGAATCCGGATGCGATGCTCGATGGCGGGTCCGCCGCTCTCGTTGGTGATCTTGGCGTTGCCCATGACCGCGTTGGGGATCGAGATTTCCACATCGTCCCGCGTCAGCAGCCGGGTCGAGCGCATGCCGACCTCGGTGACGACACCGCGCTCCCCCGTATCGAGAATGATGTAATCGCCGATTTTGTACGGCGCGTCGGCGATGATCGAAACCCCGGAGATCAGGTTCGCCAGGGTGTCGCGGGCCGCGAAACCGACCGCGATACCGATGACGCCGGCCGAAGCCAGCCAGGCCGTGCCGTCAATGTTCCACAGCGCCATGAACAGCCAGACCAGCAGGCTGAACAGGACCAGCTTGACCGAGATTTCGAACAGCGGTCGGGTGCGCGGCTGGAAAATCGCGAAATGATCGGCGTCCTGCGACAGGGTCTGGATCGCCAGCGAGGTCGCCCGGAACCAGGCCCGGCCCCACAGCAGGATCAGCAGGCTGAACAGCGTTCGCACGAACAGATGGTCGACCGTCTCGCTGAAACCGAAGGCCTTGGTCGCGGCGACCAGCCCCAGAATGATCGACGTTTGCACGACCGGCGCGGTCAGGTAGTCGATCAGGCGATCGTCGAGTTTGTTCCGGGTCCGGCGCGTCGCCTGGCTCAGCGAGGTCTGCAGGAACCACTGCAGGGCCTTGCCGACGCCGTACCCGAGAACGGCCATCACGAGCACCAGCAACAGCGGGTAATCCTGCAGGAACGTCCAGGCCGGCATCAGCGGCTCGGGCACCAGCGGATCGAGCGCCTGGTTCAGATCGAGGAAGCGATCGACCAGCTCCGACCCCTCCGGCGCGGAGGCCGGCGGTGCGGACGCCGGGGCCGCCGTGCCGACATTCGAGGTGTCCTGCTGCAACATCGGGGTCCTAGAAGTCGACGCCGAGATCACGCACGGCGACGACGACGCCGTTGACGTCGGCGTACAGATACTCGCCGGGCACGATCTGGGCGCCCGCAAAATGGAGCGGCAGGTCCAGCTGACCCTCGCCGCGCTTGTCCGTTTTCACCGGAATGCTGTTCAGGGCCTTGATGCCGAGGTCGATCGTCGCGAGGATTTCGACGTCACGCACGCAACCGTAGATCAGCAGGCCCTGCCAGCCATTCTGCGCCGCACTGGCCGCCAGCTGGTCGCCGAGCAGGGCGCGCCGTGTCGAACCGCCGCCATCCACGACCAGCACCCGGCCGCGACCCTCCGAGTGCACCAGGTCGCGCACCAGGGAATTGTCCTCGAAGCACTTCACGGTGACGATCGGCCCGCAGAACCGGTGGCGAGCGCCGTAATCGCGGAAGACGGGATCCAGCACGCGGATCTCCTCGTAGAATTCGTCACAGATATCGGGAACGGAATAGCTCATTCGGTACGCATCCTCTCCTTCGGGCCCGCTTCGGGCCGCGCCCGTTTCACGGTAGTACATGTCGCGCCCGATGAAAAGTGGCGACCGTCGCGCCGGGCCGTCAACATCCGCTAACCTATGCGGCAACGATACGACGAGAGGACCCATCGACATGTTCAAGGACAACGTCAGCTGGATCACCGGCGCTTCGTCCGGCATCGGCGAGGCCCTGGCCTGCGCGCTGGCGCGCGAAGGCGCCATCCCCGTCCTGTCCGCGCGCCGGGCGCAGGAACTCGAGCGTGTGCGCGAGCGCTGCATCGAACTCGGCGCGGCGGATGCGCTCGTGCTGCCGCTGGACGTCACCGATGCCGCCGCCATGCCCTCCGCGGTCGCCGCGGTGCGCGAAAAATTCGGGCGAATCGACACCCTGATCAACAATGCGGGCATTTCGCAGCGGTCGCTGTGCGTGGACACCGACATGGCGGTCTACCGGCGCCTGTTCGAGGTCGACGTGCTCGGTCAGATCGCGCTGACCAAGGCGGTTCTGCCCGTGATGCTGGCGCAGGAATCCGGGCACATTGCGGTAATGGCCTCGGTGGCCGGCAAAGTCGGCGCGCCCTACCGCACCGGTTACTGCGCGGCGAAGCATGCGGTGATGGGTTTTTTCGACGCGTTGCGGGCCGAAGTGGCCAAACGGGGAATCCGCGTGACGACGATCACCCCCGGTTACATTCGAACGGCGATCTCGATCCACGCGCTGCTCGGCGATGGGCGCGAGCGCGGCGCCACCGACCGGGACATCGCCAACGGCATGGACGTCGATCGGTGTGCGCAGGTGATCCTGAAAGGCTTCCGCAAGCACACGCCGGAAATCGCCGTCGGCGACGGTTTTGAAATGCACGCGCTCTGGCTCAAGCGCCTGTTTCCGCGGCTGGTTTTCCGCAAGGCCGCCGACCTGGTGCGCGAGAACTGAACCCGGACCGGGTCAGAACATCGAGCTGCGCTCGACCTCCTCCTCGGACGTTTTCGACCGGGTCGGGATGAAATCGCCGGTAATCATCTGGTCGTAGGCGAGCCCCGGACCGACCATCGGGTAGACGCCGGCGTCCGGGTCGATGATGACCTCCAGGAAGGCCGGCCCGTCGAACTCCAGCCATTCGCGGACGACGCGCTCGAGTTCGTGCCGGTCTTCCAGGCGCACGGCATACTCGAAGCCGTCCGCCTGCGCCGTGCGGATGAAGTCCTTGCTGCGCAGCGATTTGTCGCTGGCGGACATGCGGCCGTCGTAGAACAGCTTCTGCCACTGCCGGACCATGCCGTCGCCGTAGTTGTTCAGCACCAGCACCTTGACCGGCAGACCGTAGGTGGTCGCGGTCTCGAGTTCGCCCAGGTTCATCCGGATGCTGGCATCGCCGTCGACGTCGATCACCAGGTGATCCGGTCTGGCGAACTGGGCGCCGATCGCGGCCGGCAGACCGAACCCCATCGTGCCCATGCTGCCCGAGGTCAGCCACAGCCGCGGATGACTGAAATCGAAGTATTGCGCGGCCCACATCTGATGCTGACCGACCCCGGTGGAAATGATCGCCTCGCCCTGCGTGATGGCGTTGATCGCCTCGACGACCGCGTAGGGCTGGATCAGCGCGCTGTCGCGGTCGTAGTTCAGCGCATAGGTCGACTTCAGTTCGGCGATTTCCCGGTGCCAGGCGCTGAAATCGGGACTGATGCGGTGCCGGACGCCGTAGTCGTAGACGGCCTGCAGGTCCTGCTTGAGCATGCCCACGTGCGCCCAGTCGACCGCCTTGACCTTGCCGATCTCGGACGGATCGATGTCGAACTGCGCGATGTGACGGGTCCTGGGCGCGAATTTGTCCGGCACGCCGGCCACCCGGTCATCGAAGCGTGCGCCCACCGCGATCAGGAAATCGCAGTCGTCGACCGCGTAATTGGCGCTGGCCAGACCGTGCATGCCGAGCATGTGCAGGGAGAGCGGCTGTCGCGTGTCGACGGCGCCGATGCCCATCAGCGTGGTCGTCACCGGGATGCCGAAGCGGTCGGCGAACCGGCGCAGTTCCGCCGCGGCGTCGCCGTTGATGACCCCGCCGCCGGCATAGATCAACGGGCGTTTCGCGGCTTCCAGCATGCCGAAGAACCGCGCCAGCTTGTCCTCGTCGAGCAGGTTGTCGCGCGCGGCGTGAAGACGCTGGCGGTATCCCGGCACGGGCAGCAGCCCCTCGCCGCGAAAGACGCCTTCCCAGTTCTGCACGTCCTTCGGCAGGTCGATCACCACCGGGCCCGGGCGACCGGTGCGCGCGATCTCGAACGCCGTGCGCACCGTCATCTCGAGTTTTTCGGGATCGGTTACCAGGAAGGTGTGCTTGGCGACCGGCCCGAGGCAGCTGTTGACCGGCGCTTCCTGGAAGGCGTCGGTGCCGATCGCGTGCGTCGGAACCTGGCCGCAGATTACGACCAGCGGCGTCGAGTCCGCCATGGAGTCGCGCACCGGGGTCACGGTATTGGTGGCGCCAGGGCCGGAGGTGACCATGACCACCCCGACCTTGCCGCTGGCCCGCGCATAGCCGGCGCCCATGAAGCCCGCGCCCTGCTCGTTGGCCGGTACGATCAGCGGCATCGGCTCGTCGCCGTTCTCGCCCGCGTGCTCGGCGTTGTACCGGAACACCGCGTCGTAGGTGGGCAGGATCGCGCCGCCGCTGTAGCCGAAAATGACATCCACGCCCTGATCGGCCAGCACCTGCACGATCATCTCCGCGCCGGTCATGCGCCGCCCGCGAAGCGGATGAGAATTATTCTCCATTTTCAAAGCCTTTGCGCCTGGGAAACGTCGAAGTGTCGGACAATTGTTCGTGTATTGCAATAGCCCGGATTCTGGGCCAAGATGCCAGCCACTATGCGTCACATCATTTCCATCCTGCTGCAGAACGAGGCCGGCGCGCTGGCCCGTGTCGCCGCCCTGTTCTCGACCCGCGGCTACAACATCGAGTCACTCAGCGTCGCGCCGACCGACCACCCCGAGATCTCGCGCATGACCCTGGTCACGACCGGCTCCGACGAGGTCATCAACCAGATCAACCAGCAACTGCTGAAACTGGTCGACGTGGTCAGGACCGCCGACATGACGCTCGACGACCACATCGAGCGCGAGTTGCTGCTGATCAAGGCCCGCGTCGATCCGGCCGTGGACTGCCACCTGCCGGACCTCATCGAAACGGCGGGCGCCCGCGTACTCGACGACAGCCCGGAGACCTACACCATCGAGGTGACGGGTTCCAGCGAGCAGGTCGACGACTTCATCCGGAAAGTCGCGGACTGCGGCAAGATCGTCGCGGTGGTGCGCAGCGGCGCGATGGCCGTCGCCCGCGGCCACAACGTGCTCGGGGGCGGTTAGGGTCGGCGAACGGCGCGCGCGCGCCGTTCCAGGTCCTGTCGAATCCAGGCGCTGGCCCGACCGCCGGGCGCGGTGCCGGTCAGTTCCCGCGCCAGGTCTGCGGCCCGCATCAGCGCGTCGAGGTCGATGCCGGTCGGGCAGCCCATCTGCTCCAGCAGCATCACGACGTCCTCGGTCGCCACGTTGCCGGATGCACCGGGCGCGAACGGACAGCCGCCGAGCCCGGCGATCGAGGCATCGAACTTGCGAATCCCCGACTCCAGCGCCGCGTAGACATTGGCCAGACCCAGTGCGCGCGTATCGTGAAAGTGGCAGGACAATCGCTCGGCGCCAAAGGCTTTCGCGAGCCGCGCGGTCAGCGCGCGGACCTGCCCCGGGTGCGCCGCCGCGATCGTATCGGCCACGCTGATTTCATCCGCGCCGAGTTCCAGCAGGCGCCCGGCCAGCGCGGTCACGCGACCGGGATCGGTCGGGCCGTCATACGGGCAGGCGAAGGCGACGGCGATGGCCGTGGTCACGCGAACGCCCTCGGTCGCGGCACGCCGCAGAATTTCGGCGGCCGCGGATTCGGCCGCTCCCCGGCTCATGCGCACGTTGGCTTGCGCCATGCCCTCGCTGCCGTAAACGACCATGCAGACACTTCGGGCCCCGGCCGCCAGGGCCAGTTCGTAACCGCGCAGGTTGGGCACCAGAACGGTCAGGACCGCGCCGGGCGCCTCGCCCACCAGCCGCAGCACGGCATCGCTCCCCGCCATCGCCGGAACCGCGCTGGGCGAAACGAACGCGCCGACCTCGACGTGCCGCACGCCCGCCGCCAGCAGCGCCCGGACCAGCCGACTGCGGTCCGCCGGCTCGAGCAGCCGCGGCTGGTTCTGAAGCCCGTCGCGGGGCCCAACGTCGTTGACGGTCACGGCGTCCATGAACGCCGATCCTACCCTATTGCAGAACGTGGATGTTCCGCTCGCTGCAGATGTCCCGCAGTTCCTTCGGCCAGATCGTCACACTGACTTCCCCGAGGTGCGCCTTGCGCAACAGCAGCATGTACAGGCGGGACTGGCCGATGCCGCCGCCGATGCTGAGCGGAATCTCGTCGTTCATGATCGCCTGGTGGTACGGCGTTTCCAGCAGGTGCATCTGGTCGCTCAGGCCGAGCTGGCGGACCAGCGTCTCCTTGGTGACGCGCACGCCCATCGAGCTCAGTTCGTGGCGGCGCTGGGTGACGTGGTTCCAGACCAGGATATCGCCGTTCAGCCCATGCATCGGACGGCCGTCCTTGGACTCGGTTTCGGTCACCCAGTCGTCGTAGTCGGCGGCCCGCAATTCGTGCGGGTAACCGTCGGCCAGCGGCCAGCCGATGCCGTAGATGAACACCGCCGGGCATTCCTGGATCAGCCGGGTTTCGCGCTGCTTGCGCGGCAGGTCCGGATACATCTCGAGAATGTCCTCGGCATGCATGAAGGTCAGTTCCTTCGGCAGGTTCGGAAAACGCGGATCCTTGAGTTGCGGGAACATGTCCTGCGCGAATTCCTCGGCGCCGACGAAGACCTTCCAGATGCGCTTGACGACGTCGGTGAGGAAATCGAGGTTGCGCTGCTCGTCGCTGATCGTGCGCTCCCAGTCCCACTGGTCGACGTAGGCGCTGTGGTCGTGGTCGAGGAAATAGTCCTTGCGCACGGCGCGCATGTCGGTGCACAGGCCTTCGCCGACCTCCATGCCGAAGGTCTTGAGCGCCATCCGCTTCCACTTGGTCGCGGCCTGGACGACCTGGGCGGTCATGCGCTTCTCGAGACCCAATCCGCAGGGAAACTCGACCGGCGTGCGCGACCCGTCGCGGTCCAGCATGTCGTTGACCCCGCTGTCGCGGTCGACGATCAGCGGCACCTGCACCATCATCAGGTCCAGTTCGCGGCACAGGTTCTCCTCGACGTAACGCTTCACGCCGTAGAGCGCCTGCATGGTCTCCTTCGGGGTCAGCAGGCTGGCGTAGTCCCGTGGCAGGATCTTCGCCACCTCCTCGTAGGTGCTGATGCCGGGTCCGGCCAGGTCCGCTTGCTTGGTGCTCATCGGGTGTTCTCCACGTGGAAGGGAATCATGACGAATCTCGCCATATTGCGCCGGGCGGCGCAATGATGCGCGTCAAACCCGGCTGCGGCCGCGCTCAGAGTCCCAGCAGAACGATGGCGAGGCCGCAGGTCAGCACGGCGCCGCCGGCCAGGGCATGGGCGTACCGCTCGAGGGCCGGCAAGCGCAACCGTTCGAGCCCGACCAGTGTCAGCCAGACGACGGTCAGCATCGTCGTGACCGTCACGACGCCGAACACCGTGGTCACGAGCAACACGCCCGAAAGGCTCTCCTGCGCCGCCGGGTACATCAGCAGCGGGATCAGCGGTTCGCAGGGGCCCAGCACGAAGATCACGAAAATGACCCAGGGTGTGATCGAGGCATTGGGGCCGGACCGGGCATGGACGTGCGCGTGATCGCTGCGGTGCGTGTGTTCATGGCGGTGAACGATTCCGCCGTGCTCGTGCCAGTGGGTGTGCGGCCGGTTGCGCACCGCCTGGCGGACGCCCCAGGCCGTGTAGGCCAGACCAAACCCGATCAGCAGCCAGGCCGCCAGGTCGCCGCGCAGGCCTTCCAGCCACTCGAGGGCGGCGATCTGGGCGCCAATCGCGATGCCGACCAGGCCGAGCGCGACCGATCCGCCCAGGTGACCCGCGCCGCACAGCAGCGTGATGCGCAGTGTCTTGCGCACCGGCCAGCCGCGCGCTTTCGCCATGGCGATGAACGGCAGGTAGTGGTCCGGCCCCAGAATCGTGTGGATGAACGCGATCGCGGCGGCGGACAGCACCAGCAAGACGAGCTCGGGGCTCATGCCTCAGCGGTTCTCCTCGTGAAGTGGCTGTCGCCCATTCAAGCAGTCACGAGGGCCCGTCGCAACGACGCGCGTCAAGTGGGCGTCATTTGCCGGACGCTGACTCAACCTGAAAAATTACCGTTAGGTCACTATAATGGGGATCAAAGGGGACTTGGCACACGGAATCGTGCCTGTTTCGCAACGCACGACGCAACGCAAGAGGTACTGCCAGATGAAGAACCGACTTTTCTTTGCTCTTTTTTCCCTGTTCCTGACCGTTACCGCGAGCCTGCCGGCCCTCGCCGGGGATCTGGTCGTGACCCGCTACTTCTCGGGCCTGTGGGAGCAGCCCCAGCACGAGAGTCAGGGCCTCGTGCTGCAGATCATCGACCAGGAAGATGCCGAAGGCGACCCGAAAGCGGTCGCGTACTGGTTCACCTACGGGGAGGATCAGCAATCCGCCTGGTTCATCGCGATCGGCGAAGTGGAGGGCGACCAGGTCGTGATGGATCTCTACGCCACCTCCGGCGTCGACTTCCTGCAGCCGGCATCCGCGGAGTTCGACCCGGTCGAACGCATCGGCATGCTGACGCTGACGTTCATGAACTGCAACAAGGGGACCGCGACGTACGCACTGGACGCGGACGAGGGGTCCGAGGAAACGTTTGAAATCCGTCGCCTGGCGGCCCTGTACAACTCGCGCTGCAGCGGCGGCATCTCCGACAATACGCCGGCGGATGCCAAGCCGCTGATGCTGGAAGTCGGCCTGCTGCCCGTCGAGGACGGGGCTGACGGCCAGGGCAAGGCCAAATTCTGGGAGCGCAGCGACCGCAGCGACTTCCACGTCGCGGTGGAGGACCTGCCCGATGAGCTGTACAGCGTCATGTACTGCGATGTCTTCTACGAAGACGTCCTCGACGTGTTCGAGGGCGAAGGCGCGGTCCAGTTCCGCAGTCCGGAAGCGCCAGGCAAGCTGCTGCTGATCGAGGATCCGCGCGACTGCACGATCGACGTGCTGCAGGGCGACGTCGTGTTCCTCACTTCCGCTGAAAATGTCCTGGGCGAAAAAGTCCCGGGCGGCAGCGAAGACGGTGACGATGCGGATCTCAAGGTAACGGTCGACCTCGAAAACCCGGGCATCATTCCGGACGCGAGCGGATCGGTTCAGTTCAAGGTCGAAGACGACGAAACGCTTTTCAGCGTCAGGACACGGGATCTGCCGAAGGGTGATTACATCGTCTGGGTCGACGATGCGGATTGGGGCGTCCTCTCAGTGGCCAATGAGAACGCAACGTCGGTGCTTAACCTACCTGGCGTCGAAGCGCCGTGGAACGCAATGATCCAGATCGTCGACAGTGAGGGCGAGGTCGTACTCTGGGCAGGATTCCCCGAGGCATGAACCGCGATCGAGACAACTAACGAGGCGAAAAGGCCGGCGTTCAGCCGGCCTTTTCTTTTTCCGCGACGCGACAGGTCTGCAGGCCCGCGACCACCGCGGCGCCGCTCGCCAGCAGCAGACCGCCGATGATCCGCAGGGTCGCGGA
>JARROJ010000042.1:0-28149 GCA_037384065.1 Lysobacterales bacterium
TCCTGGGGGCCGTCGGTGACGACGAAACGGGTGGCCAGGCTCTCATCGACGCGGTTCACGGTGCCGGGTTTGACGAGCCCGCCGAGCCGGAACTGGCGGCCGGGCGGAATCGGTTGCTGCGACAGGTCGCTCGGACTCTGAAAATACAGCAGGTTCTGCTGCAGCGAATAGAATGCGATCGTGGCGGCGCTGCTCACGCCAGCCAGGATCAACAGAACGGCAATCAATCTTCTCTTACGTTTTGGCGTCACCGGAACGCTCCTCTAGTTCAATCAGACGGCGAATGTCCTGGGTAATCTTCTTTTTGCGGAGCAGCGGAGAGAGCGCGGTCCATAACAGGATGACCGCGCCGATTCCATAGGCTCCTGCGATAAACGGTGTGTGATCCATCAGCGGCCCTCCCGAACGACGTCGCGAACCCAGCTTTTGCGCAGGTCCTGCTCCAGAAGTCTGACCCGCGCTCGGGTCAGAAGGTTCGCTCCGAAGTAGAACTTTACGGCGATCGACATGATCAGGAGCGGCCAGAGCATGCTGGAATCGATGCTGCTGCCACCGAGCAGGCTGATGCTGCTGCCCTGGTGCAGGGTGTTCCACCACTTCACCGAGTAGTGAATGATGGGCAGATTGACGGCGCCGACCAGGGCCAGCAGACAGGCCGCGCGCGCCGCCTTGCGGGGTTCGTCGATCGCGTTGTGCAGGCCGATCACGCCCAGGTAGAGGAACAGCAGGACCAGTTCGCTGGTCAGGCGTGCGTCCCAGACCCAGTAGGTGCCCCAGGTCGGCCGGCCCCACAGCGAACCGGCGATCAGCGTGGCCGCGGTGAAGGCGGCGCCGACCGGTGCGCAGGACATGGCGAGTATTTCCACGACACGGATGCGCCAGACCAGGGCGATGAACCCCAGCACGGCCATGATGACGTAGGCCAGCATCGACATCCACGCCGCCGGAACGTGCAGGTACATGATGCGGAAGCTCTGTCCCTGCTGGTAATCCGCCGGCACGACGAAGAACGCCTGGTACATGCCGATCGCGGTCAGCACCAGGAAGATCGCCCAGAACCAGGGGATGAACCGGCCGGCGAAGGTGTAGAAATACGCGGGCGAGCCGAGCTTGTGGATGAACAGCACGAGGGCGTTCTTGCGGGGTGGATTGTCGATGGTTTTCTCGATAGTCATGACAGGCTGATTTTCAGAGCTGCGGCAGCCGCGAACGGCGCCAGTGTCAGGGAGGTGACCAGGCCGGCGACGAGCAGGCCCAGGAACTGGGTGTAGGGTAATCCGTCCGCCACGGCCATGACGGCGGCCGTGGCCACGATCAGGATCGGCACGTACAGCGGAAAGACGAGCAGCGACAGCAGCTGCCCGCCGCGTTTCAGGCTGATCGTCAGGCCGACGCCGATGGACCCGATCAGGCTCAGGACGGGCGTGCCGAGCAGCAGCGTCGCGATCATCACGCCGAGGGTCTCGGTCGGCAGGTTCATCCACACGGCCAGCAGCGGCGACAGCAGGACGATCGGCAGGCCGGCGACCAGCCAGTGCGTGAGGATCTTCGCCAGCGCGATCAGGGTCAGCGGGTGGCCGCTGATCACGAACTGCTCCAGCGAGCCGTCCTCGAAGTCCGAGCGGAACAGGCCGTCGAGCGAAATCACCGTGGCCAGCAGTGCGGCGATCCAGATCACGCCCGGCGCGATGCGGGCCAGCAACTGCGGCCCGGGCCCGATGCCCAGCGGAAACAGGCTGATGACGACCAGCAGGAAGATGACCGGGAACAGCAGTTCGGTGCGCCGGCGAAAGGCCAGCAACAGGTCGCGTCGAACCAGGGCGAGAAAGGCGCCCGACAGGCTGCCGGCGGGGGCGTTTCCGGTCATGCCGCTGCCGCTCCCGATTCCAGGAAGTAATCGTGCGTGGCGTGCCACTCCGGGCGGTGTGCGCCGTGGGTCGCCAGCACGACCGCCCCGCCGTTGCCGAGGTGCTCCTGCAGCAGGCGATCGACCAGCGCGATGCCGTTGATGTCCAGGTTGGAGTAGGGCTCGTCGAGCAGCCACAGTTCGGCCTGGCTGAGCAGCAGCCGTCCCAGGGCGCAGCGCTTGCGCTGACCGGCGGAAAGCGTGCGGGCCTGCTGGCCGGCCACCCGCGTAAGGCCGACTTCCTCGATGACCTCGGTGACGCTGCGCGTCGACGTGCCCATGAACCCGCGCACGAAGCGCAGGTTTTCCAGCACGCTCAGGTCGTCCTTGATGGCGAGGTAGTGGCCGACGTACGCGGTGTGCTCGGCCCCGAGTTCAAAACTGCCCGCACTCGGGTACAGGATGCCCGCCAGAACCCGGATCAGGGTGGTTTTGCCGCAGCCGTTGGAGCCCGTGACGAGCAGCAGTTCGCCGGCGCCCAGGTCGAAACTCACGGGCTTGAAAACCGGTTCGAAATAGCGCTCGAAAGAGATTTGGGATGCAGAAAGCATGGGGCTCCGGGCAGGGTGTTCCGATTCGTCGCGCAATCCTACGTAATGTGATGGATTAAGTCCATGACGGCACCCGGTCGGAAATGATGCAGATCAAGGAATCATTCCGTCAATTTACCACTTTACCCCGCACGGCGAAAAACGCGCTCGACAGATGCCGTGACCGGCCCCTTGTTGGTACACTGAAACGTTTGTTATGCGGCTTGCGCCGATCCGGTCTTGAAAGGTCGCCGGCGCACCACGATTAGCAGAGGTACGACAGCCAACGAGCGGGCCGGACGGCCGCGGAGTGAGCGCGACACCATGAAACCAGAATACGATTTTGACCTGTTCGTCATTGGCGCCGGTTCGGGCGGCGTCCGGGCGGCGCGCATCGCCGCCGGCCATGGCGCGCGCGTGGGCATTTGCGAAGAGAGCCGGGTCGGCGGCACCTGCGTGATTCGCGGTTGCGTGCCGAAGAAACTGATGGTGTACGCATCGCATTTCGCCGAGGACTTCGAGGACGCGGCCGGGTTTGGCTGGCAGGTCGGCGAACGCCGCTTCAGCTGGCCGGACCTGATCCGGGCCAAGGACCAGGAGATCGACCGGCTCAACCGGGTCTATCTCAATCTGCTCGAGAATGCGGGGGTCCGGCTGTTCGAGGACCGCGGCGTGTTCGAGGATCCGCACACGATCCGCGTCGGCGAGCAGACGGTCACGGCCGAGACGGTGCTGGTCGCGACCGGCGGTCGGCCGTGGTCGCCCGAGATTCCGGGCATCGAGCACACGATCACCTCGGACGACGTTTTTCACCTCGAGGAATTGCCGGAACGGATTGCCGTCATCGGCGGCGGTTTCATCGCCTGCGAATTCGCCGGCGTATTCAACGGGCTCGGCGCCCACGTGACGCAGATCTACCGCGGCGATGCCGTGTTGCGCGGGTTCGACTCGGACGTGCGGCGCGTGGTCAGCGCGGAACTGGTCAAGAAAGGGGTCGATCTGAAGCTCGAGAACAACGTCGTCGGCATCGAGAAGAACGCATCGGGGCTGGTGGTCGAGCTGGTGGACGGATCCACGCTCGAGGTCGACGAAGTCCTGTACGCCACGGGCCGCGTGCCCAACGTGCGGGGACTGGGGCTGGACCGCGCGGGCGTCGAATGCCGCGCCGACGGCACGATCGTCGTGACGGAATTTTCACGCACCAACGTGGACCATATCTACGCGGTGGGCGACGTGACCAGTCGCGTCAACCTGACGCCGGTGGCGACCTACGAGGGGCAAGCCTTCGCCGATACGCTGTATGGCGGAACCCGGCGGCCGGTCAATCACGAGTACGTCCCGTCGGCCGTGTTTTCGCAGCCGCCGGTCGGGACCGTCGGGTACAGCGAGGATGACGCCCCCCACCACATCGGCCCGGTCGACATCTACGTGTCGGAATTCCGGCCGATGAAACACACGCTGTCGGGCCGCGATGAGAAAATGCTGATGAAACTTGTCGTTGCCGAGGAGCTGGTCACGATGCGCGTACCGGTTCGGAGTCACGAATGAAGCGATGCAGAAAGCCCCGGTTGTTCTTCGCCTGCAGTTCAGGCCTGTCCGGCCTGCTGCTGTTGGCGCTGGCCATGGTGCTCGGCCTCAACAGCGCCTGGGCGAAATCCGGGGCGGACGCGACCGCGGAGATTCGCCGGTACGTCATCACCCTGCAGGATCCGCCACTCGCGGCCTACACCGGCGGGGAGTTGTCCGACCCGGGCCCGCAAGGCCCCCTGCGACTGGCGGCGACGGCGCCGGAAAGCACCGGCGAGAAGCGGTTGAATGTCCGTTCGCCGGAATCGCTGGCCTATCTCGCCTACCTCGAGAAGCGCCACGCCGAGTTGACCGCGGAGCTGGAGGCCCTGCTCGGCCGTACGCTCGAGATTCCGCACCGCTACCGGGTCGCGACCAACGGACTGGCGCTGCATCTGACCCCGGCCGAGGCTGAACGGGCGCGCGATCTTCCACAGGTCCGGTCGGTGGCGCCCGATCAAGTTTACCGCCTGCAGACCTATGCCGGGCCGCAGTGGCTGGGCGCGGACGCGATCTGGGAGGGGCTGGCCGGTTACCCGGACGCGCGCGGTGAGGGTGTCGTCGTCGGCGTCATCGACAGCGGCATCAACTGGGACCATCCGTCGTTCAGCGACGATGCGGAAGCGGATTTTTCCTTTCAGAACCCCTACGGCGAAGGGCTCGGGCTGTGCTCCGACCCGGAGGTTCTGTGCAATCAGAAACTGGTCGGCGTCTACGATTTCGTTACGGACGACCCGGAGACGCCCGACGTCGAGGAAGAGTACACGAAGGGCAAGGACAACGATGGGCACGGCAGCCACACCGCGTCCATCGCCGCCGGCCGGGCGATCGATGTCACGTCCGACGGCGCCAGCAGGACGATTTCCGGCGTGGCGCCGCGGGCGAACCTCGTGACCTATCGCGTCTGTTACATCGGCATCACCGACCCGGAGAGCAGCGACAATGGCGGCTGCCAGGGATCGGCGATCCTGTCGGCCATCGACCAGGCCATCGTCGACGGCGTCGACGTCATCAATTATTCCATCGGCGGTGATCCGCGTAATCCCTGGCAACCCGGCTCCGATCACATTGCGTTCCTGAACGCCCGCGCCGCCGGCATCTTCATCGCGTCGTCGGCCGGTAATTCCGGCCCCAATCCCGGCACGGTCGGCGCGCCCGCGCTGGCGCCGTGGATCGTGGCCGTCGGTAACGCCACCCACAACCTGATTCGGGGCACCGTGGTGGACAATTTCACGGGCGGCGCTTCGCCGGCGCCCGAAGCGCTGATCGGCGCCAGCCTGAGGGGCGGCAGCGGCAAGTTGCCGATCGTGCATGCCCGCGATTACGGCTTTCCCCTGTGCGGTACCGGACCGGCCGAACTCGGCGCCACCTGCACCAGCAACACCGGCGCGTCGAACCCCTGGGCCGGCGAACGGCCGTTCAACGGCGAAATCGTGGTCTGTGACCGCGGCACCTACGGTCGGGTGGAGAAGGGCCGGAACGTCCAACTGGCCGGGGCCAGCGGGTTCATCCTGGCCAATGCCGACGGTTCCCTCCAGAATGTCGTCGCCGACACGCACTGCCTGCCCGCCAGCCACCTGGGCCAGGCGGACGGCGATATCCTGCGCACCTGGCTCGCCAGTGGCGACGGCCACGGCGCACAGATTTCAAGCGTCATGGACGTGGAAAGCGATGCGGCCGCCGACGAGTTGGCCGTCTCCAGCTCGCGCGGACCGGCCGGAGAGTCCTACCCCACGCTGGGCAACCTGCTCAAACCCAATCTGATCGCGCCCGGGACGCAAATTCTGGCTGCATACTCCGATCTCAGCGTTCGAAAACTGAGCGGAACCTCGATGGCTTCGCCGCACGTCGCCGGGGCCGCGGCCCTGATCAAGTCGGTCCATCCCGACTGGACCGCCAACGAACTGGTCTCCGCCATCGAAACGACGGCCACGCAGGCCCTGGCGAAAGACGAGAACGGCGACCCCGCCACCACCGAGCAGGTCGGCGCGGGCCGACCGCAGATCGACGAGGCGGTGAACATCGGCTTCTACTTCGACGTCAGCCGGCTCGATTTCATGGTGTCCAACCCCGATCCGCAGGTCCGCGGCGATCTGCGCCGTCTCAACCTGCCCAGCCTGGTCGACGCGGAGTGCGCGTCCGCGTGCGTCTTTCAACGCACCGCGACCGACCTGATGGGTGGCGGCACGTGGAGCGCGACGGCCGAGGGCTTTCCGGACGGCGCCGTGGTCACGGTAACGCCGGACCGGCTCACTCTGCCCAGCGGCGGCTCGCGCACGTTCGACATCACCGTGGACGTGTCGAACTCCGGGGTGATCGGCGAATGGGTCTCCGGCAAGGTGCGGTTCAGCGCGGCTGGCGCCGCGGATCAGTACCTGACGGTTTCGGTCAAGTCCTTCGGCGGCACTCTGCCGGAGGAGCTCGAAATCGCCGACGCGCGCAACGGAGGCTGGCAGACGTTCGAACTCGACGGCCTGGTCGCGTTGCCCGACGCGACCTTCACCTCCGGTGGTCTGGTCAAGCGCGACGCGCGCACGGAAAACCTGGTCGAAGATCCGACGAACGACGACCCCTACGACGGGGGCGAAGGCGTGTTCACGTCCTGGTACAACCTGGAAGCGGGCGCCCTCTGGCTGTATGCCGAAACGCCGGCGTCGTCCTCTGCGGACGTCGACCTGTTCGTCGGTCGCGACGATAACGGCAACGGCCGCGCGGACGAATGGGAAGAACTTTGCAGCAGCACCTCATCGAACAACCTGGAACGCTGCGACCTGACGGATCTCGCGCCCGGTAACTACTGGGTGCTGGTGCAGAACTGGACCGCCGGCGAGTCCGACGGGGACGAGGTGACACTGCTCAGCGCGGCGGTCGAAGCCAATGCCGGTTCAGGACTGGCGGCGAGCGGACCGGGCATCGTCGGCGCCAACGAGGCGTTCCCCCTGCGCCTGAGCTGGGAAGACCTGCCGGCCCTGCCGGGGGAGACCTGGTTCGGTGCGGTCGGTGTCGGCAGCAGCCGCGAGACGCCCAACAATCTGGGCGTCATTCCGGTTCGCTTCACGCGCAGCGGCATTGCGCCGGCCAGCACGTACCCGCTGATGAACGGGCGTGACCATCGCCTCGCGGTGGCCGCCGGCGGAACGCACGACCGCCTGTTCATCGATATTCCGGCGGGTACCGAGACGCTGAGCATTCAGGCGAGCGGCGCGGACGCGATCCAGTCGGACAACCTGCGGATCGACCTGGTGCGCCTGGACTTCGACGAAGCCCTGGCCAATCCGCCGTTTGCGACGCCGGCGGATGGCCGACCGGTGGTTGCGTCCGCCAGTGGCGGCGGCGGTCTCGGTCCGCAGGTGATCGTTACCGGCGGCGTCGCGCCGGGTCGCTGGTACCCGGTCGTGCGGAACGAGGGCGGCGAGGCGGCCGCGGTTTCGATCCGGGCCGAGGTCGAGCAGGGCGGCACCGCAGTGGATCCTCATCCGGGGCTGTGGGAGCCGTCGTCGCGTCCGTTGATAAACCA
This sequence comes from Lysobacterales bacterium, assembly GCA_037384065.1. GTDB lineage: Bacteria > Pseudomonadota > Gammaproteobacteria > Xanthomonadales > SZUA-36 > JABDPF01. The sequence goes on from JARROJ010000042.1 coordinate 7,520, forward strand.
AGGTTTTGAATTCAACTGGGCCGACGATCCCGGATCACCGCATTTCATGGTCTGGTACACCTATGACGAAGCCGGCCGGCCGATGTGGTTTTTCGCCAGCGCCGAACGCGACGGTCAGAATGTCTGGACGGCCGACCTGTTGCGGGTCACCAACGACGGCGCCGAGCAGAAGTTACAGCGGGTCGGCGGTGTGTCGCTGACGCTGCTCGCGACGGATGACGCGATGTTCTCCTACACCCTCTACGGGGAATCGGGCACCGAGCGCATGATGAAGCAGAGCCGGCTGACCTGCCCGCAGCCGAACGGGACGCCGGCCAGCTACACGGGCCACTGGTTCCGCGGTCCGGCGTTCAGCATCGTCGGCGAGCTCGAACGCGCGTTCACCAGCGAATCGGCGGGACAATGGACGCTGGACTTCGTGTTCGATCCGCCGCTCGCCGGTTCGGTGCAGCGCACCGATTCCATCGTGAAACTGAGTCACCGGATCGATTGCGAGTAGGCGGGCGGCCCGGTTCCGGGCCGCAACGCCGCCGTCAGGGCGTACGGACCTCGGTCAGTCGCGAGTCGATCAGGCGCGCGGCTTTCGAGAGGTCGACCTCGGTCAATTCGGTCTTGCCCCGCAGCAGTTCGTCGAGGATCGCGCCCTGCGCGCGCCCGCGGTCCCAGGCCTCGGTGTAGGGAATGCGGTGAAACATCACCAGTGAGTAGCGCGCCACGAAGCGTTCCGGGTGGCGGATTTCGAGTTCCCGCTCGAGCGCCTTGCGCAGCAGGAAATCCCGGTGCCGCACGGATTCGCGCATGGTGTGGTAGGCGTCGAGGGCCATCTGGGCGATCGCCTCGGTGTCGGGCCGCCGACGCGCTTCCAGCGTCCGAAAGGCCGTTTCCCAGTTTTCCGGGCCGCCGTCCAGAATTTCATCGAGCATCGTGCAGTCCTCCAGCGCGGCGTTCACGCCCTGGCCGTGGAAGGGGACGATGCAGTGCGCGGCGTCGCCGATCAGCAGCGCCGTGCCGCCGGCGTGCCACGCCTGGCAGTGCACCGTGCCCATCAGCCCGATCTTGTGCTCCTCGAACTCGCCGCGCAGTCCGGGCATGCGCGGCGTGATGTCGGGGAAGTTGGCGTCCATGAAGGCGCTCTGGCGCGTCCAGGAATCCAGCTCGCGAAAGCCCCAGGCCATGCGGTGGTCGCCCTGCAGCGGCAGGAACAGGGTCGCCGTAAAGCTGCCGTCGGGGCCGGGGAAGGCGAGCAGCATGTAGCCGCCGCGCGGCCAGACGTGCAGCAGGTGCGGGTTCATCACCGGTTCGCCGTCGTGGTCGGTCGGCACGGACAGGTACTTGTAGCCGGCGTCGAGCATTTCCTCGCGAACCTCGATGTCGAAGCCGTCCTGCAGGGCGCGACGCACGCGCGAACCCGCGCCATCGGCGCCGATCAGGACATCGAAAGGCTGCCGGTGCACGGAGGCATCGCCGTTGTGCGTGAACTCGGCGACTTTTCCGGCCCAGTCGACCGAGCGCAGGCGGTGACCGAAATGCACCCGGATCTCGGGGTGCAGCGCGGCTTCGAACAGCAGGCACTGCTGCAGGCTCTCGCGGCGCACGCTGTACAGGGTTTCGTAGGCCCGGTAGCCGTAGGGTTGCTCGGTGACGTTGCCGGCCCGGTCGTGAATCAGGCGGCCGCGCATCGGCGTCGACAGGGCGTCGACCTGGCGCAGCAGTCCGGTCACGCGCAGCGCGTGCCGCGCGCGCTCGCCCAGCGCGAGGTTGCTGCACAGCTGCACGCAGCCGTCTCCGCTGCGCGGATCGGGATGCTGTTCGAACAGGTCGATGCGGAAACCGCGGCGCGCCAGCAGGATGGCGAGCAGCGTGCCCGCCATACCGGCGCCGACGATGGTGATCCGGTCGGTTTTTTCGATGGCCATCGGTCCTCGTTCCGCTGCTGCGCACGTCCTGCCTGATTATAGCCAAGCCCGCGCGAAATTCCCCTTCGGGCGCTATACTCGGCAGCCGTGCAAGCCGTGTCGTGATCCCGTTGAAACTGAGTGACTTTCATTTCGAGCTGCCGCGCGAACTGATCGCGCAGCACCCCCTGGCGCAGCGCTCGGCCAGCCGCCTGCTGCAACTCGACCGGCAGGGCGGCGCGGTGACGGACGCGGCCTTTGGCGATCTGCCCGACCTGCTGTCTCCCGGCGACCTGCTGGTGTTCAACGACACGCGCGTGATTCCGGCCCGCCTGCACGGGCGCAAGGACACCGGCGGCCGGGTCGAAATCCTGCTGGAGCGCCTGCTCGACGATCGCGAGTGCCTGGCCCAGCTGCGGGTCAGCAAGCCGTTGAAGACGGGCGGTCGCATCCTGCTCGAGGACGGCAGCGCACTGGAGATGGTGGCCCGCGACGGCGCGTTTTTCCGGCTGCGAAGCACCGGGCCGGGGCTCGCCGTTCTGCTCGAGCGGTTCGGGCACATGCCGTTGCCGCCCTACATCACGCGCGACGACACGGCCGACGACCGCGAGCGTTACCAGACCGTCTACGCACGCCGTCCGGGCGCGGTCGCGGCGCCGACGGCCGGTTTGCATTTCGACGAGACGGTGCTGGCCGCGCTCGAAGCGCGCGGTGTCGAGCGCGCCGAGGTGACCCTGCACGTCGGCGCCGGCACGTTTCAACCCGTGCGCTGCGAGAACATCGAGGATCACCGGATGCACGCCGAGTACCTCGAGGTGTCGGCCGCGGTCTGCGCTGCGGTGAAGCGCGCCCGCGCGCGCGGCGGCCGCGTGGTCGCGGTCGGCACCACGGCCGTGCGCAGCCTGGAAACGGCGGCGGCCGATGGCGAACTGAAGCCGTTTCGCGGCGACAGCCGCATCTTCATCTACCCGGGTTATGAGTTTCGCGTGATCGACGGGCTCGTCACCAATTTCCACCTGCCGGAGTCCACGCTGCTGATGCTGGTGGCGGCGCTGGCCGGGCGCGAACCGGTGCTGGCCGCCTATCGCCACGCCGTGCGGGAGCGTTACCGCTTCTTCAGCTACGGGGATGCGATGCTGGTCCTGTGAGGCCGCTGTTGAGATAATCCGCGCGCAGATTCTCGCGGGAGAGCCCAGGTGCCCTACGCCAAGCCATACGTCGTTCCATCACGCCCGTTCGAGGCGCAGCGGAGCTGAGCGTGGATTTCACGGTTCACGCCAGCGACGGCAGGGCCCGCCAGGGCGAACTGCGTTTCGAACGCGGCGCCGTGCGCACGCCCGCCTTCATGCCGGTCGGCACCTACGGCACGGTCAAGGCCATGACGCCGTCCGAGGTGCGCGAGACCGGCGCCGACATCATCCTGGGCAACACCTTTCACCTGATGTTGCGGCCGGGTACGGGCGTCATCGAAAAGCACGGCGGCCTGCACGAATTCATGCAGTGGCCGCGGCCGATCCTGACCGATTCCGGCGGCTTCCAGGTCTGGAGCCTGGCCGAACGACGCACGATCACCGAGCAGGGCGTCACCTTCGCCTCGCCCGTCGACGGTTCGCGGGTGTTCATGGGGCCCGAGGAATCGATGGCGGTGCAGAAATCGCTCGGCTCCGACATCGTCATGATCTTCGACGAGTGCACGCCGTATCCCGCGACGGAGCAGCAGGCGCGGGAATCGATGGAGCTGTCGCTGCGCTGGGCGGAACGCTCGAAGCGGGCCCACGAGGGCAACCCTTCGGCCCTGTTCGGTATCGTCCAGGGCGGCATGCACGAGGACCTGCGGCTGGCCTCGGCCCGCGGACTGATCGACATCGGCTTCGACGGCTACGCGATCGGCGGGTTGTCGGTGGGCGAACCGCACGACGAGCGCGACCGCGTGCTGGATTTCACGGTGCCGGCCCTGCCGGCCGACCGCCCGCGGTACCTGATGGGGGTGGGGCGGCCCGAGGACATCGTCGCCGGCGTCCTGCGGGGTATCGACATGTTCGACTGCGTCATGCCGACCCGCAATGCGCGCAACGGCTACCTGTTCACCAGCCGCGGCGTGCTGAAAATCCGCAACGCCCGCTTCGCCGAGGACCTCGGGCCGATCGATCCCGAATGCGATTGCGAAACCTGTGCCCGGTACAGTCGGGCCTACCTCAAACACCTGGAAAAATGCAACGAAATCCTCGGTATGCGGCTGATGACACTGCACAACCTGCGCTTCTACCAGAACCTGATGCAGGGCTTGCGGGACGCGATTGGCGCCGGCCGGCTGGCGGACTTCGCGGCCGATTTCCTGGCGGGCGTGGCGCGCGGCGTCTGAGCCACGGCGGCGGGTGCCTCCGCCGGCGCTAATGATCTATAATGTCCGGCTTCGGTTGCGGACGGCCGGGGTCGGCCCCATATCCGCCCGTAACGGGACGAGCCACACCATCTAACGAGGTCAACCATGGAAATCCTGGATTTCTTCATCGCCAGCGCGCACGCGCAGGACGCGGTCACGCAGCCCGGGGGGCTGATGTCGTTTCTGCCGCTGATCATCATTTTCGTCATTTTCTACTTCCTGCTGATCCGGCCGCAGATGAAGCGCGCCAAGGAACACAAGAACCTTGTCGCCAACCTGAGCACCGGCGACGAAGTCGTCACCAACGGCGGCTTGCTGGGCAAGATCACCAAGGTTGGCGAATCGTTCGTGACGGTCGAGCTGGCCGAGAACGTCCGCGTGCGGATCCAGAAGCACGCCGTCGCGAGCGTCATGCCCAAGGGCACAATCAAGTCAACCTGAGCCGGGTAAGAACGAAAACGACAACCCGCATTTCGAGGCCGCACAATGAACCAATATCCTGCCTGGAAGTACGCGCTCATCCTCTTCATCCTGCTGGTGGGCGGGCTGTACGCCCTGCCGAACCTGTTCGGCGAGGATCCGGCGCTGCAGGTCACTTCGGCGCGCGGATTCGCGCTGCCGGAGACCATCGAGGGGACGATCGAGGAAACGCTCGCCAACGAGGGCATTTCCTTCAAGAACTCCGAGCAGGTCGGTAACCGCCTGCTGTACCGCTTCAATTCGAACGAAGACCAGCTGGCCGGTTCGGCCGCGCTGCGCCAGGCGCTGGGCGAGCAGTACGTCGTCGCGCTGAACAGCGCCCACGCCACGCCGACGTGGTTGCGTGCGCTGGGCGGCAAGCCGATGACGCTTGGCCTGGATCTCAAGGGCGGTGTGCACTTCCTGATGCAGGTCGACATGGACACGGCCCGCAGCCAGCAACTCGACCGCTACGTCGACGATCTTCGCGCCGCGCTCCGTGACGAGCGCATCCGCTACGTCTCGGTGCGCCGGGAAGGCAATGGCGTGCTGGCCCTGTTGCGCTCGGCGGAAGACCGCGAGCGCGCGCTGGACGTGATCCGGAGCGACCAGAGCCTGCAGGGCCTGGACACCGAAGACGTCGACACGCCGGAGTATTTCGGGATTTCGGGCAAGGTGCAGGAGCAGCAGCTGCAGGAATTGCAGCAGACCGCGCTGAAGCAGAACATCACGACGCTGCGCAACCGCGTCAACGAGCTCGGCGTCGCCGAACCGCTGATCCAGCAGCAGGGCGCCGACCGGGTCGTCGTGCAGCTGCCCGGCATGCAGGACACGGTCGAGGCCAAGAAGATCATCGGCGCCACCGCGACCCTCGAATACCGCGCCGTGGACGAGGCCAACGATCCGTTCACCGCGGCCCAGACCGGCCGCGTACCGCCGGAATCGCGACTCTACATGGACGCCCAGGGCCAGCCGATTCTGCTCAAGAAACGGCTGATCGTCTCGGGCGACCAGTTGATCGGCGCGTCGAGCGGTTTCGATCAGCAGACCGGGCAGCCGCAGGTCAGTGTCACGCTGGATGGCGTCGGCGCCAAGCGCATGCTGGACTTCACCCGCGAAAACGTCGGCAACCGCATGGCGGTCGTCTACATCGAGCAGAAGCCGGGCGGCGCCAAGACCGAGGAGGTGATCAGCGTCGCCGTGGTGCGCGAGCCGTTCGGCAAGCGGTTCCAGACGACCGGTCTCGATTCCATGTCCGAAGCCAGCCAGCTCGCGCTGCTGCTGCGTGCCGGTGCGCTGGCCGCGCCGATGGAAATCGTCGAGGAACGCACGGTGGGCCCGACGCTCGGCGCCATCAACGTCGAGCAGGGCTTCAAGTCGGTCGTGATCGGCTTCATCCTGGTGCTGGTGTTCATGGCCGCGTATTACCGGGTGTTCGGACTGGTGGCCGACCTGGCCCTGTTCGCCAACCTCATCTTGCTCGTTTCGTTGCTCTCGATGCTGGGTGCGACCCTGACGATGCCGGGTATCGCCGGTATCGTGCTCACGGTCGGCATGGCGGTGGATGCGAACGTGCTGATCTTCGAGCGCATCCGGGAAGAGCTGCGCAACGGCAATACGCCGCAGGCCAGTATCCGCGCCGGCTATGACAAGGCATTTTCGACCATCGCCGACGCCAACATCACGACCCTGATCGCCGCCTTCGTGCTGTTCCTGTTCGGCACCGGTCCGATCAAGGGCTTCGCGGTGACCCTGTCGCTGGGTATCGTGACCTCGATGTTCACGGCGATCATGGGCACGCGGGCCGTGGTCAACCTGATTTACGGCGGCAAGAAGCGCGTCCGCAAGCTGGCGATCTGAGGTGCTGACATGAGACTCCTGAACCGAAAGACGACAATCGATTTCATCGGCAAGCGCAAGCTCGCGTTCCTGTTTTCCGGCGTGCTGATCGTGGTCAGCATCGCCTCGCTGACGCTGCGCGGGCTGAATTTCGGCCTCGACTTCACCGGTGGCGCCCTGATCGAGGTGGCTTATTCCAAGGCGCCGGATCTGCAGAACGTGCGCGAAAACCTGGAGGCGGCCGGACTGGACGACGCCGTGGTGCAGACCTTCGGCCTGGACACGGAGATCGTCGTGCGCATTCCGCCGCGCAGCGAAGAGGAAAGCAGCGCCGACCTGTCGACCCTGGTATTGCAGGCGCTGCAGCGCGATTACGCCGGCACCATCGACATGCGCCGGGTCGAATTCGTCGGCCCGCAGGTCGGCGAGGAACTGACCGAGCAGGGCATCCTGGCGGTGGTGTACGCGCTGATCGGCATCTTCCTGTACGTGATGATGCGTTTCCAGTGGCGGTTTTCGGTCGGCGCCGTCGCGGCGCTGGTGCACGACGTGATCATCACGATGGGCGTGATTTCGCTGCTGGCCGTCGAGTTCGACCTGACGGTGGTCGCCGCGCTGCTCGCCGTGATCGGTTATTCGCTGAACGACACGATCGTGCTGTTCGACCGTATCCGCGAGAATTTCCCGCGGTTGCGCAACAGCAAACCCAGGGAGGTGGTCAACACGTCGATCAACCAGACGCTGTCACGCACCTTGATGACCTCTCTGACCACCTTGCTGGTGTTGACCGCGCTGTTTCTTGTCGGCGGCGAAATCATCAATGCCTTCGCCTTCACGCTGATTGTCGGCGTGGTGATCGGCACGTACTCATCGATCTACGTGGCCAGCACGACGCTGCTGGAACTGGGGGTCAGCAAGTTCGACCTGTTGCAGGTCGAAAAAGAGGGTGTTGCGGTCGACGATCGACCCTGAATCAGCCAAAAGCCCGCACGAACGGGGTCAGGGTAGCGTGGCTACTCTGACCCTTTCGTTTTGGGGTTCCAGTTTTTCGTGACGATCTGTCGCAGCGGGGTCATCAGCTTGTACGGCGCGGCGAGGATCGTGCCGGCGTGCTCGACCTCGTCGTGTCCTTCGAAATCCAGGACGACGCCGCCGGCCTCGCGCACCAGCAGCGCGCCGGCCGCCACGTCCCACGGCTTGATGCCCACCTCGAAGTAGGCGTCGAGACGCCCGGCTGCGACCCAGGCGAGGTCCAGGCTCGCCGTACCGGCGCGGCGGAAATCCTCGACCCGGCCGAACACGGCCTGGAAGACGCGGGCGTACGCCTGCAGCTGCCCGCGTTCGCGAAACGGGAAGGCCGTGGCGACCACGGCATTGTCCAGCGACTTGCGCGCGGAGGCGCGGATCCGCTTGCGGTTCAGGAAGGCGCCCTTGCCGCGGCTCGCGGTGAACAGTTCGTCGCGCATCGGGTCGTAGACCACCCCGTGTTCGGTGCGGCCGTTGACCTGCTGGGCGATCGATACCGCGAAATGCGGAATCCCGTGCATGTAATTGCTGGTGCCGTCGAGCGGGTCGATGACCCAGACCGCCTCGGCGTCCCCGCTCGCGCCGCCTTCCTCGCACAGGAAGGCGTGGTCGGGGTAGTAGCGGCGGATTTCCCGTACAATTTCGTTTTCGCAGGCCTTGTCGACCTCCGTGACGTAGTCGTGCCGGGCCTTGCGTTCGAAAGGAATGGCGTCCACGTGCTGCATCTGGCGGCGCATGATGTTGGCGGCAGCGTGGGCGGCCTCGACCGCGACATTGAGTACAGGATGCATGATGGCAAACCAGGCTGGGAAGGCGGCAAAGGATACCAGAAGCGATGCAGCGATGGCAGGGGCCTCGGACGCGGAGGTCCGGGCCGCCCTGGGCCGGGTACGGGTGGTGCTGATCAACACGACGCACCCGGGCAATATCGGTGCGACGGCGCGCGCGATGAAGGTCATGGGACTGACCGCGCTGCACCTCGTGACGCCGAAGGTTTTTCCGCACGCGGACGCGACCGCGATGGCTTCGGGGGCGGACGATATCCTGCAGCATGCCGTGGTTCACGACACGCTGGATTCCGCGCTCGCCGATTGTCCCCTGGTGCTGGGCACCAGCGCGCGCCTGCGCAGCCTGCCGATGCCGATGTACGACGCCCGTCGCGCCGCCCGGCAGGCGTTGTCCGAATCCGGCGCGCACGACGTCGCCCTCCTGTTCGGTCGCGAGCGCTACGGCCTGACGAACGATGAGATGATGCGCTGCCAGTTCCTGGTCAACATTCCGGCCAACCCGGACTACTCCTCGCTGAACCTCGCCCAGGCGGTCCAGATCATGGCTTACGAACTGCGCATGGCGGCGCTCGGCGCGGTCGATATCGAGGTGCCGCCGCCGGACTGGGAGCCGGTCGACGACACCCAGATGGAGCGGTTCTACGAGCACCTCGAGCAGACCCTGCTGGACATCCGGTTCCTGAACCCGAAGCAGCCGAAGAAACTGATGATGCGGTTGCGGCGCCTGTTCAACCGGGCGCGTCCCGATCAGAATGAAATCAATATCCTGCGCGGTATTCTCAAGGCCTCGCAGGAAGCATCCGGAACGGACTGAGCGGCGTTCTCAATCGCTGCGCGGCGTGACGCCGGGCGCCAGGTCCGGCGCCGTCACCGATCCTCCATGTCGGTTGATCGAAAAGGTCCTGATCGGAAGCGCGCCCCGCGTCGCGGCGTCGCGCTCCCGACCGGTCGGTGGCGGGGCCCGACTGCCGTTTCCGCTTGGCAATCCGCCGGTCCGACCCCAATCTGGTATACAGGTCCGCCACACGCCATGCTCATGATGTCGAAGGATTTGCAGAACAAACCGGCCGGCGGCGACTTCGGCGGCTGGATGAAAGCGGTCTGGAACGTCGTCGACGGCATTCCCCGCGGTCACGTTCTGACCTACGGAGAAGTCGCGCGGCTCGCGGGGATGAGCCGCTGGGCCCGGCGGGTCAGCCGCGCGATGCGGCGCGCGCCGAAGTCGATGAACCTGCCGTGGCACCGGGTCGTGAACGCGCAGGGGCGGATCTCCTTTCCGGAGGACAGCGACGGCTATCGCCGGCAGAAGGCGCGCCTGGAAGCGGAGGGCGTCGAGTTCGCCGGCGGCCGGATCGATCTCGACCGCTTCGGTTACCGCGGCGCGCTGGATCACCTGATCTGGAGCGACCCGCTGTGAAAGCGGCGTGGCGCCGCCTGCGCCAGCGAAAATGGACGGCCCTGCTGATCGATGCGGCGCTGATCGTCGCCGTCATGCTGGCGGTCCATGCCTGGCAGACCCGCGAACTGCCGGTCGACGAACCGGCCCCGCAAACGGTCCTCGCGCTGCTCGACGGCAGCGGGCTGGCGACGGCGACGCGGAGCGGGGAGCCCGGCATCGTCTATTTCTTCGCGCCCTGGTGTTTTTACTGCAAGGCCAGCATCGGCAACCTGGACGATATCGCCGCCGGGGACGCCGCCTGGGGCACCGCCGTGGCGCTCGATTACGGCAGCCCGGACGAGGTCCGCGCCTTCGTCGAGGAAACCGGGATTCGGCTGCCCGTGCTGCTGGGAACCCCGCAGACCGCGGCGGCCTGGTCCGTGCGCGCGTTTCCGACGTACTACGTGATCGACGCCGAGGGCCGGATCAGCAGCCGTTCGGTCGGCTACTCGACCTGGCTCGGCATGCGCGCCCGCGCCTGGTTGGCGCGCTAGGGGACGGCGGGCGCCGTCCCCCGGACGACGTCATTCGTGGGCGATCTGCTTTTCGGTGAACAGGTAGTCGCGCAACTCGTCGTCGAACTTCGAATCGCGCCGCCGGATCCACTCCAGCACCATCGCCGCGTGTTCCTTTTCCTCGTCGCGGTTGTGCACGAGGATGGCCCGCAGTTCGGAATCCTTGCAGACGTCGATACGCTGGTTGTACCAGTCGACCGCCTCCAGTTCTTCCATCAGCGAAATGATGGCGCGGTGCATGTCGCGCGTCTCGTCGCTCAGTTCCTCGATGGGTTCGTGGTAGCCCTCGTTGGCCATGGGAATGCTCCTTGGTCAGTCTTTGAACATCTTGGACAGCGGATTGGTCGGGTGCAGGTGCAGGTCGGATTGCGGGTAGGGGATGCTGCAGCCCGCTTCCTCCAGCGCCAGCTTGCCCTGCTCGAGCAGGTCGCCGTAGACCGTCCAGTAATCGGCCGTCTTGGCCCAGGGACGCACCGCGAAATCCACGCTGCTTTCGCCCAGGTTCATGACGAAGATCTTGGTGGCCGGGTCCTCCAGGACCAGGGGGTGGTTGGCGCACAGTTCCGTGAGCACTTTCCGCGCGACCTTGAGGTCGTCGTCGTAGCTGACGCCGAAGACCAGGTCGACGCGGCGCTGGTCGTTGGCCGAGTAGTTGGTGATGCTGTCGGCGCCGATCTGCCCGTTCGGGATGATGATCTGCTTGTTGTCGGGCGTGGTCAGGGCGGTGCTGAAGATGCGGACCTCGTCGACCGTGCCGGAGACGCCGCCGGCTTCGACGAAATCGCCTTTCTTGAAGGGCCGGAACAGCACCAGCATGACGCCGGCGGCGAAGTTGCCCAGTGAGTCCTTCAGGGCCAGGCCGATGGCCAGGCCGGCGGCGCCGAGGATGGCCAGCAGGGACGTGACCGGCACGCCGAGCTTGTCGAGCGCGGCGAGGACGACGGCCGCCAGCAGGATGCCGTAGACGATGTTCGACAGGAACGTGACCAGCGTCTCGTCCATATCGGCGCGTTCCATGAGTTTGCCGATGAACCGCGTGATGCGCCTGGCAATCCACTTACCCACGATGTAGATAAGCAGCGCGAGCACGATTTTGACGGCCCAGTCGGTGAGGATCGGCACCAGCGTCTGCGTGTCGAAATTAAAGTCCATTCTGATCTCCTGCGTTCAGTTGTTGTTCCTAGGGTTGTTCTTCGGTTTTTTCACTCAGGTAATGTCTTCGCCGGGTTCGAGATACTGCTCGAGATGGTCGGCCGTGGTCGCGACGTTGCGGATCGTATACTCGAGTTCCTGCTCGCCCACGAAGGCATAGGGCAGGTTGGCGCACATCTTGATGTAGGGTACGCCGTCGAGGTCGCCCACCGCCAGGTAGCCGACGCGCAGCGTCAGGTTGATGCGCAGGCATTTCTCCGCGCTCAGGTCCTCCAGCGGCGCCACCGGCGTCTCGACGCGCAGCACGCGCCGGCCGTCGGACGCCTGGATTTCCGCAAGGAAAACGCCCTGCCGGCGCTCGCTGTCGGGAATCGGGTACTCGAAACTGACGATGAACGGCTCGTCCGTCGTCAGGTCGAAGCGTTCCCCCATGTGCTTACGCACTTCCGCAAAGGTTTCCATGGTCTCTCCCTGCTGTTGCAGCTATTTAGGCGCGAGGCGGACGGCGCCGTCGAGTCGGATCGTGGTTCCGTTCAGGTAGCCGCTCTCGATGACGTTGCCGGCCAGTTGCGCGAACTCTTCCGGCTGGCCGAGGCGGGACGGAAACGGGATCGACGCGGACAGCGATTCCTGGATGTGCTCGGGCATGCCGTCGACCATCGGCGTCCAGAAAATGCCCGGCGCGATCGTGACGACGCGGATGCCGAAGCGGGCGAGTTCGCGCGCCATCGGCAGCGTCATGCCGACCAGTCCGGCCTTGGAGGCGGAATAGGCGGCCTGTCCGATCTGCCCCTCGTACGCGGCGACCGATGCGGTGTTGATGATGATTCCGCGCTCGCCGTCGGCGCCCGGTTCGTTGTGTTGCATGCGGTCGGCGGCGCTCTTGGCGACGTTGAAGCTGCCGAGGAGGTTGACGTTGATCGTCGCGGCGAAGAACGACAGCGCCATCGGCGCTTCCCGGCCCAGAACGCGGCCCGCACCGATGATGCCCGCGCAGTTCACGGCGGCGTTGAGTCCGCCCATGACGTCGGTGGCCTCGTCCAGCGCGCCCGCCACCGCTTCTTCCGACGTTACGTCGGTGTGAATGTAACGCGTGCCGGTTTCGCGGGCGGCGGCTTTGCCCGCCTCGTCGTTGACGTCGAGCATGACCGCCCGTCCGCCGTTCGCGAGGATGTGCTGTACCGTGGCGAGTCCGAGACCGGAAACGCCCCCGGTGACGACTGCCTTGACGTGTTCGAGTTGCATGAGAAGTGCTCCGTGGGAACGGTTCGATTCGTATTCCTCAATTCTACCCGTGGGGCCGGCCCGGCGCTAAACCTCGATCGCCATCGCCACCGCCTCGCCGCCGCCGAGGCACAGCGAGGCCACGCCCCTGGAAAGCCCCCGCTGGCGCAGCGCGTGGATCAGCGTGACCAGGATGCGGGCGCCCGAGGCGCCGATCGGATGGCCGAGCGCGCAGGCGCCGCCGTTGACGTTGACCTTGTCGTGGCTCAGGCCGTTGTCGGTCATCGCCGCCATCGTCACGGAGGCGAAGGCCTCGTTGATTTCGAACAGGTCGACCTCGTCCATCGTCCAGCCGGCCTTCTCGACGACCATGGCCACCGCGGCGGAAGGCGCCGTGGTGAACCACTCGGGTTCGTGCGCGTAGGTGGCGTGGGCGACGATGCGGGCCAGCGGTTCGATCCCGCGCCGTTCCGCTTCGGCGCCGGTCATCAGGATGGTCGCCGCGGCGCCGTCGGAAATCTTCGAGGCGTTGCCGGCGGTGACGGTGCCGTCCTTCTTGAACGCCGGGCGCAGTTCGGGCACCTTGCCGACGTTGCAGCGGTGCGGTTCCTCGTCCTCGGCGCAAACCGTTTCGCCGCGTCGGCTGCTGATCGTGACCGGCGTGATCTCGTTGCGGAACAGGCCCTCATGAACGGCTTTCTGCGCGCGCTCGATCGACACGATGGCGAAACCGTCCTGCTCGGTCCGCGAAAAGCCGTAGCGCTCGGCGCAGGCCTCGCCGAACATGCCCATCATCTTCTGGTCGTACGGGCTTTGCAGGCCGTCGGTGAACATGTGGTCCAGGACCTCGCCGTGCCCCATGCGCATGCCGCCGCGCGCCTTGAGCAGCAGGTAGGGGGCGTTGGTCATCGATTCCATGCCGCCGGCGATGACGATTTCCGAGGAGCCCGCGAGGATCGCGTCGTGGCCCAGCATGGCCGATTTGAGTCCGGAGCCGCAGACCTTGTTGATGGTCATGCAGCCGACCGACACGGGCACACCCGCCCGGATCGAGGCCTGGCGCGCCGGAGCCTGGCCCTGGCCGGCGGGGAGCACGCACCCCATGATCACTTCGCTCGCCTCGGCAGGGTCGATGCCCGCTTCGGCGACGGCGCCGGCGATGGCTGCCGCGCCGAGGTCGACGGCGCTGCAGGCGGTGAACTGTCCCTGGAACGAACCGATGGGCGTGCGCTTCGCGCTCACGATGACGACACTGCGATCTGACATGAATTTTCTCCGTGCGGATAATCAGGAAAGGATACCAAAAGTATCGGTCGTCAGGCGGAGGTCTGGCACGTGAAAAGGGCGGTCGGGGGGACCTGGATCAAGGGGGAATTCAAGGCGCGCCCCGAAGCCATCGCTGCCTTCGGGGCGCTAATCCCGACACACTTCGTCGGGTGGCGAGATATTCTGCCATCCCGTGCGTGTGAGAGCGAATCCGTTTGCTCCCCCCTTCTCCTGTCGAAGCATAGGCCAAAAATGTCAATTGTGCAATCTTGGCTAAACGCATTTGTGGCTTTTCGGCGTCGGAAAGCCGTTCGAGGCCGCTCGGCGGCGGCGTCGAGCGCGGCATCAATGTAAAATGACCGCTTCGACCACATGGGATGCCGCAACGATGAGCCGACCCGCCAGCCAGCTGAATCAGTCCGAACCCGCCCCCGCGACACCCCTGCGTTTCGTGACCGCGGCGTCGTTGTTCGACGGGCATGACGCGGCGATCAACATCATGCGCCGGCTGATCCAGGCGCAGGGGGCGGAGGTGATCCACCTCGGCCACAACCGCAGCGTGCTCGACATCGTCCAGGCGGCCATCCAGGAGGATGCCGACGCGATCGCGATCTCGTCCTACCAGGGCGGCCACATCGAGTTCTTCAAGTACATGGTCGACCTGTTGAACGACCGCGGGGCCGGACACATCCGGGTTTTCGGCGGCGGCGGCGGAACCATCACCCCGGACGAGATCCGGGAACTCGAAGCCTACGGCGTGGAGCGCATCTACCACCCCGACGACGGCATGCACATGGGCCTGGTCGAGATGATCGAGGACGTGGTCGAACGGGCCGCGCGCCACCGGGTCGAAACGGCGCTGCCGGGGCGGCCGGAGCCGGGCGATCCGGCCGGTATCGCGCACATGCTCTCGGCGCTCGAGGACGAGGTCTTTTCCGCCGCCGAGCTGGAACTCAAGCGGCGCGAGTGGCTGGGTCACGGACCCGGGGCGCCGGTCGTGGGCATCACCGGCACGGGCGGCGCGGGCAAGTCGTCGGTCACCGACGAGTTGCTGAACCGTTTCGGCCAGTGTTTCCCGGACATGAAGATCGCCGTGCTGGCCGTCGACCCGACGCGCCGGCGCACCGGCGGCGCGCTGCTGGGCGACCGCATCCGCATGAATTCGTTGCGCAATCCGAACCTGTACATGCGCAGCATGGCGACGCGCCGTCAGCACCTGGCCACGTCCGCCATCCTGCAGGACGCGATCACCTTCCTGCGATCGACCGGATTCGACCTGGTCATCGTCGAGACCGCGGGCATCGGTCAGTCGGATTCCGAGATCGTGGACATGGTGGATTTCCCGGTCTACGTGATGACCAGCGATTTCGGCGCCCAGAGCCAGCTCGAAAAGATCGACATGCTCGATTTCGCCGAGCTGGTGGTCCTCAACAAGTACGACAAGCGCGCTGCGGAGGACGCGCTGCGCGACGTGCGCAAGCAATGGAAGCGCAACCACGAGGCCTTTCATGCCGACGACGAGGACGTTCCGGTCTATCCGACGATCGCCAGCCAGTTCAACGACCCCGGGATCAGCTGGATGTTCGTCAACCTGTGTCGCCTGCTGCGGGAAAAACTGGATCTGCCGGCGGCCGACTGGACGCCGGAGATCGACACGACGGTGCGCGAACCGCGCGCCACCGTGCTGATTCCGCCGCAGCGCAACCGTTACCTGGCGGAGATCGCGGAGCAGGGGCGGACGATCAGGGACGGCATCGTCGAGCAGGCCGACGCGGCCAGCCGCGCGCAGAATTACTACGAGGCCCTGCGGGCGCTGGACGATTCCGAACGCCCGGAGCCCTTCGGCCTGTACGGCGACGACGCCGTGGTCGGCGATGCGGCCGATGGGAAACCGGACCGGACCCTGGTCGTTCTGCGTCAACGGTACAACGATGCGATCCGGACCCTTTCGCCGGAAGCCGTCGGCTTGCTGAAAGCCTGGCCCGACCGCAAAAAGGGGCTGCGCACCGAGTCGTACCGCTACGAAGTTCGCGGCCGCGAGATCACGGGACGTAATTTCCGCGAGTCGCTGAGCCGCCTGCAGATCCCGAAGCTCGGCATGCCGCGCGACGCCGACTGGGGTGAACTGCTGAGCTTCCTGATGCGCGAGAACCTGCCGGGCGGCTACCCCTACACGGCCGGCGTGTTTCCCTACCGCCGGACCGGCGAAGACCCGATCCGCATGTTCGCCGGGGAGGGAACACCGGAACGCACCAACCGCCGCTTCCACCTGCTTGCGCACGGTCAGCCGGCCGTTCGACTCAGTACGGCTTTCGATTCGGTGACGCTGTACGGCGAGGACCCGCACACGCGGCCGGACATCTACGGCAAGGTCGGCAATTCGGGCGTCTCGATCGCCACCATCGACGACATGAAGAAGCTCTACTCGGGCTTTGACCTGTGCGCGGCGAACACCTCGGTCTCGATGACGATCAACGGCCCGGCGCCGATGCTGCTGGCGTTCTTCATGAACACCGCGATCGATCAGCAGGTGGAGCGGTACCTGAAGGACAACGGCCTGTGGGACGCTGCGCGCAAACGCATCGACGCCTACTTCGAAGGCCGCGAACGGCCGCGGTATCACGGCGAGCTGCCGGCCGGTAACGACGGGCTCGGGCTCGACATGCTGGGCATCACGGCCGATCGCCTGGTCGGCATCGACGGCTTCGACCAGGCGCGGTACGACGAAATCCGGGCGCGCACGATGGCGTCCGTCCGCGGCACGGTCCAGGCCGACATCCTGAAAGAGGACCAGGCCCAGAACACCTGCATTTTCTCGACCGAGTTCGCGCTGCGCATGATGGGGGACATCCAGCAGTTTTTCGTCGACCACCAGGTGCGCAATTTCTACAGCGTGTCGATCTCCGGCTACCACATCGCGGAAGCCGGCGCGAACCCGATCAGCCAGCTGGCCTTCACCCTGAGCAACGGTTTCACGATCGTGGAGTACTACCTGGCGCGGGGCATGGACATCGATGATTTCGCGCCCAACCTGAGTTTCTTCTTCAGCAACGGCATGGACCCGGAATACTCGGTGATCGGGCGCGTTGCGCGGCGCATCTGGGCGCGCGCGATGCGCGAGCGGTACGGCGCCGGCGAGCGCAGCCAGAAGCTCAAGTACCACATCCAGACCTCCGGGCGGTCGCTGCACGCCCAGGAAATCCAGTTCAACGACATCCGCACCACCCTGCAGGCGCTCTACGCGCTGTTCGACAACTGCAACAGCCTGCACACGAATGCCTTCGACGAGGCGATCACGACGCCCACCGAGGAATCGGTGCGCCGCGCCGTCGCGATCCAGATGATCATCAACCAGGAACTCGGCCTGAATTTCTGCGAGAACCCCTGGCAGGGCAGCTTCATCATCGACGAGTTGACCGATCTCGTGGAAGAGCAGGTCTACCGCGAGTTCGAACGCATCTCGCGGCGCGGCGGCGTGCTCGGCGCGATGGATACGATGTACCAGCGCGGCAAGATCCAGGAGGAAAGCCTGTACTACGAGCGCCTCAAGCACGACGGCACGCTGCCGATCATCGGCGTGAACACCTTCCTGCCGCCCGATGGCCACGGCGAGGTGGGCGAGATCGAATTGATGCGCAGTTCGGCGCAGGAGAAGGACCAGCAGGTGGCGAACGTCGGAGCCTTCCGTGAAACGCATGCCGCCGAGGCCGCGCGGCAACTCGAGCGCCTGCAGCGGGTCGCCCGTGAGCGCGGCAATACCTTCGAGGCCCTGATGGACGCCGCCCGGGTCTGCTCGCTGGGCTCGATCAGCCACGCCCTGTACGAGGTCGGCGGGGAGTACCGGCGCAACATGTAGTGGTGACGGGCGGCGCAAGCTCCCCCGGAGAACGAAGATGAACGACGATCCGACCCCGATCGAACACGAAGAAACGCCGTACCACGGTGAATTCACCATCGGCCGCCGGGCGATCATGACCTATCGCAAGGTCGGCGCGGGGTACATCGAGGTCAACCACACGCGGGTCGCCGTCGAGGCCCGGGGGCAGGGCCTCGCCGCCAAACTTTACCGGGCGATGGTGCGGCACGCCCGCGCGAACGACCTGCAAGTGACGAGCAGTTGCAGTTACGTCACCCGGATGTTCGAGCGGTTTCCCGAGGACCGGGACGTCCTGCGCGATGAGCCAGAGGTGAAGCCGTGTTCGAACTGAACCGCTGGCGCTGGCTGGGTATCGAATTCACGGTGATCGTGCTCGGTATCCTGTCCGCGCTGTTCGTCGACACGTCGCTGCAGGATCGGCAGGACGCACAGCGGGAGGCCGTCTACCGGGAGCGGGTCGCGCTCGATCTGCAACGCGATATCGCGAATCTCGACGCCGTCATCGACTATTACGGCAAGATCCGGGCGCATGGCCTGGCGACGCTGGCCGATCTCGACGGCGAGCGCCGCCTCGACGACCTGCAGTTGCTGTTTTCGGCCTTCAATGCGGCGGAGGAGTGGGGCTTCATCCTCGAGTCCGCGACCTTCGAAGACATGCAGAGCACCGGGGGGCTCGCCCTGATCCGTGACGTGCAGTTACGCCTCGACCTGGCTGATTACTACCGCCAGGGCGCGTCCCGGGACGACGTCTGGCGACTGCCGCGCGCTTACCGCGAACGCGTGCGCGGGATCATTCCCAATGCGCTGCAGGCGGCGATCCACGAACGGTGCGAGGATGACGATCGCGCGCCGCGGGTCAGTGGGCTTTCGGGTGATGTGCCGGGCTCCTACTGGAGCGCGAACGTGCTGCCGACGGTGGAGCCTCTGACCGCTTCGGCAGCCGCGCAAAGCGTCTGCGGACTCGATGCGGGTGAGTTCAGGACCGCCGATGCCGCGGCGGCAGTGCGGGCCGATACCGAGCTGCCGCGCCTGTTGCGTTACCGCGTCTCCCAGGTACGGGTGGCGATAGCGCTGTTCGCGGGTCAACGCGAGATGGCCGAAGAACTGCTCGGACTTCTGGCGCGTGGCGCGTCGGAATGAACGAATGATGCAACAGGAGACGATCGATGCATGACAAACTCGACATCGCCCGCAACTGGCTGCCGCGCTACACCGGCATGCCGCTGGAACGCTTCGGCGAGTATGTCCTGCTGACGAATTTCCACAATTACGTGGAACTGTTCGCCGAGCGTTTCGGCTGCGACGTCTACGGCGAGGACCGCAGCATGCCGGCGGCCACCAATGACGACGGCCTGACCATCATCAACTTCGGCATGGGTTCGCCCAACGCCGCCACGGTGATGGATCTGCTGAGCGCGATCCAGCCGAAGGGCGTGCTGTTCCTGGGCAAGTGCGGCGGACTGAAGAAGACGACCGAGATCGGCCACTTCATTCTGCCGATCGCCGCGATCCGCGGCGAGGGCACCGGCGACGATTACTTTCCGCCGGAGGTGCCTGCGCTGCCGTCGTTCAAGCTGCACAAGTTCGTTTCCGACAAGATCCTCCAGCACGGCGTCGACTACCGCACCGGTGTGATCTACACCACCAACCGGCGCGTCTGGGAGCACGACGCCGGCTTCCATGACCGCTTGCATGAACTGCGTGTGATCGGCATCGACATGGAGACCGCGACGTTGTTCCTCGTCGGACACGCCAACGAGATTCCGCGCGGCGCCCTGCTGCTGGTCTCGGATGTGCCGGTGACGCCCGAGGGCGTCAAGACCGAGGAGTCGGACCGCAAGGTGACCGGCGAATGGGTGTCGCTGCACCTGCAGATCGGTATCGAGGCGATGACGGAGATCGGCCAGCAGGGCGAGCGGATCAAGCATTTCCGTTACTGAGCGACTTCAACGGCTTGCATCCCGACCGGGTGGCCCGACCCCGATCATGTCGTCGAGCCCCTGATGGACGACGCCCGGGTCTTCTCGCCGGGCTCGATCCGCCACGCCCTGTGCGAGTTGGGCAGGGACTACCGGCGCAATATGTAAGGACCCCGGGCCGCCGGGGTTGCGTTCGAATTCCTGCGCGTGCTCGATGGCGCGGCCGGCCGATGGCGCCAAAAAAATTTCGTTAGCGCTAACATTTTCCTTGACTTTGCGGTTGCCTTTGTTTACTAATGTTCGCCGACGCCGAGAAATACGGCGTGTGCGTCCGAAAATCACTCGTTCAGAGACAACGGGACGCCTGGTCGGAACACAGAAGTCCGGGCAGCGAGGACGCGAGGGCTGGGGAGATCAAATACGTGGCGAAACGTTCGTCAGCCACGACATCACTTCCGCACCTCATCATCTGCCGCACGAGACGGCGGAACCCACAACACGTAATACCAACTAGGGAAACTCGGAGAGTCAAATGGCCAGGAATTCGAAGTTCAGACACACGCCGATCGCCGCTGCGGTCAGCGCCGCATTGTTCACCTGCGCGAGCCATCCCGTTCTTGCTCAGGACGAGAACGAGTCGGGCATGGTGGAAGAAGTCATCGTCACCGGTATCCGCAGAAGTATGATCGACAACATGAACATCAAGCGGGAAGCGGTCGGTGTCGTCGATGCCGTGACGGCGGAGGATATCGGTAAATTCCCGGATACCAACCTGGCCGAATCCCTGCAGCGTATCCCGGGCGTGTCGATCGATCGCCAGAACGGCGAGGGCTCGAAAGTCACGGTGCG
>JARROJ010000043.1:0-20277 GCA_037384065.1 Lysobacterales bacterium
AAGTCGTCGCCCATCAGCTTGGCCTTGACCTCGGCCTGCACGGCCGAATCGTCGATATGCTCGCCGGCGGTACGGTCGGCCCACGCGGCGACGCTGATCAGAAGTGCGGCCAGGACCGCGAAAATACGGGATGTCGTGTTCATGCTCTGTCCTTTTCGAAACGGGTTAAGGGTGAAACAGGCTGGCCAGTATAGTTCGCAACGCCGCGAAACGCTCACCGATCGATGCCGGCCAGGGTGATGTACTTGACCTCCACGTACTCGTCGATGCCGTATTTCGAACCCTCACGACCCAGCCCGGATTCCTTGACGCCGCCGAACGGCGCGATCTCGGTCGACAGGATGCCGTCGTTGACGCAGACCATGCCGTATTCCAGCGCCTCGGCGACGCGGAACACGCGGCCCAGGTCGCGCGCGTAGAAGTACGCGGCCAGGCCGAACTCGGTCGCATTCGCCAGCTCGATCACCTCCGCCTCGTCCTCGAAACGGAATACGGGCGCGACCGGGCCAAAAATCTCCTCGCGCGCGAACGCCATGTCCGCGGTCACGCCGCCGACCACCGTCGGCTGGTAGAACAGCCCGCCGAGCGCGTGGCGCCGGCCACCCTCGATGACTTCGGCGCCCTTGCCCCGCGCGTCGTCGAGCAGGCTTTCGACCTTCTCGATCGCGTCCTCGGAGATCATCGGGCCGATCTCGACCCCGGCCTGTTCCCCGCGGCCCACCTTCAACGCGCGGACGGCGCGGGTGAACTTTTCGACAAACGCGTCGTGCACGCCCGCCTGCACGTAAATCCGGTTCGCGCACACGCAGGTCTGCCCGGCGTTGCGGTATTTCGAGGCCAGCGCGCCCTTGACCGCGGCATCGACATCGGCATCGTCGAAGACGATGAACGGCGCGTTGCCGCCGAGCTCCATCGATACCCGCTTGACGGTCGACGCGCACTGCCGGATCAGCTGCTTGCCGACCGCGGTGGAACCGGTGAAGGAAAACTTGCGCACCAGCGGGTTCTCGGTGAGTTCGCGGCCGACCTCGCGCGAATTCTTGGTCGTGACCACGTTGAACACTCCGGCCGGAATACCGGCCTCGCCGGCCAGGACGGCCAGGGCCAGCGCGGACAGCGGCGTTTCCGAGGCCGGCTTGGCCACCACCGGACACCCGGCGGCCAGCGCCGGGCCGGCCTTGCGCGTGATCATCGCGTTGGGAAAGTTCCACGGGGTGACCATGGCCGCCACCCCGACACCCTGCTTGATGGTCAGTATGCGGCGGTCGGGCAGGTGCGGCGGGATGACGTCGCCATAGACCCGCTTGCCTTCTTCGGCGAACCACTCGATGAAGGACGCGCCGTAGACCACCTCGCCGGCCGATTCGGCCAGCGGCTTGCCCTGCTCGGCGGTCATGATCGCCGCCAGGTCGTCCTTGTGCTGGATCATCAGGTCGAACCAGCGGCGCATCAGGGTCGCGCGCTCCTTGGCGGTTTTCGAACGCCACTCCGGCCAGGCCGCGTGGGCCGCTTCAATCGCCTGCCGCGCGCCGTCCACGCCCATTTCCGGGACACGGGCGAGGACCGCGCCATCCGCCGGGTTGGTCACCTCGAAACGGGCGCCGTCGGGGGCGTCCACCCAGGCGCCGTCGATGTAGGCCTGTTCGCGCAACAGCCCGGGATGATCGAGTTGCAGTGATGCATTGTGGGATTCGTTCATGGCTTGGTGTCCTTGCTTTGTCCGTGCGATGGTGTTGTGGTGCCCGAGCGGGCATCCTGACAACGTACACTTTACAATACGCTACCTGGAATCCAAGCGGCGACAAGCACCATGAACAGCCCCTGCACCCTCAATCTCGAAACCCTGCGCCGTGAGATCGTCGGCGCCGACGCACCGGTCCGGACCCCGTTCGGCGAACGCCTGATGGTCTACGCCGACTACACGGCGTCGGGCCGCTGCCTGTGGTTCGTCGAACGGTACATCCAGAACCTGCAGCGCATTTACGCCAACACGCACACCGAGGACGACATCAGCGGGCGCTCGATGACGCACCTGCTCGAGCAGGCGGAACAGGCCATCAAGGACTCCGTGAACGCCGGACCGCACGGTCGGATCATCTGCACTGGCAGCGGGGCGACCGGCGCGATCGACAAGCTGCAGCAGATCATCGGCGTCGCGCTGCCGCCGGCAACCCGTCAGAACCTGACGGCCATGCTGACCGATCTGCTGGGCGAGGCGGCCGACGCCCGCTTCGCCGAGTACCTGGGCGAACGCCAACCGGTGGTGTTCGTCGGTCCCTACGAGCATCACTCGAACGAAATTTCCTGGCGCCAGGGGCTCGCAACCGTGGTCGAGGTCAACCTGGCCGCCGACGGCGGCATCGACCTCGCGCACCTGGAGTCCCTGCTGCAGGACCCCCGTTACCGGGATCGGATGCGCATCGGCTCCTTCTCCGCCGCCTCCAACGTGACCGGCATGCGCACGCCGGTGCATGAAATCGCCGCGCTGTTGCACGCCCACGATGCGCTGGCCTGCTTCGATTTCGCCGCCAGCGCGCCCTACGTCGAAATCGACATGAATCCCGAACCCGGCCGATATGACGGCGACGCCTCGCTCGACGCGGTGTTCGTCTCGCCGCACAAATTCCTCGGCGGGCCGGGCTCGAGCGGGGTGCTGGTGTTCAACGAGCGCCTCTACCACCCCGAACTGCCGCCCAGCGTCAGCGCCGGCGGCACGGTCGATTACGTGGGTCCGGACAGCGAGGATTTCATCGCCGACATCGAGGAGCGGGAAAAGGCCGGTACGCCGGGCGTGCTGCAGATCCTGAAAGCCGGGCTGGCGTTCCAGGTCAAGGATGCGATCGGCGTGGAAACGATCGAGGCGCGTGAGCATGCCCTGGTCGAACGTACCCTGGCGCGCTGGCGCGGGAGCGAACGCATCGAGATCCTCGGCAACCCGGACCCGGAACGCCGCATCGCGATCGTCTCGTTCAACATCCGCGACCCGCAGGGCAAGTACCTGCACCCGAAGTTCGTCACCACCCTGCTCAACGACCTGTTCGGCATCCAGTCGCGCGCCGGTTGCTCCTGCGCCGGGCCCTACGGCCACCGCCTGCTGGCGATCGACCACGACACCTCGGAAAAGTACCGCGACTGGATCCACAAGGGCTTTTGCGGGATCAAACCGGGCTGGTGCCGAATCAGCCTGCACTACGCGATGGACGACATCGAGGTCGGTTACATACTCGACGCGATCGATTTTGTCGCCGCGCAAGGCCACCGCTTCCTGCCGCTGTACAACTTCGACATGCGCACCGGCGCCTGGCTGCACAAATCCGACAGCGTCGAGCTGGAGGGGTTTTCGCTGGATGCGGCGCTGCGCTGCGAGGGCGCCCGCGCCCGCGCGCTCAGCGTCGGCGAGCGCACCCACCTCTACCGGGCCTACCTCGACGAGGCCGCACACCTGGCGGGCGATCTCGCCGACGGCGCCGGGCTGCGCTGGCACCGCGTCGACGCGGCATTGGAGGAGCTGAAGTTCTTCTCCGTGCCGGAGGAAAGCGTCGGCTGAAGCCGAACGAACAGCGCCGCTTCAGCCGGTGTTGACCCGGCTGCGGTCGCCGTCGACCAGCGCCAGCACGCGCCGGTCCATCACCCGGAACCACAGCGGCGGCACGTACGCCAGCAGGAACATGCCGAAATAGCCGCTGGGCAGTTGCGGCACGTCTTCGAAGTGCCGCAGGGACTGGTAACGCCGCGATGCGTTCGCATGGTGATCGGAATGCCGCTCGAGGTGGAACAACACCAGGTTCGACGCCAGGTGGTTGGCGTTCCAGGAGTGGTGCGGCCGACACCGCTCGTAGCGGCCGTCGGGACCTTTTTGCCGCAACAGGCCGTAATGTTCGACATAGTTCGCGCTGGTCAGTTGCCACCAGGCGAACGCCCCCTGGATCAGCAGGAACGGCAGCACGGCCGGGCCGAGCCAGACCAGTAAGCCGCCGTACAACAGCGCCGACAGGGCCCAGGACTGCAGGATCGTGTTGCGCCACGACCACGGCGACAGCCCGCGCCGCTGCAATCGCGCACGTTCCAGGGCCCAGCCGCGACGCAGCCCGCCGGGAATCTCGCGCCGGGCGAAGCGGTAAATGCTCTCGCCGAAGCGCGCGCTGGCGCTGTCCTCGGGGGTCGCCACCTGGGCATGGTGCCCGGCGTTGTGTTCCATCGTGAAGTGACCGTAAAACGGCACGGCCAGCGCCAGCCGCGCGGCGAACCGGTCCGCCGGCGCTTTCTTGTGGCCGAGTTCGTGACCGGTATTGACCGCGATGCCGCCGATCGCCCCGACCACCAGGGCGTGGCCGAGCAGGCCGAAGGCGCCGAGGTCCTGCCGGACCGCGAACCAGGCGCCGACGATCAGCACCACGAAGTACAGGGGCACGGTGAGGTGCACGAGCACGCGGTAATAGGCATCGGCCTCGAGTTGCGGTACGACCGCCTCGGGCGGATTGTTCGCATCGCGCGGAAACAGGAAATCCAGCAGCGGAATCAGGATGTAGAGGCCGACCAGCGGAACCCAGAGCGTCCATTCCTGGCC
The DNA here is from genome assembly GCA_037384065.1 of Lysobacterales bacterium. GTDB lineage: Bacteria > Pseudomonadota > Gammaproteobacteria > Xanthomonadales > SZUA-36 > JABDPF01. Next base: position 4,568 of record JARROJ010000043.1, read on the forward strand.
GCTCCGCACCATCAACCCCATGCCGAGAAACGGCAGCAGCGGAAACAGGACCGACAGCAGCCACAGGTACCGCTTGCGGTCCCGGTAGCGGATTTCGCCCTGCACGGGATGATGCGCGATGTACGTCTTCACCTTGCCCCGATGTTCGACCCGTTCCGCATTCAGCATAGCACCTCGAACGGATTCCGGTCCCTTAAGGGTGTCTTAAGGAAACCGCCCTAAGCTACGCCCATCCTGGTCCCATAACGGGGAAATCCGATGCGACACAATCAACCGATCGGTACGTCCGCCACCGACGCCCGCGCCGCCCAGCGGCTGGCGCGCCTGCTGACGCCCGCCCCGGCTTTTCGGGCGTTCCTGCCGGAGAGCACGGAACGGGATCGTGTCGAACGCTACATCGCCGAGCGCTTCCAACACGTGCACGGCGCCGAGATTCACGATTTCATGCCGGTGCTGCTGACCATGGGCTGCCCGGGTACGATCACCGCGGCCACCGGCGTGCGGGCCGCTGCCCGCCAACCGCTGTTTCTCGAACACTACCTCGATGCTCCGGTGGAGCAGGCCGTCTCCCGCGTCGCGCGGGCCCCGGTCGCGCGCTCCGGCATCGTGGAAATCGGCAACCTGGTGGCGAGCCGCGGCGGCGCGAGCTACCTGCTCTTCATGGTGCTGACCGCAATGCTCGAACGTGCGGGCTTCGACCGGGTCGTGTTCACCGCGACGCCCCAGGTGCGGCGCGCGCTGGCCCACCTTGGCCTCACCGTTCACCCGATCTGCGACGCCGACCCGACCCGCCTGCCGCGCCACGCGATCGACGACTGGGGCCGGTATTACGCCAACGCGCCCCAGGTGGTCACCGGCAACATCGCGCAGGCGATGAATGCATTGCGCCGGCGCCCGCTCCACGCCGGCGCGCTGGCGCTGTTTCGGCGCGCCATCGACGACCATGCCGGGGTCATCGGCTCCGGAAGCCATCGCCGTGGAACCCATCGAATCACTGCTTGACGCGCTCACCGGGCCGGCGAATGGGGCGCGTGTCAGTGACGGCGCGGGTCGTTCGCTGGATACCGCCGCGCTCGTCGCGAGCGTCCGTTCGCTCGCGGCGCGATTGACCGCATCGGGCTGCCGAACGCTCGCGCTGCACCGCGACAACGGCCCCGACTGGGTCATCGCCGACCTCGCCGCCCGTGCGGCCGGAATCTGCCTGGTGCCACTGCCGACCTTCTTTTCCGCGGCCCAGATTCGCCACATCCTGAGCTCGGTGCCGGTGGATGCGATCCTGTCCGCGGATCCTGCAGCGCTGGCGCCGCGCCCGGTCCGTTCCGCCCCCGTCGAGCTGCCGGGCGCCGGCGCGGCCCGCCTGTTGCGAATCGCGCCGACCGCCGCCGCCGACGTGCTGCCGCCCGGAACCGGCAAGGTCACCTTCACGTCGGGCTCCACGGGGCGTCCCAAGGGCGTGTGCCTGGGCAACGCGCAGTTGCTGCGACAGGCGCGGGTGCTGGCCGCAGCCGCCGGCCTGGAACGGCCACGCCATCTCTGCGTGTTGCCGTTGAGCACGCTGCTGGAAAACGTCGGCGGCGTGTATGCGCCGCTGCTGGCGGCGGGCGAAGTGCTCGTACCGCCCCTGGCCGAGGTCGGTTTCGAGGGCAGCTCGGCGCTCGATCACCGACGCTTCGTCGCGACGATCTCGCGCTACCGGCCGCACAGCCTGATCCTGACCCCCCAGTTGCTGCAGGTGCTCGTTCTCGCAGCCCGCGGCGGCTGGGCGCCACCGTCGTCGCTGGCCTTCGTCGCGGTCGGCGGCGCGCGGGTTCCGGCCGGGCTGATCGAGGCGGCCCACGCCCGCGGCATACCCGCCTACGAAGGGTACGGTTTGTCCGAATGCGCGTCGGTGGTCAGCCTGAACCGGCCCGGCGCAGCCCGCCCGGGCACTTGCGGCCGGCCGCTGCCGCACGTCACGGTCGACATCGTCGATGGCGAAATCCGGGTCGCAGGCAACGCCATGCTGGGTTACGCCGGTGAACCGGACAGCTGGGGGCAGGAGCGCATCGCGACCGGCGATCTGGGCGCGCTCGACGCGGACGGATTTCTGCGCATCGAAGGTCGCGTCAGGAACCTGTTGATCAGCAGTTACGGGCGCAACATCAGCCCCGAGTGGGTGGAAAGCGAGCTGCTCGCCGACGGCCGGCTGGGCGAGTGTGTGGTGTTCGGCGATGCCCGCCCGCACTGCGTCGCCCTGCTCCGCCCGCGGGCCCCGGAACTGGACGACGCCACGATCCAGACCACCATCGATACCGCCAATCGCGGCCTGCCCGACTATGCGCGCGTTCGCGCCTGGCGACGTCTGCCGGAACCGCTTGCCGCCGGCCGCGAACTCCTGACCGAAAACGGCCGGCCGCGGCGGCCGGCCATCGAGGCGCGCTACGGCAGCCTGATCGACAGCCTGTATCCCGAAGCGGCGTCCATTGAACACCACGAGGAACGAATCGCATGACCTTTTTCCAGACCCTGCAGGCCCGGACCGAGGCCGAACGCGCCGAACTGCTGGCGGCGCCGATCATCCAGCGCGCGTTGGACGGCCGGATCACGCTGGCCGAGTACGCCGCCTTCCTGTGCCAGGCCTACCACCATGTCCGCCACACCGTTCCGTTGCTGATGGCGACCGGCGCGCGCCTGCCCGACCACCATGGCTGGCTGCGCACCGCGGTCGCCGAGTACATCGAGGAAGAGCTCGGCCACGAGGAGTGGATCCTCAACGATCTCGCCGCCTGTGGCTACGACAAGGAGGCCGTGCGCGCGAGCCGGCCGGCGCTGCCGACCGAGCTGATGGTCAGCTACGCGTACGACACCGTGCAGCGCGTCAATCCGCTGGGGTTTTTCGGCATGGTTCACGTCCTCGAGGGCACCAGCATTCGCATCGCCGACCGGGCCGCGGATACGATCCGCGCTTCGCTGGGCCTGCCCAGGAACGCGTTTTCCTACCTGTATTCGCACGGCGCGCTCGATCTCGAGCACGTCAAGTTCTTCGAGGACCTGATGAACCGCATCGACGATGCGTCGGACCAGGCCGCCATCGTGCATGCGGCGCGCGTGTTCTATGGTCTGTACGGCGACATCTTCCGGTCGCTGCAGAGCGCGGGCGCGCCGGCCCGGGCCGCGTAATGGACTGCCGTGGAAAACAGGTGTTGCTGACCGGCGCGAGCGGCGGCATCGGCCAGGCCATTGCGGCCGAACTCGACCGGGCGGGCGCCTGCCTGACGCTGGCCGGGCGCAACGCCGACACGTTGTCCGAACTGACCCGGCGCCTCGACGGCGCGCATCGCACGGTCGTCGCCGATCTCGACGATCCGGACGGGCGCGACCGGGTGGTGCAGGCCTGCCGTCAACCGGCCATCGATGCCTTCATCAACACGGTCGGCGTGATGGATTTCCGCCTGTTCGACGCCCAGGACCCGGCAATCGTCGAACGGATGGTGCGCACCAACCTGCTCTCGCCGATGCTGCTGTGCCAGCAGCTCATACCGCTGTTGCGCCAGCGGAGCGAGGCCGCCATCGTCAACATCGGTTCGACCTTCGGCAGCATCGGTCATCCCGGCTTCACGGCCTACTGCGCGACCAAGTTCGGCCTGCGCGGGTTCACCGAGGCGCTGCAGCGGGAACTCGCGGACAGCCCGGTGCGCGTGTCCTACCTGGCGCCGCGGGCCACGCGGACCGACCTGAACTCGAGCGCGGTGACGGCGCTGAACGACACGCTGGGCAACGCGACCGACGCGCCGGAGCGCGTGGCCGAAGAAGTGCTCAAGGTGCTCGGCGACGCTCGGCATCAGCACTTCATGGGCCGGCCCGAACGCCTGTTCGTGCGCCTGAACGGCCTGTTTCCCGGCCTCGTCCACAACGCGCTGACGCGCAAACTGAAGGTCATTCGGCACTACGCCGAATCCTGACACCCGAACCGATTACGGAGGAACCCCATGCGATTTCACCTGCTACCGACCCTTGCCTTCGCGCTGTGCCTGAGCGCAACGGCTGCGGCTGCGACCGATACCGACCGCGATGTGCTTCAGCTGCAGCACCGCTGGGCCGAAGTCAATTACCAGCTCGAAGGCAAAACGCAGATCACGGCGTTCGAAGACCTCGTGGCCGATGCGGACCGCCTGGCCGCGGCGCATCCCGACTCCGCCGAGACCCTGATCTGGAGCGGAATCATCAAGAGCTCCTTTGCCGGCGCCAAAGGCGGACTCGGCGCGATGAAGCTGGCCAAGGCCTCGCGCGCCGATCTCGAGCACGCCCTGGAAATCGATCCCGAGGCCCTGCAGGGCTCCGCGTACACCAGCCTCGGCACCCTGTATTTCAAGGTGCCCGGCTGGCCGATCGGATTCGGCGACGACGAGAAAGCCGAGGAGCTGTTGCGCAAAGCCCTGGCCCTGAACCCGAACGGCATCGACCCCAACTACTTCTGGGGCGACTTCCTGCTGGAGCAGAAACGCTACGCCGAGGCGGAACAGGCCCTGATCAAGGCGCAGCAGGCGCCGGGCCGGCCCGAACGCCCCCTGGCCGACGCCGGAAGACAGCGGGAAATCGAGGTGGCATTATTGAAGGTGCGGGAAAAACTGCGCTGATGACACCCCGGAACCTGTTCCATGCTGATACTGCTGGTCGAGGACGATCGATCGATCATACAGGCCCTTGAACGCGCCCTGCACGCGCAGGGGTACAGCGTCAACACGGTCGCCACCGGCAAGGCCGCACTGCTTGCCCTGGAAACCGATCGACCCGATCTCGTCATCCTCGACCTCGGCCTTCCCGACATGGACGGGCTGGACGTCCTGCGGAAAATCCGGGCGCGCGATGTCGAACTGCCGGTCCTGCTGCTGACCGCTCGCGCCGGCCTCGACGACAAGGTCGCCGGCCTCGACAGCGGCGCCGACGATTACCTCGCGAAGCCGTTCGAGATGTCGGAGCTGTTCGCCCGGCTGCGCGTCATGGAGCGCCGCCTGACCACGACCCGTACGGCCGAAATCACGATCGGCGACGTCACGCTGGACCTCAACCACAACCACGTCACCATTGATGGCGAGGCCGTGGAACTGTCGCGCCGCGAGTTCATGCTGCTCAAGACCCTGATGGAAAACGCGGGCCGCGTGCAGACCCGGCATACGCTCGAAAACCGCCTGTACAGCTGGGGTGAGGAAGTCTCCAGCAACGCGCTCGAGGTCCACGTCCACCATTTGCGCCGGAAACTCGGCGCGCCGTTCATCAAGACCGTTCGCGGGGTCGGTTACCGGATCGACGCCGAATGAACTCGATCCGGGTGTTTCTGGTCGTCGTCATCCTGGCGGTCATCACCCTGTTCCTGTTCCTGGCGGCGTTGCGCGGCTACCAGTCGAGCATGATCGAGGCGGAACGCCTGTTCGACAAGCAACTGCTGGATACCGCGCGCCTGATCGCCAACATCCACACCGAACACACGGCGCGCAACATCGGCAGCGACGCCAGCCTGGCGTTCCAGGTCTGGTCCGGCGCGCAGCGGATCGCCGCCTCGCGTAACGCTCCGGACACGCCGATCGCTCCGTTCGAGCACGGCTTCGATTACGCCAATTTCGCCGGCTACCGCTGGCGCACGGCGGCGTACCTCGACCCGTCCGCCGGCAACTGGATCCTGGTCGCCGATCGCGCCGACCTGCGCTACGCGCTGGCCGAGAACGTGATCCTCGAATCGCTGCTGCCGACGCTGATCGGTTTGCCGGTCATCGGCGTGCTGATCTGGCTCATCGTGACCGGGGGCTTGCGCCCCCTGCGAACGCTGGCGCGGGAACTCGGCAACCGGCAGGCGGACGACCTCAGCCCGCTGGCCATCGCCGCGCCGAAGCGCGAACTGGAACAGATCGTCGCCTCCTGCAACGGTCTGCTGCAACGCCTCGAAACCTCCCTGCTGCGCGAGCGTCAGTTCGCCTCGGACGCGGCCCACGAACTGCGCACCCCGATTGCCGCGCTGAAGCTCGAAGTCTACAACCTGGCCCAGAACGCGGGCACCGACGAGACCCTGGTGCGGGAACTGGAACGAACGGTTGAGCGACTGGGGCACATCGTCGAGCAGATCCTCGACCTCTACCGCAGCTCGCCGGACCGCTACAACGCGACGTTCGAACGGATCGACCTCAGCGCGCTGGCCCGTGAGGTGCTCGCCGAGACCTACGGAGCGTTCGAGCGCAAGGGGCAGCGCGTCGAGTTCGACGGCGTCCCGTGTCCCATCGACGGCGACCGTTTCGCGCTGCGCACGCTGCTGCAGAACCTGCTCAGCAACGCGAACAAGTACACGCCGGCCGGCGGACGGGTCTGGGTCGGTGTACGCCGCTTCGACGATACTGCACGGTTGAGCGTGGAGGATTCCGGCCCGGGCATCGCCGAAGACCAGCGCGCCTCGATCTTCGAGCGGTTTTACCGGATCGGCCGCGACCGGCATCCCTCGGGCGAGCCCGGTTGCGGGCTCGGCCTGGCCATCGTCCAAAGGCTGGTCGAACTGCACCACGGGCGGATCCGGGTCGATCGTTCGCGTTTCGAGACCGGTGCGGCGTTCGAGGTCAGTCTGCCGCTGGTGGAAGGCCGCGGCGCGCACATTCAGACCACGGTAAACGGGTTGCATGATGAAAACGACTAGCCGAAGGAACCGGACCGTATCGCGACTGGCCGCGGCGTCGCTGGCGAGCGTGCTGCTGGCCGGCCCGGTGTTCGCGGCCACGCCGGTGATCGAAATCGAGATTCGCGATCACCTGTTCTTTCCGGCCGAAGTGCAGGTCCCCGCAGACACCAAGGTCAAACTGCTGGTGCGGAATCTCGATCCGACCCCCGAAGAATTCGAGAGTTACGAACTCAACCGGGAAAAGGTCATCAGCGGCAACAGCCAGGCCGTGATCTTCATCGGTCCGCTACCGCCCGGTACCTACCCGTTCTTCGGCGAGTTCAATCCGAAGACCGCGCAGGGCCTGGTGCGCGTCGAATGACGCCGGGAGCGGGCCCATGCTGCTGACCTCGGTCATCCTGATCCTGCAGGAAACGCTGGAGGCCGCCCTGCTGTTCAGCATCCTGGCCGTCATCACGTTGCAGGTCGGCGGCAGGCCGCGCAACTGGCTGCCGTGGGGCCTCCTGGCCGGTGGCCTGCTGGCCTGGGTCTACGCGCTGAATCTGCGCCGGATCTCGGAATGGTTCGATTACGTGGGCCAGGAGGTCGTCAACGCCGCGCTGCAACTGGGCATCGCGTTCGCCATCGTTCTGCTGGCGGTCTGGCTGGGCCGCCGGGCGGCGAAAAAAGAAACGGCGCCGGCGCCGGGTCGGCGGGTGTTCGGTTTCCTGTGTGCGGCGACCGTCGCGCTCGCCATCACCCGCGAAGGGTCCGAGATCCTGGTTTTCCTGGGCGGTTTCCTGGCAGCGCAGAACTCGGTTCAGGCACTCCTGACCGGCAGCGGCATCGGCTTCGGGATCGGCGTCAGCGTTGGTTTTCTGCTGTTCTACGGGCTGCTGGCCCTGGCCGACAACACGCGCACCCCGGGCCGGGTTTTGCCGCTCGTCCTGCTGGCGCTGTTCGGCGGCAACATGTTCGCCCAGGCCGCCGTGCAACTGATGCAGGCCGACTGGCTGGCGGCCGGTCCGGCGCTGTGGGACAGTTCGGCCTGGTTGAGCGAGCAATCCGTCACCGGTCGCTTGCTGTACGCGCTGATCGGCTACGAGAGCAACCCGTCCGCCACCCACGTGACCGCCTACCTCGCCGGTGCGCTGGCCGTGCCGGCCGCTTTTTACGCCGGCCGCCGGAGCCGCCGATGAGAAACGGCGTCGCGCCGCCGCTGATCGCCCTCGGCGTTCTCGTCGCGCTGCCCGGCGCCGTGCTCGCCGACGGCGTGGTGATCGACAAGATCTACCATCCCTACGTTCAACCGCTGGAACGGGAGTTCGAATGGCGCGCCATCTGGCAGGACCGGCAGCAGGGACGGCCCGACGATCTGCAGCGGTACCGGTTCGCCTACGGCCAGTCCTTCGGTGACCGATGGTTCGCGGAGGTCTACCTGGTCGGAGAGCGTTCTGATACGAACGACTTTTCGGTGACGTCCTACGAGATCGAGGCGCAACGGCAGTTGACCGAACAGGGCGAATTCTGGGCGGACTGGGGCGTCGTTTTCGAACTCGAGAAAGAACGCAACGCCGACGCCTGGGAGTTTTCGACCGGCGTACTGGCGGAAAAGGAATGGGGCCGCTGGAGTGGCACCGCGAACCTGTTCCTGACGCACGAATGGGGCAACGACATTGCGGATGAGACCGAGTCCCGGCTTGGCCTGCAGGCCCGTTACCGCTATTCGCGCGCCTTCGAACCCGCCATCGAGCTCTACAGTGGCCAGGACACGCGCGGCATCGGGCCCGCCGTTCTGGGTCAGGCCGCCCTCGGCGGCCGGCGCCAGCTGCGCTGGGAAGCGGGCGTCATCTTCGGCGTCGGCGCGCAGAGCCCGGACACCACATTGCGCCTGTTGTTCGAATTCGAATTCTGAGCGGTCCGCCGCGCTCAGGGCGACGGTTGCGGCGTCGCGGCCCCGTTGTCGTCGTCCGGCGCGTCCTCCGGGTCCGTCACGAAACCGCTGCGCAAATGCAGGTCGCGCTGCGGGAACGGAATCACGATACCGCGCTCGCTCAACTGCGTTTCGAGTTCCCACAACACCGCGGAGCGCACCCGCTCGGGGCGCCGCACGCCGGCCTTCGATACCCAGGCGAGTAGCTGGAACACCAGCGCACTGTCGCCGAAATTGGTCAGCCAGACCTCGACCGGGCGCGACGGCATGTTGTGCACGATGTAATCGACCCGGTTGGCGGCCTCCAGGGCCGCCGCCCGCACCGTCTCCTTGTCCGAACCGTAGGCCACGCCGAACTCGATCCGGAAACGCGCCATCGGCTCGCGCAGGGTCCAGTTGGTCAGCTGATTGGTGACGAACTGCGAGTTCGGCACGACGACGTCGACGCTGTCGTTGGTCCGGACCACCGTGGCCCGCGTGTTGACTTCCTTGACCACGCCGCGCAGGCCCGTGTCGAGTTCGATGTAGTCGCCGACACGCAGCGAGCCCTCGAACAGCAGGATCAGGCCGGACACGAAATTGTTGACCACCGACTGGAGACCGAAGCCGATACCGACGGACAGCGCACCGGCGATCAGCGCGAAATTGCTGAAGTCGAGCCCGATCGACCCGAAGGCGGCCAGCACCGCGATGAATATGATGACGTAGTGCAGCAGGCGGCTGAGCGTGTATACGACCGGGCTGCTGGCGAACTGGCGGCGGCTTTTCAGGCGCTCGACCAGGTGCCGGATGAACCAGGACGTGGCCCAGCCGATGACGAGAATCAACAGCATCGTCAGGATGCTGCCCACGGTGACCGGCACGTCGCCGACGTGGAACAAGGTGATGCCCAGATAACCCGACAGCCTTTCGCCGATGCCCTCCGCCAGCAGTTGCAGCCGCACCCGCACGCTTCGCAGCCCATGCTGCATGCCGATCTGCTGCACGGTAATCAGGTCGGCGAGAACGTTCAGGTCATCGATGATCCGCTCGGCATCGTCCAGGAAGGTCAGCGTTTCCTGCGCCGCCGACTGGGCGAGCTCCATGTTCTTGACGGCGTTGAGCGTATCGTTCGGGACCGGGCTCAACAGCGTCGCCCGGGTCGCGGCCGTCCAGGTCTCGACCTGTCCGCGCGTCTCGGCAATGAAGGTCTGCGCTTCCTCGAGCTGCGTGTCGTCGATGTCTTCGGCGACCCCGTCGGCCATCCGTTGCCGGTGCCAGATCTGTTCCGCGCGCAACTTCATGAGCTCGAGCCGGGCCCGGGCCTGGGCGACCGACGCGCGGGTCAATTGTTGCTTGCGCAGGACCAGCACGCTGGGCCGGGTATCGGCTGTCGACAGCGCATCGAGCAACTGGCGCTGCACGCTGGCGAGCGTTTCGGTCAGTTCCTGGTAGCGGGCGACCGCGTCGTCCAGCGCCGATTGCAGTTCGGCGGGCGCGGCGGGGTCGGCAACGAGGTGGTCCTGCGCGTAATCCAGGCGCTGAGCGACCAAATCCTGCTGCGCCTGGATCTGCTCGGTCCGCCGTTCCAGCTGGTCGGACTCCGCGGTGGTCAGCTCGCCGACCAGCCGCGCCTCGATCAGGCGCAGGCCCAGCAACAGGCGCTCGGGGGTATTGGCATCGGCGGCCTGGTACTGCATCAGCAGACTGTCGCGACGCGCCTGGACGAGATCCGCCTGGTGTTTCAGCTCCTCGAGCCGCAATTGCGGCACGCTCAGGCGATTCTCCAGGTCGTCCGCCTCGTGACGCAGCGCGAGAAACTGCTCCAGCGTGTAATTGTCACGCACCGGGATGGGGCTGAACGAAACGTCTTCGGTTTCGGCCCGCGCCAGCCGGAGCAACTCGAACTGGGTTTCGATCGCCTGCAGCAGCGCGCGCCCGGTGACCAGTTGTTCGCCGTCGAGCCGGCCGACGGCCTCGCGCAGACCGGCGAGCAGCTGCTCGAACCGCTCCTCGAAACTACCGTTGCTGGCGTTGTCCAGGCGCAGCCACCAGTCGGCCGGCAGCGCGGCGAGATCGGGTGGCTGCCAGGCGGCGGGGGGCGCGGCGTCGGGAACCAGGTCGAACTGATCCTGCGCCGGCAACGTGCCGGCGGCAAGCAGCAGAATCAGTCCGCAGAGTAGAATGCGCAACCGGCCGCAGGGATGCATGGCTACGGCCAGCTGCGTGAAGCGGGATTCAGGCGCAGCCTTCGAAGCCTTCAGAATCCATCTTGGCTTCGTAGGGGCCGGCGACCTCACTGCCCGGAACCAGGGCGGCCTTGACGCTGTCCCAGTCGTCCGGCTGCAGCTGAACCATCCAGGCCGCGTAGGGATCCTGGTTGGCCATGCTCGGATTGGACAGCATGTCTTCGTTGACGGCGACCACTTCGCCCCCGGCCGCGGATTTCGCGGGGCCGACCCACTTGCCCGACTCGACCGTTGCGCAGGACCGTCCCGGGCGAACCTTGCGACCCACCTTCTTGGGCGTGAACGCCACCAACTGCCCGGCCATGGCCGTGGCGATGGTGGTCATGCCGATTCTGACCGTGCCGTCACCCACCTCGGTAAACCAGGTGTGGTTCTCCACGTCGTAAAGTAATTCATCCGGGAGATTGCATCCGCGAACAGTTGGCATAATCCGGTACTCCTTTCCGTGTGTGGTTGCGGTCCACCCTTTCTAGCGCCGTGTCTAGACGCCGTCAACTTTTTCCCGCACCGGTCTTGACGCACAGCAAAAGTCGCCGAGTTTCTCGTTTTCCATCTTGCCGGCGATGAACAGGTAGAGGTGATTGGCGACCAGGCCCATCATGCGGGCGCGCCGCTCGGTATCGGGGTGTTCCGGCTCGAGCGTCAGCACGTTGTAATGGTAGGCCAGCTCGCGGCAGGTTTCCCGGCAGGCATTGAAACTCGGATCCCGGTCGGCGCCCTGGCGGTGCAGGGCGAGCAACCGGAACCCTTCGCGTTCGTCCCGGGTCGGCTCCTTGCCCTTCGCGAGCACCCAGTGCTCGAGGATTTCCTCGCCGAGGTCGAGATACTCGGCGGCATTACCGGGGCGGGGCGGGCCGCCAGCCAGCGTATCGAGACGCTGGCCGATTTCAGCCAGTGAGCGCATCGTTTCAGGCCAGGCCCTTTTCCTTGACGTAGTCGAAGGAATCCGAAATGTTTTCGTGCAACCCGACCGCTTTGGGTTTCATGCCGAGCGCCAGGCCCAGCAGCTGGGTGAAGTAGATGATCTTGACGTTGCTCTTCAGACCCAGCTTTTCGGCGCCACGGATCTGGTGCATTTCCAGGCCGCTGTGGCAGGTGGGGCATTCGGTGGCGATGACCTCGGCGCCGGCCGCCTCGGCCGCCTGCAGAATGTTGGCCACCAGCCGGGTCGACGTATCGCTGTCCGACAGGGTGTGGGCCCCGCCGCAGCAGGCGGTCTTCAACGGGAAATCGACGTTCTGCGCGCCGGCCGCTTCCAGCAGGTCATCCATGAAGTGCGGCTTGGAGGTCGACTCGCTGCCCGGGCCCTGGTCCTTTTCGGGAAAGATGTGGCGCGGGCGCGTGTACATGCAGCCGTAGTAGTTGGCGATCTTGACGTCCTTGAGCGAATTCTTGACACGCTCCTTCAGGCCGTCTTCGCCGATCGCTTCCTTGATCCAGTCGAGCGCATGAATCGTCTCGACCTGCCCCGCCTGGTAGGTGTCGTGGCCGGCTTTCTTCGAGATCTTGTCGACGACGTCGACCGACTTCGGATCGTTCGCCAGATCGTACTCGGCTTTTTTCAGGTTGTGGTAGCAGCCGTTGCAGGGCGCCATCACGGTATCCATACCCATCTTGTTGGCGGCGATCGACATCACCCGCGACGACAGGTAGGTCTGGATCTTCGGGTCGATGTTCTTGACCTCCATCGCGCCGCAGCAATTCCAGTTATCCACTTCCTTGAGCTTCAGGCCGAGCTTCTTGCCGAGCGCCTTGGTCGAGGTGTTGTAGGCGTGGCCGCTGCCCTCGAGCGCGCAGCCGGGATAATAGGCGACTTCCTGGTACTTTGCTTTCTTGTCGGACATGGGTCTGCTTCCTACAGTTCTTTCTGGGCGGCCTTGACCAGGTCATCGAGACCCAGCGCCTGGCGGTGATGGGTTTCCTGCTCGGCCACGTACTCGCGAATGGCGTCGCGCGCGCCGGACCAGCCGCTGGTGCGCGGCTTGACGAAGTTGGCCAGACCCATGCGGGTCAGCATGCCGACCGGCAGGTTGCGCAGCAGGTTCTTGACCATCGTGATCATCCAGCTCGGCGGGAACTTCTGACCGGTGCGCTTGAAGAAACGCCGGACGACGCGGCCGTCCTCGATCTTGCCGGTTTCGATGACCTGTTCGCTGAACACCTCGTCGAAGATCGTCGAGTGCGATTTCGGCGTATGGCCCTTGAGTTCGAGCCAGTGCGCGGTCGCCTTCATCACGGCTTCGGGCACGACGTCGCGCGGGCAGGCGTAGGTGCACTTGTTGCACGACACGCACTGCCAGATGATGTCCTTGTCGCGCAGCAGCTCGGACTCCATGCCCATGCGGATCAGGTAGATCCAGTAGCGCGGGTTGAAGTCCGGGTTGATCGCGTGCACCGTGCAGGCATTGGTGCACGAGCCGCATTGCCAGCAGCGGTGGATGTAGTCGCCGCCGGGCAGGGCCGCGATTTCGTCCTGCAGGTTTTCGTTGTAGTCCTTGACCACCCGGGTCTCGATGAAGGTGCTCCAGTGGCCGGAAACGTCGACGCCGTCGACTTCCTTCTGTTCCTGCACGTGCAGGTTTTCCGGGCGGATCAATGATTTTTCATGAATGGGCATCGGTCATTCCGTTTCAGTTGATTGCTTTGCCGTGATCCATCAGTCGTTTTCCAACAACTGGCCGTCCTCGATGACATAGGCCTCGCCGCTGATCGACTTCAGACGCGTGCGTCCGCTGCGCGGCTTGACCCCGTCCAGGCCGAGTAACCGCCGCGTGTGTTGCATGGGGTCGTCCGGCGACGAGAAGTCCGCGCGCAGGTACAGCCCGCCCTGGGCCGAGATGTAATCGGCGTAGACCTTCGCGCACAGCAGGTCCACGTACCAGACGACGTCGCGGAACACGCCGTTGTCGGTCAGGAACTGGCTGAGTTCCTGGCGCAGCACCAGGTAGGTGTCGTAACCGTCGGGCACGGTCAGGGTCATGTTGTCGATGTCGTCATCGAACCAGATCTCGCGAATCACCCCGGTATTGGCCGTGCGGTCCCAGACCCAGCGGGTCATCAGCGGGTAACGCTCCGGCGACAGGCCGTGCAGCAGTTCGGCGGCGAGGTCGCGCACCCAGCGGTGCTTCTTGTCCTGCGGAAACCGGGCGCAGAACGCGGCCAGGCGTTCATCGACGCTCTGCTCGCTTTTCTCGCTTTCCATCAGCTCGACCACGGCCGCGCGCAGCTCGTCCCAGCCCGGTTGCTCCAGGTAGGGACCGATGCGGCGACGGACACTGGCCATGAAGGCGCACAGGCTCTTGAAGGTTTCCAGCGGCAGGTCGTCGGGGTGCCCCTGGGTCAGGGCCTGCCGGATCATCCGGCTCTTGAGCTTCAGCGCGTCGATCCACTGCTCGATACCGCCCTGCTCGTCCGTCCCCGCAACGAGCGTCTCGAAGGCCCGCTTCAGGATCGGTCCGCTGAGCTCCAGGCGCGGCAGCTCCGCCTCCAGCGGCACGGGAACCTTGGGTTGGCGCGAGAATGAGACCAATGCGCGGGCCTCAGCTCACCAGGCGCGTCGCCAGCGCGCGCTGTTCCAGCGCCGCCATGGCGGCCGCCTTGCCCTGCGCGATGGAGTCGTCGATGGTTTCCGGACCGGTCGCCGAACCGGCCACGAACACGCCGCTGCGGTTGGTCAGGCCGGAGGCCGAATAGGTGTTGGCCTTGCCGATGTAGCCGTGCGGCTCGAGGTCGACGCCGAAAATCTCCGAGAGCTTCGGGTTGTCGACGTTCGGATCCATGCCGATCGCGTGGACCACCATGTCGAACGGAATCGTGATCGGGCGCTTGACCAGGGTGTCCTCGCCCTTGACGATGATCTTCTCGCCATCGGAGGTCACTTCCGCGATGCGCGCCTTGATGTACTTGACCTTGAATTCCTCCTGGCTCTTCCAGTAGTACTTGGTCTCGTACAGGCCGAAGGTGCGGATGTCCATGTAGTAGATGTACACGTGACAGTCCGGCAGTTCCTCGCGGATTTCCATGGCCATGTTGGCGGACACGGTGCAGCAGATCTTCGAACACCACTCGCGGCCGATCTGGCGGTCGCGCGAACCGACACACAGCAGGATCGCGACGCGCTTGGGCTTGCGGCCGTCCGACGGACAGCGCACGCCCTGGCCGGACGAGATCATCTGCTCGACCTGGGTGGTCGAAACGACGTCCGGGAAGGTGCCGAAACCCCACTCCGGCTTGTTGGTGGAATCGAAGTGGGTGAAACCGGTGCACAGGATGGCGGCGGACACATTGACGCTCTCGCCGCTGGAAAGCTCGGCCGTGAAATCGCCGGCTTCGCCACTGAAGGCGGTCACCGAGGTGGAGGGGCGCGCATCGACCAGTTCGTGCCCGACCGCACGGTCGACCATGCCGCCAATCGCGTCTTTCGCCCATTCGCCGGAAGGCACCAGCTTGGCGTAGCCTTCGAGAATCGGGGCGCCGCCGAAGCGGTCCTCCTTATCGACCAGAATGCACTCCTGGCCGAACGTTGCCAGTGAATGCGCCGCGGCCAGCCCGGCCGGACCTCCGCCTACAATCAGGATTGGTTTTGCCATTGTTTTCAGCCTTGCTCGTGTGTCATCGAATCGGATTAATGCGCCGTCACTCGGCCGCGGACTCCGCCTGCTTGAGACTCTCGCCGTGCGCCAGGTGCGGTTGCTTCTCGAAACCCGGGCCCGAGGTGATCGACAGGCGCGGATCGTACAGGCTCTCGTAATCCCCGGCCTCGACCTGCTTGAGATAGGCCTCGAACTCGGCCTTCTTGGCCTGCCAGTCGATGCCCATCTTCTCCATCAGCGTTTCCGTCGCCGAGGCATGCCAGTGCGACTGGACGATCTTGTACGGGTGCGCGCCGCAGGCCAGCGCGGCGAACTGCACGTCGGCGAGCACCGGCAGGCTG
>JARROJ010000044.1:0-20208 GCA_037384065.1 Lysobacterales bacterium
GTTCCGGAACAGGAACCGGTCGATCAAACCCCCGTGGTCGAGACCCAGGCGGCCCCCGACCCGCGTGACTACACCGATTCGCGCAACTTCGACAATCCGGAAAGCCTCCTGTCCAAGCGTGTGATCTATTTCGATTTCGACAAGTCCACGGTGCGTCCCGAGTTTCGCGGGATCGTCGCTGCGCACGCCGCATATGCCGCGTCCAGCAGCACGGCGCGCATGACGCTGGAAGGTCATGCCGACGAACGTGGTACGCGTGAGTACAACCTCGGCCTCGGTGAGCGTCGCGGCAACGCGGTTTCCGGCCTGATGTCGGCGCAGGGCGCGCGGGGTGATCAGCTGAGCGTGGTCAGCTACGGCGAAGAGCGCCCGACCTGCCGCGTGAGCGACGAGGACTGCTGGTCCATGAACCGCCGGGTGGAGATCGTTTACACGGCCAAGTAATCATGTCACAGCACATTTCCTACAAATCGACGATGGCCGGCCTCGTGCTGGCCATCGTTTTATCCGCCCCGGTATCTGCGCAGGAAGCGGACCCGGCCGTCGTCGCCAACCTGGTCCTCCAGGTGCAGGAAATGCAGGACGAAGTCCGAACCCTGCGCGGCATGCTCGAAGAGCAGACCCGGGAACTGGAAAATCTGAAACGGCGTCAGCGCGATCAGTACCTCGATCTCGACCAGCGCCTGTCCGACGTGCGCAACGCCCAACCGGCGACCGTCGGTGGCGCGATGGCGGTCGGAGCCACGCAACCACCCACGGATGCCTCGGGCGCGCCGCGTGACGAACCGGAGGTGCGTGCGCCGATCGAATCGCAGTCCGAGGTGACCGGTATCGGCGAACCCGTGGTCCAGTCACAACCTGTCGAGGGTTCACCGGCCGCCGAAAAGGCAGCCTACGACCAGGCCTTCCAGGCGCTCAAGGAACTGCGCTACGCGGATGCCGCCGAGGCGTTCCAGGCGTTTCTCGATCGCTACCCGAACAGCGAGTACGCGGACAACGCACAGTACTGGCTGGGTGAGTCGTACTACGTGACGAAGAACTTCGATATCGCGCTCAAAGCCTTCCAGGACCTGCTGGCCGATTTTCCGGAAAGCCCGAAGGCGCCCGATGCGCTGCTGAAGGTCGGCTACACGCATTACGAGCTGAAGCAATACGACCTCGCCCGCGCGGCCCTGACCCAGGTGCAGGAACAGTACCCGGACAGCACGCTGTCGCGTCTGGCCGAGAACCGGTTGCGGTCGATGCGGATGGAAGGGCATTACTGAGAGCCCTTGCATGTGCCGGGCTTCACGGCCCTGACTGGTCCAGGCACGCCCGCTCACCGGGCTTCCTTCACCCCATAGCGTGGGCTATGGGATTCAGTCCAGCCCGGCAAGCGGTCGCACCTGGCCGGCGTCATCATCCGCGAATCCCGACACATGCAAGGGCTTTGCCCTGACGTGAGCCGGGCTTCACGGCCCCGACCCACCTGAGCGGACCCTTGCAGCATGCTCGCGTACCGGGCGTGCGCCGGTCGCGTTCAGCGCGTAACACAGGGGCCGGGTAACGTTTCCTTCGGGTGTTTGCGGCCACCCGGTCGCGATAGAATAGCCGCATGTCCGAGCGTGTCGCCCCCGAATCCCGCGCAGGGATGCTCAAGATCACCGAGATCTTCCATTCGCTGCAGGGCGAATCCCTGCAGGCCGGGTTGCCGACGGTGTTCGTGCGCCTCACCGGGTGCCCGTTGCGGTGCAGCTATTGCGACAGTGAGTATGCGTTCTACGGGGGCGAATGGACGCGCTTCGACGCGATCATCGAACAGATTTGCCGCTACGAGACGCCCTGGGTTTGCGTGACGGGCGGTGAGCCGCTGGCGCAGAAACGTTGCGCCGAGTTGCTCACCCGGCTGTGCGACGAGGGCTTCCGGGTGTCGCTGGAAACCAGTGGCGCGCTGGATATCGCGGTCGCCGACCGGCGCGTGACACGGGTGGTGGACATCAAGACACCGGAATCACGCGAGCAAAGCAGCAATCGCTGGGAAAATCTCGCGGAGCTGACGGACAACGACCAGCTGAAATTCGTGATCTGCTCGCGCGCGGATTACGAGTGGGCGCGCGAACAATTGACCGGGCGCGATCTCGCCACGTACTGCGAGGTGCTGTTCTCGCCGGCCTGGGGGCTCGTCGAGCCGGCGGACCTGGCGGGCTGGATCCTGGAGGACCGCCTGCCGGTTCGATTCCAGCTGCAACTGCATAAAATCCTGTGGGGCGACGTGCCCGGCAGATAAGGAGCATCGTCATGAACACCAAGCGAAAGGCCGTCATCCTGGTATCCGGCGGGCTCGATTCCGCGACCACGCTGGCGATTGCGCGCGACCGGGGCTTCGACTGCCATGCCCTGTCGATGGATTACGGCCAGCGCCACGAGTCGGAGCTGATCGCCGCCCGCCGCGTAACGGCCGCGCTCGACGTGCCGCTGATGATCCTGCCACTCGATCTGCGCGCCATCGGCGGCTCCGCGCTGACCGACGACATCGATGTGCCGGAGACGGAGACGGAAGGGATTCCGGTCACCTACGTGCCGGCCCGCAACACGATCATGCTGTCGCTGGCGGTCGGCTACGCGGAAGTGCTCGGCGCCGACGACATTTTCATCGGCGTCAACGCCGTCGACTACTCCGGGTATCCGGATTGCCGTCCGGAATTCATCGCCGCCTTCCAGGCGATGGCGCGGCTTGCGACCAAGGCGGGCGTCGAGGGCGCGCCGACCACGATCCACACGCCGCTGATCGACCTCAGCAAGGCCGACATCATCCGCAAGGGCACCGAACTGGGCGTGGACTACGCGCTGACCGTTTCCTGCTATCAGGCCGACGAGGAAGGCCGCGCCTGCGGGCGCTGCGATTCGTGCCGGATCCGGCGCGAGGGCTTCGCTGCGGCCGGTCTCGAGGACCCGACCGAGTACGCGCCGCCCCCGGCGCTGCCTTGAGTCAACGGCGGTTTTCCCCTACAATTCCGCCTCCTCCCATGGGGGCCGTTAGCTCAGTTGGTAGAGCACCGGACTTTTAATCCGATGGTCGTTGGTTCGAGCCCAACACGGCCCACCATCTAATTCGAAAGGCGCGTAGGACTGTGTTGGTCGCGAGCCCGCGGGGCCTGCCCGGAAGCCGGATTCGAACCCCACTTCAATCCGCCTCCCCGCTGTCCGCCACCAGGTAACAGACCGCGAGCACCAGCCAGGCGGCCACGAAGCTCACGCCGCCCAGGGGTGTGATCATGCCCAGCCAGCGGACGCCGCTGAGCACCAGGACGAACAGGCTGCCGCTGAACAGCAGGATGCCGGCCATCATCAACCCGCCGGCAATGCGGTGACATTTTTTTGGCGCGGCGGTTTCGAGTACACCGAGCAGAATCAGGCCCAGGGCGTGAACGAACAGGTAATCGACGCCCTTGTCCCAGGTCTGCAGTCGGTCGGGCGACAGCACCTGTTCCAGGGCATGGGCGCCGAAGGCCCCGGTGATGACGCCGGCCATGCAACCCAGGGCGCCGGCGGCGATAAAAAGCCGTGTCATTGTGCTCATCGCGTTCTCCGGTCGACGGGGGTGAAGGTGCATCGCGGGATGCCGGCGTAACCCGGTCCGGCCCGGCGTAGTCCGCCGTTTTCCGTGGCTTTGCGGGGCCCGGGCAGGCGCGGAAAACCCGGTCCGCAAGCGCTCGCGGCCAGCGTCATTCCCGCAGGCCGAAACGGTCCTTGAGATCCTCGATCTCCCACAGCCTCTCCTGGTGTTTCTGCTCGCGGATTTCCTGGTTGCGGAGACTCTGCTGTTTCAGCTTGACGTTGATGAAATCGTTGACCCATTTCCCGGGGATGAATGCCTTGGGCCCGTCCGATGTGATGACATAGTGGCGCCCGTTCCGGTCGACCCGCATTTTCACGGGGATCTCGATCAGGCAGCGACCGGAATCGTCGTACAGGAACAGGCTGAAGAATTTCAGGTTCTCGCGCCAGCCCTGGCTCTCCTCGTCATCGACGAAGCGGTAACGGGCCCCTTTCAGCTCGAATTCGAACTCGTTTCGGCCGTTCCGGTCGCTCGCCCGCAGGATCGTGACGTCGTACCACTCACCGTCCTGGACGGTGCCTTCGTCCGACGCTCGACCGTAGGTGCGGAACTGACTCTTGTAGAACCCCCAGAGGTGATAGGAGATGTCGGCCTTGCGGGCCAGTTGCTTGCGATCCTCGATGATCCTCTGCAGACGCTCGAGTTCGGCCTCGCTTTTTCGTTCGTCGGTCAAAATGGCCGGATCGCTCTCGATGATGTGCCGTTCCGGTTCCTGGAGCTTCCGCTTGCCGGCTTCGACGATACGCTCGAGTCCGCGCAGGATCGATCGCTTGATCCGGCGCCGGTGCTTGCTCAATTGCAGCGCCGCGAAGCCGACCGCCACGCTGGCCAGGATAACCAGCAGGAATAACAGTTCACCTGACATTCAACCCCCCACGTTCCATATCGGCATTCTGTCCCGATCGCGCGCCGATGACAACGTGACTACCGTACCTTGAATGGCACGAAAGCAAAAGCGTATCGATCCCCCCTCGTTGACGTGACGACCGATCGCGACCGGGGTTCGGATTGCGGCCGGTCGAGCGCCCATCCGACGCCGAGAAGTGCCGGGCGGGCCGGCCCCCCGGGGATTTGAGCGGCGTTTTCATCTCGGCGCACAAAGTCGCCTCGCCGGCCGGGGCGCGCGGAGGCGTCGCGCGCCGCGGCAGGGGACGTCGTCCGGTGGTGGTTCAGTCGAACCCCAGCGCCTCGCAGATCACGATATTGTCATCCACGATACGTTCGATGGGTATGGCGCCTCGCCGGTCGATCGATGGAATGTCGTATTCGAGGGTTCCCGCGGAACAACTGTCGAACGTCAGCGTCATCGTCCCGTCGGAGCCGGGCGGGTCGGTGCGCTCCACTTCAGCAGGATCATCGAACAGCCCGCCCGACGTCATCGTGATGTCCATGACGGACCGGTTGCCGTCAATCGGGCCGATCGCCGTCAGCCACCGATGCCCCGGGTCGCCAAGAACAGCCGTCGCGTCCGCGGGCGGCAGTTCGGTGTCGTAGGTAAACCATGCCACGAACACCGAATCGTGGTCCGGATACACCGTGATAAAGAAGCCCTGGCCATCGGTCGGTTCGTAGTACCAGGCGTCGTTCAGACCGGCGTTGATCCGGAATGCGTTGAACATCGCGAGGTCGTACACCCGCACGTAGCCGGGATCGTCTCCCGGTTCATCGCCGTACCCCGTTCCGCCCGCCACGCGATTTCCGTCAGCCGACAGCGAAACCTGGTGTCCGAACCGGTCACCCGCCGCGTCACCATCGAGGTCGTTGCCGAGTTGTTTCCAGTGCGTGTCGGACCACTGGTAGACGCGCACCTGGCCCGCATCGATGGACCCGTCGCTGTTTCCGGGGGCGCCGATCGCAAGCCGCGCACCGTCGGCAGACAATGACACGGAACTGCCCGAGCGGTCCTCGGCCGCCTCCCCATCAATATCGGAGCCCAGTTGCATCCAGGCCTCGCCCGACCAGTGATAGACGCGGGTATGGCCGGACCACCGGCCGTTGCCGTCGTTGAACGGTGCGCCAATCGCCAGGCGGTCGCCGGCAGACGACAGGGAAACCGAGGTGCCGAAAAAATTGTTTTCCTTTTCGCCCTCGATGGCGACGCCCAGCGGTTCCCACTCCGAGCCCGACCAGCGGTATACGCTGACCTGGCCGGAACCGAGTTCGATGCCGTCCGCCATCGGCGCGCCGATGGCCAGGCGGTCGCCGTCGGCGGACAGTGATACCGAGCTGCCGAAGGTGTCCCACGCGGCCTCGCCGTCGATGTCCGCACCGACTTGGGTCCAGGCGGAGTTCGCCCACCGATAGATGCGCGCGTGTCCTGCATTCGGTCCGTTGGCGTCATTTCCGGGGGCGCCTACCGCCAGGACGTTGCCGTCGGCGGAGAGCGCAACCGAAAGGCCGGATTGATCTCCGCTTGCCTCGCCATCGAGGTCGGAACCGAGCTGCATCCACTCCGTGCCCAGCCAGTGATAGACGCGAACGTGGCCGGAACCATCCCCGTTACCGTCGTTCCCGTCGGCGCCAATCGCCACGCGGTTGCCGTCGGCGGACAGGGCGACTGAAACGCCGGCATGGTCTTCGGCCGCCTCGCCGTCGATGTCGGCGCCGAGCTGCAGCCAGGCCGAGCCCGACCAGTGATACACGCGCGTGCGGCCGGATTCGCTTCCATTGCCGTCGTCATGATGGGCGCCGACGGCCAGCCGGTTTCCGTTCGCCGACAGGGACACGCTGTAATTTGACGCCCGTTGGGCCACTTCGCCGTCGATGTCGGCGCCGAGTGGGTCCTGGGCCCGCGCCGATGCCGACAGACAGCTCAGGCAGATCAGTGATACGGGAACCAAAACCAGACGGGCGAAGCCCGGGGAATCCGCGCAACCGGCGCTTCGGCGACGGGTCGGAAAAATCGAAAATACGTTCATGACGCCACCCCGCTCCTCTTCGGGTTTGCGATCCTTTTCATTGGCGAGCCAACGCGTGCCGCGACCCACCGTGCGCAAGCCTGAAGATCGTGTTTCGTGCGTTACTGAGGTCGACTCAGGGAATACGGGCCGGGCACGTCAATGACTTCATTCTGACCCAGGTTAGCTTTCAGTTAGCTTAAAACGGGCTTCAGCCTTTTGTAATTATGCGCTTGCTATTCTGAAACCGTTTCCATCTAGAACGGTCTTCGAAGTCCCAGAACAAGAACAGCCGCGGGCCATATCGAACATGGGGCCGTTCGTTATTGCATCTAATAACAACGGGAGGAGAACATGAAATCCAATGCTTCTATTGATCTGCGCCCGTGTCTCACCGCTCAGGGCAACCAGTTCCTGAATCGACAACGGCACGATGAACGTGTGAAAACACCATGGCGATCGAAAATTCTCAGCTTGACCGGATTTTTGCTGATTGCCGCTTTACTCGCGTCTTCGACCCTTTCCTATGCAGCGAAGCCGACGCCGCCACCGGACGGAACCGGAACCCTGACGGGTCAGGTCCTGATTGCCGGTTCCAGGACGCCCATACCCGGCGCGACGGTCACGGCTGAGGGAGACGCAGCAAGCTACGAAACGACAACGAACGACAGCGGCGCCTATAAGCTCAGCCCGCTGCCCGGTGGCTACAGCGTTACCGCCACCGCGGATGGCTACAACGGGCAGACATTCTCCGCGACGGTGCGAGAGGGAAAAAGGACGAAACTCAACTTCAGCCTTTCCACTGTCGTGAGCACTGACGGAACGCTCATGGGAACCGTGAGGGACGAGAACGGACCGCTGGCGGGCGCCACGGTGGCAACCGATGGCGGTGGCTACAGCGTCCAGACGGATAGCGCAGGCGCCTATTCAATGGACGTTGCGGCAGGGGCGTACGGTCTGACCGCTTCCCTGGAAGGCTATCAGGCGGTAACGAAGGCCGTGGAGGTCGCAGCGGGTTCCGAAACAGAGACCGATTTCCTCCTGGAGCAGATCAACACCGCGCTGAGCATTACATCCCTGACCGCCGAGCCGGGTTCCTTCGATGAAGACCCCGACGCGGGCCCCATCGCGTTGACAGCCGGCGTCGACGGAACCGTCACCCAGTTTTCATGGACCCAACGTTCCGGGCCCAGGGTTCCGCTGACGGTCACGGACATGACCGCGGCAAGCGCGGATGTCAGCGGCCTCGAGGTTGCCGCCGAGTGCGAACTGGTCTTTGAACTGACGGTTGAAGATGACGACGGCAATACGGTTTCAGAAACCGTGTCCGTTTCGGTGAACCCCGTCGACATGCTTCAGTACCCCGGGTCGAATGTCCAGATCGGCGGCTCGACCACTGCGGTTGAACGTTTCCAATACGGAGGCGAGGAATGGAGCCTGTTCAACATTGGCACCGCGCTCAAGGCCACCACGGTCGGTGACGTCAAGGGCGAAGTCTACGGCACCATCCTGCCGGGGACGGTTTACGATATCGAGATTGTCGATTACACCATCGACAGCGTCGAGCAAACCTATGCGCTGGTGGCCGTCGGCAGCGCGGGCGTCGCCGTGGTGAACATCACCGATCCAACGGCAATGTCGCTCGTCACCGTGGCCCCGGTCGCTTATGAATTCGGCCCCGTGACCTACACCGAGGGCGGCGGCACCATTCTCTATGACAACTATTTCGCCAGCGATGCCGGGCCTGTCGTGGCGCTGGCCACGGACGGTGTCTCTCTCTTCATCGGCGATGTGGCGTACGGCATCCACAAAACCGCCCTGGAAAAGGTCTTTTCCTTCGATCCAGAGCAGATTGAGACATTACCCATCGACGCGGAAATGCTGACCGTCCAGTATGCGGGCGAGCACGCCTGGGGCGGCCCCATCTCGCTGAAGCTCTATGGCGGCAAACTGTTTGCCGGCCTGGGCGCGCTCGGCATGGGGATCTTCGATCCTGACAGTCTGGAGCAGATCGGTCGCTACAACCTCTACACCGACGAGGCCCGCACGGAAGACTATTTCGGCGCCATGGCCCTGACCGAGACCGTGCACGGTGACGAAACCGGCCTGTTCCTCGACGCGTTCACCGGCATGCCCGATTACCGGCAGGTCAATTACGAGGTCGGCGTTCTCATGCACGGCAACCTGGAGGACGACACCCCCTGGGCCGACTTCGAGCGTGACGGAAAATGGTATTACGAGGCAGTCGACGTGGATGTCGCCGCGCAAGCCGGACGAACGATCGCCTACATCGCCTACTCGCTGGGCGGGGTCATCGCGGTCGATGTCAGTAATTTCGAATCAGCGACTGCGTCGAACTTCCTGACGGCGCCCTACCTGGGCTACTTTGTCGCGGTGCCGGCCAACGGCCCCTACGACACCGGCTCCCAGCCTTCCAGCCTGCTGCCCTACGAGGGTGCCGGCATGCTGAAGGAATCCGGTGTCATCAGTGTCGATGTGCTCGGCGATCGCGTGTTCCTGACCGATCATTTTGCAGGGCTGGTCATCCTCAGCGACGCGGATACACCGGACGAAACCTGGGGTGCGCCGGGTGAGTACGAGAACAATACCGACGACATTCCGGACAACAACGTCCCCGAGTTCGAAGACGTGACGTCCTACGACATGTCGCCCTGGGACCCGGACGACAACGAATCCCTGCCGTGGGCGTATTACCAAGCCCCCGTCGAGCTGGCGACCCGTGAATTGAACGGGCACGGCTACGATCTGGCCCTGATGGACGCGGACGCGATCGACCTGGTCGGTTCTGGCGGGGTCGACGTGCTCGAGTGCTCCACGGCCGGCGGCCTCGTCTTCGTCGATGTCTTCGATGCGGACGATCCTGAAGCCGATATGGCGATGGGTTTCACCATTGCGGTCGCGTTCCCGACCACCGACGAGGTCGGCGCGGCTCCGGACGGTTCGGCCACCGAAGCCATCACGCTCGGCCACACCGACGGCATCGCCGCGACGGACGACTACATCTACGTCTCCGATGGCCCGCACGGCATCACGGCCTGGAAGATCACCGATGACGAGGGCTACCCGACCGACGAGGTCCATGTCGTGGCGAACACCCTGCAGGACGAATACCCCATCGAGGTCGATGGCGAATGGATCTACCCGGCCTCGCACACGGTGCGTAACGTCATCGATCCGGATGGCGCGTTCACCTGGGCCCTTTCGGTCGGCAACGGGATGCGCCGCGTGCCGATTGCGGCCGTGGAAGCGGGTGTCGGAGCGGTCGGCGCGCCGTTGCTGATGAAGCTGTACGTGGAGGACAGCTTTGAGCACAACGGCGACCTGGGCGTGGTCGATGAGTTGAACTACCAGGACCAGGCGTATGACGTCGAATTCGTCGGCAACTATGCGTACGTCGCCGACGGCACCAACGGCCTGACCATCTACGATACCAGCCAGACTCCGGATCCGATGGACGCGACGAGCGGGTTCTTCGTCGCGAACATCGGCTACAACCAGGGCAGCCCGCTGCTCGGCACCGCGTCGGGTATCGAACTCTGGACGGATCCGGACGACGACGGGAAGCGGTATGCGGTTCTCGCCTGTGGCCCCAACGGCGTCGGCGTGGTCGACATCACCGATGTCAACAACCTCAAGATCGTCAAGGTCTTCGAACCCATCAAGTACGAAGACGGCGATCTCGGCTCGGCCGACGGCCAGGCCATCGATGTCGAAGTCGTCGGCGATATCGCCTACTTCGGCTACGACAGCTTCGGCCTCGTTGCCTACAGCATGGCCGACCTGGTCGAACCGGTGCCGGCCGGGGTGAATCCGACCGAGCTGTTCAAAAAGCGGAATAACGGCATCGTGTTCTACGACTATCGCCCGGATTTCCTCGGCAAGTTCAAGCTGCAGGAAGAGGAGGGATTCGAGGATGTCGACGGCGGCAGCGTGAAGATGGCCTACACCCAGCAAGACGGCAAGCTCTTCTTCTACGCGGCGTTCGGCCACTACGGTGTGGTGAAGATCGATTACACCGATCCGGAGGCCCCGTTCCTCGAGGATGCGGTTCCGACGGCGTCGGAATGTGTCGACGTGGAAATCGCCAACGGCCGACTCTACGTGGGCGATCACGCCGGAGGGTTGGTCCTGTTCAAATAGTCGCCGAACGATTGCGTGGCTGCTGAATCGCTTTCGCGGCGCATCGAAAGACGGTAAAACCGCACAATACGCAACCACAGGGTCTGGCCAGGGAGGGCCAGACCCTGTTTTTGTGACGAGGAACCCAGGGTTGCGAACCCACGAAGGCTGTCGAACGACGCTCCGTTCCGGTTTTTACGCCCTCCGCCCATTCGCTCCCCGGGTGACGGCCGGTTTTTTGCCCTGCCAAGTGCTCGTCCGCTGAGGACAAGCGGCCCCCCGGCCGTCACCCTAGGATTGAGGCTGAATCTTTATCAGCATCCAGGGAGCAGTGACCATGTGGGAATCCTCGGCGCGGTTCAACAAAGCGTTGCACGCGGCGGTTCTGGCCATCGGTGTATCGGTACTGGCCACTCCGGCGTTTGCGATCGAACGGTCGGCGGATGTGGTCATCGACCTCGAGGGGACGACCAACACCCGCGATATCGGCGGTTACCTCACCGGCGACCTGCGCGCCGTCCGCACGGGCCAGATCATTCGTTCGGAGAAGCTGTCGCGGCTGACGCCCGAAGATTTTCGCAAGCTCGAGGAACTCGGCGTGAAAACGGTCATCGACCTGCGCACCGAGGAGGAGGTCGCGCACGCGCCGACGGTCTGGCAAGGTGAAAATCCGCCGCGCATTTTTCACTTCCCGGTGGGCGACTCGAATAACGACTGGTTCACGGCGGGCAGCCGGCTGATGAAAAAGAGCCGGTTCACGGAAGCGCAGTCGCTGGAACACATGGTGGACGGCTACCGCATGATCGCGGAAGAGGGTCCGCCGAGCTACCGACGCCTGATGGATCTGGTGCTCGACGAATCCAACTGGCCGATCCTGATCCATTGCAGCGCGGGCAAGGACCGCACCGGCATTGCAACGGCGCTGATCCTCGAAGCCGTCGGCGTCGACCGGGAAACCATCATGGACGAATACCTGCTCACCAACGAAATCGGCCGCTCGGCCGACAAGGCCGCCCTGATTGCCCGGGAGCACCGCAGGTTCCTGCGCAGCGGCCGGGGGGCTTCGCCCGACGCCTGGTACCCGATCGTTGGCGTTCGTCCGGAAATGCTGTCGGAATTTTACGCGGCCGTGGACGAACGGTACGGATCCATGGATGCGTTCCTGGCCGAACTGGGGGTCGACCCCGAGGCGCGCAGCGCGCTGACGGCCGCGTTGACGACCGAGCGGGACGACGTGGCCATGGCGGACTGACAGGACGTTTCACCGCTCGCCCGGAAAAACGCGTCGTCGGATTCCGGGTGCGGCCGGATTACCGTGCGCGGTTTGTCAGGAATCAGTAACCGGCCGCTTCGCACTCATCGATTTTCGCGCGGTAGTGGCGGATCATGCCGGCGCGTTCATCATCCTCCAGAAACCGGAAGTCGCCCGAAAACGCGTACGTCGACTGGTACCGGCACCAGCTGCGCAAGATGCCGCGACCGTCGAAAAAGACCCGGCACGGCGTTTCGAGCACCTTCAGCCGTTGCCGCGCCTGGGCGCACTCTTCCAGCATGAGCGCCTGCTCGGCCCCTTTTTCGGCGCTCGCGGTCTCGCGGGCCTGTTTTTCCTGCAGCTTGCGTTCCCGCTGTTCGGCAAGCCACTGCTCGTACCACGGGGTGGCCGGTTGGGGTTCGCTCGCCGGGCTTTCGGCCGGTTGGCTCTCGGGGGTCGTCGGAACGTCCAATGCCGCACTTTTCAGGCCGCGCTCCGGTGGCCGGTCGGTGTAGTGCACCACGCCGTTTTCGTCGGTCCATTTGTACACTTCCGCCGCGGCCGCGGGCGCGACGAGGAGGCCGGCGAGCAGGACGAGGGCCAGGGCGCAGGAGTTGGTCGATATCATGGGACGCACTCCAGCATCGTGCGAATACGGTTCCCGATACCGTTTCAGACACTGGCGAGACGAATTCGTTTACGGAATGCGGCCAGGCGTTTCGTGCGCCGGGCCGATGCGCGTTCATCGTCGCCGTGTCGCGGGGGCGGGCGTTTGCCGGTCCGGGGCGGAATCTTCGCTCAGGCCCCCGACGCCCGTTCCGGTCGCGGGATTGAACGCGCTCGGCGCGTTTGAGACGATGCGCTTCAGCCAATCCATCACTTCGAACGGACAAAGCATGTTCAGCACCCTCCCGGCCCGACGACGGACCCTACTGCTACTGATGGTCATCAGCCTGCTCGGCGCGGAAAGCGCGCGCGCCGGGCTGGACCCGTCCTGCGTCCTGCGTTTTGCGAAAAGCGCGGACGGAGCGATGACCCTCGCCGAGCTGCGGGAACGCTGCCGGCTGGACGCGCCGGATTCGCCCGCCGTCGGCGAGGACGCGGAAGTGGCGCCCGAATTGGCCGGGGACGAACCGACGCCGCCGGTCAGGCAGCGCCTGGCGATCGAACGCGAAGCGGTGGATCGCCCGTTCACCATCATGGCGCACAAGCCCAACTACATGCTGGTCGGCGCGTACAACGATCGGGGCTGGAACCCGGACCTGTTTCGGGAGGCGTCGAACGATCCCGACTACGCGAACGACGACGTGGAAAGCCAGTTCCAGATCAGCCTCAAGGTGCCGCTGGCGATCGGGCTGTTCAATGAGCGCATGGACCTGTACGGCGCTTACACCAATCGCTCGTTCTGGCAGGTATACAACGCGGACTACTCGCGGCCGTTCCGGGAGACCAACCACGAGCCCGAGATCTGGGCCCAGTTCCGGAACCACTGGACAATCTGGGGGTTCACCAACACGGTCAACTCGATCGGCCTGGTGCATCAGTCGAACGGGCGGGGCGGCGCCCTGTCCCGCAGCTGGAACCGGGTCTACGCCAACTTCATTTTTGAAAAAGGGCGTTGGGCGCTGTCGTTCAAGCCGTGGATTCGGCTCGGTGAATACGATGACGAGGACGACAATCCCGACATCAGCGACTACATGGGGCACGGCGAATTCCGCGCGGCCTACCGGCGCGGCGCCCATGTCTTCAGCCTGATGTCGCGAAACCAGGTCGAAAGCGGTTTCGACGAGGGTGCACTGGAGGTGGGTTGGAGCTTTCCGGTTTTCGACTACCCGTACCTCAAGGGCTATATCCAGTACTTCAACGGCTACGGGGAGAGCCTGATCGATTACGACCAGCGAATCCATCGGATCGGCGTCGGTATTGCCGTGACGGATTGGCTCGATTGACCGGATCGGCCGCTACTGCGGCAGGGTGACCTCGAACGCGATCGAATTGAGCTGCTCGGGCGACTTGCCGATACCCTCCAGCATGGGAAGCCAGCGGGGATCGCTGTGCAGCGGTCCGAGCAGGGGATCGACCGGGTTGAACGCCCCTTCTTCCTCGTCCACCGACTTCTGCAGCCATTCGAATGCCCGGTCGGCGTCGCCCGTCCAGGCATACACGTGCCCGACCTCGGAGGGCCACTGGTCACCCCAGCCTTCGGCCAGTTCGGCGACCTTCGCCCGGAATTCGGCCTCCTGACCCAGCGCATGGAAGGCCAGGGCCTCGCCCTTGACCCGGTACTCGTCGTCGCCCTCCTGCGCAAAGGCCGCATGGGCTTTCTCGACGTCGCCCTTCATCAGGTAGGCCGCGCCGGCAAAGTAGTGGGCGCCGATATAGCCCGGACTCAGCTCGAGCGCCTTGCGGTAGGCGGCGATGGCCTGGTCCCAGTGGCCGGCAAAATAGTAGATCGATCCCAGGTTCGCGTAGCCGACCGGGTTCAAGGGGTCACTGGCGATGGAGAACTCCTTCGGGGCGATGGCTTCCTCGGGTCGGCCCAGGTGGACCAGCAGCGCGGCGGTGGCCCCGACAATCTCCGGATCGGCGGGCGCAAGGCGCAATGCACGCTCGTAGTGAAACGCGGCTCGCCGCAGATCGCTGTCATGGAAGATCGCCAGCCAGCCGAGTCCCTCGTGAACGTTCACATTGCCCGGATCCAACTCCAGCGCGTCTTCGAGAATGTCGCGCGCGCGACCGTAACCCTCACCCGGGGGGATCAGGCCGTGGTTTTCCTGGTTCATCAGGTTGCTGGCGAGCCCCTTCATGGCGACCACGAGGTTCGGGTCCTTGCTCAATGCCTGCTCGTACAGGCCTTGCGCCTTCCTGAGCGATTCCGCCGTCATCTGGCGGTGCGTGTGTCGCGCCTCGAGATAGAGCGCATACGCCTGGGGGTCGGCCTCCGTGGCCTTTGGTGTATCGCCGAGAATGGTGACCTTCAGCTGTTCCACCACGGATTCGGCGATCTCGTCCTGGATGGCGAAAATGTCGTCCAGCGTGCGGTCATAGGTCTCGGACCACAGGTGGTAGCCATCGTCGATCTTGATCAGCTGCGCGGTGATTCGAACGCGATTGCCGGCTTTGCGCACACTGCCTTCGAGCACGTGCGCGACCCTGAGCAATTCACCGATCTCCGAGATCTGCAGGTTCTTGCCCTTGAGGGAAAATGAGGAGGTTCTTGCCGCGACCTTCAGATCGGGTATTTGCGCCAGCAGGTTCAGCAGTTCTTCCGACAGGCCATCGGAAAAATATTCATTGCTGACATCGTCACTCATGTTGACGAAAGGCAGCACCGCGATGGACTGTTCGGAAATGATCGGGGCCGCCGTTTCGCTGCCGTCCCGCGGTTCGGTCGCGCTGGCTTCACGGGCATCGGCCACGGCCGCGGGCTGGCTCGTTTCGGCCGCGTTCGGCGTGTCGTCTTCCTTGAAGCGCGACTCCCAGATGAAATACCCCAGCGAGATGAGCAGTACGACAAAAATGGCGCGGTCGAGTTTGCGGCCGGTCACGTGCGTAATCGACTGGCTGCGGTCCACCTCAGCTTCCCGCTTGATGCCCTCGGGCGTAACTTCATAGGCCCAGGAGAAGAACACCACCACCGGAAAGCCCAGAGCCGCCAGGATAAACAGGGCCTGCAACACCCAGCCGGGCGCCTCGACCACGTTCAGCATCACGTCGGCAATCTGTATCAGCAACCAGCAGGAGACGACGTAACCAACGGTTACTCGAAAGACATTACGGCGTCGGAGTTCTTCGAATAACGGCAAGGGCGGTTTTCCGTGGATGATCGATGGCTGTGAGCGTAGTCCTTTATTGCGCGGATGCCAAATGGCAGTTCGCGGCCGGTCGCTTCGCTCGTCGCCGCGCGCGGCGCTTTCGTCGCGGTAAGCGCCGCGTACCGTCATCGGCGTTTCGCGCGCAGTTTAATGCCCCGGGCTGATGCGCCGCCAGATGCGCCGGATGGCCGGGGTCAGCGGCGCGCCTGGATCGTCGACCAGGCCGTCCACCTCCGCCGGTGGCAACCACCTGCCTTCGTCGACCTCGTTGCGCTGCAGGGTCATGGGTCCGTCGTAGCGGCAGCGAAACACCGAGCAATGTTCCCAACCGGTGGCTTCGGATGCGGGGATCCGGAACAGCGGTTCCAGCACCACCGGCTCCGTGATGCCGAGTTCCTCGGCGAGTTCCCGCCGGGCGCAGTCCGCATAACCTTCACCCGGATTGACGTGCCCCGCGGCGGAACTGTCCCACAGGCCGGGAAACTCGTCCTTGGACGCGGACCGTTTCTGCAGGAACACCTCGCCCGCCGAATTGAACACCAGCACCTGGGCGGAGCGGTGCATCAGGCCGCGCGCATGAATGACGCCGCGGCGTTCGAGCCCGATCACCGCGTCCTGCGCGTCGACGACCTCGAGCCATTCCATGCGGGGGTCGTCAGGCGCCATCGCGGAAATCTCCGTAACGCGCGGCGGCGGGTCGACACCGTGCGGCCCGCGCCGCCGGGCGGGCGTCCACGGGCCCGGGGGCGGGCGGGGCCGCCTCGGTCGGTGTCTGATATTCTGCCGTTGGCTGCATGTCGAATAGGGTAATACAGCATCATCGCCGGGGTAAGCGGTCGACGCTTGGCGGCCGTCCCCGCGACCGGTGCGCCGGCGTATAATCATGATTTACGCCCGTGACGGCGAGGCGCTCTCCGCGGAGCGCTTCCCCAGCGCCGCACGGCGCCACTGACCGGGGGAACCGCCATGAAGGAACTCGTCTGGGACAAGGTTCTGAGCGTCGAAAACGACGAAATCGACAACGATCACCGAATCCTCGTGAACCTGTTCAACCTGCTGGGCCGCTCGGTGGAGGAAGGCGAAAGCCGGGCGTACGTCGAGACGCTGCTGGAGGAGTTGATCCGCTGCACCGCCTGGCATTTCTGCCACGAAGAACGCCTGATGCTGAAGTCCGGCTACCGGGACCTCGAGGAGCATCGACAGGAGCACCTCGACCTGATGGACAGCGTCCGGGAATTGCAGGCGGAGATTCTCCGCAGCGGAACGCTCGAGGAAGCCGAGTTCGAGATCCTGGAGCAATGGCTGACCGGGCACATTCTTGCCGCCGACATGAAGTTCGGCGAGTACTTGCTGACGACCGACTGACCGGGCGTGAAGGAGTGACGGCGGGCGGCGGCGCAACGGCGTCCGCACGTGACGCGCCCGGGGTCGAATCGGGCTAAACTGCACACGCCATGTACCGACTTTTTTCCCTGATTCTCTGTTTCGCCCTGGCGCCGTTGCTGGTGGCCTGCGGGCCGTCCGACGAGCGCACCTTCCACGGCTATCTCTACTATGTTCAGGGGCCCTACCTGATGCGCTTCAGCCTGCGCGACGACAGCCTTTCCATGGTGACCCACCTGGGCAACCGGACGATCCGGGAAATCAGCCCGTTCGGCGAAAACCGCCTGCTGATTTCGGAAACGGCGTCGGTGAACCGCAGAAACGTCGCCCGGATCGCCTGGCTGGATCTGAAGACGGGGCAATCCGAATCGCTGTACGCGGGGGTCCGCGCCCGCTTCGTCGCCGACGCCGGGATCATCGTTTACGACGATGGCGGCAAGCTCTACGCCGTTGCGCTGGCCGGTGGTTCCGACGCCGACCCGGTGATCATGGCGCATGCGCGGAACCGGCTCTCGGCGATGCTGACCCTCGCGGACGGCCGCGTCCTGTTCGAGACCCTCGATGCGGGGCGGCCGCGAATCCATGCCTACAACGCCGGCACCGGGGAACTGTCCGCGCTGGAGCCCCTGGCGGCGTTGTGCCGCCTGGACGGCGCGGTCTGGATCGACGATCTGGACCGGCTGCTCTGCCGGGAGCGCGACGGAGATGCTGCTGGCGCAGGCCACGAATACGTGTTCGCGGATCTTGACGGCCGCCCGTTCGGCCGCCCGGCACTGCCCGACGGCGAGGCTTTCCTGGCCCTGGCCTACCTCGAGGACCAGGGCGTGATCGTCTTTCGGGAGCGCCGCGAGGCGGCGTTCGGCGGGCAGAACGAATACGTCGTCTGGGCCCACGATGTCCGCACCGGTGAAAACCACCGGTTGGCGGAGGACCTGAACCTCGGCACCTCCGTCGTCTACACCGCCTATTGAGCCGGCGCCTTCGGGCAAGCCAACGGCTGCGGCCACGGTCGCTGGCGTCGATTGGTCGGGCGCGGAAATTGGTGGTCTAATGGCCGCGTTTCCCACAGGAGTGCCGATGCATGCGCCGCTGGACCCTCGCCCAATGGGCACAGATCGCCGACATCGCGGCCGCCGCGGCCGTTGTCGTCTCGCTGGTCTTCGTTGGCCTGCAGGTCCGGGACAATACCGAAGCCCTGCGTTCCGGCAATGAGCGTTCGCTCGTCGATGGACTGGAGCGCCTGGAAATCGTCCGGGTCACCGATGCCGGGTTCGCCGAACTGATGTTGCGCGCCGAATCCGGCGGCGCCCTGAGCGACGTGGACCGCAGTCGCGTGCAGACCCTGGCCTATCTTTACCTCGACAACTGGGAGCAGGCGTTCCACGACCACCAGAAAGGGTTCATCGATCCGGACATCTGGCAGGCGCTGGATACGTGGCTGGCGACCCGGTCCCGCGCGGGTTACTTTCGCGATGCCGTCGCCAACGCGGCGGGCTCGCGCAGCTACTCGCAGGATTTCGCCGCCCACTTGCGGGCGGTTCTGGGCCGCGAGCCGGGCGGTGCGCAAAATAAATAATCGTATCCCTCGTTCCCGCAAATCTGTTATGTTGGCCGGCGAAAAATAATTATTACAGTAAATTTAACTGCTTGAGCGCGATTCCTGTCATTCTGCCGAACAGCGGAACGGAGGCGTTCAGGCAGAAACGCGCCGCGACCGGGACACCGGTTCGGCAACGTGCGTCAGTCGAAAGGAGAGAGTCGACGTGAAAGCATTATTCATTGCCGCTGGTGCGGCCGCAGGTTCGTTGTTGCTTCCGATTCAGAACCTTCAGGCCCAGCAGGACGGGGCGGGGTCCGAATACGCGAACGCCCTCGAAGAAATCGTCGTTACGGCGCGCAAGCGCGAGGAAAGCGCCCATGACGTGCCGATCTCGATCGTCGCGCTGGCCGGCGACATGATCCGGGAAACCGACCTGAACCGCCTGGAGGAACTGCAACTCTACGTTCCCAACCTGACCGTCACGGAAACGGGGATCGGCAGCAATCTGTCGATTCGCGGTATCGGCTCGGGCGAAAACCAGGGGTTCGAGCAGTCGGTCGGAACCTATGTCGACGGCATCTACCGCGGTCGGGCGCAGCAGTCGCGCATCCCGTTCATGGACCTCGAGGGCTTCGAGGTCCTGCGGGGTCCGCAGAACACCCTGTTCGGCATGAATTCGATCGCCGGTGCGCTCAACATCCGCTCGGCGCGCCCGACGGACACCTTGCAGGCGCGCGTCAGCGCCCTGTACGAGCCGGAGCTGGACGACCGCAAGCTGGACGGCTTCATCTCCGGGCCGTTTGGCGACACGCTGAGCGGCAGGCTCGCGTTCCGCTGGCGCGATGTCGATGGCTACACGCGCAATCTGACGCTGGATACGGACGAGGCGAACCGGGAGGAGCGGGCCGTCAGAGGCACCCTCGCCTGGATGCCCGGGACGGATTGGAACGTGACGCTGAAAATCGAACACAGCCGCTTTGACACCGTGGGGCGCAATATCGAGATCGTCGACGACCGGCCCGCCCAGGCCGGGCCCTTCGCCGGTCTGAATTACGCGCAGATCCTGCAGGTCTTCGGCCAGGATGCGAGCGTCGCGAACAATTATCTCGATTACCGGCGCTCTTCCAACGGTGACTCCAGTGACAACGAGGCGAACGAGTACGTTCTGACGGTCGATTACGGCGGCTGGGGCGATTTCGTGGTGACCAGCGTGACCGGGTGGTCGGCGTATGAATACGAGGAGCTGTGTGACTGCGACTTCACCGGAGGAAACGTCTTCAATGCGCTTTTCCGCGAGGATTTCGACCAGTTCAGCCAGGAGTTCCGGGTGGCGTCGCCCGCCGGACGGACCCTCGACTACGTGGCGGGCGTCTTCTACCAGACCAACGACCTGGCCTTCTTCGACACCCTGCTGGTCGACGACGGCAGCATCATGATTCCGGTGATCGACGCACTGGCGGGGCCGGGGTTTGGCCAGTTCGCGGCCAACACGGGCACGCCGCGGACGCTCGACCAGGACACCGACACGCTGGCCGCTTACGGCCAGGCGACCTGGTCGATGAGCGACGCAACGCGACTGAACT
>JARROJ010000045.1:0-20152 GCA_037384065.1 Lysobacterales bacterium
TTCTTGAAGCCGTAGCGATCGGCGAAGGTTCCGGAAATCACCGGGATGCCGTAGGACAGCAACAGGAAAATGCTCTGCACCACGCCCAGCTGGGCGCGCGTGTAGCCCAGGGAGGCCATGTAGATGCCAAATCCGAAATAGATCCCGTAGTACGCGAAGCGTTCGAGGACCTCGACCAGGTTGGCGACCCAGAATACGGGGGGAAACGCGCTTCGATTTGCCATGGTTATTCTCGCTGGTCTTACCGCCTGGCCCGCATTATCGGTCAAACGCCGGCGCTTTTACAGGCGCGGGCCGTCGTTCGCGCGACCATGTAATTCGCCCGCGGCCGCCCCCATCTTCAAAAGATGATCGCAGCGTTTTCCAGGTGGCTCCTCAAGCTCTTCGGCTGGACCCTCCATATCGACGACCCGGGCACCCGGCGCTACGTGCTGATCGTCGCCCCGCACACCAGCAACTGGGACTTCATGGTCGGCATCCTGGCCGCCCGGGCGATCCGGCTCGACGCGCACTGGATCGGCAAGCACACCCTGTTCCGGCCGCCGTTCGGCTGGCTGTTCCGCGCCCTCGGCGGCATTCCGGTCGACCGCGGCCGCAGCGGCGACCTGATCCCCCAGGTCGTGCGCCACTTCGATGAATCGGAGACGTTCAAGCTGGGCCTCGCCCCGGAGGGCACCCGTTCGGCGACCGACCACTGGAAATCCGGATTCCACCACATCGCGCGCGCGGCCTCGGTGCCGATCGTGATGGGCTGGCTGGACTACCCGACGAAACGCATCGGCATGGGCGGCGCCTTCATGCCGGACGACGACGTGCAACACACCTTCGACCGCGTGCGCGCGTTTTACGCACCGTACCGCGGCCGCTACCCCGAGAAGGCGAGCGCGATCCGGGCCCGTTCCAAGTAAAGCCCTTTCACCCCTCCACGGCGCCCGCGGGCGACGCCGGCGCGACCACGTGACGCCAGGGCGCGCGACCCGTGTACGCGCGATACGCATCCGCGATCCGTGACAGGGCGCGATCCCGTTCCTCGGGATCGACCAGCGCGATCATGCAACCGCCGAACCCCCCACCGACCATCCGGGCGCCGAAGACCCCGCGTGTCGCCTGCGCCGTCGCGACCAGGAAATCCACCTCGCGACAGCTGACCGCGAAGTCGTCGCGCAGACTGGCGTGAGACGCGTCCAGGATCGCGCCGAGCGCGACCCGGTCGCCCCGCTCCAGCGCGTCGGCCGCCGCCAGCACGCGGCGCGTTTCGCTGACCACATGGCGCGCCCGGCGCAGCGGCGCCTCGTCGAGTTCCGTCGCGTGCCGTTGCAGCATGGCCGCATCGACGTCCCGGTAGGAGTTCACGCCGTCCTCGCGGGCGGCCAGCCACTCGAGCGCGTCGTCGCACTCCCCGCGACGTTGCCGGTAGCCGCCGTCGCTCAGGCGGTGCTTCACGCCGCTGTCGACCACCAGCAGGCAAATCGTCTCCGGAAGGGGTCGAAAGCCGGACGCCAGCGAGCGGCAATCGAGCAGCATGGCGTGGCTCCGCGGACAGCCGATGATGACGGCCTGGTCCATGATGCCGCAGGGCACGCCGGCGTAGTCGTGTTCGGCGCGCTGGCACGCGAGCGCGAGCGCCATCGGCTCCAGCGTGCCGCCGGCGCAGCCCAGCAACGCGACCGCGGCCGCCGCCTCCAGCGAAGCCGAGGAACTCAGGCCGCCCCCGAGGGGAAGGTCGCCGTCGATCAACAGGTCGGCGCCGCACAGCGATACGCCAGCCTCGAGGAGCATCGCGGCGACGCCTTTCAGGTACTCCGCCCAGGCGGACGCCCCGCCCGGCGCAAGCCCGTCGAGACTGAATTCGACCGTTTCCTCGAAAAGCGCCGAGTGGGCGCGCACCGTCCGGTCCCCGCGCGGCGCAGCCGCGACCCAGGTATACAGCGCCGTGTTGGTCGGCATCACGAAGCCGTCGTTGTAATCGGTGTGCTCGCCGATGAGGTTGACCCGGCCGGGGGCCCGGTACAGGCGGGGCCGGCCCCGAAACAGGGCCGTGAAGCGCGCTTCGAGATGCGCCGGGTCGAGCGCCGGCGACCCGCCGTCACGCAGGCTCATTCGCGAACGCTTTCCATCAGGTTCAGGGCGCGTTGCAGCAGCGCCCGGGTCTCGACCTCGGCAAGATCGGCGTCCCGCAGCCGGATCGATTCGAAAATCCGGGTGTGCTCCTCGACCGACGCGAACCGCTGCTGCAGACGCTCGTTGGTGAACCGGATCGAAAAGTGCAGCGCCGTTTCGATCATCGGGCTCATGGCGTAGAAAAACGGGTTGTTGCTGGCATCCAGGATCGCGGCATGGAACCCGATGTCCGCCTCCAGCGGATCATCATGACCTTCGGCCGCCCGCGCCATGCGCGCGAGCATTTCCGCGATGTTCTCCAGCTGGCGTTCGCTGGCCGTCCGCGCGGCCTCGGCGGCTGCCGCCGGTTCGATCGCCAGGCGCGCCCGGGTGAAGTGCTTGAGCAGATCGATGCTGAACCGCCGGTTCATCATCCAGTTCAGGACGTCCGGATCGAGCAGATTCCAGTCGTGCTCCGGGCGGACACTGGTGCCGCGCCGCGGACGCGCGATCAGCAGCCCCTTGGCGTTCAGCACCTTGATCGCTTCGCGCACGATGCTGCGGCTCGCGCCGTACCGCGCACAGATCTCGGACTCGATCGGAAATCCCGCGTCGCCGCTGAACTCACCCGTCACGATCGCGACCCCCAGGTCCTGCACGATGCGCTCGGTGAGGCTGCCGTAAGTCCGCTCGCGGTTCTGGCTGCTGTACGCCGGTCGTTCGATGGTTTCGTCGGTCATTTCGACCTCAGGTATCGTTCAGTTGGCCGGCGGGACCCGTCGCGCGGATCCCGCCGGAACCCATCAGAAGAATACGATGTAGCAGAACGCGATGATGCCCAGGATCACTGCGGTGTTGAAGACATCCCAGCC
Source organism: Lysobacterales bacterium (assembly GCA_037384065.1). Taxonomy (GTDB): domain Bacteria; phylum Pseudomonadota; class Gammaproteobacteria; order Xanthomonadales; family SZUA-36; genus JABDPF01. The sequence goes on from JARROJ010000045.1 coordinate 2,973, forward strand.
GTTCCAGCTTTCGCGGACTTCGGCCGCCTGCTGCGGCGAGACGCCCTTATAGGTCAGCCCGGAAAGCTCGGCGTCCGTCTTCGGCTTGCTGAACAGGCTGATCGTAACCATCACCGCGACGGTGAAGATCAGCAGCAGGCAGCAGTAGTAGAGCCAGTTCATGCCGCCGACCCAGGCGAAGAACGCGTTGGTCGCGGCCAGGCTCGGCCACAGGTCGAGCATCAGGTAGAACATGCCGGCCGCGAAGCCGATGATCAGCCCCCAGAAGCCCGCCGCCGGCGTCACCCGGTTGGAGAAAATACCGAGGAAAAAGACCGCGACGATGGCCGGCGCAATCAGCGACTGCACTTTCTGCAAGGCTTCGTACAGGCTGTCGCCCAGCAGCGGGATGACCGGCACCCAGGCGATGCCGAGCAGGACCACGACGGTGGTCGCGACCCGGCCCACGCGCAGGTAGTGCTTCTGGCCGCGGCCGGGGCGCAGGCGTTCGTAGAAATCCACCGTGAACAGCGTCGCGGAGGAATTGAACAGCGACGCCAGCGAACTCATCAGCGCCGCGATGGCGCCGCCGAGCACCACGCCCTTGATGCCGGCCGGAAGCAATTCGCGCACCATCACGGGAAAGGCCGTGTTGGAACCGCCGGACAGGTCCAGCATGCCCTTCTCGGCCAGGGCGAACGCGATCATGCCGGGCACCATGAAGATGAATACCGGCGTGATCTTCAGGTAGCCCCCGAAGATGGCGCCGCGCCGCGCCTGGGTCATGTCGCGCCCCGACAGCACGCGCTGCACGATGTACTGGTCGGTGCACCAGTACCAGCTGCCGATGATGATCGAGCCGCCGATCACGGCCGGCCAGGGGAACATCGGATCGTCCATCGGACGGAACAGGTGCATGTTCGAACCCGTGACTTCCGACATCACCGCCCAGCCCTCGAGCAACCCGGCGCCGGCGCCCAGCTTGGTCAGACCGACGAACAGGATGATGAACGATCCCAGCAACAGGATCGGGGTCTGCAGTACCGAGGTCCACAGGACCGCCTTCATGCCCCCGATAACCGTATACAGCCCCGTGATCACGACGAGGGAAATGGCCGCGATCCAGAAGAAGTCGATGCCGAACAGGGTATCGATGCCGAAGATTTCCTGGATGGCCAGGCCACCGGCGAATACCGTTACGGACACCTTGGTCAGCACGTAACTGACCAGTGAGATGAACGAGAAGAAGGTGCGGGTCTGCGGCGTGTACCGCCGCTCGAGAAATTCGGGTGTCGTGAAGACCTGGGTGCGCCAGTAGAACGGCACGAAGATCCAGGCGAGCATCAGGATGATCCAGGAATGGAACTCCCAGTGCGCCATGGCCATGCCGTACTCGGCGCCGGCCGACGCAAGCCCCACCAGGTGTTCCGAACCGATGTTCGAGGCGAAGATCGAGGCGCCGATGGCCAGCCAGGTCGCGTTGCGCCCGGCCAGGAAGTAGTCTTCCGTATCCTCTTCTTTCTGCAGCGCCACCCACACGACGATGCCGACCAGGGCCAGCATGAACACGGCCAGCACGAGCCAATCCAGTAAGACGAAACTCATAGTTGTTTTCCCTCTGCAGCGTCCCGTTGCGCACCGCGTGTTGCCGGCCCGGTCAGCTGCGACCCGGCGATTGCCGCCGGCTCCCTCCCCTGCCCCGGGCCGCGGAAGAACCGCCACGGTGCGCGGGTCAGTATACCCGCCGGCCGAACCGATTCATATGACTTATTCGATGCACGTCCCGGTGGCGCGGACCCGGCGCACCGCGGCCCTCGGGCGCCTTCGCCGAGCCCGCCCGATTGGTGTAAAGTACGGGATCAGATCCTCCTCCTGACTGGATTATTCCGGAGATTCAAATGAGATTCCCGTACCTGAGCAGCGCGCTGGCCGTGCTCGTCCTGGCCGGATGCCAGCCGTCGGAGCCGCCGCCCGCGTCGGCCCCGGCCGCCACTGATGATTCCGCCGCAAACCCGAGCCCGATGAGCGAGCCCATGCCTGAAAAACGCCCGCACGAGATGACGATGCACGGCGACACCCGCATCGACGAGTATTACTGGCTGCGCGACGATTCGCGCTCCGACCCGGAGGTGCTGGCCTACCTCGAGGAAGAAAACGACTGGTTCGAACGGGTCATGGAGCCCACCCGGGAACTGCAGGAGACCCTGTACGAGGAAATGGTCGGCCGCCTCGACCCGGACGAATCCAGCGTGCCGTACGAAAAAAATGGCTGGTGGTACTACGCCCGCTACGAACCGGGCAAGGATTACGCGATCTATGCGCGCCGCAAGGGCAGCATGGAAGCTCCCGAGGAAATCCTTATCGACGGCAATCAGCGCGCTGCAGGCCACGACTACTACAGCCTGGGCAACCTCGAAATGAGCGACGACCAACGCTACGCCGCCATCGCGGAGGACACCCTGAGCCGCCGGATTCACGAGATCCGCATCCTCGATACCCGGACGGGTGAGTTTCTGCCCGAGGTCATCGGCAACGCGAATGCGGCGATGGCCTGGTCGGCCGACGGCGCCTACCTGTTCTACCTGGACAAACACCCCGAAACCCTGCTCGCCTACCGCGTCATGCGGCACAAGCTCGGCACCGACCCCGCCGAGGACGTGCTGGTCTACGAGGAAAAGGACAACCGCTTCTATACCGGGCTGTGGCGCAGCCGGTCGGGCGACTGGATCATGTTGCAGCACCAGGAGACGGAGACCTCGGAGGTCCAGCTGCTGCCGGCCAACGAGCCGCTGGGCGAATTCCGCCCGTTCCTGCCCCGGGAAGCCGGTCACGAGTACCAGGTCGACCACGCCAACGGCCGCTTCTTCATTCGCAGCAACTGGAACGCGGAGAATTTCCGGGTGCTGTCCGCCACGCTGGAGACGGCGGGCGACAAGTCGGCCTGGAAGGAAGTGATCCCGCACCGGACGGACGCGATGGTCCGGGAAATCCAGGCCTTCGACGACTGGCTGGTCGTCGGCGAGCGCAAGGACGGCCTGCGCAAGGTCCGGGTCCTGGCGCTCGACGGCAGCATGGACCGTTACCTGGACGCCGAATCCGAATCCTACGTGATGTGGCCGGGGACGAATGTCAGCACCGATACGGACCGGATCCGCTACGGCTACTCCAGCCTGGTCACCCCGACCCAGACCTGGGAGATCGACCTGAAGACCGGCGCAACGGAGCTGCTCAAGGCGGAACGGGTACTGGGCGGTTTCGAAAGCGCCAACTACCGGGACGGCCGCATGACGGTCAGCGCACGCGACGGTACGGCGGTGCCGGTTTCGCTCGCCTGGCACAAGGACACGCCGCTGGACGGTTCGGCGCCGGCGCTGATCTACGCCTACGGCTCCTACGGCTCATCGACCGACCCGTGGTTCCGCAATTCCGTGATCAGCCTGCTGGACCGCGGCTTCGTCTACGTCATCGCACACATCCGCGGTGGCCAGGAAATGGGCCGGAACTGGTATGAACAGGGCCGGTTGATGAACAAGAAGAACACCTTCACCGACTTCATCGACGTCACGCGGGCGCTGCAGGAGCAGCGCAAGATCGACCCGAACCGGACCTACGCGATGGGCGGCAGCGCCGGCGGCCTGCTGATGGGCGCGGTGATCAACATGGCGCCCGAACTGTACGACGGCGTCATCGCCGCCGTGCCGTTCGTCGACGTCGTCACCACGATGCTGGACGAAACCATTCCGCTGACCAGCAACGAGTGGAACGAATGGGGCGACCCGCACGAGAAAGCGGCCTACGACTACATGCTGTCCTACTCGCCGTACGACAACGTCACCGCGCAGGACTACCCCAACCTGATGGTCACCACGGGCCTGCACGACTCGCAGGTACAGTACTTCGAGCCGGCCAAGTGGGTCGCGCGCCTGCGCGACCGGCGCACCAATGACAACCGGCTCGTCATGCACACCAACATGGAAGCCGGCCACGGCGGCGCCTCGGGGCGTTACGAAGCCTACCGCGAGACGGCCCAGGAATATGCGTTCCTGGTCGACCTCGCCGGTATCGAACGCTGACCCCTGCGACCGGCCCCGCGCGGGGCCGGTCGCCACCCCGGTCAAGGTTCCGTATGGACGCGGAGCCTCACGTTCGGCGCGGGAAATCGAGACCGTCGCGCCGCGATCGGCCCGACGCGTTATCATCTCCGACCATGTATGACCTCCTGCACGCCCTCGGCAGCCGGCCGGAACCGTTCGCCGAGAACACGATTCGCGACTTGTGGACCCGTCCGCACCTGGCGCGGAAGATGCTCGAATACCACCTCAGCCAGGACACCGACCACGCGTCGCGGCGGGTCGAGGAGATCGACCGGATCGTCGCGTGGCTGGATGACCAGCTGACCCTCGCGGGCAAGCGGGTCGTCGACCTCGGCTGCGGACCCGGCCTGTACGCGCGGCGCATGGCCCGCGCGGGCGCCGAGGTGAGCGGTGTCGACTTCTCGCGCGTCGCGCTCGACTACGCCCGCACGCGCTGCATGGACCATGTCCGGTACCTCGAAGCGGACTACCTCGTCGACGAGCTTCCGGGCGGCTTCGATGTTGCAACGCTGGTCTACTACGACTTCTGCGCGCTGGGCCCGGACGACCGCGCCCGTCTGCTGGGCCGCATCCGCGACCTGCTCGCACCCGGCGGCCTGCTCGCGCTCGACCTGGCCGGCCCCGGCGCCTTCGCCGAAGTCGAAGACGGGGTCGTCATCGAACCCCGGCTGATGGCCGGCTTTTTCGCACCGGGTGACTACGTCGGCATTCATCGCACCGACGTGTACGAAGAGGCGGAAATCTCCCTCGACCGCTTCGCCGTTTTCGAACCCGGCGAGGCGTGGCAGATCTGGAACTGGGTGCAGTACTACACGCCCGAGCGCGCGGCGGCCGAATTCGCCGAGGCCGGCTTCATGATCCGCGCCCTGACCGGCGGGCTCGACGGCACGCCGCTGGCCCCGGACAGCCGCACGCTCGGCGTCATCGCGGAGCCGGCCTGAGGCGGTCGCCGTACGCCCGCCCCGAACCGGGGCGGGCTTCGATCGGCCTGAATTTACTTAAGGTATCGGTTCAGAAACTGAACGTAAGCCTCTGAAGCTACTATTCGGTTTTCCTTACGCGTGAAGCCATGCCCCTCGTCGGGAAACACGATGTACTCGACCGGGACTTCGTTCGCGCGCACGGCCTCGACCAGCTCGTCGCTCTCGACCTGCAGCACGCGCGGATCGTTCGCGCCCTGGATCACCAGCAACGGCTTGACGATGTTGTCCGCGTGGAACAACGGCGAGATGCGCCGGTGCCGCTCGGCATCGGTCGCGGGGTCGCCCATCTCGTCGTAAAGCGCTTCCTTGAACGACGCCCACCACGGCGGAATCGACTCCAGCGTGCGCACCCAGTTGGTCACGCCGAAAATATCGATACCGACGTCGAACACCTCGGGCTCGAAGGCCAGTGCGGCCGCGACCATGTAACCGCCGTAGGACCCGCCGATCACGCCGATCCGGCCGTCGTCGACCCAGTCGAGCGATTCGAGGTATTTTCTCCCCCAGACGATGTCCTGCAGATCCGCTTCACCGTGACGTTTGTCGTCCATGTGATAGAAGGTTTTGCCGTAACCCGACGAGCCGCGGTTGTTGGCGCCGAGCACCGCGTAGCCGTGGTTGACCAGGTGCTGGATCGTGGCGCTGTAGCCGGTGCGCGTCTGCCCGCCCGGGCCGCCGTGGACCCAGACCAGGGCCGGCGCCGGGTTGTCGGCGCTGGCGCCGAGCGGCCGGTACAGAACGGCCGGGATCTGCAGCCCGTCGAAACTCGGGTAACGGACGATCTCGCTCTTCACCAGGTGCGCCGGATCGATCGCGGGATTCAACGCATCGGTCAGCCGCGCGGCGGCGCCCGCGGCGAGGTCGATGTGCCAGATGTTCGACGGCGAGTCGTCCGCGTTCACGATCAGCGCGAGCTGGCCCTGGCCGGAATCGAAACGAACGTTGCGCAGGTCCCCGGGCGGCAGCTCGGGCAGCGCCAGTTCCGTGCCGTTCGCGGTGTCCGTGATCGTCACCTCGGTGCGCGCGTCGGCGTTGACGCCGACCACCCGGTACCGCCCGCCGGGCGAGTAGGAAACGTAACTGACGTCCCAGTCGGCCTCGACCAGCGGCGCCTTCTCGCCGCTCAGCAGGTCCAGCGTCCAGGCCTGGTTGAATTCGCCGTGCGCGTTGGTCGAGTACACCAGCGTCCGGTTGTCCGGGCGGATCGCGTAGGTGCCGTGCGCGACGTTGCCTTCATGCGCCGTCACCAGGACCGGTTCCGGCTCGGCAGCGTCCAGGTCGACCACGTAGATGTCCGAGTCGGCGCTGGTGCGGGGTCTGTCGAGCGCCAGCCAGCGGCCGTCGCCGCTGATCGCAGCGACCTGGAAGCCGGGGTTCTCAAACACCCGTTCACGGCTGTAATCGGCGACGGCATAGCGGTAAACGTCAAAGGACTGCCCGTCGCGCTCGGTGGTGGTCAGGTAGAAATGCGCGCCGTCGTCGCTCCAGGCGAGAAAGGCGGCTTTCAGCGCGTCACCCGGCGTCAGGTCGTACAGCGTGCCGTCGGTTTCCCGGACCCAGACGTGGTTCAGTTCGTCACCGCCGTTATCGCGGGTATACAGGATGCGCTCGTCTTCGGGAAACCAGCTGATCGCGAATACGGCGTCATCGCTCGATGCGGTCAGCGCAAGGGGCTCGCCGCCTGCAACCGGCAACGCGTAGGCGTTGAACACACCGCTTTCGTCGGACGAAATCAGGACCTTGTCGCTCGCCGGCGAGAACGCGTGGCCGGCGCCGGGCGCCAGCAGGAAGGTGGTCGTCGCGTAGAACACCTCGGCCGAGTAGCTGGGGATCGACGGTGCGGGCTCGGGTTCCGGCGACGCCGTCGGCGGCGCGGCGGCCTTTTCGCCGCAGGCGGCCAGCAACAGGGCGGAACACAGGGAAAGCAGCAGCAGGAATCTGGATTTCATGGTTGGCATCCGAACGGTTGACAGCAGTTCAGTATAATCCACCCGAAGCCAGGATGAACGCGGTTGGAGCGCGGCGACATGAACGCAAACGGCAAGGTGCGCTGGGGCATTCTCAGCACGGCCAGGATTGGCCGGGAACACGTCATACCGGCCCTGCAGGCCAGTGAAACGGGCGAGGTCGTCGCCATCGCGTCACGCGACGCCGATAATGCGCGCCGTGTCGCTGCGGAACTCGGCATTCCACGGGCCTGGGGCGATTACGACGAACTGCTGGCCGATGAGACGGTCGATGCGATCTACAACCCCCTGCCCAATCACCTGCACGTCGAGTGGTCGATCCGCGCGCTCGAGGCCGGCAAGCACGTGCTGTGCGAGAAACCGATCGGCCTGTCGGCGGCCGACGCCCGAACCTTGCTCGACGCGGCCCACCGTCACCCCCGGCTCAAGGTCATGGAGGCCTTCATGTACCGCTTCCATCCCCAGTGGCGTTTCGCGCGGGAGGCCGTTGCAGAGGGCCGGATCGGCCGTCTGCAGGCCATCCACTCGGTGTTTTCCTACTACAACGACGAGCCCGACAACGTCCGTAACGTGCCGGAATGGGGTGGCGGCGGCCTGATGGACATCGGCTGTTACGCGATCTCGACGGCCCGTCTGCTGTTCGGATCGGAACCGCGCCGCGTGCTCGGCACCCTGGAGTACGATCCCGCGTTCGGCACCGACCGCCTGTGCACGGCGTTGATGGCGTTCGACGGCGGCACCGCCGCCTTCAGCTGCGGCACGCAGATGGCCCCCTATCAGCGGGTCAACGCGCTCGGCACCAGCGGCCGGGTCGAGGTGGAAATTCCCTTCAACGCGCCGGCCGACCGTCCCTGCCGCGTCTGGGTGCAGGGCGCGGAGGGCACGCAGGAATGGCGCTCCGGCGTCCACAACCAGTACACGCTGATGGGCGACGCCTTCGCCCGCGCGGTCCTCGATGACACCGAGGTGCCGACGCCGCTGGAGGACGCCGTCGCCAACATGCGGGTCATCGATGCGATCGCGCGCAGCGCGAAGACCGGCGGCTGGGTCGAACTCGACTGACGCGTTCGGCGAAAGACCGATTCAGGGGCGGAACTCGATCCCGCGCGTGCGCGTCTGCACCCGCGCGAGAAACCGGTGCGAGGTGAGGTACAGCACGCTGCCGTCGGCGCCGCCAAAGGCGCAGTTGGCCACCGCGGTTCCGGTTTCGATCACGCCGAGCAGGCGGCCTGCGGGATCCAGCACGAGCACGCCGCCCGGCCCGGTGGCGAAGAGGTTTCCGTGCACATCCATCGCCATGCCGTCGGGAAGCCCGATATCCCCGCGGTCCGCCCGCGCCTGCGCGCTGAAGAACAGGCGCGGGCCGGCCGCCACGCCGCCCGCCGCGTCGAGTTCGAACACCACCCACTCCGACCGCTCCGCCTGTGAATTGGCGACGTACAGGAAGCGCTCGTCGGGCGAGAGCACGATGCCGTTGGGCCTTGCCAGCGACGTATCCAGAAGCGCCACGGCGCCATCCGTATCGAGCCGGTAAATGCCGTTGAAAGCCAGTTCCTTGCGCGGCGAGTCGTCCTGCCCCTGCAGTCCGTAGGGCGGATCGGTGAAAAACACCACGCCCGGCCAGCGCACCCGGCTCAGCGCCAGGTCGTTCGGGCTGTTGAACCGTTTGCCGTCGTAGTGACCCGCGAGCAGGGTCTTTGTCCTGCTGTCGAGGTCCACGGTGATCAGCGCGCGACTGCCATGGTCCGCAACCAGCAAGGTTCCGTCCGGCGCCAGCAGAAGCCCGTTGCTGCCCTCTCCGCTCGGATCGCGTTGCCGGCCGTCGACCAGCGCCGACGGTTGCAGGAATACATCCAGCCCGCCGCTCTCGGACCACCGCCACATCGTGTCCTCCGGCACATCCGAGAACAGCAGGAACGCCCCGTCCGGCACCCAGACCGGCCCCTCGGACCAGGTAAAGCGGTCCTCGGTCAGGCGCTCGACCCGCGCGTCCGCGGACAGCAGTTCATCGAGCGCGGGCGCGAGGCGTTGAACCTGGCCGACGACCGGGTACGGGGCAGAATCCGCGGCGGCAGGCAACGGCGGGGCCGCCAGCACCGGGAGGGCGAGCAGCGCGAAAAGCAATCTCAGGGTGGACATCGGCGTCTCCGAAGGGCCGGTCATGCGGCCGGTGAGTTTCCCCGTTCAACATATCGGAACCGCCGCGAATTTGCGACCGGAACCCACCTCGGGCCGGTGACGACGCGACCCGGCCCGGCCGGCCGCCGCGCTTGGCATCATGCGTACGGGCGTGCGGAAACGATGCCACCGGTAGACAATGCTGCGCTATAATCGGCGCATATTCCGTTTCGAAGCGAGTCGTCGACCGCCATGCCACTCCTCCACGAAGACCGGCTGTTGCCTGCCGATCCCACCACCCGAGCGCTGGCGCGCGCCCTCTATCGATCCGTCCGCGAACGGCCGATCATCAGCCCGCACGGACATACGGATCCGGCGTGGTTCGCCGACAACGCGCCGTTCGAAAATGCGGCACGGCTGCTCATCACGCCCGATCACTACGTGTTCCGGATGCTCTACAGCCAGGGGCTGGCGCTGGAACAGCTGGGCGTTCCGACCGTCGACGGCACGCCGGTCGAGACCGACCCACGCGAAATCTGGCGGACCTTTGCGGGTCATTACCACCTGTTCCAGGGCACGCCCTCGCGGATCTGGCTGGACCACGTTTTCCAGGAAGTCTTCGGCTTCGAGGAACGCCTGTGCAGCGCGAACGCGGACGCCTATTTCGACCGTATCGGAGCCGCACTCGCGCAGCCGGCCTTTCGGCCCCGCGCGCTGTTCGAGCGCTTCAACATCGAGGTGCTGGCCACCACCGAGTCCCCGCTCGACGACCTGCGGCACCACCGCACCATCCGCGACAGCGGCTGGAACGGCCGCGTCATCACCGCGTTCCGGCCCGACCCGGTGGTCGACCCGGAGTTCGAAGGCTTCGTCGAAAACCTCGCCCTGCTGGGCGAACTGACCGGCTGCGATACCGCGACCTGGGCCGGATACCTCGACGCGCTGCGCCAGCGCCGGGCGTTCTTCAAGACGATGGGCGCGACGTCGACCGACCACGGCCATCCGACTGCGGCCACCCGCGATTTCAGCCCGACCGATGCCGAACGGCTGTTCCAGTGCGTCCGCAACGGCGGCTGCCGGGCGTCTGAGGCGGAAGACTTCCGTGGCCAGATGCTCACCGAAATGGCCCGCATGAGCCTCGACGACGGGCTCGTCATGCAGATTCATCCCGGGTCCTTCCGCAATCACAACGCCCGGGTGTTCGATCGCTTCGGCCGCGACAAGGGGGCGGATATCCCGATGCCCACCGGTTTCGTGCGCGAACTCAAGCCCCTGCTGGACCGCTTCGGCAACGAGGCCGGGCTGCGCATCATCCTGTTCACGCTCGACGAGACGGCCTACAGCCGCGAACTCGCGCCGCTCGCCGGGCATTACCCCGTGCTGAAACTCGGTCCCGCCTGGTGGTTCCACGACAGCCCGGAGGGCATGCGGCGCTTTCGCCGCCAGGTTACCGAGACCGCCGGTTTCTACAACACCGTGGGCTTCAACGACGACACGCGCGCGTTCCTGTCGATCCCGGCGCGGCACGACGTGGCGCGACGCATCGATTGCGGCATGCTCGCCGAGTGGGTGGTGGAACACCGGCTCGAGGAGGACGAAGCGTTCGAACTGGCGGAAAAACTGGCTTACGGTTTCGCCAAGGCGGCCTACCGGCTCTGAACCCGACACGCTGTTCCGCGCCGTTCGCCAAGGCGTAAGATAGCCGACCATGGACAGCGGTTTCCTCGACCACCTCGCCTCGTCGTTCGCCATCACGGCCCCGATCGTGGTCGTTCTGCTGCTCGGCGCCGGGTTCCGGCACCGCGGCTGGATCGACGGCCACTTCGTGGCGGTCGGCAACCGGCTGATGTACAACGCCTGCATGCCGAGCCTGTTGTTCCTCGCCACCGCCGGGCAACCCGTCACGCCGGACGACGACCTTCCGCTCGCGGCCTTCGGCGTCGTGGCGACCTTCGTCGTCGTCGCGCTGCTCTGGCTGCTGGCCCCGCTGCTGGTCGACCGCGACAAGCGCGGCGTCTTCGTGCACAGCGCCTACCGCAGCAACATGGGCATGATCGGCATCGCGCTGTGCCTGGCCGCCTATGGAGAGGACGTGCTGGCGCGGGCCGGCGTGTTCGTCGCCGCGATGATCGCCACCTACAACGTGCTCGCCGTGCTGGTGCTGACCGACCGGCGCCAGGACATCCTGCGCAACCTCGTGCGTAACCCCCTGTTGCTGGGCGTGCTGGCGGGAATCGCCTGGCAGCGCCTGGGACCGCCGTTGCCGGGGATCGCCGCAGATTCGCTCGGCTACCTGTCGCGGATGGCGCTGCCGCTCGCCCTGCTCTGCATCGGCGCCAGCCTGCGCTGGCGCAGCCTGCGCCTCGACCGCCCCGATGTCGTCTGGGCCGCCGCGTTCAAGATGGTGATCGTGCCGGGCGCGGTGACGGCCGCCGCCGTGCTCGCGGGTTTTCGCGGCGAGGACCTGGGCATCCTGTTCCTGATGGTCGCGGCGCCGACCGCGATGGTCGCCTTCGTGATGGCGCGCGCGCTGACCCCGCACGGCGAGTCGGCGGCCGAGACCGTGGCGCTGACCACGCTGGTCATGCCGGTGACGATCACCCTGGGGCTGGCGCTGCTGGCCTCGGCGTCGCTGGTCTAGGAATCGCTCGCCCGCGAACGCGGGTCAGCCATAGACCGGCCGGGAACCGGCGTAGACGTCCCCGGTCTGGCCGTGGATCGAGACCACATCGCCGACCCGGATGACGCATTCCTCCGCGCCGTCGGAGCGACGGATGATCGCGTGATCCCCGAGCACCTGCAGCTGCGTGACGCCCAGCACCGCCGAAAACGGCTTGTCGTCGATCCCGTTCACCGCGACCGCGGCGTGCGCGGTGGACCCCCCGCGAGAGGCCAGCAGTCCATCGACCGACAGGATCAGCGGAATCTCGTCCGGGACCGGGTTCTCGAGCACCAGCAGCACACCGTCGACGCCGTCGGCCGCGGGGTCGAGCGCCGCGCGCAGCCGCGCCGCGTCCGCCTCGCTGAACGCGGCGACACCGCGGAAGGCGCCGCCCATGACACCGATACCGCGGCCGCAGGCGGGCCCCGGATCCCGGAAGGTCCGCGGCTCGAACATGTGCTCGGTTTCCGCGCTGCGCGTCTGCAGCACGCTCAGCACGCCCTGCTCCACGGTGAACTCGATCTCCGCGTCGCACCCCATGAAACGCCGAATGCGCGAATTGATGTGGTTGATCCGGCGCTCCAGCATCGGCGCCAACTCGTGCAGATGCTGCACCGGCTCGAAGGAATCCGCCTCGGTCAGCCCGCCGACCAGGTCGTCACCGCTGGCGCCGAACTTGATGTCGCCGGTATAGCTGCGAAACCCGGTCGGCTCCATGCGGGTGCGCGGAATCACGCCGGTCAGCGAAATCTGCGTCTCGTCGGCGGCCGCGCCCGGCGGATTGCTGTGGTTCCCGGCCGCCATCTGCTGAACGATCACGGCGGTGTTCCAGCGTTCGCTCAGGTGCTTGATCTCGCGGTACCGTCGCGCCCGCGGCCCGTTCCAGGACGCACAGACGGCGCGGATCGCGGTGTGCAACTGGTAGTCCGCATCGCGCAGCAGGCGCTCGATCTCAGCACCGTGGCCCGCGTCGCGCAGGGCGTCCCGCGACTGTTCGACCACGGCCCGCATCGCGTGTCCGGGCAGCTCGATCTTCAGCTCGACGCCGTACGTTTCCTTGGCCCGGTCGACCAGGTCGAGGCTCTCGAGGTCGATGCGCCAGACCGAGGCGGCGTACGACGCCAGGAAGCGCCGGCAGGCATCCCAGGCGAACCACTCGTCCTCCTGCGCCAGCGCCTCGGCGACCTGCCAGGTCATGCCGACGAACACGATCGTCTCGAGTTGACCCGGCATCGAGAACACCGAGCCGCCCCGCACGGCAAGCAACAACGGCGCGCCGGGGTCGCCGAGCCGGGCCGGCCGGCCGTCGTCGCGCTCGATATCCGCTTCCAGGACCCGGACATGGCGCTCGACCGCGGCTTCCAGGCGCGGCGCGTCGTCGAGGTGCCGGCCGCGCCGGGAGACGACGGTGGGAATGATGAACGCGTCCCGCGTCGGTATGCCCAGGTAGGACAGGTAAATGAGCCCGCTGCCCTTGCCGCCGAAGGTGTCGCGCAGGCTTGGCGCCGTAGCGTCTTCGACGATGCGAACGATGTCGTCGTCGTGGGAGAGGTGCGGAAAGGACCACGGATCCGCCGGCTGCGCGGGCGCGTCGGGCGGCGCGCCTTCGGCACCGTGGGACGCGACATGAGTGCGCGCCGCGTCGCAGAAATGCGCCAACTGGTTGAGGTCGTGCATGCCCCGGAAAAAGTTGCCGAGCACGCCCCGCATCTGCTCTTCGTCGTACCCCAGGATTTCGGCCATGACCTCGTAGGCCTCGCTCACGCGGCGCACGAGTCGGTGATAGCTGCGCTGCAGCGCTTCCAGCACGTCGAGCCGCGCCGCGCGGTCGCAGGCGGGATCGTTCAGCAACCGGGCGAGGTCCAGGATCTCGCGTGAATACAGGCCATCCAGCACCAGGTTGTCGGCGCAGCGCAACACGATGCGCAGGCACTGCGCCAGGTCCATGCCGTGCTCGGCGTAGCCGTGGGCCACGTGGCGCAGCGCGTAGAAGCCCGTTTCCTCGAGCAGGCAATCGAGCTGATACAACAACAGGTCGTGCGTATCGAAGGCGCCGGCGCCCGCCAGGTCGCCGAGCTGGTGGCGGATCCTGCTGCTCTCTTCGAACACCTCGAGGTGGGCCCCGGCCCTGACCTTCGCCCGCAAGCCGTCGAGCCGCTGGAACAGGCGATCCTGGAACCGCGCCCGAAGACCCAGCAGGAACCGGTCGGCAGCCGCCTCGATGCGCTCACGCACGCGCTCGGCGGCGAATTCAGCGGTGCCCGGCACCGCTGCGTGCATCGCGTCGAGAACCGCCGTGAACGCCTGGCGGAGGTCCGCGGGCCGGCGCTCGTCACCGGCCATTCGGGCGATCACGCGCAGGTGCTGCTGCCATGCCCAGCGGTTGCCCGCCTCCGCGCCGTCCTCGAGCAATGCGCGCAGGTGCTGCTCCAGGGTGCGGCCGGAATCGCAGCGTTGCAGTTCCTCCGCGTAGGAGTCGCACCATTCCTGGATGCGCTGCGTCACCTGGGCGTCGCCGAGCAGTTGTTCCAGGTCCGCGGCGATGCGCTCGGTCAGGCCGAGGACCTCGGGATTGCCCCGCGCCTCCTCGTCCGCCGGCGCCGGCACCATGTGTTCGGGATCCGGGAAAGCGGCCTGTCCGGTCTTCAGCCAGTCCCGGTAGGCCGCCGCCAGTTGCAGGGTCTGCCAGCCGAGCGCGTGGTGCGTGCTTCTGCGTATTTCGTTCGTGATCGAACTGCCGCGCACATGGACCTCGCACAGATCGATGGTGTCCTGCCAGACGCGCTCGATCAGCCGCGGTTGCGTGACCAGCCCGGAAACGTGCCGCACCAGCACCCGCGTCGGCAGGCCCAGGCGCACGGCGAACGGCCCCTGCAGGAACACCAGCATGGCGGCGCGGACCCGCATGATTTCCGGTTGCAGGTTCTTGGCCCCGGCCAGCCGGTTGTACGATGTCGTGCACAGCCGCGCCACCAGGAAGCGCATCAGGTACACGACCTCGTGCCGGCTGCCGCTCGCGTTGATGCGCTCCAGGATCCCCGCCAGGTCGCGCAGGCGGTTGACCTGCACCGCTTCCATGTCGCTCGTGTCGAGATGGTAGATGCGGCGCTCGAGATCGATCGCCTCGCCCGTCCTCCCGGTGAGGTCGAAGATTTTGCGGTCGGTGAACACGGTGCCGTGCGCGAACTTGTGCTCGAAAACGATTTCGGCACGCTCGGCTTCGAGATGAAACACGATCAGCAACCCGTGCGCGTCGTACGGCACGAGCAGGCCGCCGCCCACGCGGAAGATCCGGTGATTGGCGATCTCGAACATCCGGTACCGCGCGCTGAGCGCGGTGCGCGTTTCCAGGTACCGGCGCAGCGCCGCGTGCTCGAGACCCGGATTGCCCGCTCCGCCCCAGGCCGCGACAAGGGCCCGGTTCAGCGGCGCCAGCCGCTGCAGATCGTCGCTATTCATGCATTGTCCGCTGAGTCGGCCTCGTGACGCGGGCGGCCGCGCCGCCCGGATTCGACCAGTTTTACCGATCCGCCGCGGCCCCGCCTTGATCTGTAACAGGCGCGCCCGGACTGCGGTCGCCGGTCAGCGGGCGTCGATGTGCTTCCGGAGTTCCGCCATCGAGGTAATCTCGGTCACGCCGTCAAAGGGGCAGCGCTCGCCGTAGCGATTGAGAAACACGCTGGGGATGCCGCTCGTCACCGCGGCCTCGAGACCGATCGGGCTGTCCTCGACGGCGAGGCAGCGGTCCGGCCGGTACCCCATGTCCGCGGCCGCGTGCAGGTAGATGCCGGGATCCGGTTTCCAGATGCCGACCTCGTAGGCGCTGTAGACATGGTCACCGAAGTGCACGTCGAGACCGGTTACGGCCAGGGCCTTGCGCACCTTGGCCAGCGGGCCGCTGGTCACGACCGCGCGCGCCTGCCGCAGATCGTGCAGCAGTTCCGGCACGCCCGGCACGGGTTCGAGCTCCGCCTCGAAGCGCTCGCGCTGATACGCCCGAAAGCGGGGCTCGAAGTCGGCGGGCAGGTCGAGGCCGTGCGCCTGCGCCAGTTCGTCCAGGACATGGGCCAGCTTCCACCCGCGGTAACGCAGATGCAGGGACTCCGCGTCCAGGGTGACGCCGAGGGGTTCGAGCCACTCGACCAGCGCCCGGAACGTCAACGGTTCGCTGTCGACCAGGGTGCCGTCGCTGTCAAACAGAATGCAGTCGGTCACGTTCGGTTTCCTTGCCGCGGCGGACCCGGTTGCGGTCCGGTCACGGCCGTTCAGCGCCAGTCGAACTCGACCGTGCGCAGCTTCTGGCCGGTCAGTTCGACGCCGCGGTCGCCCGGCGACACCCCGCCCACGAGCAGGCTGTGGCGACCGCTCACGCGCACCGCCCGCCCCTCGGGATCGAAGGCGAGCAGCCGCGCGGCCGGGACGACGAAGCGGACGGTCCGGGCCTCACCGGCCGGAATGGATACCGGCCGGAACGCGACCAGCGTGGCCTGCGGCACCTCGAACGCAGCGTCGTGCACACGGTGGTAGACCTGCACGACCTCGATGCCGTCGCGCGAACCGGTGTTCCGCACCTCGACCTCCAGCGTCATCCCGTCAGCGGCGTCCGCGCTCCCCGGGGCGAGACGCGGGTCGCCGTAGGCGAATGTCGTGTAGGAGCGCCCGTAGCCGAACGGGTACAGCGGCTCTTCGGTCATGTACTTGTAGGTCCGCCCGCGCATCGCGTAATCGTCGTACGGCGGCAGTTGCTCGACCGAGCGCGGAAACGTGATGGGGAGGCGGCCCGACGGGTTGGCGTCGCCGAACAGGACGTCGGCGACCGCGTTGCCCCCCTGCTGACCGGGGTACCAGGCGAAAACGACCGCATCGGCCAGTTCGTGCACTTCCGGGATCGTCATCGGGCTGCCGCCGGTCAGCACCACGACCAGCGGCCGGTCGTTGTCCGCGCGCAGGCGCCGCAGGTAGTCCAGCTGGCTGGCGGGCAGATCGAGTTCCAGGCGGTCGCCCTTGTGCGGCGAGGCGATCGAGGCGCCCTCCTCGCCCTCCAGCAGACCCGAGATCCCCATCACGGCGATCGTCGCCTCCGACGTGCGCGCCAGGCCGGTCGCCCAGTCCATCGGGTTGACGTTTTCGCGGTACGGCAATACGCCCTGGCGGTAGTTGACCGAGGTGCCGGCGCTGACCTTGCCCACGATGCCGTCGAGAATCGACACCATGTCGCTGCTCACGCCGTGGTAATTGCCCAGCAGCACCTCGCTGTTGGCCGCGCCGGGCCCGGTGACATACAGCGTGCGCAGGTCCTTTTTCAAAGGCAGGATGCCGCTGTCGTTTTTCAACAGGACGATCGAACGGCGGGCCGCCTCGCGGGCCAGACCGCTTC
>JARROJ010000046.1:0-18641 GCA_037384065.1 Lysobacterales bacterium
GCGTGTCGTGGCGACCGCTACGCCAGACTATTTGAAGTCGTAGAACGGCGGCTCGCCCTCGGGCCGTTTCTTGAAGCGCCGGTAGCTCCACAGATACTGGGCCGGATCGATAGCGATACAGTCCTCGACGGCCCGGTTCACCGCGGCCAGCGCGACGTCGAGGTCGGGATCGTGAATGGCATCGTCAACGGGCAGAACGTGAACGCGGTAGCGCCCGCGCGGCAGGCGTTCGCAGGCGCAGGCCACCGCCTGGCAACCGGTCCGTTGAATCAGGCGTGGCGCCAGAACGCCGGTCAACGCGGCGTGACCGAAAAACGGGACGAAGCGCCCCTGGCCGCGCGACGGCTGCTGGTCGGGCAAAACGCCCGCCGCGTGGCCCGCGCGGATGTGGCCGAACAACTGACGGATCCCGGACGGGGTCGCCGCGATCAGTGTCCCGCCGCCGCGGCGACGACGGTGCAGCAGGGCCTTTTCCAGGCCGGGGTTGGCCGGCGGCTTGTAAAGGATCGCGATATCCGGGTACTTCTGCAGGTACATGCCGAGGTATTCCCAGGCGCCGAAGTGCGGCGCCAGAACGACCACCCCGCGGCCGCTCGCCAGCGCCTGCTCGAACAGCTCCCGGTTGACCATATCGTCGCATTGCGCCGCCAGCTTTTCGACCGGCCAGTACCAATTGTGTCCGGTCTCCAGAACGGACGCCAGGTAATGCCCGAAACTGTCGCGGGCGAGCTCGGCCCGCCGCTCCTCGGACAGGTCCGGAAAGCACCGCTCGAGGTTACGTTGCGTGGTGTGCCGCTTGACCGGCGAGAAGCGCATCCACAGGCGCGCGCCGCCCATGCCCAGCCAGTACGGCGCGCCGGCGGGCAGCAGGCTCAGCAACCACAGGACGAATTTCGCGATAACGATCATTGAAAGGCCGCCCTCCGGCGCCGGCTGCTAAACTGTCGCCGTCCGGTCCGCTGATCCAGCATGGAAACGAGCCACGACGATGATTGCACTCCTGCAAAGGGTATCCGAAGCCGCCGTTCAAGTGAACGGAGAGATCACCGGTGAAATCGGCCACGGCATCCTCGCGCTCGTCGGGGTCGAGAAAGGCGATACCGAGCGCCAGGCTGACCGCCTGCTCGAACGCATGCTCGCTTACCGCATGTTCCCGGACGCCGAGGGGCGTATGAATCTCGACCTGACGCAGGTCGGCGGCGGCCTGCTGCTGGTCTCCCAGTTCACGTTAGCCGCGAATACCGACAAGGGCAACCGGCCGAGCTTCACCTCGGCGGCGCCCCCGGACGAAGGCCGGCGCCTGTTCGATCACCTCGTCGCTCAGGCGCGGCGAGTGCTTCCGGAAACGGCCACCGGCCGGTTCGGGGCCGACATGAAAGTGCGCCTGGTCAACGACGGACCGGTCACCTTCTGGCTTCAGGTGCCGCCGGCCGCCTGACTCGCCGGCGCGTCGTCGTCGTTCCGTTCGCTGTCGAATTTCTGCAATTTGCGGGTCAGGGTGTTGCGGCCCAGGCCCAGAAGTTCGGCCGCCTTCTGGCGCTGACCCCCGGTCTGGTCCAGGGCGCAATCGATCAGCACCCGCTCGAGTTCCGCCACCGCCCGACCCCAGAGATCGGTCTGGCCGGCCATCAGCTCCCGGCGCGCCCAGTGGCGTACGGACTCCGACCACTCCGCTCGCGTCGCCGCTGCGTTCGATCCGCCGGACATGCCCGGCGGCAGGTCCGCCGGAAAGATCTGGTCGCCCGGCGCCATGACGCACAACTGGCGGCACAGGTTCAGCAACTGCCGCACGTTGCCCGGCCAGTCGTAGCCCTGCATGACGGCAATCGTCTCGGGCAGCAGGCGTTTTTCCTCCAGGCCGAGTTCTTCCGCCACCTGCGCCAGGAACCGTCGCGCCAGTATCGGGATGTCCTCGGTGCGGTCGCGCAGCGGCGGCAGCTCGATGCGGATCACGTTCAAGCGATGGTAGAGGTCCTCGCGGAAACTGCCGGCGCGGACCTTGTCCTCGAGGTTCTGGTGGGTCGCCGCGATGACGCGCGCATCGGCGCGCAGCATGTCGCGGCCGCCGACCCGGTAGTAGTCCCCTTCGGCGAGGACGCGCAACAAACGGGTCTGCAAGGCCAGGGGCATGTCGCCGATTTCGTCGAGAAACAGCGTGCCCCCGGCAGCTTCCTCGAACCGCCCGACGCGTCGTGAGTGCGCGCCCGTGAACGAGCCTTTCTCGTGCCCGAACAGTTCCGACTCGAGCAGTTCCGCCGGGATCGCCGCGGTATTGATGGCCACGAACGGTCCCCTGGCGCGCGGGCTGTTTTCATGCAGCACGCGCGCGACCACTTCCTTGCCGCTACCGGTTTCGCCCGTGATCAGCACGCTGATGTCCGAGCGCGACAGGCGCCCGATGGTGCGGAACACCTCCTGCATGGCCTGCGATTCGCCCAGCAGGCGGTTGCCGCCGGTGTGCTCCTCGACCTCCGGAGCGGCCTGCCCCGCGGCGACGGCCCGCTCGACCACCGACAGCACCTGGTCGAGATCGAACGGCTTGGGCAGGTACTCGAATACGCCTTTCTGGAACGCGCTCACGGCCTGGTCGAGATCGGCGAACGCAGTCATCGCGATCACCGGGATGTCGATGTCCATCTGTTCGAGCGTATCGACGATGCTCAGTCCGTCGGCGTCCGGCAGGCGGATATCGGTCAGCAGCGCGCGCGGCTGGTCGTTACGCAGCGCGCTGCGCACGGCACCGACCGTCTCGAAGCAGGTGACGTCGTACCCGCGTCGGCGCAGGGCCCGCTGCAGCACGAAGCGGATGGCCTCGTCGTCGTCGATGACCCAGATGTCACTCGTGGTATTCATGGTGTTCCTCCGCCGCAGGTGCTTCCGCATCGTCGCCAAATGGCAGGTACAGGCTGAAACAGCTGCCGCGCTCGCGTGGTTCGTAGGTGAGCATGCCGCCGTGCGCCGAGGCGATCTGCTGCGACAGCGACAGCCCGAGCCCGGTGCCGTCGCGGCGCCCGGTCACCAGCGGCAGGAAGAGCAGCGAACGCAGCGATTCCGGCACGCCTTCGCCATCGTCGACGATGGCCAGGCGAATGACGCTGCCGCGGCCACTTCGAAGCAGGGTGTTGCCGTGCTCGACCCGGGTCCTGATCCGAAGGTTTTGCGCGCCTGCCTGGCAGGCATTGCGCAGCAGGTTCAGAAGGACCTGCCGAAGCGCGGAGGCATCGGCCCGCACCGACGGGATACTGGGATCGTAGTCCCGCTCCACCCGCACCGTGTCTCCGAAATCGACGGCCAGCACGTCGAGCGCCTCGTCCAGCAGCGGGTACAGCCGCGTCTCCTGCAGGTCGAGTTCGGGCTGCCCGAACTTCTGGATCAGTTCATCGATGCGATCGGACTCGCGCATGATCAGCCGGGCCAGCGTACTGAGTTCGCCCGAATCGAGTTCGTCCGCCAGCATCTGCGCCGCGCCGCGGATGCCGCCCAGCGGGTTGCGCACCTCGTGCCCGAGGTTGCGGCTCAGCAGGCTGAGCATCCCGGTCTGCACCTCGCGCTGCTGCAGGCGCAGGCGCATCTGTTCCCATTGCAGGTTGTGGAATTCGAGCATGACGCTGCCGTCGCGGGTCCGGTGCACCGTGCAGTCGTACAGCTCGCTGCCCAGTTTCAGCTCGTGCAGGCGAATGCTGTGGCCCGGTTCGCCAAGGTGGCCCAGCGCCTCGACCAGTTCCGCCGGCACCGGCGCGACCTGGGCCAGTCGCCGGCCGCCGGCGCGATCGCGGCTGACCAGCAGGCAGTGCTCCGCCGCGCTGTTCATGAAGCGAATGTCACCGGAATCGTCCAGCCGGACGACCCCCGTATCGAGCAGATCGAGGACCTGTTGAACCTGTTCCGGATCCGCCCGCACCGCCCTGTGCTATCCGCCGCGCGGACTCGGCCGGGGCTGGCCGAAGTTCTGCGAATACTGCTTCACGAAAAACGTCACCGTCTCGGTTTTCGTGACCAACTGGCCGTTCGCATGACGCAACTCCGCGTAGGCCTGGTGCTCGCCACGGTCCAGCGTCAGCGATACCCCGCCGCTCGGCGGGGCCGCCTGCTTCTGGCCGTCGACGTACAGGACCACGGACATCGTGTCCGGAATCGCGCGCGAAGCGCCCCAGCTGATCGTCACGGTGTTCCCGGTGCCCCAGAACGTCTCCTCGTTCTCGGGCTGCGTGATCCGGAAATCACGGAACTGGCGGCGCAGGTCACGCAGTGTCGGCTCTTTCGAAGCGTCTTCAGCAGGCTTCGCGAGGACGTCGGTATCGATGTCGGTCTCGACCACCGAGAGCGGCGGGAGGTCCACCGGCTCGGCGCCGGAATGGGGTCGCTGGTCGGTGTAGGTCACCGTGCCGTCCGGGTTGACGACCTTGTAGATCTCGGCGATGGCCGCCGGGGCCGCGATGAAGATGCCGAGAACAGCGAGCAGGGTCCGAACGGCGGTGGTCATTCCAGTGTGCATGTTGGCGCTCCTTGTCATTGCCGTGTAATCCGCCGGTCCCGCATCCCTGCGGGACCGTTCGGAACGTGGCCGGGGCCCATGCACCGCGTTCGGCTGGATGGCTCCCCGTCCGCCTACAGAGAATAATACATGTCGAACTCGACCGGATGCGTGCTCATCCGGAAGGTGTTGACCTCCTCCATCTTCAGCGCGATGTAGCCATCGATGAGGTCGTCGTCGAACACGCCACCGACCTTCAGGAACTCGCGGTCGGCGTCCAGGGCCGCCAGGGCCTGGTCCAGCGACGAGCAGACCGTCGGAATCTTGGCTTCTTCTTCCGGCGGCAGGTCGTACAGGTCCTTGTCCATCGGCGCACCCGGGTCGAGCTTGTTCTTGATGCCGTCGAGGCCGGCCATCAGCATCGCGGCGAACGCCAGGTAACCGTTGGCGGTCGGGTCCGGGAAGCGGACTTCGATGCGACGCGCTTTCGGGTTGCTGACGAACGGGATGCGGCAGGACGCGGACCGGTTGCGCGCCGAATAGGCCAGCATGACCGGCGCCTCGAAACCCGGCACCAGGCGCTTGTAGCTGTTGGTCGACGCATTCGCGAACGCGTTGATCGCCCGCGCGTGCTTGAAGATGCCGCCGATGTAATGGAACGCCGTCTCGGACAGACCGCCGTAGCCGTCCCCCATGAACAGGTTCTTGCCGTCCTTGGCGATCGACTGGTGCACGTGCATGCCGGAACCGTTGTCACCGACCAGCGGCTTGGGCATGAACGTCGCGGTCTTGCCGGCCATGTGCGCCACGTTGTGGACCACGTACTTCAGCGCCAGCAGTTCGTCGGCCTTGGCCACCAGGGAGTTGAAGCGGGTGCCGATCTCGCACTGGCCGGCGGTGCCGACCTCGTGGTGATGCACCTCGACCACCAGGCCCATCTTTTCCATGATGGCGCACATCTCGGAACGCAGATCGTGCAGCGAATCGACCGGAGGCACCGGGAAGTAGCCGCCCTTGACGCCCGGACGGTGGCCGATGTTGCCGCCTTCGTACTCGGCGCCGGTGTTCCAGGCGCCTTCCTCCGAATCCACCCGGTAGGAACACCCATGCATGTCGGTCTCGTAACGCACGTCGTCGAAGACGAAGAATTCAGGCTCCGGGCCGAAGAACGCGCTGTCGGCGATGCCGCTCGATTTGAGGTAGGCCTCGGCGCGCTTGGCCAGGGAGCGGGGGCACCGGTTGTACCCTTCCATCGTGTTCGGCTCGAGCACGTCGCAGCGCACGATCATCGTCTTGTGCTCCGCGAAGGGGTCCTTGACCGCCGTCGAGAGGTCCGGCATCAGCACCATGTCGGACTCGTTGATGCCCTTCCAACCGCTGATCGAGGAGCCGTCGAACATCTTGCCTTCTTCGAACAGGTCTTCATCGACGGCGCCGACCGGCAGGGAAACGTGCTGTTCCTTGCCCAGCGTGTCGCAAAAGCGCAGATCGACGAATTTGAATTTCTTCTCTTCGAGCGTTTTCAGGATTTTGTCAGTACTCATGGGTTTTGCTTCCTTCGGTGGTGTTCCAAATTGGGTCAGTGAATATATGCATCTCCCGTGCCAAAGACGAAGCCCGGCGACGAGAATCCCGAAAACGAAGATCGCGGCTTTTCAGCTTTTTTTCAGCGCACATTCGCCACGTTTCGAAGCGTCGACCCGAAACGTGCGAAGCGATGAAAGCGTCAGTCTAACAGATTGGCACCATGATGGTGCATGCGCGTTTTGCTGCTGCACCGAATCAGTGCGGACCGGACACCAGCCACAGGAGCACGCCCCCGAGGGCGAGACGGTACAGCACGAACGGCAGCAGGCCGACCCGCCGCAGCAGGGCGAGAAACGCGGCAATGCACACCCAGCCGGCCACCGCCGCGAACAGCAGGGCGAGCAGGAATTGCGACCAGTCGATCGGAGCTTCGCCGGTCAGCACCTTCAGCGCACCGTAGCCGCCGGCCGCCGCGATGACCGGAACGGCGAGCAGAAACGAGAACCGCGCGGCCGCGTCGGGCGTGAAGCCCAGCGCGCGGCCGGCCGTGATCGTCACACCGGACCGCGAAACACCCGGCACCAGCGCGCAGACCTGGGCAAGGCCGATGACCAGCGCCTGTTTCCAGCGCAGGTCCTGCAGTGAGCGGTCACGCCGCGCCCAGGCGTCCGCCGCCCACAGCAGCAGGCCGAACACGAGGGTCATCCAGGCGATCACGCGGACGTCGCGCAGGTACTGTTCGACGAGATCCCGGACCAGGAAGCCGACGACGAGCACCGGAACACTCGCCAGCGCGATCGCGACCAGCAGGGAGCGATTACGGCGGTCCGCCGACGAAACGGCGGGCCGCAGCGCGCTGACCGCCATCGCGGCGAGGTCGCGACGAAAGTAGAACAGAACGGCGAACAGCGTGCCGAGATGGGTCGCGACATCGAACACGAGACCCTGGTCGGTCCAGCCGAAGGCCCGACCGCCGAGGATCAGGTGCGCGGAGCTGGAAACCGGCAGAAACTCGGTCAGGCCCTGCACCAGCGACAGCACGATGATCTGCAGCAGGGTCATGTGGCGGTCCGTTGCGCCATGCTCGATATCCGACGGTCAGCGGCGAAGAATTCCGGCGCAGTATCTCATAGAATAACGGCCTTGCCGCGGAAGACGACCACATGAAAACACTGACCACGCTCCTCGCACTCCTGTTGACCGGAACCGTGTACGCGCGCAGCGCCGCCGACTATCTGCCGCCGGACGCCGACCCGGACCCGGCCATCCCGACCCCCGAATCCGTGCTCGGCTGGGACGTCGGCGCGTGGCATGTCAGCCACGACAAGCTGGTGCAGTACCTCGAGGCGCTGGCCGACGCCTCGCCGCGGGTCGCCCTCGAGGTCACCGGCCACACCTGGGAACAACGCCCGCTGTTGCTGCTGACGATCACCGCGGAAGACCGGCAGGACGAGATCGAGTCGCTGCGCCAGGCGCACCTCGCCGGCGACGGGCCGCTCGTCGTGTGGCTGGGTTACAGCGTCCACGGCAACGAGGCCAGCGGCAGCAACGCGGCTTTGCTGACCGCTTATTACCTGGCCGCCGCGCGGTCGGACTTCGTGCGGGAACTGCTGGACGGCACGGTCGTCCTGATCGACCCGGCAATCAACCCCGACGGCTTGAACCGCTTCGCGAGCTGGGCCAACCAGAACGCCGCGCTCAACCCCGTCGGCCGCTGGGAAACCCGCGAGCACAGCGAGCACTGGCCGGGCGGGCGCACCAACCACTACTGGTTCGACCTGAACCGGGACTGGCTGCCGCTCGTGCACCCCGAATCGCGCGCCCGCGTTGCGCAGTTTCAGCGCTGGCGCCCGCACGTGCTGACCGATCACCACGAGCAGGGACGCCTGCCCGGTTTCTTCTTTCAGCCCGGCGTGCCCTCGCGGCAGAATCCCCTGACTCCGCCGCAGAACCTGGAACTCACCCGGGCGCTGGCCGCCTTTCACGCCGAGGCGCTGGACGCGGTCGGGCAACCCTACTTCACCGAAGAGTCCTACGACGATTTCTACTTCGGCAAGGGCTCGACCTACCCCGACATCAACGGCAGCATCGGCATCCTGTTCGAACAACGCTCGATCCGCGGCCGCCGGCTCGACACCAGCAACGGCGTGGAAACGTTCGGCATGGCGATCGACAACCAGCTGACGGTTTCGCTGTCCACGCTGCGCGGCGCCTGGGCGCTGCGGGAACGGCTCAAGGAATACCAGCGCGGCTTCGACGGCAGCATGCGCCAGCGCGCCGACCGCGCCGGTTTCGACGCCTGGGTGATCGGTGACGACGGCGATCCCGCCCGGGCCCGCGCCCTGCTCGAAACCTTCGACGTGCACGGCGTGACGTATCGACCGCTGGGTGAGACCGTGCGCACCGACGGCCATGAATTCCAGCCCGGCGGGGCCTGGGTCGTCCCGGCCGACCAGGACCGCTTCGGATTGATCCAGGGCATGCTCGAAACGCGCACCGAATTTGCCGACAACACCTTCTACGATGTCTCCGCGTGGACCCTGCCCCTGGCCTACAACCTGCCCTTCGCGACGCTCGGGCGGATGCCGAAGACGGGACCGGCGACCCAGGCCAGTGAAGGCATGGCCCCGCTCGACGACGCCGTGGCCTGGGCCGTGCCCTGGAACCAGGTCGCAGCCGCGCCGCTGCTGCAGCAGTTGCTGGACGCGGATGCCCGCGTGCGCACGGCGATCAAATCGTTCACCGCCCGGACCGCCGGCGGACTGGTCGCCTTCGACCCCGGCACCCTGATCGTGCAACGCGGCATCCAGGAGGACGACCGCTTGCCGGCGATTCGGGAGCGGCTCGGCGAAGCCGCCCTGAACGGCGCCACCGTGGCCAGCCTGACCAGCACGCTGACCGCATCCGGACCGGACCTGGGCTCGATCAACTTTCCGCTGCTCAAACCGGTGCGCCCCCTGATCGTCGGTGGCGCGGGCGTGACAGCCTACGACGCCGGCGAGCACTGGCATCTGCTCGATCACCGGCTGGGCGTCGCGGTGCCGGTGGTCGAGATGCAACGCCTCGGTCGGGTCGATCTGGCCGAGTACACGCACCTTCTGCTGCCGGACGGCGAGTACCGGAACCTGTCGGCCCGCGACGAGGCGCGCATCGCCCGCTGGATTCGCGACGGCGGCATCCTCGTGGGCACCGCGGGCGGCGCCCAGTGGGCCGAGGACCTGTGCTACGAGCCGGATCCGAAGCAGTGCAGCGCGGCGGACGAGGACGACAGCGACGAGGCGCCACCCGCGGCCCGCGCCTACGCCGATTATGACGACGACCGGGCCGAGCGGGTGATCGGCGGCGCGATCGCGGCGACGACACTCGACCTCAGCCACCCCATCGCGTTCGGCTATCGGCGGCCGGAATTGCCCCTGTTCCGCCGCGGCACCGTGACCCTGAAACCCAGCCCGAATCCCTATGCCACGCCGGTCCGCTACACCTCGGAACCGCTGGTCGCCGGCTTTATCGGACCGGAGCGGCTCGACGCCATGCGCCGGCAACCCGCGGTCATCGCCGAGCGCGAAGGCAAGGGCCTGATCGTGCGGTTTGCCAACAACCCCCTGTTTCGCGGGTACTGGCGCGGCACCGAGCGCCTGTTCATCAACGCCCTTTACTTCGGCCAGGTCATCGGGAACACCGATCTGCCGAAGGTCGTGCCGCCGCCGGCCCCCGAAGAGCCGCGCGACTGAGGAAAGCCGCAATCAGCGACTCCATGAAAAGTGTCCTGGTTGTCGCGTTCGCGGTGACGGTGCTCGTCCTGGCCACGCGCCCCCTGTGGTGGCCGGAGCCCGGTGAACCGCCACCGGCGCCCGAACCCGCGGCGAAAACGACCGCTGCGCCGGGACCGGTCGCTGCCGACCCGGCCGCGACGCGGCGCCTGCTGCAGCATTACGAACAATTCAACGAACCGGAGGCCCTCGAAGCCGCGCTGACCCAGGCCGGGGCGGTGCTGCGCCGCGACGCCCGCTCGCTTCCGGGCTGGCTGGCGCTCGGGCGCGCGCGCGACGCGATGCAGCAGTTCGAGCGGGCGCGACGGGTGTACGCACGCGCGCGCTCAATCGCGCCCGGCGTCGCGGCCGCCGAGCTCGCCGCGGGCGATACCTGGCTCGCCCAGGGCGACCTGGCCGCCGCGCTGCCCCACATGTTGCGCGCCAGCGCCGAGGCGCCGGGCGAACTGGAATCGGCCAGCCGCATCCTGCTGCTCAGCAACGCCCTGGAAGACTTCGCCGCGGCCGACCGCTGGGCGGAATGGCTCAGCGAACGCGTGACCCGGCAAGCCGACGCCCTGGCCGCCCTGGCCCATCATCGTTACCTGACCGGCAACTTCGACCAGGCCGTGCAGCTGAGCAATATCGCCCTGCGGCTCGGCCTGTCCGACCGCTGGGACGCGGAGGCCGTGTTCCTGCGCATCAAACGCGATGAAGCGATTGCCGACGGCCAGTTCGCACGGGCGATCGACCTGCTGCGCGAGCGGCACCCCGAACTGTTCGAGCCCGGCCCGCGCATCGTGCCGGGGAACATCCAGCAGGCGACCGACCTCGCTTTCCTGATGCAGCAAACCGGCGCCGGGGACGAGGCCCGGGCGCTGCTGAACCGCGTCGTGGAGGCCTACGGCCAACCCGGATTCACCAACGGCTCGGCACGCTCGGTAATCCTGCCGGTGCGGGCCGAAGCGCTGGCCCTGCTGGGCGAGGACCGCGCGGCCCTGGCCGAACTCGACCGCGTGGTGGACGCGGGCTGGCGCATCCAGTGGCGCTGGGAAACGGACCTGAACGCCAACTTCATAACGCTGCGCGATGCGCCCGGCTTTCGCCGCATCATCGGGCGCATCGAGGCCGACGTCGCCGATCAACGCCGCCGCCTGCACGCGAGCGGGGGAACCTGAATGGGCCTGTTCGAGGAACTCAAGCGCAGAAACGTCTTTCGCGTAACGGCCGCCTACCTGGTCTTCGCGTGGCTGCTGCTGCAGGTGCTCGACGTGGTCGGCCCCATTCTCGGCCTGCCGGACGCCATCGCCCGCTATCTCCTGTTCCTGCTCGTGGTCGGCCTGGTGCCGGCCATCGTCATCGCCTGGGCCTACGAGCTGACGCCGCAGGGCCTGCGCCGCGAGGATGACCCTGACACCCGCGCCGCGGCGGCCACGCCGCGCCGTCGCCACCGGCTGGATCGCGTCATCATGGTTGGGCTGGCGCTGGCCGTCGGTGTGCTGCTGTTCGACCGGCTCGCCCTGCATGACGCGCCCCGCGGCATCGAGCCGCCGGCCGCAGCAACACGGGTGGCGCCGGAGAGCGTGATGCCGCGGCCCGTGCCGGCCGCGCAGAAATCCGTCGCCGTGCTGCCGTTCGTCGCGATGAGCAACGGACCCGACGACGATTACTTCGCGGACGGGCTGACCGAGGAGATCATCAACGCGCTGGCGCAGTTGCCCGACCTGCTGGTCACGGCGCGCACCTCGGCCTTCCACTTCAAGGATCGCAACCTGCCGGTGGCCGACATCGCGCGGCAACTGGGGGTCGCCCACGTGCTGGAAGGTTCGATTCGGCGCGCCGGCGACCGGCTGCGCGTCACGGCGCAGCTGATCCATGCGGACGACGGCTTCAACCTGTGGTCGGAAACCTGGGACCGGCAAACGGCGGACAGCTTCGCCGTCCAGGCCGACATCGCGGAAAAGGTTGCGCATGCCCTCAATGTCTACCTCGACGATGCGCTGCTGGAGCGCATGCAGTGGGCCGGCACGCGGGACGTCGAGGCGTTCATCGCCTTCCAGAAAGGCATCGAGTTCTACGAACGCGCCCACCGGGAGCCCAACCAGATCAGTCTGTTGCGGCAGGCCAATGGCTACTTTGAACAGGCGACCGGTCGGTCGCCCGAACTGGTCGACGCCTACCAGTACCACTCCGATCTCTTCAGTCACGTGCTGATCAGCCAGGCGGCCGGCGAACTCGACGGCGAAATCACCCAGGGCGACATCGCCCACGCGCCCGCCGCGCTGCTGCAGGACTACCAGCGCGCCGCGCGTCATGCCCGCTCGGCGAGCCAGCGCGCCAATGCCGAGTTCGACCAGTCCATCATTTTTGGCCGCTGGCGCGGCCTGGACCGGCTGGCACGGCAGACCGTGGCGTTGCCGGGCTGCGACCCGGCGATGTGGCTGCACCTCGTGGCGCCACTGTCGCGCGACCCGCAGGCCATACTCGGCGCCTTTCGCCGCATGGCGGTGTGCGACCCGCTGCGGATACGGCCGATGGTGCATGACGTCGGCATCCAGCTGTGGCTGGAGCGTGTCGACGCCGCGGTCGACATGGCGCGGCGGAGCCTGTCAAAAGCGGAGCATCCGTCCCTGTCCCGGCACCTGGCCCTGGGGCTGGCCCTGCGCGGCGACGCGGACGAGGCCGTGGCCACGGCGAACAGCATCATCCGCGAGGAGGACGAATTGCTGCGGGTCCGCGCGATGCTCGCGGCCATCCGCGGGGACGCCGCGGCAGCGCAGCGCCACCAGGTCGATTACCTCGGCAAGCACGGCCCCGACGATCGCGAGACGCTGGTCCTGGAGGCGGTCCGCGGCAACCGCGCCGAAGCCAACCGCCTGGCCGCGACCATCGATGCCCGCTCCTTCGGCCATATCGTTCTGCTGCAGGCCGTTTACGATTGTCTGTGCGGCGCCCCGTTCGATCTCGACGCCACCCCGACCTTCGCGGCCCTGCTGGTCGAGTCCGGCCTGGACTGGCCGCCGCCGAGACCGGGCGGGTTTCCGCTCAAGGACTGGTGAGTGTAGGCTTGCAGGGTTGCGATCGAAGCCCACGGGAGGAACAGCACAGATGAGCAGCAAAGTCTCTTTCATCGGCCTCGGTGTCATGGGGTACCCGATGGCCGGCCACCTGGCCGCAGCGGGGCACGCGGTGACCGTCTACAATCGCAGCCCGGACAAGGCCCGGCAGTGGGCGACGCAGCATGGCGGCGCGACCGCGCCGACTCCGGCCGCCGCGGCCGCAGGGGCCGAATACGTATTCTGTTGCGTGGGCAACGACGACGACCTGCGCGCGGTGACAATCGGCGCCGACGGCGCGTTCGAAGGGATGCAGCCCGGCGCGGTATTCGTCGATCACACCACGACCTCGGCGAGGGTGGCTCGCGAGTCGCACGCCGAAGCGAAGCGGCGCGGTTTCGCCTTCATCGACGCGCCGGTGTCCGGCGGCCAGGCCGGCGCCGAAAACGGCCAACTGACCGTCATGATCGGCGGTGACGCCGACGCCGTCGAGCGCGCCGCCCCCCTGATCGACTGCTACGCCCGCATGCAGGCCCGTCTGGGCGAGGCCGGCAGCGGTCAACTGGCCAAAATGGTCAACCAGATCTGCATCGCCGGGATCGTCCAGGGCCTGTCCGAGGCGCTGCATTTCGCCGGCAAGGCCGGCCTCGATCCGGCCGCCGTGGTCGACGTCATCGCCAAGGGCGCGGCGCAGTCCTGGCAGATGGACAACCGCGCCGCCACCATGCTCGCCGGCAAATTCGATTACGGATTCGCGGTCGACTGGATGCGCAAGGACCTCGGCTACGTGCTCGACGAAGCCCGCCAGAACGGCGCCCATCTGCCGGTCACGGCGCTGGTCGACCAGTTTTACTCCGAGGTGCAGGCCCTGGGCGGCGGGCGCTGGGACACCTCGTCACTGCTGGTGCCGCTGGAGCGCATGGGCCGGAACGGCGACTGAGCCGCGCCGGGACGGCGCGGTACGGCGGACGACCTTTGACACTACAAATAGTGCTGCGGTTTAATATCAACATTGTTAAACCTGCGCGTAAGGACCGGTGACCGACAAGCCACCCCGTTTCTATTACAAGGGCAACCAGCTCAAGCAGCTGCGGGCGTTCTGCGCCGTGGCCAAGAACGGCAAGATGACCGATGCCGCGGAAGAGCTGTACCTCAGCCAGCCCGCGATCAGCCTGCAGATTCGAGCGCTGGAGCGCGAGCTCGACACCGTCCTGTTCGAACGCCACGGTCCGCGCATCAACCTGACGCGCGAGGGCCAGGAGCTGTACGAGATGGCGCGCCCGCTGATCGACGGCCTGGAGACGCTGAACGAGCGCTTCAACCGCCAGATGAAAGGCGACCTGGAAAGCGGCGAGGTCATCATCGCGGCCGGCGAGTCCACGATCATCTACCTGCTGCCGCGCCTGGTGAAACTGTTCCGGGAGAAATTTCCGAACATCCACGTGCAGCTGCGCAACGTCACCGGTCGCGACGGCCTGGCCATGATCCGCGACGACGAGGTCGATTTCGCGATCGGCTCGATGCTGGACGTTCCTTCCGACATCAGCTATCAGCCGGTCTACACCTTCGAGCCGGCCCTGATCATGCCGCTCGGACACCCGCTGGCCGACCGCGAAAAGGTCCGGATCGAGGACATCGCGCCGTACGGCCTGATTCTGCCGCCCCGGCGGCTGACCACCTGGCGCATGGTGGACCGCGTGTTCCAGCAGCACCAGGTGCCCTTCAACGTGACGCTGGAGGTCGGCGGCTGGGAGGTCATCAAGCGGTACGTCGAACTGGATTTCGGCATTTCCATCGTCACCGGCATCTGCCTGCGCGAGGACGACAAGCTGGTCGCGAAAAACATGAGCGATTACTTTCCGCGCCGCAGCTACGGCACCGTGATGCGGCGTGGCAAGTACCTTTCGTCCCAGGCCCGGGCTTTTCTGGACGTGACCGAGGAGGCTTCGCTGCCCGACTCGCCGTGGAGCAGCAGCCTGGCCGGCTGACCCGAAAGGCGCCGGGCGCCGCAGCGAAATGAAACTTCTCGTCTTCCTGACCGAATCGTTCGAATACCGCGCCAGCGAACCGGGCTCGCCGCTGGCGGACGATCCGCCCGATCCTGCGGCCGACCGGATCGAGAACGCGATCGTCGCCTTCATCCAGTGCGAACCGCGCGACGAAGAACGCGACGACGCCGTACTCAAGCAGGCCGTCAAGTACTTTCGCTGGTTCGCGCGCAAACGCGGCGTGACCCGCCTCGTGCTGCACTCCTTCGCCCACCTGGCCGAAGAGCGATCCGCGCCCGAATTTGCCCGCGACCTGCTCGCGGCGCTGGGTGACCGGCTTCGGGAACACGGCTTCGACGTCCACGACACGCCCTTCGGCTGGAGCCTGGAATGGACGATGAGCGTTTCCGGACACGGGTACGCCAAGACGTTCAAGTCGCTCTGAGTCCGATCGGCGCCAAGCGCGCCGGCATCCGCAACGATTCGCTGACGGGGCACGCTATACTGCGGCTCGAACCATAAGCCGCTGACGAACAGGGACCCTTACGATGACCTGGAAAGCCTGGTACGACAGTCTCATCAAGCCGGCGTGGACGCCTGAACCCGCCACCATCGGCCTGGTCTGGCAGATTCTCTACCCGATCATACTGGTGACCTTCGCGTTCGTGCTGATCCAGGCGATCCGCCGCAAGATTCCCTGGCAGGCGGCGCTGCCGTTCGTCGTCAACCTGGCCGCCAACCTCGCCTTCACACCGATCCAGTTCGGCCTGCGCAGCCTGTTCTGGGCGGCCGCCGACATCCTCGTCGTCTGGGGCACGATCGTCTGGATGATGATCGCGATCTGGCGCCATTACCGTTGGGTTGCGATCGCGCAGGCGCCCTACCTGGCGTGGGTTTCCATCGCGACCGTGCTGCAGCTCTCCATCACCTGGCGTAACTGGCCCGGCTAGCGCATGGCCGACGTCGGCGGGCGCAGACCGCCTGGGGGCGGTCCGTCCCGATGAAGCGCCGTCATCGTCGGCCCGGTTTTCGCGGATCGATCAGGATTTCCAATAGCAGCGATAGAAACTTTCAATCGTGCAACAGATATATATTTGTTTTAATAATGCTGGAAACAGTCGGTTTCTTTTCTGGAGGGACTTATCGAATGATTATTCGCAAGAAACGTTTACTCGCCGCGCTGGCGATCGCACTGACACCGCTGGTGGTGTCCGCGCCCGTCATGGCCATGGGCGAAGCCAAGCCGAACAAATTCTGGTGGCCCGAGCAGGTGGACCTGAGCCCGCTGCGGGATCACGGCATCGAGTCGAACCCGTACGGCGCCGACTTCGACTATGCCGCCGAGTTCGCCACGCTCGACCTCGCTGCGGTCAAGCAGGACATCGAGGCGCTGATGACGGATTCGCAGGACTGGTGGCCGGCGGACTGGGGTCATTACGGCCCGTTCTTCATCCGCATGGCATGGCACAGCGCGGGCACCTATCGCGAAGGTGACGGCCGCGGCGGCGCCGGCGGCGGTCAGCAGCGCTTCGACCCGCTGAACAGCTGGCCCGACAACGCCAATCTCGACAAGGCGCGGCGCCTGCTGTGGCCGGTCAAGCAGAAGTACGGACGCAAGCTGTCCTGGGCCGATCTGATGGTCCTGACGGGCAACGTCGCGATGGAGTCGATGGGCTTCAAGACCTTCGGCTTCGCCGGCGGCCGCGAAGACGACTGGGAAGCCGACCTCGTTTACTGGGGTCCGGAACAGCAGTGGCTCGCCGACGAGCGCTACGAGGGCGACCGGGAATTGGAAAACCCGCTGGCCGCGGTCCAGATGGGCCTGATCTACGTGAACCCGGAAGGTCCCAACGGGAATCCGGATCCGCTGCTCGCCGCCAAGGACATCCGCGAAACCTTCGGCCGCATGGCCATGAACGACGAGGAAACCGTGGCGCTGATCGCCGGCGGTCATACCTTCGGCAAGGTCCATGGCGCGCACAAGGTCGAGGACTGCGTGGGCCCGGAGCCCGGTGGCGCCGCCATGGAGGACCAGGGTCTGGGCTGGAAGAACAAGTGCGGCAAGGGTAACGCCGAAGACACCATCACCAGCGGCCTGGAAGGCGCCTGGACCCAGACGCCGACGCAATGGTCGATGCTTTACCTGTCCAACCTGCTGTCCCACGAGTGGGAGCAGACCCGCAGCCCGGCCGGCGCCGTGCAGTGGGTGGCCAAGAATGGCGCGCTCGACGGATCCGTGCCGGACGCGCATGTCGAAGGCAAGATGGTCGCGCCGATCATGCTGACCACCGACCTGTCGCTGAAAGCCGATCCGGCCTACCGGAAGATTTCCGAGCGCTTCCTGCAGAACCCGGACGAGTTCGAGCTCGCGTTCGCCAAGGCGTGGTTCAAGCTGACGCACCGCGACATGGGCCCGCGCGCCCGCTACGTGGGCAGCGAGGTCCCGGCCGAAGTGCTGCTCTGGCAGGATCCCGTACCGGCAGTCGATTTCGAGGTGATCGATGACGACGACGTCGCCGAACTCAAGGCGGCCATTCTGGACTCCGACCTGACCGTGCCCGAACTGGTGCGCACGGCCTGGGCTTCGGCGTCGAGCTTCCGCGGCTCCGACATGCGCGGCGGCGCCAACGGCGCCCGAGTGGCCCTCGCGCCGCAGAAGGATTGGGAAGCAAACAATCCGGCAGAGCTGGCCAAGGTGCTGAAGACGCTCGAAGGCATCCGTGAGGACTTCAACGACGACCAGAGCGGTGACAAGCGTGTTTCGCTGGCCGACGTGATCGTGCTGGGCGGAGCGGCAGCCATCGAGAAGGCGGCGAAAGATGCCGGGTTCGACGTGACGGTGCCGTTCACACCCGGCCGCAACGACACGACGCAGGAGCTGACCGACGTGCGCTCCTTCGCCGCGCTCGAACCGGCGGCCGATGGCTTCCGTAACTACTACAGCGAGCGCAGCTACCGTTCGCCGACGGCGATGCTGGTCGACAAGGCCGACCTGCTGACACTGACGGCGCCGGAGATGACCGCGCTGGTCGGTGGCCTGCGCGCGCTGGACGCCAACACCGGCGGCGCCGATCACGGCGTGTTCACGGACCGCCCGGGCGTGCTGACGACCGACTTTTTCAGCAACCTGCTCGACATGTCGACGCAGTGGACGAAGTCGGATTCAGCGGACGGCATCTACGAGGGTCGTGACCGCGCGACGGGCGAACTCAAGTGGACCGCCACGCCGGTCGACCTGGTGTTCGGTTCGCATGCCGAACTGCGGGCGATTGCCGAAGTCTATGCCGCGAACGACGGCGATCAGAAGTTCGTCAAGGACTTCATCGACGCCTGGACCAAGGTGATGACGCTCGACCGTTTCGACCTCTGATCCAAACGCCCGCGGCTCTCGAGCCGCAAACCAGCGAACGGCGGCGCAACCAGCGCCAGGATGAGCAGCGAACTGGAGAAAATCACCATCATGATGTCGTCGTTGTTCACGACCTCGAACGGCAGTTCGACGAAGCAACCCGTGAATCCGAGAATCCACAGCAGGTTGAAGATGTTGGAGCCCACGATGTTGCCGACCGCCATGTCGGCGTGATTGCGCCACGCGGCGACGGCAGAAGCGATCAACTCCGGCAGCGACGTGCCGATGGCCAGCACCGTGAGCCCGATCAGGGCGTCATCGACACCGGCGATCCGCGCCAGCCCGACCGCGCCGTCCACCGTCCAACGACCCCCGAAATAGAGACCGACAACACCGAGCACGATATAGATCGCCGAACGTGCCCGTCCGAGCGGCGCCGGCACCGTGTCGGCCAGCACGGTCTCGCGCGCCATCTTGTAGACATACAGCAGGAACAGC
>JARROJ010000047.1:0-18120 GCA_037384065.1 Lysobacterales bacterium
AAAGCAAGGGGATTTTTCTTGAACATGCCTCGTCTCCGTGTGTGTCTGCCCGGCGGCAGAATTCGGGAAGGCGGCGTTCGCCGGTCGCGCGATGGCGACAGGGAGTCTCGCGTGGACCGCGGCACCGCCCTTGCGCCATTTAAGCACAGGGAACCGGAAAATTCGGTCGCAACGCCTCGTAAGTGCATTTCACTTGACCGAAATCAACTTGCCGCCGAGCGCGGCCAAAAAAACGGCCCGCAGACGCGGGCCGCTTCGCTTTCAGCCTGACGGCCGGTATCAATCGAGCCGGACTTCCTGGTTCGTACCGTCCTGGCCGTAACGGTGGCGTTCGCCGCCATTGAGCGGGTCGTCCGTCCAACCCAGCTGGCCCCACTGGTACTGGCCGCCGGTATGGCAATCCAGGCAGCTTTCCGGCGTTCCGCCGGCGCCCAGCGCCTGTTCGGCCGGCGCGACCTCGTGGTTGACCGTCAGCAGCGCTTCCGTAGCCACGAAACCGTATTGACCGCTGTAGGGCTGACCCGTGTACGCGGAACCGTCCTGCAAGGCCAGATCCCAGTCGTATTTGCCCCAGTACGGATTCGGACCACCCTTGGCGCCGAACAGATGGGGGACGGAGACGATCTTGTTGCTCGTGTCCATCGGCTGGTTGCCGACCATCAGCTTGAACGGATAAATCTTCGCATTAGGATCGTCGTATCCGCCCTGCGGCACGGACAGCTGGACCGGTTCGGAATCGTAACTGTCGTTGACGCCGATCAGCTTGCGTTCCCAGCTGCCGTTGTACCAGCGC
Organism: Lysobacterales bacterium; assembly: GCA_037384065.1. GTDB lineage: Bacteria > Pseudomonadota > Gammaproteobacteria > Xanthomonadales > SZUA-36 > JABDPF01. The sequence goes on from JARROJ010000047.1 coordinate 794, forward strand.
AGCACGGGTCGGACATTGTTGGCCCAGACGAAGCTACCCTTCTTCTTGTCATAGGTCGGACGGCCCGTCTCCGGGTCGATCGGCGGCGTGATGTCCTGGCCGGCGTCGGCCCAGTACCATTCGACCTTGGTCGAGACTTTCCGCGCAATGGCCGGAATGTGGCAGGTCTGGCAGGCCAGGCGGTCGTGCCAGCCGGCGGCCAGCAGCTCTTCGGCCGAGGTGCCCGCGTGGATGTTCATGGCGTTCTCGCCATGGCAGTCCGTGCACTGCTTCATCTCGCCCTCGTGGACCGAGTGCAACGCCATGCCGGCGGTGCCGTGGTTGACCGAGCCGTCCTTCGGATCGTGGTTGACGCCGTGGCAATCCACGCAGCTCAGGTCGCCGCCATCGACGCCCATGTGGACGTCGTATTCGCGCGTCGTCGCGATGAGGTCGGTCGACAGGTCGCCGTGCTTGACGTTGTCGCCGCCGCCCGCGTTTGCGTGACAGCCGATGCAGGCCTTGCGCGTCGGCTCGGCGCCCATCGAGATGCTCTGGGCGACCACGTTCAGGTCGATACCCGGAGCCGGCAGACCGGCCGTGGTCGGGGCCTTGGCATAAGTGCCGGACTTGTCGTGGCAGACCAGGCAGTCGACTTTGGTCGGGTCATTGAAATCGAAGGTCTTGTCCGCGTAGCCGTAGCCGGTGTGGCACTGCGTGCAGCGTCCTTCGTTACTGGGCACGGCGATGCAGAAATTGTTGATCAGCTGGTTCTTGCCATAGGTGCCGTTCTCGAAGCCGACAATGCGCTCGGACTTGCCCTGCCACTTGAAGTGGCCGGTGTCGAGGTAGGCCTTGGCCGTTTCCTCGTGACACATCATGCAGGACTCGGTGCCTTCGTACAGGATCACGCTGAAGTACAGCTGGTGAATATCCTCGTCGTTGAGCGACGCGTATTCGATGAAATCCTGCGGCGTCAGTCCGCCATGTTCAGCCGACAGGGCCGCTCCGCCGTCCGCCGACGGCGCCGTGCCGAGGGCGGCGGCCTGGCCTGCGATCGGCAGGAAGAACAGTGCCGCGAGGGCGGTCAGCGCCATGTGCCAGTGGGCCCGCGGGTTGATTCTCATTGTGGTCTCCTCAGTATTGGACATGAAACGAAACGGACGCAAATCGGCAAAACCCACGCGTTGTTTTGTCATTGGCGCGGGGGCCTGCGAAAGGCTTCATGGCAAGGATAGAGACCCAACCTTAATATCAGCTTAATCGTTTCTTAAGGTTATTTTAAGGTTTCTGCAACCGCGCTCACTCATCGTCGCGCGCCATTCGTCGCTGTCATGTCCGTCCCGACACCTCAGCCCGGATCAAGGTCGCGACAAATGTTAAATTTTCATTGATTTCAGGGCCTTGGGCCGCCGGACATCACCGGGGGCGAATCAGGCTGCGGGACGCCGCCTGGCAGACCGCGATCGGCCCGTTGCACCGCGGGCCCCGGGGTCTTTTATATTAATTTTTTTGAACATAATAATCCGTTGATATAAGTCAAACATGGCGGGTCACCGCAGCCTCCGCCCGCGACGCGGGACGCAAGCCGAACGCGCAAAAAAACGGGCGCCGTGAGGCGCCCGTCGAACGTCGGGATGGTTTCGGTCAGAGCCTGAACCGCGCCAGCACGCGAATCACATTCACCGAGTAATCCGGGCTGGTTTCACCCAGGTTCAGAAGACCGGAAATGTCGGTCGGGCCGAATCCATCGACGAACCAGTCCGCCGTGTCGTACTTTTCGTTGTAGACGTCCAGGCCAAGCGACCAGCGCTCGTTGACCTCGAAATCGACGTAGGCCCGGGTGTACCGCAGCTCGGTCGTCAGCACGGGAAACGCCGCCTCGCCCGCACCGCTGTCGGTCAGGATGTCACCCTTGGAATCCGAGGACATGTAATCGACCCCGTAGGTCAGGCGATCGGTGATCCGGCCCGAAATGCCCACGCCCCAGGTCTCGAAGGCGTCCTCGGTCCGGGCGATCCAGGGCATCGCGTTGGCCGATTCGGCGCCGGCCATGCGGGCGTCGATCGTCTCGTCGGCGTAAAACGCATAAACCGTCGTTTCCTCGCTCAGCGCATAGTTCGCGTCGAGGTTGAAACTGCGTTCTTCGCTGGTTTGCAGACCCAGCACCGACTGGGCGTACTCGTCGTCCGTCGTGTAGTAGCTGATCGTGACGGCCAGCGCGTCCAGCGGCATGAGATCCAGTTCGGCCGTGAGGCGTTGCCGGTCCCGCTCGGCCAGGTTGAACTTGCGCATCAGCGGGTTCTCGGGACGCTCGTAGTAATCGACGTCGACGAAACCGGAAGGCGTGCGGGTCGCATCCTCGTAACGCAGGCGCGCATCGAGCCAGGCCCACGGCATGAACTGGACATCGCCCCAGATCGTGTCTTCCTCGGTTTCCTCGACCGACTGGTAGGTGCGCGCCAGCGTGTCGCGCTTGAAGCCGGCGTTTACGCGCAGGCTGCCCATGGCCCGGAAGCGGAAGTCGATCCGACTCTGGTCACGCTCGTAACCGTACGGCCGGTTACTGCGCGGATCGCGCGGGAAGACCTCGAGAATCACCGGCGCGTACCGGTCGACCGGAGTCCGGTTGTCCCGCTCGTTCGATTTCCACGCGGCCGTGATGTTGAACCGGTCCGTGACGCGCCAGTAGACGCGGCCGAGCAGGTTGTACATCGACGTCTCGAGTTTGCCGTCGAGCGATTCGCGGGGCAGTTCGCGGTCGGCGTACATCGGGGCGATCGAATACGCCAGGAACGGATCGTCCTGTTCCATGGTACCGGTCGAGACCTTCGCGCTGACGCGCAGGTAACGGGTGATGCTGAACGCGCCCGTCAGGCTGACCAGGTGGTACTTGTTGTCCGGCTCCAGCGCGCTTTGCGCGACCTCGTCGCCGAATCCGATCGGCAGCGGGCTGTCCCAGGTGACCGAATCGTAACCGTTGTCGAAATCGGAACCGGTGAACTCGAGACGCACCTGCGCCATGCGGCTGGTGAACTCCACCCCGGCCGTGAAGCGGTCCGTGGTGTAGTCGACCGGGGCCGGGAAGGTGCTCGCGTTGACGATAAATGTCGCGCCGCTGAATGCCTTGACGCCGTCCTTGTCCTGGCGCTCGTATTCAACGTCGAAGTCCCAGGCGCGGCCGAGGCCGAAATCCAGTCCCAGGGCCAGGGTCTGGCGCTCGGTGTCGAGCGCCAGCGGCACGAAATCGGACGGATCCGCCTGGCTCATTTTCCAGCCTTCCGGCAGGGTCAGGCGATCGCTGCCAACGCCGCTGTACGGCGTGACCGTGCCGTACCCCATGTAGCGCGGGATTTCGCTATAGCTCAGCTGCAGCTCGTAGCTGCCCTGCTTGCCGCCGCGGACATCCAGCTGGCGACTGTCGAGACCGAGGTCCCGGGCCGCAAGATCGAGGTAATAACCGGCTTCGCCCCGATAGGCGGCGTCGCCGCCGGCGCCGATGAACAGGCCATCGTCGTCGAATCCGCGGTAGTCGCCGAATTTGGGCGACCAGTCGTCCAGGTAAATCAGGCCGAAGTCGAGTTCACCGAACCAGCCCTCGGGGACGACGCAGAACTTGCAGACCCAGGCGGAGGTATCCGGCGCGGCCGTATCGTCGGCCAGCGCGGGGCCGCTCAACGCGAGTGCCAGGCACGCGCCGGCTGCCAGCTGCATCGTGTGCTTGTGATTACGTTTCATGCTGCTGTGCCTCCTATCGCATCTTCGAAGAGCCGGACGGGTGGTTCGAACCGTGCACCTGCGAGTGACAGTTCATGCAGGAACGCGTCAGCAGGAAACGGTTGGCCGGACTCGAATCGATGTCTTCACTGGTGTACGCGACGCCCGGATGCCCGGCGGCCGAATGACATTGCTGACAAAGCAACGGGGGACGCCGGTTCAATGAGGCCGGGTGATTGCTGCCGTGCGATTCGTGACACAGCGAGCAGTCTTCCGTCACGGGCGCGTGCTCCCAGAGGAACGGCCCGCGTTTTTCAGCGTGGCAGCGGTAGCAGGTGTCGTTGACGTTGTCTTCGACCAGCAGGAAGTCGTTGAATCCGTCATGAACGTTATGGCAATCGCTGCAGGTCATGTTGCCGAAACGCAGCGGGTGACCGTTCGCTTTCAGCACGTCGGCGCGTTGTCGCTGGTGGCAGTCGAAGCAGACTTCCTGCTGGGTGAGCGGATCGAACATGGGGTCGCGTTCCACGTGGATGTCGTGGCAGGAGACACAGGCGACGTTCGCATCCTCGTGCGCGCTGCCGAGCCAGCCCAGGTTATCGTGGTTCTCGTGGCAGTTGAGGCACATGCCGTTCTGTTCGGCCACGGTCGCGGTATCGTTTTCACCGAAACTGACCTTCGGTCCGACCTCCGATTTCTTCTTGGCCTTGACGTGCGCATTGGACGGGCCATGGCACGATGCGCACTGCAGGTTGGAAAACGGCGCCTCGGGATCGACCAGCGAACCGTGTTTGGTCTGGAAAATGGGCATGACGCCCCATTTATCGGAGCGGTGACACATCAGGCAGGTATCGGCGCCCTTGGCCTCGTATTCGTCCTCCGCCGACGCTGTGGCCGACAGGACCGGCAGCAGCATGACGGCCAGGAGCAAACCGGGCAGGAATTGGAGGTTCTTCTTCATGGTGTCCCCACTGAATTGGTTTCTGAATCGATCTGGCATGATTGTGCCACTATTCCAGCGCGCCGATCAGGTTCTTCTTTCCGCACGCCGTCCGGGCCGAAGCCGCACCGCCGCAGCGGAATGCGCGCCAAACGCCCTGCACTCGAAATCGCTGCGCGACCCGCAGCCGTACACGTGGACTTCATTTCTCTCCTCGTTCGACGACCCGCACATACGCGATCGCCCTGTCGTTCGCTGGCGCACCCCTGGATATTCCCATCGTTGCGGGTTTTCGCCGGGCTGGGTTCACGGCACAGAATAGACACCGAACCTTAGTGGGAGATTAAGTAACTTTTAAGCATTTATTAAGGTTCAAGGGTGCACAGTGTTGATCTGTATCAAGCCTGACTGAAATCTCCTCGTGTGTGGCGCGCGGCCGACCCCGTGACGCCACAGACGGCCGGGCGTCGCGCCCCACGCGCGGCGCCCGTTTTGTGCCGGCAGCCGATCGGTCCGAATGTCGAAGGGAACCCGATCGCCACTGCAATCCGAATGATTACCCGTTGTATTTACGCTGGTTTTTTCGGGCTTCCGGGCAACCACGGCGCATTCGGCGCGCCGCAGCGCCCGCTCGGCCCGCGTGCGCCGTCGGCGACGCGGCCGACGTTCACGTCGCCGCACCCGGGCGCAGGCGGCCATCGCGAGCCCGTTTCGTTCTGCGTCAGGGTGTCCCCGTCGAAGGCCATGCAACCCGCCCCGGCCCGTTAGCGGGCCACTTCGAGCGCCTTGCAATCTGCCGATTATTTGACGCAGGTCAAGCGGCGACAGCGCGCCCGGACGCCCGGTGTCGACGACTGTGATCGCGGCGAGCCCGGCTGAACCGAAGCGCAATGGAGGAGAGAAAAAATGGTGCCGGCAGGGTGACTCGAACACCCGACCTACGCATTACGAATGCGTTGCTCTACCAGCTGAGCTATGCCGGCACGGAAGGGGCGCCAGTATATGCAAAACACGGGGGCAGCACAATACGAAGCGCGCTGATTTCCCATCCGTTTTTCAGCATATTTCCCTCCCCGGCCCGGGACGGTTTCCGCTGGCGCACGCGACCGCGACGGCGGGATGATGGGGTCGTGAGAACGGCGCATGAAACGGAGGGGAACATGTTCGAACAACCGGCTCGGTTCGCTCAGAAGGGATTCAGCCTGGTCGAGGTGGCGGTCGCCGCCGCCATCTGTTCACTGGGTCTCGGCAGCATGTCGCTGCTGCTCGTGCTGGCCGTGCATGGCACGCACACACCGCGCGCCGAAACGCTTGCGGCCCTGCAGGCGCGATCGCTCGCCGACGCGTTGCGACTCGTTCCCGATGGCGCGGTCGCGCCGGCCGGCGAAGCGAACACCTGTGCGCCCACCGTCGACTGCCCGCCGGCTGCGATGGCGGGCTCGATCATGGAGTCCTGGCAGGCCCGGATCGTGAGGGACCTGCCCACAGGACGTGGCCTGGTCTGCCGGGACTCCGCACCCGACACCGAGCCCTGCGCGGATGCGACGCCCGGCGCCATAACGGTTCGCTGGCGTGACACGGAGCCGGATTCCGGGACTGAAACGACCGGCGAGTTCGTGCTCGCCCTGCCGGCGCCATGAATGCGTCCCGTCAGCCCCACCGCGAGTGCAGCACGCGCGGCGCGAGCGGCATGACCCTGCTGGAGCTGCTCGTTGCGGTGTCGATCACGGCGATCCTGTTGCTCGGTCTCGTCCGCTTTGCGACCGCGGCCGGCCTGGCCCGGCAACTCCAGGACAGCCAATCGCAATTGCAGGACCAGGCCCGTGTGGCGTTCCGCATGCTCGCTGACGCCATCGCGGAAGCCGGGTTCGACCCGGCGCCCTGGCGCTCGACACATTCGCTCGACGGCGCGTTCACCGGCTCCGCCGACGCCGTCACGACCCGCGGCGACCGTCTGGTGGTGCGCACCTGGTCCGACCGGAACTGCTTCGACAACCTGAACCCGGTGACCGGGGTCGCGGGCCGACCGGCTTTTTTTCTGCGCGAATCCGCGTTCGACCTGAGCGCCGCCGGGCAACTGACCCGCAGTTGTCGCTACGGTCCCACGGCGGGAGAACTGACGACCCAGGTGCGCCGCCAGGGCAAGGTGCCGGGAATCGACAGCTTCCAGCTGCTGTTCGGAATCGATGGCGACGGCGACGGCAACGCCGAGCGCTGGGTTCACGCCGGCGAATGGGACGATCCCGGGGCCGTGCTCGGCGTCCGGGTGGGCCTGCTTCTGCGCGGCGCCGAGCCGGTTGTGGAACCCGTCGCGCGCGATCACGCGATCCTGGACCAGCGACTGACCGCGCCCGCGGACGGCTACCTGCGCCTGCCGCTGGAATTTACCACCGCGGCCCGTGGGCGCACCGGATGAGATCGCAGGGTGTCGCCTTGGTGACCGGCCTCGTCATCCTGGCCGCCATAAGCCTGCTGGCGATCACCGCCGCGGGTGGTCTGACCCTGCAGCGACACCAGGCGGCCAACTTCCAGGACCGCATTCGCGCCGAGTCGGCCGCCGACGCCGCGCAATCCGCCGCCCTGGCCTGGCTTTACAGCCGCCCGGACAGCGATCGCCAGGCCGGATGCATCGCGGCGTGCTTCCTGCCCGACGCGATCCATGCGCCCGGCTCGCTGCCTCTGCAGCCGGAATTTCGTTCCGCCGAATGGTGGGCCGAGCACGCAATCCCCGCCGACCGCCACCCGGTGAGCGGCGAGCCGGGCGGCGTGGACGTCGCCACGGGGCTCGAAGCGCTTTGGATCGTGCAGGAAATCCACTTCGACGCGATCGATCCGGCCGGTAACGAACAGCAGGTTGAAGGGCTGGCGTACTACCGCGTTCTGGCCCGCGGGCGCGGGCGGCAAGCCAACACCGTGGCGGTGAGCGAATCGATCGTCGCGCGGCCCTGGCACGGCCGGTACGAAACCGCGGCGTATCCGCCCGAACGCGCTTTGCGGGCCTTCTGCGACCCATTCGACACGGAACTGCCGTGCGGCGTCCTGGCCTGGCGGATCCTGCGATGAACCGCGGACGCGCGCCAGACCGGTCGCCGGCCACGCCGCCCGACGCCGGTTGGACGTTCATCGAGATCATGGTCGCGATGGCGATCGTCGCCATCCTGCTGGCCCTGGCGGTGCCGTCCTATCGACAGTACCTGCAACGCGCCCATCGGGCCGAAGCGGTGCAGGCGCTGATGCAGGTGACGGCTTGCCAGGAACGGGTTCGCGCGGCCACCGGCTACTACGACACGACGCGGTGCATCGGCCAGCCGCCGGGAAACGGTTACCGGATCACGATCGAGCCCGCAGGGGTTTTCGCCACCCCGGTATTCAAAGCCGTGGCCGCGCCCGCGCGGCCCGCGTTCGACGATGGCTGCGGCGAACTGACCATCGACCAGTCCGGGCGGCGTGCGATCAGCGGCCCCGCCACGCGCCTGGGCGGCTGTTGGGGCGGACGCTGATTCAGTCGGAACCGGACCGCGGCATCGGAACGTCTTCGGCAACCGGCACGGACCAGCCGGCACGAACCGCGGGGCGCTCGGCAATCCGGCGGTACCAGTCCAGCACGTTGGGGTACTCGTGCAGGTCGACCGACTGGTATTCATGCCGCGCCGCCCACGGCCAGCAGGCGATGTCCACGATCGTGTATTCGCCGGCGGCGATGAATTCACGTGATTCCAGCTGACGGTCCAGTACGCGGTAGAGACGATGCGTCTCGATCTCGAAGCGGTCTTCCGAGTAGGTCGACTTGCCCCGGTTGTACTTGAGGTAGTGCAGCGCCTGGCCGAGCATCGGGCCGAACGCGGCCTTCTGCCACATCAACCACTGGATCGTCTCCCAGTAGCGGTCCGGCTCGGAGGGCAACAGGCGCCCGGCCTTCCCCGCGAGGTACATCAGGATCGCGCCGGACTCCATCAGCGTGAGCCCGGTGTCGGCATCGACAATGGCCGGGATCTTCTGGTTGGGGCTGATGCGGGCGAATTCCGCGCTGAGTTGCTCCCCCTTGGCGATGTTCACGGCGTGAACGCGGTACGGCAGCCCGAGCTCCTCCAGGGCTATCGACACCTTGCGTCCGTTGGGGGTCGCCCAGGTATACAGGTCGATCATCTCAATGCCTCTCTGCGTCGCGCCTTCGGGGCGCCGATCAGCCGGTGTCCCGCACCATGATGCGCAGCGCTTTCGGCAAGGCGAACTCGATGCGCTCCGGGTCGCCGTCGAGTTCCTCGACGGCTTGCCCGCCCGCTTCCATCAGGCGTGCGATCACGCCCTGGACCAGGCTTTCCGGGGCCGAGGCGCCGGCCGTCACCCCCACTGCGTCGACATCCTCCAGCCACTCGTTCCGAATGTCGTCCGCGCCGTCGACCAGGTACGCCGGCACGCCCTGTTTTTCGGCGAGTTCGCGCAGGCGATTGGAATTGGAACTGTTGACGGAGCCGACCACGAGCATCAACTGGACACGCTCGGCCAGGCGCTTCACGGCGTCCTGGCGGTTCTGCGTGGCGTAACAGATGTCGTCGTGTTTCGGGCCGCTGATTCCCGGATACCGGGCTTTCAATGCCTCGATAACGGCCTGCGTGTCGTCCACGGAAAGGGTGGTCTGCGTGACGAAGGCCACGTTTTCCGGATCCTCGAAGTGGAGTCCGGCAACGTCGTCCGGGTTCTCGACGAGCACGATCGAATTATCCGCCGCGGCGTCATCCATCCACTGGCCGAGCGTGCCCTCCACCTCGGGGTGGCCCGCGTGGCCGATCAGCACGACGTCGCGCCCGGCCCGGCAATGCCGCACGACCTCCATGTGCACCTTGGTCACCAGCGGGCAGGTCGCGTCGAAAACGCGCAATCCACGCTCGCCACCGGCGTCGCGAACCGCGCGCGACACGCCGTGCGCGCTGAACACCACCGTCGCGCCATCCGGCACCTCGTCCAGTTCGTCGACGAAAACGGCGCCGGCGCGGGACAGCCGATCGACCACGAAACGGTTGTGCACGACCTCGTGCCGCACATAGATCGGCGCGCCGAACAGGTCCAGCGCCCGTTCGACGATCTCGATCGCGCGGTCGACACCGGCGCAGAATCCGCGTGGGTTGGCGAGGTGAATCTCCATGTCACTCCTTGTCCTGGCGCCGCATGCTGATCAGGAACACGTCGATGACCAGCAGCGCGACACCGCAGGTGATGGCCGAATCGGCCACGTTGAACGCCGGGTAGTGCCAGCCTTTGACGTGGACGTCGATAAAATCGACCACGTAGCCGAGCCGCACCCGGTCGACCAGGTTGCCGATCGCGCCGCCGAGCACGAGCGCGAGTCCGAGCCCGGTCAGCCACTCACGTCGTGGCAGACGCAGCAGCCAGACCAGCAAAACCACGCTGACGACGGACGCCAGCACGATGAAGAACGTCCGCTGCCATCCCCCCGCGCTGCTCAGGAAACTGAACGCCGCCCCGTAATTGTGTGCGAGCGTCATGTTCAACCATGAAAACACCTCGTACGGCCGGTACAGCACGAGCGACTCGGTGGCCAGTTGCTTGGTATACAGGTCGAGCACGATGACCGCGGCGCTGACCAGCAACCAGAACATCGGCAGCGGCGGAAAGGCCAATGGCCCGGCGGCCCGCGCCGGGCCGTCGTCCGCCACGTTTTCAGGACGATCGGTCATGCCATCCTTCGGGTCTCGCCCGGGCCTTCGACGTTTTCGACGCAGCGTCCGCACAACTCGGGGTGTTCGGCATTCGAGCCGACGTCCCGTCGGCGATGCCAGCAACGGACGCATTTCTCCGCATCACTCGGACGCACCCAGATCAGGAAATCATCGGCCCGGAAGGCGTCTTCGGGCGCCTCGCCGACGTCCATGACCGTCGCTTCCGAAACGATCAACAGGAAACGCAGTTCGTCGCCAAAGGCGGCCAGGAGTTCGCTGGCCGAGTCGTTGCGTGGCGCGATGAAGACCTCGGCGTCGAGCGATCCGCGGATTTCCTTGCTCGCCCGGCGCGGTTCGATGGCTTCCTTGACGCGGTCGACCAGGGTCGTGGCGCGCTGCCAGAATTCCGGTCCGTAGGGTTCATCGGCCGGACGCTTCGGGCCCTCGTACCAGGTGCTCATGAACACGCTGTCGGCGCGCTCGCCGGGCACCAGCTGCCAGATTTCCTCCGCCGTGAAGCTGAGGATCGGGGCGATCCAGCGGACCAGTTCCTCGAGCACGTGGTACATCGCACTCTGCGCCGAGCGCCGCAGAACGCTGTCCCGGCCGGTCGTGTACAGACGATCCTTGAGAATATCGAGGTAGAACGCGCCCATCTCGAACGCACAGAAATTGTGGACCTTCTGGTAGACCTGCAGGAACTGGTAATTCTCGTAGGCCGTCTTCACCTCTTCCTGCAGGTCCGCCGCGCGCGCGACGGCCCAGCGGTCGAGCGGCAGCATGTCCGCCGGGTCCAGCAGAGCGTCCGGCGTAAAGCCATCGAGGTTGCCGAGCAGGAAACGGGCCGTGTTGCGAATGCGGCGATACGCGTCGGACACGCGCTTGAGGATTTCGTCGGACACGCTCATCTCGCCGCGATAGTCGGCCGCCGCCACCCACAGGCGCATGACGTCCGCGCCGAGCGTGTTCATGACCTTGATCGGCGAAACCACGTTGCCGAGGGATTTCGACATCTTGCGGCCGTCGGCATCGACCACGAAGCCGTGTGTCAGGACCTGTCGGTACGGCGCGCGGCCGTGCATCGCGACCGAGGAGAGCAGTGAGGACTGGAACCAGCCGCGGTGCTGATCCGAGCCTTCCAGGTACAGATCGGCCGGGCTGCGCAGATCGTCGCGTTCGTCCAGCACGCAGCGGTGCGAAACGCCGGAATCGAACCACACGTCGAGGATATCGCCGACCTTCTCGTACTGTTCCGGATCCACGCCAAAGCGCTCGAACACGTCGTCGGCGTACCAGCTGTCGACCCCATGCTGCTCGACATGGTCCGCGATGCGCTCCATCAACCCGATCGTGTCGGGGTGCAATTCGCGCGTCTGCTGGTCCACGAACAGCGTGATCGGCACGCCCCAGGTCCGCTGGCGCGAAATGCACCAGTCGGGGCGGTTTTCGACCATGCCGCGAATGCGCTCTTCGCCCCAGCCCGGCACCCAGCTGACACCGGAGATCGCCTGCAGCGCCTTGTTGCGCAGCGCGCCCTGCTCCATGCTGATGAACCACTGCGGCGTCACACGAAACGCGGTCGGCGTCTTGTGCCGCCAGCAGTGCGGGTAGCTGTGCTCGAACGGCCGGTCGCACAAAAGGGTTCCGTTGTCGCTCATGACCTCGAGCACGTGGTCGTTGGCCGCCCACACGAATTCACCCGCGAACAGTTCGACATTTTCGAGGTAGCGGCCGTCCGGGCCGACCGGGTTGGTCACCGGCAGGCCGTAGCCGAGCCCGACCTGGAAATCTTCCTCGCCGTGTCCGGGCGCGGTGTGCACGGCGCCGGTACCGGCCTCGGTGGTGACGTGGTCGCCCAGGATCACGGGCACTTCGCGGTCGTAGAACGGGTGTTTCAGGCGCAGATGCTCCAGCCGGCCGCCTTCGACCGAGCCCTGCTCGGTCGCGTCTTCCAATCCGATACGCGCGACGACCGCGTCGAGCAGGTCACGCGCGACCACCAGGTTCAGTGAGCGCCCTTCGCGCCGACCCGACACCAGGACGTACTCGAGCTCCGCGTTGAGCGCCACCGCCTCGTTGGCGGGCAGCGTCCACGGTGTCGTGGTCCAGATCGGAATGCCGGTGTCACCTTCCACCGGATCGACACCGAAGGCCGCGAACAGCGCCTCGGGTTCGGTCGCGGCAAACAGGACATCGATCGCGGGCGAGACCTTGTCGCGGTATTCGATTTCCGCCTCGGCCAACGCCGAACCGCAGTCGAAGCACCAGTTGACCGGCTTGGCGCCCTGCATGAGGTGACCGCCCTCGATGATGCGCGCCAGGGCGCGAATCATGTCCGCCTCGTAAACGAAACTCTTGGTCGTGTACGGGTCGAACCAGTCGCCGAGCACGCCCATGCGCCGGAACCCGTCGCGCTGCAGGTCGATCTGGCGATCGGCGTACTCCCGGCACTTCTGGCGGAAGGTGGCGGCATCGACCTTGTGGCCGACCTTGCCGACCTTTTTCTCGACCTGCAGTTCGATCGGCAGGCCATGGCAGTCCCAGCCCGGTACGTACGGCGAGTGAAAGCCGGCCAGCAGGCGCGATTTCACCACCATATCCTTCAGGATTTTGTTGACGGCATGGCCCATGTGGATGTCGCCGTTCGCGTACGGCGGACCGTCGTGCAGAATCCAGACCGGCCGGTCGGCGGTCGTTTCCTGGATTCTTCGGTACAGGCCGGCTTCTTCCCATGCCTGAACCATGCCCGGCTCGCGGTTGGCGAGATTGGCTTTCATCGCGAACGGCGTCCGCGGCAGGTTGATCGTGTCTTTGTAATCCATTTCCGTTGTCTACCTGATCGGGCCGCCCCCGCGTCGGGCCGGCGGCTCGGTTTCGGCCAGGATCATCCTGGCGTCGCGTTCGTCCCCTTTCATCTTTTCGACCAGCGCATCGAGGCCGTCGAAATCCTGCTCGTCACGTAACTTTGCCACAAATTGAACGTCGAGGCGCTGCCCGTAGATATCCGCGTCGAAATCGAAAAAATGCACTTCGAGCAGTGCGTTCCGACCGCCGACGACCGGCCGCCGCCCCAGGTTCGCGACGGCGGGCAACCACGCCCCCCCGGCGATCCGCGCGTAAACCGCGAGAACGCCATGCAGAGGGCTGGGTTCCGCCCGAATCCGCAGATTGGCCGTCGGATAACCGAGCCTGCGGCCCAACTGCTGACCGCGCACGACGTGGCCTTCCATGCGGAACGGACGTCCGAGAAACCGCTCGGCCCCGGCGAAGTCAGCCTCAGCCAGGCGGGCGCGTATGCCGCTGCTGGAAATCCGTTCGCCGTCGCGGGTCACCGCCGGCACCGTCACCACCTCGAAACCGCATTCGGATTGCATTCGACGCAACAGAGCGACGTCGCCTTGCTGCTGTCTGCCGAAACGGAAATCTTCGCCGACCACCACGTAACGGGCGCGCAGACGTTCGGTGAGCACGTCGCGCACGAATTCATCGGCGGAGAGGCCGGCGAAGCGACCGTCGAAACGGACCATCCACGTCAGGTCGACACCGGCGCATCGCAACAGGTCGAGTTTTCGGTACACGGTGGTCAGCCGGGCCGGCGCCGCCTGCGGGCGAAAGAACGCGGCCGGCAACGGCTCGAAGGTCATTACGGCCGAGTCGAGCCCGGAAACGGCGAGTTCGCGGGATTTTTGGATGAGCGCCTGGTGGCCGAGGTGCACGCCATCGAAGTTGCCGATGGCGACCGCGGTCGCACGCCTCGCGAACGAGCCGCCGGTCCACTCCGGCCTGTTCCTGATCACGCGCATCGTTCCGCCGAGCCCATCCCGCAAAAACGGGAAATTATACCAGCCCGGGAGCCGCTTTCCGCAGCTTTGGCGGTCTCAGCTGGCGCCTTTCTCGAGGTGATGCCGACGCAAGCCAGCCGCGACCAGGACCACGCCGTACACGATCATGCCGAGCCCGATCAGCAGGCCGAGGTGCAACGCCCGCGCACCGGCCGCGGCCCGCAACCAGCCGTCGATGTCGCCGTACTGCCAGTAAAGCGCGCCGAGCATGGCGCCACAGGCTGCGAGCACGGCCATGCTGACGCGGCCCCAGCCCGGCTCGGGCCGGTAGGCGCCGTGTCTGCGCAGGGTCCGGTAGAGCAGGCCCGCATTGACGTAGGCCGCGACGGAACTGGCCAGCGCGAGCCCGGTATGCGGACCGCGAAACCCGATCGCGAGCAGGCTGCCGACGAAGACCAGGTTGAGCAGCATGTTCGAAACCATCGCGGTGATCGCGATCTTGACCGGCGTTTTCGTATCCTGGCGGGCGTAGAACCCCGGCGCCAGAACCTTCACCGCGATGAACGCCGGCAGCCCCGCCGCATACGCCGCCAGGCTCAGCGCGGACATTTCCACATCGTTCGCCTGGAACGAGCCGTACTGGAACAGCGTTATCAGGATGGGTGCGGCCAGTACCGCCAGGCCCAGCGCCGCCGGCAAGGTGATGATCATCGCCAGGCGCAGGGCCCAGTCGAGCGTGTGCGAAAACGCCTCCGGGTTGCGGCTGGCGAACTTGCGTGACAGGTTCGGCAGAATGACCGTCGACAGCGCGACACCGAACACACCCAGCGGAAACTCCATCAGACGATCCGAGTAGTACAACCAGGACACGCTGCCGCTGACCAGGAAAGTCGCGATGACCAGGTCGAGCAACAGGTTGACCTGGGCCACCGAGGACCCGATCAGGGTCGGAATCATCAGGCGCAGGACCTTGCGCACCCCGGGGTGCCGCCAGCCCCAGCGCGGCCGCGGCAAGACGCCGAGCCGCATCAGGGCCGGCACCTGGACCAGCAGTTGCGCGAAACCGGCCACCAGCACGCCCCAGGCCAGCGCCTTCACCGGCACCTCCAGGCGCGCCGACACCAGCACGGCGGCGGCGATCAATGAAATGTTGAGCAGCGCCGGCGTCAGCGCCGGCACCAGGAATCGGTCGAACGTATTCAGGATGCCGCCGGACAGCGCGGTCAATGAAATCAGGAGGATGTACGGAAAGGTAACGCGCAGCATGTCGGACGCGAGCGCGAACTCCGGCCGGCCATCGATCAGCCAGCCGGGCGCGAAAATCGCCAGTACCGCCGGAGCGGCCAGCACGCCGATCGCGGTGATGACCAGCAGAATCGCCAGCAAGGTGCCGGAGACGTGATCGATCAGGTCGCGGAGCGCTCGGCGATCACCGGTGGCACGCACTTCCGAGAGCACCGGAACGAAGGCCAGCGAGAACGAACCTTCCGCAAACAGCCGGCGCATGAAGTTCGGGATCTTGAACGCGAGAAAGAACGCATCCGTCGCGGCGCTGGCGCCGAAATACCGGGCGAACACCATGTCGCGAACGAAGCCGAGAATCCGCGACGTGATGGTCGCGACGCCGACTTTCGCCGTCGATCTCAGCAGTTGCACCGAAGATTACCCGGCCGGATTTGACGGAGGCGGTAAAAAGTCAGAAAATAGCGGGCTTGATTTTTGATTGTAGTTATTTTCGGAGACATACCTTGGCTAACAGTTTATCAGCTCGTAAACGGGCCCGTCAGTCGGAGCGCAATCGCCGCCACAACGCCAGTCAGCGTTCACACGTGCGGACGGCCATCAAGAGCGTGTTGCGAGCCATCGAGAGCGGTGACAAAGCGGCTGCGGAAGCGGCCTACAAGGCGGCCGTACCCGCCATCGACCGCTCCGTCGTCAAGGGCATCATGCCCAGGAACAAGGCGGCCCGGCACAAGTCACGCCTCAATCAGCACATCCGCGCGATGTGACATCGATCGCACGCCGGTACGATACTGGCAGCGCATAATGGAAAAGCCCCGCAGATCGCGGGGCTTTTTCGTGCGCCATCGGTTCGGCCGGCGAATCGCCTGAACGCTCAACCGTCGTCGGTCGGACGCTCCTCCAGCGCCGCCAGCGCCGCGGCCTGCGCGCGTTCCGCGTCGATGCGCTCGAGTTCGGCGGAAACCCGCTGCATCAATTCGTCGGCGCCCTGGTGTGCGACGGCCGAAATCAGCATCCAGGGGGCGTTCCAGTCCAGTTCGGCGGCGGCCTTTTCGGCCCGGTCCCGGGCCTCGTCCGGCGGCAACAGGTCCGCCTTGGTGAATACCAGCCAACGCGGCTTGTCGAGCAGACCGGGATCGAACTTGCGCATCTCCGCCTCCAGTTGCCGCACCTGGGCGACCGGATCGACATCGAGCGCGACCGGCGCGAGGTCGACGAGGTGCAACAGCAGGCGGGTCCGCTGCAGATGCTTGAGGAACTGGATGCCCAGCCCGGTGCCTTCCGCCGCGCCCTCGATCAGGCCCGGGATATCGGCGATCACAAAACTGCGCTCGACATCGATGCGCACGACCCCGAGATTCGGATAGAGGGTCGTGAACGGGTAATCGGCCACTTTCGGCGTGGCCGCGGACACGCAGGTGATCAGCGTCGACTTGCCGGCATTGGGAAAACCCAGCAGACCGACATCGGCCAGCACCTTGAGTTCGAGGTTCAGCGCGCGCGTTTCTCCGGGCTCACCCGGGACGGTCCGTCGCGGCGCCCGGTTGGTGGAACTCTTGAAGTGCACGTTGCCGAGACCGCCCTTGCCGCCTCGCGCCACCAGTAACCGCTGCCCCGGTTCGGTGACGTCGCCGATGTGGTCGCCGGTTTCCGCATCGCTGACGATCGTGCCGAGCGGCACGCGGACCACGATGTCCTCGCCGCTCTTGCCCGTCATGTTGCGCCCCGAACCGCCCTGCCCGTTCGGCGCGCGGAACGTTCGCGTATGGCGGAAATCGACCAGGGTGTTGAGCCCGGAATCCCCTTCCAGGAACACGCTGCCGCCGCGCCCGCCGTCACCGCCGTCGGGCCCGCCGAACGGAATGTATTTTTCCCGCCGAAAGGAGGCGGAACCGTTGCCGCCATTGCCGGCGGCGACGTCGATCGAAGCTTCGTCTACGAATTTCATGGGTCCATTCTAAGCGGTTTTCGAACCGGCGGATCTTTTCG
>JARROJ010000048.1:0-20702 GCA_037384065.1 Lysobacterales bacterium
CCGCCACGAGGGCGGGGTTTCTCATACCAGGCTGGGAGCATGGTCAGGCGTTGGCCTTACATCATGCCGCCCATGGCGCCACCCGGCATCGGCGGTTCTTCCTTCGGAAGCTCCGCCACCATGGCTTCGGTGGTGATTTTGTGTCAGGGATCGGGCCAAATTAGAACGTACAAGAACAAGAAACCGCCATTTTTTGCGAAATGCCCTTGTTTCTCTTTCGGTTGTATTGGCCCGACCCCAATTGCTACGATCCCGATTGCAAAAAGCATGACTTGAGTTGGCCCGGTCCGAGGCCATCCCTTGTTCGAAAACGCGCGGGATGGTTGCATCGACCAATGAAATTTGTGAACGTTGTATCGCAGCAAACCTGGCAGGCTGACGAACAATCTGCCGTCAATAGAGGGTAATGGGACTGAATCAGAATCGCGGGAGGAATGGTGGCTTTCGCCTGCGCGGCCAGGAGATGACGCGCACCGAGACCTTCACCGATGCTGCTTTCGCCTTCGCCCTGACCTTGCTGGTCGTTTCGTTCGACCATATACCGGCGAATTACGAAGAACTGCTTGAAGCGATGCGGGGTATCCCCGCGTTCGGGCTGAGCTGCGCCCTGTTGTTCCTGTTCTGGCACGGGCACTGGAACTGGAGCCGCCGCTACGGGCTCGAAGACTTTCCCAGCATGGTACTGAGTTTCGTACTGGTGTTCGCCGTCCTGTGTTACGTCTACCCGATGCGATACGTGACGTCCATATTCACGGCCTGGATAACCGGTGGCAGGCTGTCAACAGATGCACAGATCGACTCGATAGCCGAGCTTTACGGCATTTTCGCAATCTACAGCATTGGCTTCGTCACGATGTGCGTGGTTATCGTTCTGCTCTACTGGCGCGCATGGCATCTGCGAAATGACCTTCAGCTCGATACGGCAGAGCGATTCATGACGCGTGCGGAAATCGGTAGCTGGTCGATTCTCGCGGCCGTCGGCCTGGTGGCTACCCTGCTCGGACTGTTTGCGCCGCACAGGCCGTGGACAGTCCCCGGCTGGGTATATCTGACCTTGCCCATCGTGATGCCGGCGTACGGCTATGCCGTTTCGCGCAAGCTGGCGCGCCTGAAGTCTGACTGACTGCGGGTTTCCCTGGTACCGCGATGTACAGGCCTGAACCCCTCTGCTGCCGGCTTTTCAGATTCGAAAACGTGCGCTGGGTTGGTCAGCTCCGACGGCGCCGACGTCAGGTGGGCCGAGGCTCGTGGTTCGGATACGCACCGGGGTCTGACGGCAGCAACCCCGTGCGGATGTCCGCCGAAAATGTCGGTGGGCAAAAAAGAAACCCCGCCGAAGCGGGGTTTCGAATAGAGGGGACAGAGTAAGGGACTTACTCTGTCTTCGGTCGTGCCGGGGCAGGGCTGCCTTACATCATGCCGCCCATACCACCCATACCGCCCATGCCGCCCATGTCGCCACCCGGCATCGGCGGTTCTTCCTTCGGAAGCTCCGCCACCATCGCTTCGGTGGTGATCATCAGGCCGGCCACGGAGGAGGCGTTCTGCAGCGCGGAACGCACGACCTTGGTCGGATCCAGGATGCCGGCTTCGATCATGTCGGTGTACTCGCCCTTGGCGGCGTTGTAGCCGAAGTTGCCTTCGCCGTCCCGAACGGTGTTCAGGATGACCGAGGCCTCCTCACCGGCGTTGGTGACGATCTGGCGCAGCGGCTCCTGCATCGCGCGGATGGCGATGGCGATGCCGACGTTCTGGTCCTCGTTGTCGCCCTTCAGGTCGGCGATCGAGGTCAGTGCGCGCACCAGGGCGACACCGCCGCCGGGCACCACGCCTTCCTCGACGGCTGCACGGGTCGCGTGCAGGGCGTCCTCGACGCGGGCCTTCTTCTCCTTCATCTCGACTTCCGTCGCGGCGCCGACCTTGATGACCGCAACACCGCCGGCCAGCTTGGCTACGCGCTCCTGCAGCTTCTCGCGGTCGTAGTCGGAGGTCGATTCCTCGATCTGGGCGCGGATCTGCGTGACGCGGCCTTCGATCTGCTCGCTGTCGCCGGCGCCGTCGATGATCGTCGTGTTTTCCTTGGTGATGCTGATCTTCTTGGCCGAACCCAGCTCGTTCAGCCCGGCCTTCTCGAGGCTCAGGCCGACTTCCTCGGAAATCACGGTGCCGCCGGTCAGGATGGCGATGTCTTCGAGCATGGCCTTGCGGCGGTCGCCGAAGCCCGGGGCCTTGACGGCCGCGACCTTGACGATACCGCGGATGGTGTTGACCACCAGGGTCGCCAGGGCTTCGCCCTCGACGTCCTCGGCGATGATCAGCAGGGGCTTGCCGGACTTCGCGACGCCTTCCAGCACGGGCAGCAGATCACGCACGTTGGAGATCTTCTTGTCGTGCAGCAGGATGTAGGGGTCTTCGAGTTCGACGCTCATGGTCTGCTGGTCGTTGATGAAGTACGGGCTCAGGTAGCCGCGGTCGAACTGCATGCCTTCGACGACGTCCAGTTCGTTGGCGAGACCGGAAGCGTCCTCGACCGTGATCACGCCTTCCTTGCCGACCTTCTCCATCGCCTCGGCGATGATCTGGCCGACTTCGGTGTCGGAATTGGCGGAAATGGAGCCGACCTGGGCGATCGCCTCGGAGGTGGAGCAGGGCGTCGACTGGCCTTTCAGCGACTCGACGGCCGCAGCGACGGCCTTGTCGATGCCGCGCTTCAGGTCCATCGGGTTCATGCCGGCGGCAACGGCTTTCATGCCCTCGCGCAGCATGGCCTGGGCCAGCACGGTCGCGGTCGTGGTGCCGTCACCGGCCACGTCGGAGGTCTTGGAAGCGACTTCCTTGACCATCTGCGCGCCCATGTTCTCGAACCGAAGCTCTTGTCCAGCACGACATTGCGGCCTTTCGGGCCGAGCGTCACCTTGACGGCGTCGGCCAGGATGTTGACGCCCTTGATCATCTTCGATCGAGCGTCACCACCAAAACGTACGTCTTTTGCACTCATTGTTCAGTCCTCTAAATTACGAATTCGATTGCAAGGGGTGTTCAGCCTTCGATGATCGCCATGATGTCGTCTTCACGCATCACCAGCAGTTCTTCACCGTCGACCTTGACCTCGGTGCCGGCATACTTGCCGAACAGCACCGTGTCACCTTCCTTGACGTCCAGGCCGCGCTGCTCGCCGTTCTCGAGCACCTTGCCGTTACCGACCGCCAGCACCTGGCCGCGGATCGGCTTTTCCGCCGCGTTGTCGGGGATCACGATCCCGCCCGCGGACACTTTTTCTTCCTCTACGCGCTTAACGATCACGCGATCATGCAAAGGACGAAGTTTCATTTCAGAATCTCCTGATTGGTAAACGTCTGATTGCCTCCCGTCCCGGAGAGGACCCGCCTCTCCGTCGGGCTCAAAACCGGTTCTGCCGCGCGACGTCGCGCCACGCGGTCAGCCTGTCGAGCCAGATGGGGTTGGGCATTTTTCATTTCAAGTGCACCGTGTAGAATCCGCTACTTCATGACCCGCACCCGCATCCAGCTCAACGACCCGCAGCGCGAGGCGGTCCGCTACACCAGCGGCCCTCTGCTGGTGCTGGCGGGCGCCGGCAGCGGCAAGACGCGCGTCATCATCGAGAAGATCGTGTACCTGGTCGAACAGCGCGGACTGCCGGGTGCAAAGATTGCGGCGATCACCTTCACGAACAAGGCCGCGCGCGAGATGAAGGAGCGCCTCGGCAAGCGCCTCGGCGCCGAGCGCGCCGGCCGGATCACGGTGTCGACCTTCCACGCGCTCGGCTGGCGCATCCTGCGCGAGCACCACGCCGTGCTCGGCTACCGGCCGGGCATCAGCATCCTGGACGAAACCGACAGCCAGACCGTGGTGCGCGATCTGCTGCCGGAGGGGACGGCGCCCGACATGGTCCGCCTGGCGCGCGCCCAGGTGTCGCGGTGGAAGAACCGCGCGCTGGCCAGCGATGCCGCGGCGCCGGCGTTCACGAGCGAGGGCGAAGCCGGCATCTGGCGGCTGTACGAGCGCTACGAGACGCATCTGCGCAACCTGAACGCGGTGGATTTCGACGACCTGATCCTGCAATCGCTGCGCCTGCTGGAAATCGAGGAGGTCCGCCTCGACTGGCAGCAGCGCATCCGCTACCTGCTGATCGACGAGTACCAGGACACCAACGAAACGCAGTACCGCATGGTGCGGGCACTGGCCGGCGAGGAGGGGCGCCTGACCGCCGTCGGCGACGACGACCAGTCGATTTACGGTTGGCGCGGCGCGCAGCCGGAAAACCTGCAGCAACTGGCCGAAGACTACCCGTCGCTGCGCATCGTGAAGCTGGAGCAGAACTACCGGTCCTGCGGCACCGTGCTGAAGGCGGCCAACGCGCTGATCGCCAACAACCCGCACGCGATCGAGAAGCGCCTGTGGAGCGCGCTCGGCGAGGGCGGCCCGATTCGCGTCGTGCCGTGCGCCGACGATCGCGAGGAGGCCGCGATGATCGCCGGGGCGATCCTGCAGCGCCAGCTGATGACCCGCGCGCGCTGGGGCGACTTCGCCGTGCTGTACCGCGGCAACCACCAGTCGCGCGTGCTGGAGCAGGCGCTGCGGGAGCAGCGTATCCCCTATCACCTGTCCGGCGGCACCTCGTTTTTCGAGCGAACCGAGGTCAAGGACCTGATGTGCTACCTGCGCCTGGCGGTCAACCCGGACGACAACACGGCCTTTCTGCGGATCGTCAATACGCCCCGCCGGGATATCGGCGTGACCTCGCGTGGCATGATCGCGCAGGTGGCCGGGCGCCGCCAGCTGAGCCTGTTCGAAGCGGCGCTGACGGCCGAATGCCGCGGCGCGCTGGTGCCGCGCAGCGCCGCCAGCCTGCAGGCGTTCTGCGACCTGATCGTCGCCACCGGCGACGCCGGCGAGCGATCCGACCCGATCGAGGCGGCGCGCGATCTCGTCGAGCGCACCGGTTACGAGGCCTGGCTGCGTGACCAGGCCGAAAAGCCCGAGCACGCCGAGCGCCGCATTGAAAACGTGCGCGAACTGATCGCCTGGCTGGGGCGGCTGCACCAGGAGGATCCGTCCCAGGGGCTGACCGACCTGATGGGCCGCCTGTCGCTGCTGACCAGCCTGGACACCGACAAGGAGCCGGACCAGGAGGTGCGCCTGATGACGCTGCACGGTTCCAAGGGGCTGGAGTTCCCGCACGTGTTCGTGGCGGGGGTCGAGGAGGACCTGTTGCCGCACCGCAACAGCCTGGACGAGGGCGGCGAGGCGGAAGAGCGCCGCCTGATGTACGTCGGCATCACCCGGGCGCAGCAGTCGCTGACCCTGAGTTACGCGCAGAACCGCCGCCGCTTCGGCGAGGCGCTGTCCTGCGAGCCGAGCCGCTTTCTCGCCGAACTGCCGCGCGACCTGCTGGAGTGGGATGGCGCCGACCCCGAGCGCGATGCCGCGCGCTCACGCAAAACGGCCACGGCCAGCCTGAAGCACCTGAAGGAGCTGTTCGGCTAGGCCGCGCCCGCCCGGCGCTCAGACGTCCCGCAGCTTCTCGCCGGCGCGTCGAAGGGCGTCCTTCAGCTCGCTGCCGGCGCTCTCCAGCCCGTCCACCAGCTGGTCCCAGGCGTCTTCCCCCGCATCGCGCAGTTCCTCGAACCGGTCGCGGGCCTTGCGCTGGTGCGCCCGCAGGTTTTCGATCTGCTCGTGATAGGCGATTTTCTGCTCGGCGCCGGCCTTTTCGGCCCGGGCCTTCAGCAGGTCGATTTTCGCCTGCCACTCGCGCAGCTGCGCGGCCATTTTTCGCTCGTAATCCTGCTTTCTGCTCATGGTTCCGTATCCTCCATCGTTCGACGCGTCGCGGCGGTCGCTCAGTGCACGGGGTAGTCCCGGCAGCGCATCGACTCGGCGGCGTCGGCCGGGCCGTCAGTGCGCTTCGCGGCGTCGCGCACCGCGGTGCGCAGCGCTTCTTCGAGCACCGGATGGTAGTAGGGCATGCGCATCAGTTCGTGGACGCTCATTCCGGCGCTGATCGCCCAGGCCAGCAGGTGGGCGAGGTGCTCACCGGCCGGCGCGAACAGCTCCGCACCCAGAACCCGGCCGTCTTCACGCGCGGCGTACACGTGCATCAGCCCGGTCGTGACGCCCATCATTCGGGCGCGGCCCTGCCCTTCGAAGCGCGCCGCGCCGGTCACGAAATCCGCCGTTCCGTCATCCAGTTCGGCGAAGCGCGCGCCGACCCGCGCAATGTTCGGGGCGGTGAACGTGATCGCCAGCGGCGTGCGCCGCTCGAAACAGGTGGGTTCGTCGCGCAAAGCGTTCCAGGCGGCGATCCGGCCCTCGTCCGCGGCCTCGTGCAGCAGCGGGCGCGAACCGTTGGCGTCACCGGCGATGAAGACCGGCAGGTCGCCGACCTGCAGCGTGTGCGCATCGAATTCCGGCAAGCCACGATCGTTCAGCGGAACGCCCAGCCGGTCCAGCCCGAGTCCGTCGATGGCCGGCGGTCGGCCGGTCGCCACCAGCGCCGTCTCGGCCTGCACGGTTGCGCCGTCCGCGCTGATGCGCACGCCGTGGTCGTCGGCGTGCTCGATTTCGGCGGCCGCGAAATGCAGCGTCATCGATCGGGAAAAGGCGTCGATCGCGCATTCCTGGACCGCGGGGTCGGTCAGGCCGCCGACATTCCGCCCGGGATCGACGCCGGTGACCGCCGTGCCGAGTCGTTGCAGGGCCTGCGCCAGCTCGATGCCCACCGGTCCGAGGCCGATGACGGCGAGGCTGCCGGGCAGTTCGCGGAGTTCGAAAATGCGGTCGCTGTCGAGCAGGTGGTCCCGGAACCGGGTCCAGGGTTCGGGCAGCCCCGGCGCCGAGCCGGTGGCGACGATGACGCGCTCGGCGGTCAGTCGAGCGCCGTTCACGTCCAGGGTCTGCGGGTCGATGAACTGCGCCCGTCCGCGGATGTAGTGGGTGTCCTGCCAGTCGCGCATGCCCGCCAGCACACCGTCGACGAAGCGGTCGCGCAGCGCGCGCACGTGACGCATCACGTCCGCGGTATCGACGTCGAGACGGGTGGCGTCCAGGCCGCGGGGCGCATGCCGGATGCCATGGCACAGGCCGGCGACTTCGATCAGCGCCTTCGAGGGCATGCAGGCGGCGCGCGCGCAGGCCGTGCCGAGTGGCCCCGGGTCGATGACGCGGTATTTGTCGGTGTGACGGGCGACCTCGCGTTGCGCGCTCAGCCCGGCCGTGCCCGCGCCGAGGATCGCGACGTCCAGATGCTGCGCTGTCTTCATGACTCGTTCGTTCCCGATCCGTTCAGCATAGAGAGCCGCGCGGGGGAAGTCCATGCGCGGCGCGTGTAACTTTTTTCGCGCTGTCGCGTTTATGCTTGTGGAATGAGCACACGGTTCAGACAGTGGGTGGACACGTACCAGGACCAGGCATGGACGCTGGCCCGCTACCTGCTGCGGGATCCGTCCGAGGCGGAAGACGCGTGCCAGGAGGCGTTCGTGAAGCTCTGGCATCACCGCGACCGCATCGATCCGGACAAGGTTCGCCCGTGGTTGATGCGCGTGACGCGCAACCAGTGTCTCGATCGCCTGCGGCGCCGCCGCCCGACCCAGGAGTGGGCCGAGTGGCAGACCGCGGATGAAAGCCCCGGCCCCGCGGAGGGTACGCAACAACGCGAGCTGGGCGAACTGCTGCGCCGTTCCATCAACGGGCTGACCGAGCCCTACCGTTCTCTGGTAGTACTACGCGACGTCCATCAGCACAGCTACGAGGAAGTGGCCAACGTGCTGGAACTGAGCCTGCCGCAGGTCAAGACGTACCTGCACCGGGCTCGCAAGCAGCTGCGTGAGCAGCTGGCGGAGGTAAGACCATGACGCAAGATCGCAACGACGGATGGACCGACGACACGGACCGCGACGCCAATCTC
Organism: Lysobacterales bacterium; assembly: GCA_037384065.1. GTDB lineage: Bacteria > Pseudomonadota > Gammaproteobacteria > Xanthomonadales > SZUA-36 > JABDPF01. The sequence continues at coordinate 7,925 of JARROJ010000048.1, forward strand.
GACGCACTGCTGGCGCAGCTGCGCATCGAGCAGGCGCCGGAACGCCTCACACGCCGCCTCTATCGCATTCCGCTGGAGGAAGGCGCGGGTCGCAAAGCGCGCCACTCGGTGTGGCGTGACTGGTTCCGGGCGCGTCCGCGCTGGGTCCTGGCGCCGGCATTCGCCGCCGTGCCGCTGCTGGTCGTCATGCTGCTGCTGCAGCCGTGGCAACCATCGAAGGCCGAGGTCGAGCAGGCGCGACACGATGTCGCCGTTGCGTTCGCCTACCTCGATCGCGCCGGCCTGCGGGCCGGGCGGGAAATCGAGGACGTGCTGGGTGGCGAATTGCGCCACAGCGTCAAGCAACCGCTTTCCGAGCACATGCCCTTCACCGAATCGATCCACAAGGAGGAAACATCATGAAAACGTCATTTATCGGCAAGGCGCTGGCGTTCTGCCTGACCGCGCTGCTGGCCCTGCCGGCCGTGGCCCAGGAGGATGCCCTGAAAGGCTACTCGGGGTACGTCGATTTCGGTGAACTCACCGAGATTTTCGGTGAGCCATCGGTCCAGATCTCGGTCGGCGAGGCGCTGCTCAACCTGGTGGGCTCGCTGAGCGCGGAAGAGGATCCGGAAGCCGCCGCCCTGTTCACGCGGCTCAAGGGCGTTCGCGTCAACGTGTTCGAAAACCGCGAAATTCCGGCCGCAGGCCTCGACCTGGTGCGCGACGTTTCGTCCAAGCTCAGCGCCCAGGGCTGGGAGTCCGTGGTGACCGTGAACTCGGATGACGAGCAGGTGCGCATCTTCATGAAGATGAACGGTGAAAAGGTCGACGGCATCACCGTGATGGCGGTCGAGCCGACCGAGGCGGTGTTCGTCAACGTGATCGGCGACATCAATCCGGCCGAACTCGAAAAAGTCATGGACAACTTCGATGTCGACATCCAGTAAGCGATCCCGGACGGCGGCGATCGCGGCAACCCTGGCGCTGCTACTGACCGGCTGCGGGTTGACCGCGCCGCGCGGCAACGACGGGTTTGCGAATCTCGACTCGCTCGGCCTGAGCGATACCGACCGGGTTTTCAGCCTGTCGCTCGGGCCGGCGATACTGAACTTCGCCGCGGACCACGTCGACGATGACCCGGAAACGCAGGCTCTGCTGCGCAGCCTCGATGGCATTCGCATCCGGGTTTACGAAGTCGATGGCGATCCGCTCCGCGTCGCCGCCCGAATGACGCGCATGAGCGACCGGTTGCAGGCGGACGGTTGGGAGCCGGTGATGCTGGTGCGGCAGCCGGATCAGCAGGCGCACATGCTGCTGCGCGTGATCGACGGACGCATCCACGGCATGACCGTGCTGGTGCTGGACGATGACGCCGAGGCGGTGGTGATCAACCTGATGGGCGATATCCAGCCCGCGCAGTTCGGCGACGTGATGGTCGCCATGGACATGGACAGCCCCGGCGTCGAGCCCGCGCAACCGGCCGGCGGCCCGGGCGGATGACGCTCAGGGATCGTCGCGCACGATGACGGTATCGGCGACCGCGATGATCTCGTCGACCGGCAGATCCGCGCGCCCGGCATGTTCTTCGATCGCGGCTTCGTCTTCGGCCTGGTAGATGCACACGGTGCCCAGCGTGCCGTCTTCTTCGTCGAGCACGTAAGACCGGATCCAGCGCACGCGTTCGTCCATTTCCTCGTCGGCGACACGCCTCGATTCCTGGGCGGCGGCTTGCAGCGCATCGGTCGATTCCCAGGCGCTGCGGCGAAATATCACGTAAGTTTGCATGATGATTCTCCTGGGGGCCGGTTCATCCGGCCCTCGGTTCTCGCCTTCTCAGCATACAACAGTTCACGGCTTTTACCGCGCGAGCATTGAAAATGCGGTCACCCTTGCGCACACTGCGCGCATGCGATTCTTCTGGATGATTCCATTGGTGCTGGCTTGCGTTTCCTGCATGGCGCGTGAGCCCCACGTCGTCCTCAACGGCGAGGCCTTCAGCGTCGAGCTGGCCGAAACCCGGGACAAGCAGACGCTGGGCCTGATGTTTCGCGACGAACTGCCCGACGATCACGGCATGCTGTTCCTGTTCCCGGTCGAGGCGATGCGCAGTTTCTGGATGAAAAATACCCGCATTCCGCTGGATATTTTCTACTTCGACGAAGAGTTGCGGCTGATCAACGTGCAGACCGCGCGCCCGTGCCGGGTCCGCAACTGTCCGGTTTATCCGAGCACGGCGCCCGCCAAGTACGTGCTGGAGCTCAACGCCGGAAAGGCGGAGGAACTCGGTGCGCAGCCCGGCGATCGGCTCGAACTGCATCTCGACTGAGCGCCTCCGTTCCGGCGTCAGGAATCCCGATCCGCGTCATCACGGTCATGTCGGGCTGAACGGGCGCCGGGCGGTCTCGTGGATCGAGGCCTTTGCAGGGGGCGTCCTCGAGTGGCACGAACATGTTCTCGCGGTTCGGAATGCGTGCGCCGCGTGACCGCGCCCGGAACGAACGCGGTCGATTTTCGGTCATCCGTTGCGCGATTCCTTCGATCTGTGGTTTCATCGCCGAGGCGTATCGACGCGTCAATCACGAGCAATGACCAAAACAAAGGAGAGAGACATGGCAGGTAAATTCGTCGTTTTCAAAGGCAAGAACGGAGAGGACTACTTCAGGCTGAAGGCCGGTAACGGTGAGATCATCCTGTCCAGCGAGGGCTACAAATCCCGCAAGTCCTGTCTCAACGGCATCGAATCGGTGCGCAAGAATTCGCAGGACGAGGCCCGCTTCGTGTGCAACACGGCGAAGGACGGCCGCATGTATTTCAAGCTGATGGCGACCAACGGCCAGGAGATCGGACGCAGCCAGATGTACAAGTCCGAGAGCGGTTGCAAGAACGGCATCAAATCGGTGGCCAAGAACGCCGCGGATGCCGCGGTGGTCGAAGAAGAATAGACCGCACGACGCGTGGAAAAGCGGGTTCCGGCCCGCTTTTTCGCTCGACGGACGTCCTGGTCAGAACATTCAGCGAATGTCGCGCAATGCGCTGACGGATCTGCGGATCATCCAGCTGAGTGACTGTCACGTCTCCGCGGACCGTTCCGCGCTGTACCGTGGCGTGAATGCCGAACGGAACCTGGCCGGCCTGTTGCCGGCGATTCGCCGCTGGCAGCCCGATCTGATCCTGTTGACTGGCGACGTCAGCGAGGATGCTTCGGCGCCGTCCTACGGCCGCGTTGCCGCGTTGCTCGACTCCCTCGGCTCGCCCGTGCTGGCGTTACCGGGCAACCATGACGACGCGGCGGTCATGCGCCGGTATTTTCCGCGCGGGCCCTGGGACGCGCCGTTGTTCCACGAAGCGCGCGGCTGGCAGCTGGTCCTGCTCGACTCCGCGGCGCCCGGCCGCATCGACGGGGTGCTGTCGCGGTCGCAACTGCAGGCGCTCAAGACCGGGTTGCAACGCTGCCGTTCCGAACACATCCTGGTCGGCCTCCATCACCAGCCGGTGCCCGTGGGATCACACTGGATCGACCGCTATGCGCTGGATGACGCGGAGTGGTTGTTCGGCCTGCTGGACCGCGACCCGCGGATTCGGTGCATCACGTTCGGCCATGTCCATCAGGCCATCGGCCTGGAGCGGAACGGCGCCCTGTTGCTGGGCGCGCCGTCGAGCGTGGCCAACAGCCTGCCGGGACGCGAGAAATTCACCCTCGACGTCGCCGGTCCGGCCTGCCGCTGGCTGCGCCTCGGCGCCGGCGGCCGGATCGAAACCGGCATCCTGCACGCCGATCCGGCGCGACGCCGGGATTAGTCCTTACTGTCTGATCTTCCGGCCGCGCAAGCGGCGCGCGGCATCATCGGGTTTGATGCTGTGGGCGGGCGCCGCGAAGGTGCCGGGCGCCGGAGATCGCTCGTCCCTTGCGGTCCCGTGACGGTCGGTCGGGGGCTAATCCTCCTGCGGCAGCACCAGCCACAGGATCAGGTAGACGAGGATGCCGGGAAAAGCGGCGGACAATACCGACAGCAGCACGTAGGCGACCCGCGTACCGGTGACGGACCAGCCGAAATGACGCGCGATTCCGGCGCACACGCCACCGATCATCGCATTGCGCCGCGAACGTTTGATGCCGCCTCGTTTGTTCATGGGTCTAGGATAGCGCAAATTTGCGCGGTCGAGCGACGCGCGGTCAGAGTTCGATCATCTCGAAGTCTTCCTTGCCGGCGCCGCAGTCGGGGCAGACCCAGTATTCGGGCACGTCTTCCCAACGGGTGCCGGGGGCAATCCCGTCATCGGGCGCGCCGGCCTCTTCGTCGTAGACCCAGCCGCAGATGATGCAGACCCAGGATTTGAATGGTTTCGTTTCGCTCATGGCTTCCGTCGCCGATTCGAAAAGGTGCGTAGTGTGCCACGACCGTCCGTCGCGATAAACCGTTACAATAGCCGTCCCCGTGAATTGCGAACCGCGATGAGCACCGTTAGCCATGAATTCCAGTAAAGAACTGATCACCCGGGCCCGGGTCCACATTCCCGGCGGCGTCAATTCCCCCGTCCGCGCATTCAACGGCGTCGGCGGCGACCCGCTGTTTTTCGAGCGCGCCGAGGGGCCGTTCCTGTACGACGTCGACGGCCAAGCCTACATCGATTACGTGGGCTCCTGGGGGCCGGCGATCACCGGCCACGCCCACCCGGAAATCGTCGCCGCGGTGCAGGAAGCCGCCGCCCGCGGCTTGAGCTTCGGGGCGCCGTGCCCGGCCGAGGTGTCGATGGCCGAACGCCTGTGCGGCATCGTGCCGGGCCTGGAGATGGTGCGGATGGTCAATTCCGGCACCGAGGCGACCATGAGCGCCGTCCGTGTCGCCCGGGCGGCTACCGGGCGCGACCGCATCATCAAGTTCGAAGGGTGTTATCACGGCCACGCCGACGGCTTCCTGGTGAAGGCGGGCAGTGGCGCGCTGACGCTCGGCGTGCCCACGTCGCCGGGCGTGCCGGGCGCGGTCGCGGACCTCACGGTGACGCTGCCCTACAACGACCTGGACAGCGTGGCCGAATGCCTCGCGGCGCAGGGCGACGAGATTGCGGCGATCATCGTCGAACCGGTCGCCGGCAACATGAACTGCATCCCCGCGGCGCCCGGCTACCTCGAGGGTCTGCGCGAACTGTGCGACACGCACGGCAGCCTGCTGATCTTCGATGAAGTCATGACCGGCTTCCGCGTCGCGCTGGGCGGCGCGCAGGGCCTGTACGGCGTGACGCCCGACCTGTCGACCTTCGGCAAGGTGATCGGCGGCGGCATGCCGGTCGGCGCGTTCGGCGGCAAGCGCGCGTACATGGAGCAGGTCGCGCCGAGCGGCCCCGTTTACCAGGCCGGCACGCTGTCCGGCAACCCGGTGGCGATGGCGGCGGGTCTCGCCAACCTCGAACTGATCAGCCGCGACGGGTTCTTTGAGGACCTCACCGCGAAAACGGCCGCGCTGCTCGAGGGACTGCGCGCCGCCGCGGCGGCGGCCGGCGTACCCGTGCAGACCACCCAGGCCGGCGGCATGTTCGGGCTGTTTTTCACCGACGCCGAGCGCGTGGTGAATTTCGAACAGGCCGGGGCCTGCGACGTCGAGGCGTTCCGAGCGTTCTATCACCATATGCTGGAGCGTGGTGTTTACCTCGCGCCTTCGGCGTTCGAAGCCGGTTTCGTGTCGTCGGCGCACCGCGACGAGCATATCGAGGCGACCGTCACCGCCGCGCGGGAGTCGTTCGAGCGGCTGTGAACGCGGGGCTTTCGTTCGGCACGAATGGTTCGCACGTCTGAGCGGCGATGGAAGCCGGCTGGACCCAGGAACTGCTGAACTGGCTCAACGCCCATCCGGGCTGGGGCTTCGTCACGGTATTGCTGGTCGCGTTCTTTGAATCGCTGGTGCTGGTCGGCATCCTGTTGCCGGGGATGTTCATCCTGTTCGGCGTGGGCGCCCTGATCGGGCTCGGCGTGCTCGAATTGCTGCCCGTCTGGATTGCCGCCACGACCGGCGCCTTTCTGGGTGATACGCTGAGCTACGCTCTGGGCTACCGCTTCAAGGCGCACCTGGTCGACATCTGGCCGTTTTCCCGTTACCCCACGATGATCGACCGCGGCACGGCGTTCTTTCACCGGCACGGCGCCAAGAGCGTGGTGGCCGGCCGCTTCATCGGCCCCCTGCGCCCGGTGATCCCGGCCGTCGGCGGCATGCTGGGCATGAAGCCGGCGCGTTTCGTCCCGGTCGATCTGACCGCCTGCGTCATCTGGGCGCCGGCCTTGCTGCTGCCCGGCATGCTGTTCGGCGCGTCACTGGAAGTCGCCGCGCAGTACACCGGCCGGCTCAGCGTCATGCTGATCATTCTGGTGGCCATGCTGTGGCTGATCTGGTGGCTGATCCGGGCGATCTACGAGCCCCTCGCCAGCCGCTCCGCCCGCTGGGTGCGGCGTTTCATCCGCTGGAGCCGGCGCCATCCGGTACTGGGCCGCATTACCGGGCCGATCATCGACCCGGCGCGCCCGGAGGCGTTGTCGGTGACCATGATGGGCCTGCTCCTGGTCGTGATGTTCTGGGGCCTGGTGATGCTGCTGTTCCTGTCGCCGTTCTCGGCCCAGCCCCAGGCCGCCGACCAGGCCGTGCGCGACCTGGCGCTGGCCCTGCGCAATCACCTGGCCGACCCGGTGATGGTCGCGATTGCGCAGCTTTCGCGCTGGCCGGTCACGCTGTTCTCGGCGCTGGCCCTGTTGCTGTGGCTGATCGGCGCCGGGCGCCGCAAGGCGGCGTTGCACTGGCTGATCGCCATTGGCGGTGGCGGCCTGCTGCACGTGTTGCTCTCCTGGGGCCTGCGCACCACCCCGGAGGTCCTCGAGCTCGGCGACCGCGTTCTGAGCGTGCCCAGCGCGGCGATGAGTCTGCCGACCGTGGTCCTGGTGTTCTTTGCGGTGATGGAGGCGGGCGAGTTGCGTCGCCGGCACCGGCAATGGCCTTACCTTGCCGCGGGACTGATGCTGACGCTGCTGACCTTGGCGCGTCTCTACCTCGGCCTGGAGTGGCTCAGTGGCGCGCTGATGGGGATCCTGTCCGGGCTCGCCTGGGCCGCTGCGGTCGGTTTCGCCTACCGTCAGCGCGCCCGGCGGCACTTCTCCGGCTCCGCGGCCAGCCTGATCTTCTACGGCGCCCTGGTCCTGCTGTTTGCCTGGCAGGTCGGCGAGCATACCGACGAGGACCTCGCTGCGCTCCAGTCGACGACCGTCACGCGCTCGATCGACGCGGCGGATTGGTGGCGCGACGGCTGGCGCACCCTGCCCATGGAGCGGACGCGACTGGCCTCGGTGCCGGCGCGGCGCTTCGACGCCCAGGTTGCGGCGCCGCCCGAACGGCTGGCCGAGCTGCTGCATGCCGATGGCTGGGCGCCGGTGCCCGAGAGCGACTGGCGCTGGTTCCTGCAGGCGCTCAACCCCGAGCCGACCGAACGCAGCCTGCCGCTGATCGGCCGGGCTTACGAAGGGCGGCCCGAGGCGCTGCTGCTGGAGAAGAACATCGCTCCGGAAGGGCACCTGATGACCATCCGCCTCTGGGATTCGGGCGTGCGCCTGGCGCCGGACGGCGCCGTCGTCTACCTCGGCCAGGTCACCGAAGAAACGCTGGTGCAGCGTCTCGGCTTGTTCAGCTACTGGCGTGCGACGCAGCCCGATCCCGCGCGGCTTCGGGGCGTGTTCCGCGCGCTCGAACCGCTCGAGCGCAAGCCCGTTGAAGCGGGCCTGGTCCTGATCCGCGAAGCGCCCTGACCCGGGCCGGGCGGGTCAATCGCGCTGGAATCGAGGCAGGGTCTCGAGCAGAACCTGCAGACGTGCGACCGGATCGTCCAACGCCAGGAGGTGTTGCTTCTCGATGCCGCTCAGCGGCAACAGCTCGGCCAGGCGGTAGCCGACCCAGGTGGCGTCCTGCAGGTGCTCGGGGGTGAACTGCGGGTAATGGTCGCCGACCTTGTCCATGAATCGATCCAGGACCTCGCTCAGCAGCGCGAACGCCGCGGGCACCGCGGTGTGCGGCGGTTCGGTCAGCAGGCGCACCCGGGCGTGCAGCAGGCCGCTCGGTTCGCGCCAGGTCTCCTCGGTGACGAAACGCTCGGTGCCGATTGCCGACACGCCCAGCAGGCCGTCCTCGAGCGTGTACCAGTCCGTGATGCGCGCCAGGGTGCCGGTCTGCGCCGTGCCGGCCGCGGCGTCCGAATCTTCGCGATCGTGCGTCAGGCAGACGCCGAACGCGCTGTCGTCGCGGGCGCAGTCGCGCACCATGTCCAGGTACCGCCGCTCGAAGATGCGCAGTGGCAACAGGCCTTCCGGGAACAGGACGGTTCGCAGCGGGAAAAGCGGAATTTCAATCGTTTTCATCGCCCTGCAGGGCCGCCGCGAACCGGGCCGGCACCGCCTCGAACCCGCCGTTGCTCATGAACACCACGTGGTCCCCCGGTCGCACGGCGTCGAGCATTTGCGCCAGCAGGTCGTCGGCGCGCGTCACGACACGGCCACGGCCTTCGAGGGGGGCCAGCGCCTCCGCGGGGTCCCAGTCGATGCCTTCGCCGGTCAGCAGCCAGACCCGATCGGCCGGAACCAGCGCGGGACCGAGTTCGTGGCTGTGCACCCCCGAACGCATGGTGTTGCTGCGCGGTTCGAACGCGACCAGCACGCGCGCGTTGCCGACATGCCGGCGCAGGCCCTCGAGGGTCAGCCGGATCGCCGTGGGATGATGCGCGAAGTCGTCGTAGACGTGAACGTCCCCGGCCGCCCCGATCAGTTCGAGGCGCCGTTTCACGCCGCGAAAGCCGGCCAGGGCCGCCACGGCGTCGGGCGGCGCCACGCCGGCCGCGACCGCCGCGGCGACGGCGGCGCAGGCATTCATCGCGTTGTGCCGCCCGCACTGGTCCCAGGTCAGCGTGCCGGCCCGTTCGCCTTGAAAATCGAAGGCCAGTTCCGAGCCATCCGGCTTCAGCAGTTCGACGCGCCAGTCATCGGACTGGTTCAGTGAAAAGCGTTGCAGCCGGCTCCAGCAGCCCATCTCCAGCACGGTCTCCAGGCGCGCATCGTCGCCGTTGCTGATGATCGTCCCCTTGCCGCGAATGGTCCGCACCAGGTGATGGAACTGGGTCTGGATCGCCTTGACGTCGGGGTAGATGTCGGCGTGGTCGAATTCGAGGTTGTTCAGAACGGCGATGCTCGGCCGGTAGTGCACGAACTTGGCCCGCTTGTCGAAAAACGCCGTATCGTACTCGTCGGCCTCGACCACGAAGATCGCTTCGCCGTCGCGCGCCGAATAGCCGAAGTTGCCCGGGATGCCGCCGATCAGAAAGCCGGGACGCAGCCCGGCCTGTTCGAGGATCCAGGCCGCCATGCTCGCGGTGCTGGTCTTGCCGTGGGTGCCGGCGATCGCGATCACGGTCTTGCCGTGCAGGTAGTTCTCGCCCAGCCAGCGCGGCCCGGAGGTGTACTCCATGCCTTCGTTAAGCACGTACTCGACGGCCGGGTTGCCCCGGGTCAGGGCATTGCCGATCACCACGAGATCGGGCGCCGGATCGAGCGGTTCGATGCCGTAACCTTCGGTGAGTTCGATGCCCTCGGCGGCGAGTTGCGTGCTCATCGGCGGGTATGTGTGCCGGTCCTGCCCGGTGACATGGTGGCCGGCGCGCTTGGCCAGCAGGGCCACTCCGCCCATGAAGGTGCCGCAGGCGCCCAGAATGTGAATGTGCATGATCAGAGCCTGTTGATGTGACGTGGGTTTGCGCCGCCGCAGGCCATGTCCGCGGTCGGTGCGACATCCTGCGCGCTCGGTGGCGCCGCCGGGCCGAAAAACGGCCGTGTGCCCCTGGGGTGTGGCTGAAACCGCGCCAGCCGGTGGTGCTCGTCATTCATCTGCAGTCAACCAAATCGCTTTCCTCGCGCCTCGGAATGGCGCTGTTCCAGTCACAACCGCGGGCCGACGTCGCGTCGCCACGCCCGGGTCAGGCGAACAGCATCCGGAGCAGGATGAAGTTCGCCGCGAAAATCAGTACGGCGATCAGTACGCCTCCGCCCAGTTTAATCGATAGCGCGTGGCGATAGATGTGCCCGTCGACCAGCAGGCTCCAGACGAACAGCGCCAGGTAGAAAAGGGCGAGGTTCGGCTGCGGGTTGGCCGGGTCGATGCGGCTGAGCACGGCCACGGACAGCAGTCCGAACAGGAAGCCCGTGCCCGCCATTGCCGTCAGGGTCTGCAACGTACGGGCATGGAGATCACGCAGGTTCAGCAGACCTGCGATGACGGCGAACTGGACCGCGATCGCGACCACGGTGCGGGGCCCCGCGTCGGCCTCGTCGATCACCCGGCCGGCCAGGAACCCCTGCGCGAGGTAGAGGACGACGAGGACGAGCAGCAGGCCGCGGCTGACCGGCAGGTCCTGCGGACCCGAGCGGAACCGCATCAGGTTCAGCAGCGTGGTGACGACGGGGATCATCCGGAGCGTCCGGCCGGTGAACGGCGCGGTCGCGGTCAGCCGTCGGTGTGCAGCTGCAGCACACCCCGGATGCGTTGGAACACCTCCTCGATGCTGCCGTCGCCGAGCACGCGCGAGAGCACGCCCCGGCGCGCGTAGTAATCGACCACCGGCGCGGTTTGTTCAGCGTAGACGTTCAGGCGGTTACGAACCGTTTCCTCGGTATCGTCGCTGCGGCCCTCGAGCTCGGCGCGTTTCGCGATGCGTTGGACCACCTGGTCCTCGTCGATGTCGATCTGCAACGCCTCGTCGACCGGCTGGCCGAGGCGGTCGAGCAGCGCGTCGAGCGCCTCCGCCTGGGCGATGTTGCGGGGGAAGCCATCCAGGATGAAACCGTTCGCCGCGTCGCCCTGCGCCAGGCGTTCTTCCAGCAGCCCCAGCACGATGTCGTCGGAGACCAGTTCGCCACGATCCATGACGGCCTTGGCCTGCTGGCCGAGGTCCGTTCCGGCGGCGACGGCTGCGCGCAGCAGGTCGCCCGTCGAGATGTGCGGCAGCCCCAGTTCCTTGACGATCAGCGCTGCCTGCGTGCCTTTGCCGGAGCCGGGCGCGCCCATCAATACGATTCGCATTTGGTGCTTCCTGTCTCTTAGAATACGGCGCTAACGCTAACCGCTCAGTCACGGCAAGTCAACGTGACCGGAGGAGCGGCCCGGACAGCCCTCAAAGGAGTTCGAAACACGTGAAGAAAAACATCCTCTACGCCCAGTCGGGCGGCGTCACCCCGGTCATCAACGCCACCGCCTGCGGTGTCATCGAGACGGCCCGCGAGCACAAGGACCGCGTCGGCAAGGTGTATGCCGGCAAGGACGGCATCATCGGCGTGCTGCGTGAAGAGCTGATCGACACCGCGCGCGAGAGCGCGAGCGCGATCGCGGCGCTGCGCCATACGCCCGGCGGCGCGTTCGGTTCCTGCCGCTACAAACTAAAGGGCATCGAGGCGAACCGGCGCGAGTACGAGCGGCTGATCGAGGTGTTCCGCGCCCACGACATCGGCTACTTCCTGTACAACGGCGGCGGTGACTCCTCGGACACCGCGCACAAGGTCTCGCAGATCGGCAAGAAGATGGGCTTTCCGGTGCAGTGCATCGGGGTGCCCAAGACGATCGACAACGATCTGCCGGTCACCGACAACAGCCCCGGGTTCGGCTCGGTGGCGAAATACGTGGCCGTTTCCACGCTGGAAGCCAGCCTCGATGTCGAGTCGATGGCGTCCAGTTCGACCAAGGTGTTCATTCTCGAGGTGATGGGCCGGCACGCCGGCTGGATCGCGGCGGCAGCGGGCCTGGCCGGGCGCGAGGAGGGCGATCCGCCGCACGTGATCCTGTTTCCCGAGGTGCCGTTCAAGAAGCGCGAGTTCCTGAAGAAGGTCAAGCACGCGGTCGAGAACTACGGCTACTGCACCATCGTCGTGTCCGAGGGCGTCAAGGACGGCCGCGGCCGTTTCCTGGCCGACGCCGGCACGCGCGACGCCTTCGGCCACGCGCAGTTGGGCGGCGTGGCCCCGGTGGTCGCGAACATCGTCCGCGAGAAGCTCGGCTACAAGTACCACTGGGCCGTATCCGATTACCTGCAGCGGTCCGCGCGCCACGTGGCCTCCAAAACCGATGTCGAGCAGGCCTACGCGGTCGGGTCCGCGGCCGTCAGGCTGGCGCTCGAGGGCAAGAGCGGCGTCATGCCGGTGATCCGGCGCACCTCGAACCGGCCGTACCGCTGGGAGATCGGCGAAACCTCGCTCGGGCGCGTGGCCAACGTCGAGAAGAAGCTGCCGCAGAAGTACATCGCGGCCGACGGCTTCGGCATCACGCCGGCCGCCAAGCGCTACCTGTCGCCGCTGATCCAGGGCGAGGACTACCCGCCCTATGGCAAGGACGGGTTGCCGCAGTACGTGCGCATGAAGAAGGTGCTGGCGAAGAAGAAACTGCCGGAATTCGACGTCTGAGCGTGACCTCGCTCACGCGCGTGGGGCTTGTGTGCCGCGGTGCGGGGCACCGTCTGCTATGATACCGCGGCAATTTCTGAGGGAAGCAATCTAGGAGATCCATATGAATAACGAAATGGCGCTTTGGCTGGCGCTGGGCTCCGCCGTTCTGGCTGTCGTTTACGGCCTGCTGACAACGAGGTGGGTGCTCAGCAAGCCGGCGGGTAACGAAAAAATGCAGGCCATCGCGGCCGCCGTGCAGGAAGGTGCGAAGGCCTACATGAACCGGCAGTACGGCACGATCGCCCTGGTCGGCGTGGTGCTGTTCGTGGTGGTCGGCTTCGCGCTCGACTG
>JARROJ010000049.1:0-17768 GCA_037384065.1 Lysobacterales bacterium
CTTGGAAAAATCTTCGAGCACGGTCGGCAACGTACCCTGGACCGGCTTGGACATCGCCGTCCAGGCAGCCGCGGCGCCGGCCGCCGCCGCTTGCGCGAAACTGTCGGCCGTAAGCATCCGGCGACCGGCGACGGCTTCGCGGAAACCGTGGAAATACTGCGCCATGATGGCGCCGGAATTCCCGCGCGCGCCATCCAACGCCGCCTCGGCGACATGGTCCATCAAATCGTCGACACGGCCGTCCGGGCTGCTGGCGGTCGCTTCGAGGATCGTCTTGAAGGTGAACGCCATGTTGGTGCCGGTATCGCCGTCCGGCACCGGGAATACGTTGATTCGGTTCAGGTATTCACGGCGCTGGAACACGTGACCGATGCCGGCCGACAGCGCGCGAAGCAGGCGGCGGGCATCCAGGTAGGCGATGGCGGGCGACGTTTTCGACATGGCGGAATATTATATGGTCAAACCACCCCCGCGTTGGTCAATTTGGCCAAAGCGGAGGCGCTGCGTCCACGCAAACGCCTGACTTCTGGCCCATGCGGACGTGGCACGATTGCTGCATCGTATAACTGGGAAACAGTCGATAACAGGGCTTTCGAAACATGACCACCAACGACGTACTCACTGAAATCCGCGAATCCCTCAACGGCAGGCCCGGCCAGCCGATCCTGTTCGGTGTGTGCCGGTCGCTGGCCGAGCGTTTCGGCCAGGAACCCTGGACCTACCGCGCGGCCGCCATCCTCCTGGCCGTGTTCTTCACGCTGCCGACAATCGCGGCCTACATCATTCTCGGTTTCGCGCTGAAGGAAACGGAAGACCGCACGCGGCGGTTCTTTTCCGGGCTGGCCGTGCTGATCCGCGAGTGGACTGAAAAGCTGGCTGATTCGCTGCGCAGCCTGTTCGGCCCCGAGCGCGCCTGAGTCGATCGACGCAACGCCGGAGGCGTGGGGCGACCCGTACGGCCCCGATTCCCCGGTGCAGGCTCCGTCAGATTCTTCGCGTTTCACCCACCGAGGAACCGCGCCAGGGCGTCCGCGTCGAACGGAAACGGCAACTCCCGCCCCGAGTGGTCTTCGCGCACGACCGGGATGAGCAAACCGTAGCGCCCGGCCAGGTCCGGGTCGCGATCGATGTCGATTTCGCGCCAGTCCGCACCGGCTTCGGCCAGCATCCGCGCCACGTGTTCACACAGGTGACAACCGGGCCGGGCGAACAGGATCAGGTCGGGTTCGGTTTTCATACCGGCATTCTGGCAGGTTACACTGCGGCGTTCGAGTCGCCGGAGAATACAGCGCACCTGCCATGGCCGTCAGCATTTTCGACCTGTTCAAGATCGGCATCGGGCCGTCGAGCTCCCACACCGTGGGGCCGATGAAGGCCGCGCGCCGGTACCTGCAGCGCCTGCAGCGGAACGACCAGCTCGAGCACACCGCGCGGATCACGGTGACCCTGTACGGTTCGCTGGCGCTGACCGGGCGCGGCCACGGCACCGACAAGGCGCTGCTGCTCGGTCTGATGGGCGAGGAGCCCGACCGGGTCGACCCCGATCGGATCGAGGCCCGCCTGGAAGCGGTTCGCGCCAACCGTCGCCTGACCCTCGCGGGACTGAAAGACATCGATTTTTCCGAGCTCGAGGACCTGCGATTCCGGATGCGCCAACGCCTGCCGCGACACCCCAACGGCATGCGGTTCCGCGCCTACGATGCCCGGCGCGCGTTATTGGATCAGCGGGACTACTACTCCGTCGGCGGCGGCTTCGTGATCGACGAGGACAGCGCCGAGGCCGACCGCATCGTCGCCGACCACACCCGCATCCCCCACCCGTTCGCCAGCGGCGACGAACTCCTGGCGCGGTGCGCGCGCCACGGCTTGCGCATCGCCGACATCGTGCTCGCCAACGAACGGGCCTGGCGCAGCGATGCCGAGATCCGACGCGGAGTGCTGCGCATCTACCGTGCGATGATGGACTGCATGGAGCGTGGGTTCCGCCAGCACGGCACGCTGCCCGGCGGACTCGGCGTCGTTCGTCGCGCACCCGCGCTGCTGCGGAAACTGGACCGGGAGGCCGGCGGCACGGACAGCCTGACGATCCTCGACCGGGTGAATCTCTTCGCGCTCGCGGTCAACGAGGAAAACGCGGCGGGCGGCCGCGTGGTCACGGCGCCGACCAACGGGGCGGCCGGCGTCATTCCGGCCGTGCTGCGCTACTACGTCGATTTCGTGCCCGGCGCCGACGAAGACGGAATCCTCGAGTTCCTGCTCACGGCCGGAGCGATCGGCGCCCTGTACACCAGTAATGCGTCGATCTCCGGCGCGGAGGTCGGCTGCCAGGGCGAGGTCGGGGTGGCCTGCTCGATGGCGGCCGGCGGGCTGACCGCCGCCATGGGCGGTACCATGGCGCAGGTCGAATGTGCCGCGGAGATCGGAATGGAGCATAATCTGGGCCTGACCTGCGACCCGGTCGGCGGCCTGGTGCAGATTCCGTGCATCGAGCGCAACGCGATGGCTGCGGTCAAGGCGATCAATGCGCAACGGATGGCCAGCCGGAGCGAGGGAACGCACCGCGTGTCGCTCGACAAGGTCATCAAGACGATGAAGGAGACCGGCGCGGACATGAAGTCCCATTACAAGGAAACCTCCCGGGGCGGCCTGGCGGTCAACGTGATCGAATGCTGATGCCCCGCCCCGCCCTGGCGTGCCTGGCGGTGCTCGTCGCGCTGTGTGCGGCGGCGCCGGTCACCGCGAAAAACATCTACAAGTACCAGGACGAGAACGGTATCTGGCACTTTACCGATCGCGCGCCCGACGATACCGGGATCGAGTTCGAAACGGTGTTCATGGAGCGCGAGCGCGAGGCCCGCGTGCGTTTGCGGCAGGAAGGCACGAAGCAGAACCCGCTCTACTACCTGTTCAACGACTACTGGGGCCCCGTGCAGGTCGAACTGACGCTCAGCGATGCACGCAACGTCCTGTCCGAACCCGAACTGCCCGCGCGCTTCGTGGTTCCGGGCCAGAAGGAACGGCTGCTGGTCGGGCTCGGGCCGCTCGACCCCGGACGCGGCTTTCGCTACCGCCTGAACGTCGCGACCGTGCCCGGCCCGCCGAAGCCGACGCCGGTCGACGGCCTGGTCCTGCGGCCGCCGTTCGCGCCCGACAAGGCCTACCCGGTCAGCCAGGGTTTCGACGGCGGCAAGACGCACCTCGACGAGGAAAGCCGCTACGCGATCGATATCGTGATGCCCGAGGGCAGCCCGGTCCACGCGGTGCGCGACGGCGTCGTCATGGACATCGAAGAGGATTTCAATGCCGGCGGAATGGATGCCGAAAAATACGCGGACAAGGCCAACCACGTACGCGTGCTGCACGCCGACGGCACGATGGCGTTGTACGCGCACCTGGCGCTGGCCAGTGTCATCGTGCGCCCCGGCGCACGCGTGCGCGCGGGCCAGTTGCTGGCCCGCTCCGGCAATACGGGGCTGAGTTCCGGCCCCCACCTGCACTTCGCGATTCAGCAGAACACCGGCATGAACCTGATCTCGCTGCCCTTCGAGTTCCGGCTTGCGGACGGCCGGGCGGTGACGCCGGAAGAGGGGCGCTACATCGGCGCGCTGCCGACGCTCCCCTGAGACCGGCCATTTGATAGAATGGCGCGCTTTTTCAATCGGCCCCGACCATGAACCGACTGCAACAGGAAATCGCACGGCGGCGGACCTTCGCCATCATCTCGCACCCGGACGCCGGCAAGACCACGCTGACCGAAAAACTGCTGCTGTTCGGCGGCGCGATCCAGATGGCCGGCACGGTCAAGGCGCGCAAGGCCGCACGCCACGCCACCTCGGACTGGATGAAGCTGGAACAGGAGCGCGGCATTTCGGTCACCTCCTCGGTCATGCAGTTCACGTACCGGGACCGCGTGGTCAACCTGCTGGACACGCCCGGCCACGCCGACTTCTCGGAAGACACCTACCGCACCCTGACCGCCGTCGATTCCGCGCTGATGGTGATCGACTGCGCCAAGGGCGTCGAGGAACGCACGATCAAGCTGATGGAAGTCTGCCGCCTGCGCCAGACACCGATCTTCACCTTCATCAACAAGCTCGACCGGGAAGGCCGGGAGCCGATCGAACTGCTCGACGAGGTCGAGGAGGTGCTCGGCATCCAGTGCGCTCCGGTCACCTGGCCGATCGGCATGGGCAAGCGACTGAAGGGCGTTTACCACCTGCTCGACGACGCGGTGCACCTGTACCAGTCCGGACGCAACTACGTGACCCAGGACGCCGAAATCATTCAGGGCCTCGACAATCCCGAACTGGATGACCGGCTGGGCGCCGATGCGGCCGAACTGCGGGACGAGATCGAGCTCGTCCAGGGCGCCAGCCACGAGTTCGACCCGGCCGCGTACCGGGCCGGCAACCAGACCCCGGTGTTCTTCGGCTCGGCCATCAACAATTTCGGCGTGACGCCGTTGCTGGATTCGTTCGTCAAACACGCGCCACCGCCCGGGGAGCGCGCCACCGTGGGCCGCACCGTCGCCGCCGAGGAAAACCAGCTCAGCGGCTTCGTCTTCAAGGTGCAGGCCAACATGGACCCGGCCCACCGCGACCGCGTGGCGTTCATGCGCATCTGTTCCGGGCGGTTCGAGAGCGGCATGAAAATGCTGCACGTCCGCCTGGGCAAGACCGTCAAGGCGGCCAATGCGCTGACCTTCATGGCGCAGGACCGCGAACACGTGGAGAGCGCCTGGCCGGGCGATATCGTGGGCCTGCACAACCACGGCACGATCAGCATCGGCGACACCTTCACCGAGGGCGAGGCGCTGCAGTTCACCGGCATTCCGCACTTCGCGCCGGAACTGTTCCGCCGCGCGCAGCTGCGCGATCCGCTCAAGCTCAAGGCCCTGCAGAAGGGCCTCGAACAGCTCTCCGAGGAGGGCGCCACGCAGTTCTTCCGGCCCATGATGAACAACGACCTGATTCTTGGCGCGGTCGGCATGCTGCAGTTCGACGTGGTGGCCTACCGCCTGCGCAATGAATACAACGTCGAGGCGACCTTCGAGAACGTCAACGTGCATACCGCCCGCTGGGTGCGGTGCGGCGACGACAAGATGCTGCAGGATTTCACGCGGCAATTGCAGAACAACCTGGCCGAGGATGGCGCCGGCCAGCTCGTCTACCTTGCGCCGACGCGCGTCAACCTGCAGCTGACCCAGGAACGCTGGCCGGACATCGAGTTCGCAGCGACCCGCGAAACGACGATCTTCGCCGGCTGAACGCGTGACCGCGAAGCTGCTGACCCTGGCGAGCCTGTTTCCCGACAAGGGCCGACGGCGCCGAGTCTGGGGCATCGCGTTGCCGATCATGG
Source organism: Lysobacterales bacterium (assembly GCA_037384065.1). Taxonomy (GTDB): domain Bacteria; phylum Pseudomonadota; class Gammaproteobacteria; order Xanthomonadales; family SZUA-36; genus JABDPF01. The sequence continues at coordinate 5,359 of JARROJ010000049.1, forward strand.
GCGGCATGATGTCGCAGAACGTCCTGAACCTGGTGGACATCGCCATGGTCGGCCGCCTCGGCGACGCCGCGCTCGCAGCGACCGGCATCGGCAGCTTCGCCAATTACCTGGCGATGGCCTTCATCATCGGGCTGTCGGCAGGCGTGCAGGCGCTGGCGGCCCGTCGACTGGGGGAAGGCCGCGAGACCGAGACCGCAATTCCGCTGAACGGCGGCCTGCTGCTGGCGCTGGTGATTGGCCTGCCACTCGGCATTGCGCTGATCCTGGCGACGCCCTGGGCCTTTACCTTCCTGACCGACGATCCGCAGGTGCGCGAACTCGGCGCCCCCTACCTGCAGGTGCGCATCGCCAGCATCATCGCCGTCGGCATGAACTTCTCCTTCCGCGGCTACTGGAGCGCGGTGCACCTGACCGGCGTCTACCTGCGCACGCTCCTGCTGATGCACGCGCTCAACATCTTTCTCAACTGGGTGTTGATTTTCGGCAATCTCGGTGCCCCGGCACTGGGTGTCTACGGCGCCGGGCTGGCGACGACCTTCTCCCTGTACGTCGGCACGGCCATCTACTTCGTGTTCGCGCTGCGGCGCGCGCGGGACGCCGGCTTCCTGCAGGGCATGCCGTCGCGCGCGACGCTGCTGCAGCAGTTTCGGCTATCGCTGCCCAGCAGCCTGCAGCAGCTGTTCTTCGCCGCCGGCCTGGTCACCCTGGTCTGGATCGTGGACCGCATCGGCACGGCGGAAGTCGCGGCCACCAATATCCTGATGACGTTTCACATCACGGCCTTGCTGCCGGCCTTCGGCGTGGCGCTGGCGGCCACCACCCTGGTCGGCAACGCGCTTGGCCGCGGCGACGTGGAGGACGCGGCACGGTGGGGCTGGAACTGCGCGGCGCTGACCTTCGTCTACGGCGCCGCGCTCAGCCTGGTGCTGATTCCGCTCGCCGAACCGGTGCTCGGCCTGTTCCTGACCAATCCCGAGACGCGCCGACTCGCCGTGCTGCCGATGGTGTTGTGGGCCTCGATGATCGCCTTCGACACGATGGGCATGGTGCTGATGAACGCGCTGATCGGCGCCGGGGACACGCGGCGTGCGATGTGGATCAGCCTGCTCTGGCAATGGTTGTTTTTTCTGCCCCTGGCCTGGCTGGCCGGACCGGTGCTCGGCTTCGGACTGCTCGGCGTCTGGGCCGTGAACGCGCTGTACCGGGCGGGGCAGGCGCTCAGCAGCATCCAACAGTGGCAGGGGCGCAAGTGGACGCAAATGCAGATCTGATAGACTGAACGGATGCTTCGGCAAGCCCGGGGACGTGGGCGTATCGGGGGCGCGATGCGCATCGGGGCGACCGCGGGCGGGGCGGCGCCAGGGGTTTTCACAATCGCGGATCATTCGACAGGAACGAGCTCAATCATGAAGCAAACGAACCGACTCACCGCCTTTATCGCGGCGGTAACCCTTGTCCTGCTCGCCGGTTGCGCGCCCGACGCGCCCGACGACGGCGCGAGCGCGCAAAAGGACCCGCCCACCTCCGGCGAGGCCCAACCGGCGGAATCGGGCGACCCGGTGCCGGAGGTCGTGGTGCTGGTCAGCGATGAGCTTGTCCCCTGGCTGGAAGACGAAGACTGGTGGGGCGAGAACCTGCACGGCGAGCAACTCGACGTGCCGCACCTGATGATCGCCGCGATCAAGCCGGCCTGGCAGGTCAACGCGCAGAAACTGCCGGTCGCGCAGAAAAAGGAGGTGTTCTACCGTTTCATGCTGCCGCTGGTTCTGCATGCCAACGAGATGGTCATGGACCGCCGCGAAGGCCTGCTGCGGGCGCAGCGCGAACTGGACTCCGGATCCCTGTCCGCGGACAGCCTGGCGCTGCTGCGGCGACTGGTGCTGCTGCTGCCCGGGTTCGACGAGGCGCGCGCCGCCGCACTGGCCGCGGACGATCCGGAACTCCCCGGCATGATCGACGATTTACTGCGCCGCGTGGACATCATCCCGCCCGGCCTGGCCCTGGGTCAGGCCGCTTACGAAAGCGGTTACGGCACCTCGCGCTTCGCCGTCGAGGGCAACTCCCTGTTCGGCCAGTGGACCTACGGTGGCGACGGCATCAAGCCGAAGGAGCAACGCAGCAGCAAGGGCGATCACCGGATCAAGGCGTTCGACTGGCCGTTCGACAGCGTGCGCGGCTATTACATCAACCTGATGAGTCATCGCGCCTACGAGGACTTCCGCGCGCTGCGGGCCGAGCTGCGCGCGGCCGGCAAGCCGCTGGACTCGCTGACCCTGGCCGACGGCCTGCTGAGTTACTCCGAGCGCGGCCAGGCCTACGTCGACACGCTCAAGGGAATCATTCGCACCAACAAGCTGGATGTCGCCGACCGGGCGGTGTTTCGCGACGAGCCGATCCGGTTCATCGTGACCGAGCAGACGCGCGAGGAAGCGGAAGCGACACGCGAGGAACTCGCGCGCATGCGCGCGTCGGGCGAGCTGGCCGAAATCCTGGAGCGCATGAACCTGGACTGACGCCCGGAACACGCCGCCGATCAGCCCTGGTCGGTCAGCCAGTAGAACCGGTGCGGCGGAATGACCAACTGGTCGTTGAACAGGTTCGGCGCTTCGCCGCTGTACAGATCACGCAGGCGGCCGTATTCGAACTGGCTCCGGTTACCCAGGTCCGCCAGGTTCAGCGACTGCGGTGAGCCATCGAAGTTGGCGATCACCAGCACGTTGTCGTTGCTGTCGAGCGGATTGCTGCGCATGTAGGCGAAAAGGTGTTCGTTGCCGGTTGCGATCAGTTCGCGATTGTTGAAATCGGCGAAGGCGGGCGTGCTCTTGCGCACCGCGCTCATGCGCGCAATGCCCTCGAACAGGCGCTGTTCGGGGGTGCCGTGACGGTGCCGCAACTCGGACTTGTTCCAGTCGATGACCGGGCGGTGAATCCAGCGGGTGTCGTGCGCCTTGGCCTCGTCTTCCATGTACGAGAAGTCGTTCAACATGCCGATTTCGTCCCCGTAGTACAGCAGCGGAATGCCGCCGAAGGACATGATCATTCCGTGCAGCAGGAGGATCAGGTCGACGCTTTCCCGGATCGCATCCTCGTCGCCGCTCTCGAGCGCCGCCTCCAGGCCGACCAGGGACGCCAGCGAACCGGAAATGCGCGCATCGCCGCTCTTTGAATTCACGCCGAACGGCAGGCCGCGGGCCAGCGAGCCCTCGAACTTGCCGGTGAAGTAGTCGAGCAGGAATTTCCGGTGTGCTCTCGGTTCGTAGCCGGCCCGGATCACGTCGGCATCGTCGAAACCGAGACCGATGTCGTCGTGACAGCGCACGTAGTTGAGCCAGGTGGCGCGGTCCAGCTTGCCGGGCAGGCTGCGAATGCCCTCGTCCAGCAATCGCGTGTTCCGGGTCGCAACGGCGTCCCACAGCAGCGCCATGAACGTCGCGTTGTACGCGATCTCGCACTCCTTGGCGATGACCGCATCCTCGCCGAAATACTTGATGATCTCGACCGGCGCGACGATCGCCTCGGCGATGAACAGCACGCCGGGCGCGACGACCTGGCAGCAATCCTTGAGCAATTGCAGGATCAGGTGCGCCTCGTGCTCGTTCTGGCTGGTCGTGCCGATTTTTTTCCACAGGAACGCCACGGCGTCGAGGCGCAGAATATCGGCGCCGCGGTTGGCCCAGAACAGCAAGACGTCCAGCATCTCGATGAATACCGCGGGGTTGCCGTAGTTCAGATCCCACTGGTAGTCGTTGAAGACCGTCATCACCCACTGGCCCATGGTGTCGTCCCAGGTGAAGTTGCCGGGCGAGGTCTCGGGAAAGATTTCCGGCATGGTCTCTTCGAACATGTCGGGAATCTCGCGGTTCGGAAAGATGTAGAAGTAGTCCCGGTAGGGCTTTTCGCCGGCGCGCGCCCGTTCCGCCCAGTCATGCTGGTCGGAGACGTGGTTGACCACCACGTCGAGGATCAGCAGCATGTCGCGCGCATGCAGTCGGGCGGCCAGGTCGACCACGTCGTCGACACTGCCCACTTCCGGATCGACGTTGCGGTAATCGCTGACCGCGTAGCCGCCATCGCTGGCGCCCGGCGGGCACTGCAGGATCGGCATGACGTGCAGCATATTGACGCCCAACTCCTGCACGTAGCCGAGGCGCTTGCCGATTCCCTGCAGGTCGCCGGCGAACTGCTTGGCGTACAGCGCCATGCCGACCCACTCCTGGCTCAGGAACCAGTTGTGGTCGTCCTCCCGTGCGCGGTCCACGGCCTTCAGGTCGGCCGGCCGCTGGATGTAGTTCGTCGCCAGCACCTCGGCCAGGCGAACGAGGTGTTGCTCGAAATCGTCCCGCTTGCCGTACAGCTTGTGGAACAGCGAATGAATCGCGTAGAAGTTCGCGCCCAGGCGCGTGTAGAAATGGCGCAGGTCACGGTGCCGGATTTCCGGCTTGAGCTGGTCGAGAATGCGGTTCAGCAGCGAATGGGAAACCTGTTCGTACATGACGGTACCGTATCTGGATCGAAGCGGATCGGATCAGTGAGCCGCCGGGTCGGCTTTCCAGGCCTCCCGGAACGGGCGGTAGAACCCGCGGTCGTGCACGGTCGCTCCGCGCTGTCCGACCACGGCCGAGGCGAACTGTTGGGCACGGTCCAGGCTGAGCTGGAGCGGCCAGCCGCGCGTGATGCCCAGGATCATTACCGAGGAAAAGGCATCGCCCGCGCCGACGGTATCGACCACGGCGACGCGCTCCGCCGGCCGGGCCGCCAGGCGGTCACCGCCGGCGGTGAACAGGGTCGCCCCGCGCGGCCCGCCGGTCAGCAGCAGGTGCTGCACACCGTGCCGGTCCATCAGCCCGTGCGCACGCGTGGCCGCGGATTCGCCGGCCGGCGCCAGGCGGTCGAGTTCCTCGTCGTTGAGTTTGACCCAGTCAGCCCCGTCGAGCAGTGAGCGCACGACGTCCCGATCCCACCACGGCGCGCGCAGGTTGACGTCGACGAACACGGTGTCCGGCCGCGCCGCGCGCAGCCCCTGAAGGGTCTGCCGCGAGACCGCGCCGCGCAGCGCCAGGCTGCCGTGGTAAAGCAGGCTGCAGACCGGCGTCGGATCGGGCGGAGCGATCGCGTCCCAGGCCGCCGGATGAACGATCTCGTAGCTCGGTTCGCCGTCGTCGAAGGTGACCTGCACGAGCCCGGTCGGCGCTTCCGGGCCGCTTTGCAGCCCCTCCGTGCGCAGACCCCAGACCTGCATCGCAGTGCGCACGCTCAGCGCATTGCCGTCGGTGCCGACGCGGCTCAACAACAGCGGATCCTCACCGAACGCCTGCAGGTTCCAGGCGACATTGAACGGCGCGCCGCCGAGCACGCGGCGGCCATCGGGAAAATGATCGAACAGGACCTCGCCGAAGATGCAGATGTCACGGCTCATGCGGGAAACTCCTCGTTGGCCGCCTCATCGGCGAACAGTTCATCGAGTTCCGGGTGGAAGTGCACGATGCCCTCCAGCATGCCGCCGCGGTAATTGCCGTTCAGCCCGCGATAACCGCCGCGCGCGATGAACAAGCGGGAAGCATGACCGGCCGCGGCCACGCGCTCGGCGGCCTCCCGTTTGACATCCGGGCGGGCGTTGGCGACCAGCACGGACGAAATCGGGCTGACCAGAACTTCGAGGTCGTTGCCGCTGTCGCCGCAGAATACCGTGTTTTCCTGCGAAAACCGACCGATCTCCATCAGCGCTTCGATCGCGTGGCGCTTCGACGCGCTGCGCGGCAGGATGTCGAGCAGACCGTCGCCGGTCAGGTCGTCGACGCTCCAGATCAGGCGCGCCCGAACGTCCGCGGCCGCGAGGCGGCGCCGGATCGACGCCGCGAGGGCCTCGCTCCAGCGCGCGGGATCGAGGTAAAAACTCAGCTTGAACCGATTCTGCTTTTCCGGCTCCTGCGCGCGCAGTCCGTCCACGCCGGCCAGCATCGGCAGCAGGTCCGACGCAATATGGCCGGACCAGTCTTCGGCGATCCGGTGTTCCCAGGCCTGTTCCAGTTGCCACAGATTTTGCGGGCCGACGCGATACAGCGTGGTGCCGACGTCGCCAATCACGTAATCCGGCGACGGCAGGTCGAACGCGGCGATCGCGTCCTCCACGAGCGTCCGGTGCCGGCCGCTGACGTAGGCCAGGGTCACCCGCGGATCGTCCGCCAGTCGCGCGAAAAATGCCGCGGCGCGCGGCGACTCCTCCGCCGGTCCGTTCGGCACCAGCGTCCGGTCGAGATCCGTGCAGATCAGTAACCGTTCTGCCGTCATGCCGGGTCCGAGCCGCGGCCGAAGAAGTCGTAATGCTCGATGGCGTCCAGCAGACCCGCCGCATGCGCGCGGTCGGAGTAATAAACACGTTCGAGGTCGACCAGCGCCGACAACTCCTCGTCATGCCGATTGGCCACGACGACGCCCAGGGTGTTGCCGCGAATCATGTCCTCGTCGGCGCCGGACCCGCCGGCCGCCAGAATCTGTTCCAGCGGGATGCCGAGCCGCAACGCCGCATAGCGCAGCGCCTGGCCCTTCGACGCGCGCGCCGGGATCACGTCGAGGAATTGCCCGAAGGAGACGATCACGTTCGCGTTCAGGTCTTTCTGGTGCAGCAGGGCGACGAGGTCCTCCGCCGGCGGGGCGGCCTCGGGATCGTAGAACCAGGACAGCTTGAGCGCGCTCTGCTTGTCCTTGGGCTGCAGTTCCAGCCCCGGCACGTCGGCCAGCGCGCGGCGGATGCGCTGCGCCTTCCAGTCGTGCTCGACGTGATCGGCCCAGTGCGTGTCCTCGGTCAGGTTGCTGCCGTAATGGATGCGCGTGCCGAGTCCGCTGATCACGACATCGGGCAGCGGCACGCGATGCTTCTTGAGCACCGCGAGCGCCGAATCGAAGCGCCGTCCGGTGACGACGCCGAAAACGACACGCTTGCGGTTGGCCTGCATCGCCTCGCAGAAGTCGCGCAGCGCGTCCGCGTCGCCGAGCAGGGTCTGGTCGATGTCGGTGAACAAGCCCCGCGCACGGTACCGCGTGGTCCGCTCGGCATCCCAGGCCACGGGCTCGCGGCGCGGTCGCGTCAGCAGGCCCCGGACGGTGTCCACGTAGCTGGCGGCGTGGGCCTGCCAGGTGTAGTGGCGTCGAACACCGGCGAGGCCGCTCTTCGAGGCCCGGCGCCATTCTTCCGCGTCGTCCAGCAGGCGCAGCAGGGCGTCGGCGATCGCCTCGGCATCGAGCGGATCGACGAGGAAGCCGTTGTCGCAATTGGAAATGATGTCGTTCGGGCCGCCGTTTTCCGTCGCGACCAGCGGCAGGCCGCTCGCCGCCGCCTCCAGCAGCGTCAACCCGAACGGCTCGGTCAGGGCCGGGTTGACGAACACGCCGCCGCCGGCCGCGACCGCCCGGTAGACTACCGGGATGTCGTTCGCGGTGTGCTTCTTGGGTAAGGCGACCGAACCGTACAGGTCGTAGGCATCAAGATCCAGCAGCAACTGGGTCAGAACCGCCTGCGCCCCGGAATCGAGGTCACGGATGTCGTCGCGGTTGCCGGCAATGAGCAACAGATTGGCGACTTCGCGCAGCCGCTCGGAGCGGGCGAAGGCCTCCAGCAACACCGGGATGTTCTTGCGCTCGTCCGGCCGCGACAACGCCAGCACCACGGGCTTCGACGGATCGCTCAGAAAGGGTTCGAGGCGCTCGGCGTAATTAAACGTTTCCCCGTCCTCGGGCGGCCGGAACCGGCCCAGGTCGGTGCCCGGCGGAATCACGCTCATGCAGTCCGGGTCGTAGTAGTCGTACAGGCCGTACTGCGCTTCGATCTCGTTGTTGGTGCTGGTGATCACCAGGCCGGCGTTGGCCAGCGCCTCTTCTTCGGCGTTCACGCGCCGGCCCATGTTGTAGGTCGATTCGATGTCCTCGGCCGACAGGCCCTTCGCGAGCAGCTGTTTGCGCTTGTCGCGCCCCAGTGAATGCCCCGTGTGGACCAGCGGCACCGCCAGCAGGTGCGCGAGGCGCACGCCGACGTAACCGGCGTCCGCGTAATGGCTGTGAACGACGTCCGGTACGCGCGGCTGCTCGCGCACCCACTCGGCGAGGTTGTCGACGAAGTTGTCGAGATGATCCCACAGCTGTTCCTTGGGGATGTACTCCTCCGGCCCGGCGTCGATGCGCACGATACGGACCTTGTCGGAGAGTACTTCCTCGGTCTCTGCATAGTCCTCGCTGACGGCCGGGTCGACGACCCGGCGCGTGACGAGGTCGACGCGCTCGACGTCGTCACGCTCGCCAAGCGCGCGCGCGAGTTCCACCACGTACAGCGTCTGTCCGCCGGTGTCGGCGTCGCGTCCGAGTTCGAGATCATGGCCCCGGATCAGCCCGTGAACGCTGATCAGGAGAAAATAGAGCTTCGAGGAAGTGTCAGTCATAACAACCCATCATCCTAATCGACTTGGCCCTGCAAAGTCACCCCGGCCACCGTTTCGGAACGGGCTCCGCCGCGCTCGAATTCGACGTGCCGCCGGATTGGCGAACGGATCGGTTCCGCGCTAGAGTTGAACCGGATTCCAGGCGTCGTGCACCGGCCAATGAGCATCCTGCTGCGCACCTGCTGCATACTCTTCCTGGGCGGGTTCACGCTCGCCGTCCGGGCTGCTGTCGTTCTGCAATACCATCACGTCGCCACCGACACCCCGCCCAGCACGAGCACCTCGCCGGCGCAGTTCAGAATGCACCTCGATTACCTTGCCGCGGAAGGCTTCGACGTGGTGCCCCTGCAGGACCTCGTCGACACCCTGCGGCGTGGTGAACCGCTGCCCGACAAGACCGTCGCGATCACGTTCGACGACGGCTACCGCTCCATCTACGACACCGCCTGGCCGCTGCTCAAAGCGCGGAACTGGCCGTTCACCGTGTTCATCAACACCGAACCCCATGACCGGGGCAACCCCCTGTTCATGAGCTGGGACCAGTTGCGCGCGCTGCACGCGGGCGGGGCGACCATCGCCAACCACACGGTCAGCCATCCACACCTGCTGCCGCGAACACCCGGTGTTTATGACGCGGCATGGGAAGCCTGGCTGCGCAGGGAAATCACCGCCGCGCAACAGCGGATCGAAGCGGAAATCGGTCACGCCGGGATGCTGTTCGCCTACCCCTACGGCGAGTTCGACCGCGCGGTTCGCGACGTCGTGAACGCGCTGGGCTACGCCGCCTTCGGCCAGCACTCGGGGCCGCTCGCCGGCTACAGTCAACGGACGGCCCTGCCCCGCTTTCCGTTCGGCGGCCCGTACGGCGATCGGCAGGATTTCGCGACGAAGGTCGGCAGCCGGCCCATGCCGCTGGCCGCAGGCGACGACGTGATTCGCTGGCTCGGCGAGGACGGCCGGACACTGAGCGATATCGTGCTCGACGGGCCGGAAGCCAGACCGGTGCTCGCCCTGCGTCTCGCGGATGACTTCGATGCGTCCCGCATGGCGTGCTTTGCGTCCGGCCAGGGGCGTATTTCGCTGGTCCTCGATGCGCCCTGGGTGTACGCCCAGGCGACAGCGCCCCTGGCCACCGGACGGGCGCGCTACAACTGCACGGCGCCCAGCGACGAACCGGGCCGCTATTACTGGTTCTCGCAACCCTGGCTCATTCGGTAAAGCCGATCCCCCCGGCGCCGCCCGCGCCGCATTCCACCGCCGCGAGCCGACCGCGCCCCCCGTTCGCGAACAGAAACCGGGCGACATTTGCGTCAGTGCCTTTATACTGCGCAGCAGAACGAGAACCAACGGGAGTGCGCTTCATGCTCGGCACCATCGCCTTCGGGCTGTTTGGATTGACCGTACTGGTTTCCATCGCTTTTCTGTTTTCCGGCAGTCGGCGCGTGGTCGATCTGCGACTGGTCCTGACCGGCGTCGCGCTGCAGATCTTCTTCGCGGTGCTCGTGATCCTGGTGCCGGGGGGGCGCGAGTTCTTCGAGGGGCTCAGCCGGATCTTCGTGACCGTGATCGGCTTTTCGATGGACGGCGCGGCGTTCATCTTCGGGCCGATGGCCGACCCGTCGAATCTCGGCTTCATTTTCGCGTTCCAGGTGCTGCCGACGATCATCTTCTTCGCCTCGCTGATGGGCGTGCTGTACCACCTCGGCATCATGCAGAAGGTCGTGCAGGGCATGGCCTGGGTCATGTTCAAGGTCATGCGCATCAGCGGCGCGGAATCGTTGTCGGTCGCCGCCAACGTGTTCGTCGGTCAGACCGAGGCGCCGCTGGTCGTGCGGCCCTACATCAGCCGGATGACCGAATCCGAACTGTTCACCATGATGGTCGGCGGCATGGCGACGATCGCCGGCGGCGTGCTCGCGGCGTACATCACGATGCTCGGCGGCGCCGACGAGGCGATGCGCGTGTTCTACGCCAAGCACCTGCTCTCCGCCAGCATCATGGCCGCACCCGCCACCATCGTCATCGCGAAAATCCTGAAGCCCGAGGTGGATGAATCCCTGACGGCGGGGTCGGTCACGCTGCACGTGGAGAAAACGGCCACCAATGTCATCGAGGCCGCCGCCAACGGCGCCGCCGACGGCTGGCGGCTGGCCCTGAACGTCGGCGCGATGCTGCTCGCCTTCATTGCCCTGATCGCGATGATCGATTACCCGCTGGGCTGGCTCGGTGGCCTGACCGGATTCGAGAACTGGGCCGGGCGGCCGCTCAGCCTGTCCACGATTCTCGGTTACGTGCTCTCGCCGATGGCCTGGGTGATCGGCGTGCCGTGGGGGGACGCGGTGACCGTCGGCGGGCTCATCGGGCAAAAAGTCGTGACCAACGAATTCGTGGCCTACGCGGCCCTGAACGAAGTGCAGGAAACGCTGAGCCCGAAAGCCGTGCTGATCTCGACGTATGCCCTGTGCGGATTCGCCAACTTTTCCTCGATCGCGATCCAGATCGGCGGGATCGGCGGCATCGCGCCGGACCGCAAGTCCGATCTCGCCCGGCTCGGCCTGCGCGCGGTTCTCGGCGGCACGCTGGCGACCATGATGACCGCGACCATCGCCGGCGTGCTGACGTCGATCGCCCATCCCTGAACGGCAGCCGATGGAACAGCACAGCCAGTTCGAACTGTTCCGCGAGCGGCGTTTCATGCCGTTCTTCATGACCCAGGGGCTGGGCGCGTTCAACGACAACATCTTCAAGAACGCCCTGGCCGCGGTGCTGGTGTTCGAAGGCAGCCGACTGGGCGGACTGAACACCGACCAGGTCGTCAACCTCAGTGCGATGCTGTTCATACTGCCGTTTTTCCTGTTCTCCGCGCTGTTCGGCCAGTTCGCCGACAAGTACGAGAAGTCGATACAGATCCGGCGGGTGAAGCTGTTCGAAGTGGTCATCATGGCGCTGGCCACGCTCGGGTTCTGGGCCGACAGCGTGCCGCTGCTGTTGTTCGTGCTGTTTCTGCTCGGCCTGCAGTCGACGATCTTCGGACCGATCAAATACGGCATCCTGCCGCAGATCCTGAAGCCGCGGGAACTGGTCGGCGGTAACGCACTGGTGGAGATGGGCACCTTCGTCGCCATCCTCGCCGGCACCATCGCCGGCCCGCAACTGGCCGGAATCGACGTCTCGTGGCCCTACTGGGTCGGCGCCGCCGGGCTGGCGGTCGCCGTAACCGGCTACCTGTTCAGCCTGCGCATTCCGAGCGCGGCGGCGGTCGCACCCGATCTCGACCTCAACTGGAACATTTTCAGCGAAACCCTGCGCAACCTGCGGTTCCTGAACGCCAATCGCGTGGTGCTGAACAGCGTACTGGGCATCTCCTGGTTCTGGTTCTTCGGGGCCACCTTCCTGGTGCAGATTCCGAGTTACAGCCAGAACGTGCTCGGCGGCGACGAAAACCTCATGTCGGGGCTGCTCGCCCTGTTCATCGTCGGCATCAGCACCGGGTCGCTGCTGTGCGAGAAGCTGTCGGGGCGTCAGGTCGAAATCGGCCTGGTGCCATTCGGCGCGATCGGCCTGACGCTGTTCGGCCTCGACCTGTACTTCGCTTCACCGTCGGTCCCGGGCGAGGCCGTGACCCTGGGCGCCTTCCTTGCAGACGGATCGAACTGGCGCATCATCGCGGACCTGATGCTGATCGGCGTTTTCGGCGGCTTCTACATCGTGCCCCTGTATGCCCTGGTGCAATCGCGGTCCGCGCCGGACCATCGCTCACGGGTCATCGCCGGCCTGAACATTCTCAACGCGCTGTTCATGGTCATCGCGGCCCTTATGGCGATGCTGATACTCGGCCCGGCCGGGCTGTCGATCCCCGAGTTGTTCCTGATCACCGCGGTGCTCAACGCGATCGTCGCCGTCTACATCTTCACGCTGGTGCCCGAGTTCCTGATGCGGTTCCTGGTCTGGATCCTGATTCACACGATCTACCGCGTGCGC
>JARROJ010000050.1:0-16676 GCA_037384065.1 Lysobacterales bacterium
GGCTGGTTGCGATTGAAAACGCTGTTGGCAAAACGACGCCCTTCAGTCAAGTGATAAGCCAACACAGTGAATAAGGCGTCATCGTTTTCCAGGATGTCATTTACAGCGCAAGACAGTTCCGGGGACGTCGCAACATCGGGGTTACCCGTGAGCGCGCGCTGCAGCTTACGGAAAGCCTCGTTCGTGGGTGCGAAGAGTGTGTACTTGTCCTCACCGGTGAGAAGACCGTATACGGTATCGAACTGCTCGCCTTCGAGGCACGAAACGGCACCGTACAGGTAATCGAACTCGCCGACCCCTTCTTCCTCATTTTCAACACCAAGGCTGTTGACCAGCAGTGCGATGTCGAGAATAGTTGCTTCGCCCGGCTTGCCGGGTGCGAAGGGCTTCTCGGGCTTGCCCTTGGCGAAGGCGTTGCCGGTGAGCAGCAGGGTCGAGCCTATGACGGCAAGCAGCAGGGTTTTCGGTTGACTCAAAATCTTGTACATGTCTAACTCCTCGTTTCGGTAGCAGTTGGCTTTTTCGAAAGCGCGTTAAATTCAAATGGTCCCTTAACGAACTTCCGTTTTTCCTTAACGTGCATATAGGTTATGTATAAGTCTGTCAAAATTGTGTGAAGGGTCCGTTACGGACCCGGTCGGGGCGCACACGAATCTGCGATAATGCGGAGAGCATCCTCGACGAAACCGTGACCATGAACCCACCCCGCCCCCTCGACGGCATCCGCGTTCTTGAAGTCGGCCAGTTGCTGGCCGGGCCGTTCGCGGGCAGCCTGCTGGCCTACTACGGCGCCGAGGTGATCAAGGTCGAACCGCCCGGCGACGGCGACCCGTTGCGCCAGTGGCGGATCCTCGACGACGACGGCACCTCGTTCTGGTGGCGCAGCCTGGGGCGCAACAAGAAGTGCGTGACGGCCGACCTGCGCAGCGACGGGGGCCGGGCGCTGGTCGGCAAGCTGGCCCGCAAGAGCGATGTGCTGATCGAAAACTTCCGCCCCGGCGTGATGGAGAAATGGGGCCTTGGCCCCGCCGACCTGTGGGCGGACAACCCGGGGCTGATCTACGCCCGGATCTCCGGCTACGGGCAGGACGGGCCGTACGCATCGAAACCCGGTTTCGCCTCGGTCTGCGAGGGCGTCGGCGGGCTGCGTTACGTCAACGGCAAGCCGGGCGAGCCGCCGATGCGGCCGAACCTCAGCCTCGGCGATACCGTGGCCGGCCTGCATACCGCGCTCGGCGTCGTGATGGCCTGCCTGTACCGCGAACGGCATCCCGGCGCGGGCGGCCAGGTGATCGACACTGCGCTGTACGAGGCCGCGTTCAACCTGCTGGAGGGCGTGGTGCCGGAATACGACGGCGCCGGCGTGGTCCGCGAACCCTCGGGCTCGACCATCACCGGTATCGTGCCGACCAATACCTACCGTTGCGCGGACGGCAAGTTCATCGTCATCGGCGCCAACGGGGATTCGATCTTTCGGCGGCTGTGCGCGGCGATGGGGCGCGACGACATGGCGGACGATCCGCGCCTGGCGCACAACGCCGGTCGGGTCGAGCACGAGGGCGAAATCGACGCCGCCATCGGCGCCTGGACGGGCTCACTCGGTTCCGTGAAGGCGCTGGAGGCGCTCGACGAGGCGCGCGTCCCCGCCGGCCCGATCTACAGCGTGGCCGACATGATGATCGACCCGCACTTCATCGCGCGGGGGCTGTTCGAAGACGTCGATGTCAACGGCAAGCCGCTGAAAATTCCGGCGATGGTGCCGAAGTTCAGCGCAACGCCGGGGCGGACCGACTGGGCCGGGCCCGAGGTCGGCGCGTTCAACCGGGAGGTCTACGGTGATCTGCTGGGCCTGAGCGACGCGGAAATCGAAGCGCTCGCAGCCGACGGCGTGATCTGACTGCGTTCACGCCGGCCTTCAAGCAGGACGGTGAATCCGCGGCGCCCGTCGCGGCTGAAGCCGCTCCCACAGTTCGGCGAGGGCCTTCACGCCCGACAGCGCGTTCAAACAGTCCCGGAACCGGCCGGAGCCGCCGTCAGCGATCCGTTCAGACCGTCCGCCCGTAAAACAGCGTCACCAGGTGCCGTGCCTCGGCGAAGAACAGCCAGCGCTCGACGATGACGCCGCCCAAGCCGATCAGCAGGGCCGCGATGAGCGTGGCGATCTGCGCCGCGCCCGCCAGGTTGCCCGCCACGATCAGCAACACGGCGGGGACCACCATGCCCAGCAGCAGGGCGTAACGCCGCAGCTTGGTTGCGTGCCGCCGCGCCACCTGGAAGCCCATTTCCTTGAGCAGGTAATTCTCCGAGGTGTGCGGCGCTTCCAGCTGGGTCACTTTGCCGAGATGGCCCAGGCCGGTCGCGGTGCCGGGGTCGCTCTCCACCTTCTGCTCGTCGATGAAGCGCCAGTAGTACCACTTGATCAGCCAGGCTGCGAGCAGCACGACCAGCAGCAACACCATTGCCGACATGTCGGCGGCGCCGGCCGCGCCCAGCAGGACCGCGAACAGCAGGCCGCCGCTGGCCAGCGCGAAGATCAGGTAGACCGGCGGCACGAAGCCGTTGCTCCAGCGCGGGATCGTCTTCAGCGAGGCGTAGATCATGCTCGTGCAGTACACCGTGATGAGCGACAACACGAGGGTCGCCAGCGCGGCGGCCATCATCAGGGCCGGTGACACGGCGTCCCAGATCCAGCCCGCGGTGAACACCAGCGCGGCCGGATAGACCAGCACGGCGAATACGCCCTCGCGGCTCAGCCAGGAGGAACGCCATTGCGTCATGGCCCGCCAGGCCCGCTCGGGATGGCCCAGGTGAAAGGTCGAGGACAAAAGCCCGGTGGTGACCAGGGCCAGCGCCACCAGGCAGGCAACCACCGCGGCCACCGGGCCGATCTCCCAGGCGCCGGTCAGGCGCGCGAGCGCCAGCCAGATCAGCAGGCCGTAGCCCGCACCGGATGAGGACGTGAAGATAATGACGGAATATGCCGGATCCATGTTCGGGTCTCCCAACTAGCGCGACAGCGCCTTGTCCAGCCAATTGAAGAACGCACTGGACGACTTGGCCTCCTCGGCCGGTTCCAGTTGCGCCGGTGCGCCGGTGTCGCCGACGTCGACCTTGCGCGGCCGGGGCGGCAGGTAGCGGTTGACCGGCTGGTAGCCGGTTTCGGGCATCAGCGCGAAGCCGCCGCGTTTTTCGACCAGTTTCGAGATGTCGGACTCGGGATCGCCCAGGTCGCCGAAATGCCGCGCTCGCGCGGGGCAGGTGATCACGCAGGCCGGTTCGCGCTCGGCCTCCGGAATGTTCTCGTTGTAAATGCGGTCGATGCACAGGGTGCACTTCTTCATGATGCCGTCGTCTTCGTCGTACTCGCGCGCGCCGTAGGGGCAGGCCCAGGAGCACAGCTTGCAGCCGATGCACTTTTCGGCGTCGACCAGCACGATGCCGTCCTCCTCGCGCTTGTACGAGGCCCCGGTCGGGCAGACGGTCACGCAGTCCGGGGTCTCGCAGTGCAGGCAGGAACGCGGGAAGTTCACCGTGCGCGTGTTCTCGCCGTCGTCGGTTTCGTACACGTGCACGCGGTTGAACCAAACGCCGTTCGGATCCTTGCCGTAGGCGTTGAGGTCCGTCAGCGGCGCGGAGTGTCCGCCGGTGTTCCACTCCTTGCAGTTGACCGCGCAGGCGTGGCAGCCGACGCAGATGTCGAGGTCGGTGACGAGCCCCAGCTTCTTCTTCGTGGTCTTCGGCAGCATGGTCATGAGTTTTTCCTCCGCCAGCTGCCTTCGGGCAGAAATTGCTCGCCAAAGCGCAGGTCCTTCGGTTTCGAGACGATGCCGGGCACCGGCTTGAGCGGTTCGAACTGCGGTTCGCTGCGGCCGTCGCCGGCCTCGGCGCGGGTAATCTTCACGCGCAGGTCGAACCATGCGGCCTGGCCGGTTACCGGGTCGGAATTACTCATGCGCCGGCCGCCGCTGCCTTGCGGCAGCAATTCTGAAATCAGGTGGTTGAGCAGGAACCCCTTTTCGCCCTCGGCCGCGTCCGGATCCAGGTTCCAGGCGCCGCGGCGCTTGCCGATGGCGTTCCAGGTCCAGACCGTGTTGCGCTCGCAACCGGTCATCGTCTTGACCTGGCACTTGATGCGGCCGTTGTGGCTTTCGACGTACACCCAGTCGTCGTCCGAAACGCCGACCTCGGCGGCGAGGTCGCGGTGCATGCACAGGCGGTTGAAGCCATGGATCTGGCGCAACCAGGCGTTCTGCGAGCCCCAGGAGTGGTACATGGCCATCGGCCGCTGGGTGATGGCGTGGATCGGATATTCCTTGTGCTCGACCTGGGTTTCCTCGATCGGGGTGTACCAGATGGGCAGCGGATCGAAATAGGTCCGGACGCGCTCGCGAAGGTGTTCGGGGGGTTGGTGTTCGCCGTGGCCTTCCGCCGCCAACCGGAACTTCTGCATCGGCTCGCTGTACACCTGCATCACGATCTGCTCGGCCTTCGGAATGAACCCCATGTGCACCGCGAACTCGAGGTAGTCGCGGTTGGCATGCTTGTAGTACTGCTGCGAGTCCGGCAGTTGATAATGCCAGAAGCTGCCGTTTTCGATGTATTTCTCGAGCTGTTTCGGATTCGGGGCGCCGCGTCCGAAGGTTTCACCGTCCTCGCCACGCCAACCGGCAAGCGGGCCGATGCCCGGCATGCGCTCGTGGTTCACGATGTAGTCGGCATAGCCTCCCGGGTACAGCGGCGAGCCGTCGTCCTTGACGAAGCCGGGCAGCCCGAGGCGCGCGCCCAGGTCAATCAGAACGTCCTGGAAGGGACGCACGTTGCGGTCGGGTTTCACGACGGGTTGTCGAATCGAATCCGCGGGTCCGTGCGCCGAGCTGATCGGTCGGTCGAGCAGGCTGATGCAGTCCCAGCGCTCCAGGTACGTCGTGTCGGGCAGGACCAGGTCGGAATAGGAGGTCATCTCGGACGCGTAGGCGTCGGAGTAGATGATGTGCGGAATCCGGTATTCGCCGGTGTCCTCGTCGATGTCGGTGAGCATCTCCATCGTGCCCTTGGTGTTCATCGACGAGTTCCACGCCATGTTGGCCATGTACATGAACAGCGTGTCGACCGGGTAGGGATCGGCCGCCCAGGCGTTTGGAATGGCCATGTGCATCAGACCGTGGGCCGACAGCGGATGCTCCCAGGAAAACCCCTTGTCGATGCGGCAGGGCGCGCCGTCTTCGTCGACCAGCAGATCTTCCGGGCCCAGGGTGAAACCCAGCGGAGGGCCGGGCATGGGCGTGTCCGGCTTGACCTGGTCCGGTTTGCCGGTCGGCTTCGGCCCCGGTGGGCAGGGCCGCGGGAACGGCGGTTTGTAGCGGAAACCGCCCGGGCAATCGACGCTGCCCAGCAACATCTGCAGCAGGTGGATGGCGCGGCAGGTGTGAAAGCCGTTGGAATGCGCCGAGATGCCGCGCATCGCGTGCATCGAGACCGGCCGGCCAATCATCTTGTCGTGCTTGCGGCCGGCCCAGTCCGTCCACTCGACATCGAGCTCGATTTCCTGCTCGAAGGCGGCATGCGCGAGCTCCGCGGCGATGCGGCGGATCGTGGCGGCGGGGACGCCGGTGGTCTCGGCCACCTCGTCGGCGGAGTACCGCGGTTCCAGGTAGCGGTTGGCCATGATTTCGAACGCCGGCCGCGCCTTGACGCCTTCCGGGGTTTCGACGAGCCCGGCGAGCTCGGGCGTGATGTCCGGCAGCAGGGCGTTGACCGGCGCACCCGCTTCGCGGTCCCAGGCCAGCGGATTGCCGTCGGCGTCGCGCAGGAACAGGCCGTTCTCCGGATGTCCCGGCTCGACCCGGACCAGCCACGGCGCGTTGGTGTAACGCACCAGGAAATCGAGGTCGATCTTCTGCGCCTTGAACAACTCGTGGATCAGCGCCATCACGAACAGGCCATCGGTGCCGGGACGGATGCCGACCCATTCGTCGGCGATGGCGGAGTAGCCGGTGCGCACGGGGTTGATCGAGACGAACTTGGTATTCTCCCGGCCCTTGAGATGCCCCAGGCCGGTCTTGATCGGGTTGGAGTCGTGGTCTTCGGCCACGCCGAACATCATGAAGTAGCGGGTCCGTTCCCAATCGGGTTCGCCGAATTCCCAGAACGAGCCGCCGATGGTATAGAGCCCGGCGGCCGCCATGTTGACCGAACAGAAACCGCCGTGCGCAGCGTGGTTGGGCGTCCCGAACTTGGTCGCCCACAGGGCCGTGACGGACTGGCTTTGATCGCGTCCGGTGAAAAACGCGAGTCGGCGCGGATCGGTCTTGCGACAGTCGCCCAGCCATTTCGTGGCCAGGTCCAGCGCCTCCTCCCAGGAGATTTCCTCGAACTCGCCGCTGCCACGCGGCCCGACCCGTTTCAGCGGATTGGACAGGCGCGCCGGGGACAGGTGCTGCATGATGCCCGACGAACCCTTGCCGCACAGGACGCCGCGGTTGACCGGATGATCCGGGTTGCCTTCGATGTAGCGGACCTGGCCGTTGCGGAGATACACGCGGATGCCGCATCGACAGGCGCACATGTAGCAGGTGGTGTTCTTGACTTCGTCAGCGACGACGGGAGAGGGGTTGATTCGTTCCTGCTTTAACAAAGCCATGCGCCGATTCCTGGGTTGTTTTGGAAGGCCGGATAACCGATTAACCTTAGCATATTAGCAAATGGTAATAAACATGCTGAAAACGGGCATCAATCGCGCCGAATCCCGCGATAACGCGCGGTCAACGCCCGGTTGCGGAACACCAGCGCGGAGAGCGCGGTGAACAGCGCCACGCCGCCGAGAATCAGCGCCATGCGACCCCAGGGCTCGCCCCAGGCGATGCGCATGGCGGCCAGCAGGTACAGCGTGCGCAACCACTCCAGCGCGGCCAGCAGCAACAGCACCTGGAACAGGCGCGGAACCCAGGCCCGGCGCGGCAGCAGCAACAGCGGCAGCGCCGCGCAGGCGGCGGCGATCACCGTATGCCCGGTGCGCAGGAAGTGGGCGCCCAGCAGGAGAAAGCTGAGGATGACCGGAAGAGCGCGTATCCCATTCATGACGGCGGTGTCCCGTTGGTGTTTCGATCAGGGTCCAGACTGCCGTTCGCGGCAAAAGAAGTACATGTCCTGCATCAAATAAACGCCGATTCGGCGTGGCGCGCGTGGTCGTGCTTTCGGCGTGAGCGCGCGGGCCAGTCGATGGTAAGCTTGCCCGGATGCCCAACGAAACCCTGCACGGCTCCGAGCTGCGCGGCTTCGAGCTGTTCGAAAACCTGAGTGACGACGAGCTTTCGCTGATCGCGAAGGAGACGGCGCGGCGCGCCCATGCCGCGGGCGAAATCGTTTGCGAAGAGGACAGCGCGTCCGATTCGATGTTCCTGATCAAGAGCGGCCGGGTGGACATCATCAAGCAGGGCGTGTCGCTGGCGGAGCTCGGCCCCGGCGATTACTTCGGCGAGATGTCGCTGATCACCGGTGCGCCGCGCAATGCGACCGTGACGACACTGGAGCCGTCCGTCCTGCTGGAGATCTCCGCACCGGTTTTCCACGTGATCGTGGAGCGTTCGCCGCAGGCGACCCGCAACCTGCTGATGACCTTCGATTCCCGCCTGCGCCGCCACAACGAGAAGGTGGTCTGGCAGTACCGCAAGCTCAAGGAGCAGTACGAGGAACTGGAAAACAGTCACCAGCGCCTGCTGCTCAGCGACAAGATGGCCTCCGTCGGCCTGTTGACGGCCGGCATCGCGCACGAGATCAACAACCCGCTGTTCGTCATCACGGGCTACCTCGACGTGATTCGATCGATGCTGGACGACGGCGCGGTGTCCGCGGACGAACTGGGCGAGATCGTCGCAAAACTCGAGACCGCGAGCAGCTCGATCGTCAAGCTGGTGTCGGGCATCAAGACCTACGTGCGAATCGAGGACGCGGCGCCCGCGCCGATCGACCTCAATTCCGCGATCCAGGAATCACTCGACCTCGTGTCCTTTCTCTATCGCCGGGATCAGATCCAGCTCGAGATCGACTTCGCGCAGGGCCACCCGGTGATTCTCGGCAACATCGCCCGGCTGCAGCAGGTGCTGATGAACCTGCTGTCGAACGCCCGCGACGCGATGGAATCGAGCGCGGAGAAAATCATCACGGTGCGCACCCGCGAAGCCGACGGCGAGGTCGTGCTGGAGATTCGCGACACCGGCTGCGGCATTCCGCCCGATCGCCTCGAGCGCGTGTTCAGCCGCGGCTACACCACCAAGCCGGTCGGCAAGGGCAGCGGCATGGGCTTGAACCTGGTGCGCCAGATGATCCGTGACATGCGCGGCGAGATCGGCGTCGAGTCCGAGCCCGGACACGGCACGACCTTCCGCGTCGTCTTTCCGCGCCACGCCGCCTGAGACCGCCGCGAGCGCCCTCAGCGCGTGAAGCGGAACCCGATGCCGACGAACCGCGAGCGGCCGATTTCGATGTCGCCGCTGTTCGAGACCCGCACCTCGTAGTCCTCGTCCAGCAAATTCTCGACCTGCAGAAAAATTTCCGCGCCGGCGCCGAGCGGCCGCGAGAGATACAGGTCGAACAGCAGAAAATCGTCGACCTCGAGCCGGTTGAGGTCGTCTTCGTAGCGCTCGCCGACATAGCGCGCCTGCAGGCTGCTCGCGAACCCGGGGCCGTCGTGCCGCAGGCGGGCGGTCAGGGCATGTTCCGGCGCCTGGCGGACGCGGTTGCCGACCAGCGCGGGGTTGTCCGGGGCGCGCGTGATCTCGGTATCGTTGTAGAGGTAGCTCGCAAACAGTCGCCAGCGCGGCGCCGGCTGGAATTCCGCCTCGAACTCCAGGCCCGTCGCCCGCATTTCGCCCACGTTGTCGAGTTCACGGCAGGTTTCGTTGGGGCCGAGCAGTCCGCAGGGCTCGACCACGCCCGGCGCATCACCGGTCTGGCCACGGGTGATGTTCTGCACCAGGTCCTCGACCGTGTTGCGGAACACCGTCAGGCGCAGGCGGGCGTTTTCGCCGAGATCCAGGTCGGCGCCGATTTCCGCGCCCACCAGGCGCTCGGGCGCGAGCTCCGGGTTGTTGACCAGCCGCACACCGCTGCGAATCCAGGCCGAGTGGTACAGCTCGCGCAGGGTCGGGGCGCGAAAGCCGCGGTACGCGGCCGCGCGCAGCGACAGGCGATCCCCGGCGCGGAACACGGCGCCGAGGCTCGGGTTGAGCGTGCGTTCGGCGTTGGCCGGATAGGCTTCCTGTTCCAGCGTGGCGCCGTCGTCGAGCGCCTGGCGGACCAGCGCACCGCGGTTGGTCACGTAGTCGTAGCGCAAGGACCCGTTGAACTGCCAGCGCTCGCCGGGGCGCCAGGTGTCCTGCACGAACACCCCGCCCATGTCCTGGCTGCTGTCGGTGGTCTTGAGTTCCGAGGGCGCGCCGTTCAGGTAGCCGCTCCATTCGTCCACCCGCACGTCGGACCAGCGGTAGTCCGCCCCGGCCAGCCATTCATGCGTACCGAACGTTTGCGCCCAGGTCAGCCCGGCGCCGAGCACCGAGGTCGGCCGTTCCTCGAAGGCGCGCAGGCGCTCCGCTTGGTTGTCGCCGAGGATGGCGACGCTGGCGTCTTCGAGCCGCGCGTCGTCGTAGAACAGCCGGACATCGATCCGCCCGCCGCTTGCGGTGTCGTGCTCGAGACCGGCGCCCAGGGTGCCGATGCGGGTGCGATTGACATCCAGCGCGGTGCCGCCGCCGCGTTCTTCACGGAAGCCGCTGCCGCTCAGCGTCACCCGGGTCGCATCGCCGATACGATACTGCGCACGCCCCGAAACCATGCCGTGATCCTTGCGCACCCGCGTGTCGACCGGGCCGCGCTGGTCGTCCGGAACAGCGTAGTAGCCGTCCGTGTCGTACCAGGCGGCGTCGCCGGTCAGCGTCCAGCGCTCGTCCACGAAACTGGCCGTGCCGGCCAGGTCGACGGTCCACGGCGCGCCCAGCGTTGCGGATGCCTGAAATCCGCTGCTGGCGGGTTTGCGCGTAACGATGTTGATCACGCCGCCCAGCGACAGGTTGCCCCAGGCGTTGGCGCCCCCGCCGCGCACCACCTCGACACGCTCGATGCGGTGGCGCGGCACGCGGGCCCAGAAGATCTCGGTGGTGTAGGGGCTGTGCAGCGGCATGCCGTCCAGCAACACCAGGGTCCGGCTGGCCGCGCTGCCGCCCAGGCCGCGCAGCGATACCGTGGTGGTGGTCGGCGCCGCGGCGATGCTGTCGGCGGAGCGCAGCAGGCTGAATCCGGGGATCTGGCGCAGCACCTCGTCGACGGGTTGCAGACCGGCTTCATCGATATCCTGGCGCGAGAGCAGCGACGTATTGACGGGGATGTCCTCGACCGTCAGGCGGGCGCGACTGGCCTCGACGACGACTTCCTCGAGCAACGGGTCCTCGGCGGCGTCGGGCGCCGGCGCACCCCAGGCGAGCGCCGGCAGCAGGCCGGCCAGGGCGGCGCGGCGCGCGATCGAGCGATCAGGCATCGATCGGATCGATGACGCGCGCGCCGAGGCGCCGGTTCAGGTACACGTAGACGAAGCCGCCCGCGGCGCCGGCCAGCGCCTGCGCCACCAGGCCGCCGGTGCTGCGCGCGATGGCGACGGCCGTCAGGCCGAAGGCGGCATTCATCGCGAGGTGCAGGGCGACCATGGCGACCGCGCCGGCCAGCACGTAGAGCAGGACCCGGGCTCGCCGCAGCAGGTAAACCAGCAGGGCGGTCACGAGAAACGCCACCAGCAGCGCCGCGGCGATCAGCGGCAGGAACACGCCGGCCATGCCGATGAGATCGTGCCCGATCATCGACAGCCGGCCGCTGAAACCCGGCGTGACGCCCATCGCGTCGAGGCGCGAGGCCACGTGCAGCGAAGCCGTGGCCGTCGCCAACAGGTACGTGGTCACGACGGCGGCAAGGTAGATCGCGAGCTTTCTGCCGAGCAGGCCGGAAACATTCATGTATGCTTTCTCCACATCGTGAAAAAGGCTAGCACAGGAGCCGGAATCACTCATGTTGAAAACGCTTGGCATCCTCACCCTGATTTTCGGGCTGGCCGCGTCCGCCACGGCCCGCGCCACCGACTACCGCATCGACACCTGGGCCGACGGACTCGCCCAACCCTGGAGCCTGGCCTTCCTGCCCGATGGCCGGGCGCTCGTTACCGAGTTGCGCGGAACGCTGCGGCTGATCACCGCGGACGGCGAAGTGGGCCCACCGCTGGCCCATGTGCCGCCGGTCTATTTCGCGGCGCAGGGCGGGCTGTTGGACGTGGTGCTCGATCCGCAATTCGCCGAGAACCGCCGGGTGTTCCTGTCTTTCGCCGAGGGCACCGCCGAAGACAACGGCACGGCGGTCGCCCGCGGTCGACTCGGCGCGCTGGCCCTGCACGACGTGGCGGTGATCTTTCGCAACGACAGCCGCAAGGACACGCCCGTCCATTACGGGGGCCGGCTGGCGTTCCTGCCCGACGGCAGCCTGCTGCTGACGACCGGTGACGGATTCGACTACCGCGAGGCGGCGCAGGACCTCGCGAGCGGGCTCGGCAAGGTGCTGCGTATGACCACGGACGGCGGTCCGGCGCCCGGCAATCCCTTCGCCGAGGCGCCCTACGTCTACACCTACGGCCACCGTAACCCGCAGGGGCTCGCGGTGGCCCCGGACGGCACGGTCTGGCTGCACGAGCACGGGCCGCGTGGCGGTGACGAGGTCAACCGGCTCGAGGCGGGCGTCAATTACGGCTGGCCCGCCATCACCCACGGCAAGGATTACAGCGGCGCGCTGGTTTCGCCGTACACCGAGTGGCCCGGCATGGCGCAGCCGGACTGGCAGTGGACGCCGTCGATCGCGCCGTCCGGCCTGGCCGTCGGCGCCGGCGACCTTTTTCCGGACTGGCGCGGCGACCTGTTCATCGGCGCCCTGGTCGCGCGCGAAGTACGCAGGCTGGAAATCGATGCGGGTCGGCCGGTGCGCGAACAGGCCCTGTTCGGCGAAGTGGAGGCCCGGGTGCGCGACGTGCGCTTCGGCCCGGACGGCGCCGTATACCTGTTGCTTCCCGACCGGATCGTGCGCGTCACGCCGGCGGGCGCGGGCCCCTGAGCCCTGTCAGCGCCCCGTCGCCCGTGCGTCCCGCCGATGGTATAGTTACAGGCCCGCTGGCGGTCGGGGCATGCACCGCACAATAAGGTCAACGAAGGAGCTTTCGAATGAAATCGAACTTTTTGAATCGCGGCGCCATCACGGCCGGTCTTCTCGCCCTGCTGTGGTCCGCAACCGCGTTGGCGCAATCGGCCATGCAACCGACCTGGGTCAAGGACGGCGTGGACTGGTCACACTACACGAAATACCTGGTCAAGCCGCTGGTGATCGATGACGTTCAGCTGGTGCCCCCGCCGTGGGCCGAGAACCCCGCGGAGTGGAAGCTCGAGGTCCAGAATCCGGGCATGGTGCAGCAGCTGTTCGACGACGCGATCCGTGCCGAACTGGCCGAAGACGGCGCAGACGTGTTGGCCGACGCGCCGGGTCCCGGCGTCCTCGAAGTGGAAGTCGAGATTCTGTCCGTCACGCCGTGGTTGCGGCCCGGCAGCGCCAGCCAGGTGGACGGCATGAACGTCAGCACGCTCGGCAGCGGCGAGTTGTCGGCAACGGTCGAGATGCGCGACGCGCAGACGCGGGAGTTGCTGGCCATGTGGGCCGGCGAGCCGACCGTGGGTGACGAGTACCAGGAGTTCACACGCGAGAACAACCTGAACAACCTGGAGAAAATGTTCGTCGGCTTCGCGAAACGCCTGGACGCGGCGCTGGAACGGGTCCACGGCAAGTAAGGATTCCGCAGGAACGACGCATGGGCCGTCATCGCACGATGGCGGCCTTTTTTGATGGCGGGGCGGTCGCTCTGGTATCCGCTCCTCAGGCAACGGCATGAACGCAACCCAACCCTGTGACTTTTCCATCGCGATAACCGGCTCCGGCGGCGCCGGCGCGATAACGGCCGGCGAGTTGTTGTTGAGCCTGGCCGGCAAGAACGGCTGTTTCGGCATCATGCGACGCTCGTTCGGGCCGCAGATTCGCGGCGGCGAGGCGGCGTCGCTGGTGCGCCTGGCGCACCGTCCGATCGAGTGCATGAACGACCGCTTCGACCTGCTCCTGGCGCTCGACTGGCGCAATGCCGAACGGTTCGCGGACGAAATTCCACTGCGTTCCGACAGCGTCATCATCGCCGACCCGGCGATGGGCGCCGTTCCGGACGTGATCCGCGACCTCGGCACCGACCTCATCGAGGTGCCGATGAAGTCGATGGCGGGGGAGATCGACGGCGGTCGACCCAACATGATCGCGCTCGGCGTGCTGGCGCACTGGCTGGGTTACTGCCCGGACCAGGCCAGCGAACTGATCGAGCAGAACTTCGGCGGCAAGGGCGAGACCGTCGTCAACGCCGCCCGCGCGACGTTCGAGCGCGGGTTCAACGAGCCGCTGGTCGTCGAGGCGCGCCGCGCTCGCGTCGGTCCCGGACCCTGCGATGCGGAGATGGCCGGCGCACGCTGGGCGCTCAGCGGTAACGAGGGCTGCGGCCTGGGCGCACTGCGCGGGGGCATCCGGTTTGCCGCCGCCTATCCGATCACGCCCGCGAGCGACCTGCTCGAATGGCTGGCGCCGCGCCTGGAACGCGTGGGCGGCGAGTTGCTGCAGGCCGAGGACGAACTGGCTTCGATCAACATGGTGATCGGCGCCTCCTTCGGCGGCGTGCCGTCGATGACGGCGACCTCCGGGCCCGGACTCGCGCTGATGACCGAGGCGATGGGTCTGGCCGTGGCGGCCGAGGTGCCCGCGGTGATCGTCAACGTGATGCGTGGCGGACCCTCGACCGGTATTCCGACCAAGTCCGAACAGGTCGATCTCAACATCGCGTTGCACGGCCTGCACGGCGATGCACCGCACCTGGTGCTGGGCGCCCTGGACCATGCCGATTGCGTGCTCGTCACCGAGTGGAGCGTGCGCCTGGCCGAAGCGCTGCAGACGGTCGCGATCGTGCTGACCGACCAGAACCTTGCGCAATCGCGCGCGCTGATCCCGCAGCCGGACTATGTCCTGCCCGACATTCCCGCGCGTCGCGTACCCGCCGGCGGCGCGGACTATGCCCGGTACGCCCTGACCGACGACGGCGTTTCGCCGATGGCCATTCCCGGACAGTCGGGCGCCGCGTACGTCGCCGATGGCCTGGAGCACACAGAGACCGGCAAACCCTCCGCGGCAGCCGCCGATCACGCGGCCCAGCTGGACAAGCGCCGGCGCAAGATCGAGGACTTCGAGTACGGCGACCTCTGGGCCGACATCCGCGGCTCGGGCACGCTGGCGATTCTGACCTGGGGGTCGACCAGCACCGCCGTACGCGAAGCCGCCGACCGCCTGCGCGAGGCCGGCGTCGCGGTGCGCGTGATCGCCCTGCGGCTGCTTCTTCCGGCCCGCCCGGAACGACTCGCCGCCGCGCTGCGCGGGGTCGAGCGGGTGCTGGTGGTCGAGCAAAGCCACGGCGCCCAGTTCTGGCGTTACCTGCGCAGCTACTACGACATCGATGCCGATCTGCACAGCCTCGCGCGGCCGGGCCCGCTGGTGATCACGCCGGGCGAGATCGTCGAGGCGGTCGAACACTGGAGTTGATCATGGATACAGCAACGGCGGGCTTGGCGCTCAAGCCGAAAGACTACAAGTCGGACATCAAGCCGGTCTGGTGCCCGGGCTGCGGCGACTTTGCCGTCCTCAACGCCATCACCAAGGCGCTGGCGTTCAAGGAACTGCCCCGTGAGGAGGTCGCGATGATCACCGGCATCGGTTGTTCCTCGCGCATTGCGGCATACACGAGCGTGTACGGTTTTCACGGGGTGCACGGCCGCGCGCTCGCCGTGGCGGCCGGGCTCAAGGCGGCGCGCCCCGAACTGACGGTGCTGGTGGCCGGCGGTGACGGCGATGGCCTGTCCATCGGCGGCAACCATTTCATTCACGCCTGTCGCCGCAACATGGACCTGACATACGTGATCATGGACAACGAGGTCTACGGCATGACGAAAGGCCAGGCGTCACCCACCACCGCGTCCGACTGGACCCGCAGCAAGCTGACGCCGCACGGCACGGGTATCCGCCCGTTTCAGCCGGCGGCGATGGCGCTGACGGCCGGCGCCTCGTTCGTCGCCCGCGGATTCTCCGGTGATCCGAACGGCCTGGCGAAGATCCTGGTCGAGGCGATTGAGCATCCCGGATTCGCGTTCGTGCAGGTGCTGAGCCCCTGCCTGACGTTCCGCCCCGAGCAGAAGGAATGGAAGACCGCGGTGCACCCGTTCGCCACTGAGGCGACCGACGATCCGGTCGCGGCCGCCGCGCGGCTGCACGCGGACGGCGCCATGGCCACGGGCATCCTGTACCGCAACCCCCACTACCCGGTGTACCGCCCCGTGAACGACGCATCGGCCCGGGTGGCGGACTTCGAGGAGGCGTTCGCCCTATGAGCCTCGCCGAACGCATGACCGACCTGCGCACTTTTCTCGCCTATTCCGTGGCGTTGGAGGAGGAGGCCGCGGACCGCCACGACGAACTCGCGGACATGATGGACGTGCACAACAACCCCGAGGTTGCGGCCACGTTCCGCAAGCTGGCGCACTACAGCCGCCTGCACGCCCAGGAGATCCGCGACCATGCGCGGGCTCACGACCTGCCGCAGATCGCGCCCTGGGATTACGGCTGGGAGGACCTTGAGGGCCCCGAGACAGCGGACGTCGCGACCGTCGACTACCTGATCAACACTGCTCGCGCGCTCGCCATCGCGATGGGCAACGAACGACGCGCCCACGATTTCTACGCCGACATCGGCCGTCATGCGCCGTCGGCCGAGGTGCGCGAACTGGCCGCCGAATTCGCCGCCGAGGAAAAGGAGCACCTGGCCCTGCTGGAAGCCTGGCAGGCGCGGGTGCCCGAGTCACCGGACGAAATCGTTTTCGACCCGGACCCGCCAAACACGCCGGAGTGACGGTCCGGCCCGTGCCGAAAGAACCGCTCGGTAGCGCGCGGCAAGCGTCGTTTATGCTCACGCCTGAAAAATCGGCGCGCGGGCGCGAATCGCCCACTCGGCCCCCTCGAAAGAAAACACACTAATGCGTTTGGCTCACGCCGGAGTCCGGCCCTGCATTTGATCATTTGTTTTAATCAAACGATCAATTAGAATAAGAATCATGAACGCTTCCGCCCCCGGCGCTCCACGCGGCATGGCGACCCGCGAGTCACTGCTCAACGCGGCGATCGACGTGTTCGGTCGGGTCGGTTTCGACGCCGCGAGCACGCGGGCCATCAGCCGGGCGGCCGGTGTCAACCAGGCCCTGATCGGCTATCACTTCGGCGGCAAGCCGGGGCTGTACCTCGCAGCCCTGCGGCACATCGTCGATGGCCTGAAGGTCCGCATGGAGCCGTTGCTCGAGGCGATCGAAGCGCAACTGCCGGACGCCGGTAAGGCCGTGAACCCGGCGCCGGACACGAGCCAGGCGCTCGCGCTGTTGCACCGGTTGACGGACGCGTTCGTGCAGGTTCTGACCAGCGACGAGTCGTCGTCATGGGCCCGGCTGATACTGCGCGAACAGCAGGACCCCTCGGAAGGT
>JARROJ010000051.1:0-40832 GCA_037384065.1 Lysobacterales bacterium
GCCACGGCCTTGGTCAGCGCCGATTCGCTGATGACCGTGTCGCCCCACACGGTGTCCATCAGCTCCTGCCGGGTCACGAGTCGGCCGCAGTTCTCAATCAGGTAAAAAAGCAGCTTCAGCACGACCGGGTCGAGATGAATCTCCTCCCCATCCCGTGACAGCCGCCAGGCTTCGGGATCGGCCTCGAAGTCAGAGAAACGGTATACAGGATGTCGGTTCATGAACGCTCCTTCATGGAACCACGCATGGGAATTGACGTCCTCTCGCGCTGTATCTCTTCATTTTAATGCTTTAACGGTCTGGCCACACATTGGCGGTTCGACATACTCGAATGGTGACCGTCTCGAAACTGTCAGTTACTCGTCACCCTACGGTCATGCTCCAAAGCAGCAACCCCGATACGCTTTCTCTACTGGGCGACAGTCCCGATGAACTGCCGCCCTGCCCCCCCTTTGCATGGAGAGATGAGATGAAAGCGTTCAAATGCATGACGGTCGCCTTGCTGGCCTTGCTGCCACTGGTGGCCGGAACGGCCTTCGCAGACACCGGGCACGGCTATTCCCGCATGTTCGTGTTCGGCGCCAGTTTCCTGGATCCCGGCAACCATTTCGCGGACACCGGTGAAACCGCGCACCCGCCCTTCGACCCAACGCTGATCGCCAGCTATGGCATCGGCGGGCATCATTTCAGCAATGGCCGCACCTGGGTCGAAGTCATGGCGCAGGATATGGGGCTGACGGATTGGGCAAAACCCGCCTACCGTGACCCTGCCTATGGCAACTATGCCTATGCCTATGTGCGCGCACGCCCGGTCGACAATCCTTCCGGGCCGGGTCTGGGCGACCAGGTGCAGGACTGGATCGACAACGGGTACTGCACCTTCGCTCCGATGAACGACACCCTGTTTGTGCTGGATTCCTCCTTCGCTGACTTTTTCGACATCTTTGAAGGTGCGGACCCGGTGGCCGTTGTCGGCGGTATGGTCGACAGCATGGCCACCAATATCGGCATTCTCTATGGATGCGGCGCTCGCCATTTGATGGTCGCCAATGCGCCTCCAGCCGGGATAGCTCCGGGGGTGCCCGAGGCCTACAAGGCTATCGCGACAGGCTTGAGCTTCGAGTACAACCTGTATGTGCAGGACGTTCTCGACGTTTACGCCGGCGAGCCGTTCAATATGAACATCACGACCGTCGACATCTTCGGTTTCTTCACCGCGGTGATGACGGATCAGGAAACCTATGGCTTCACCAACGTCGCGGAACCATGCATCGCGTTCGGCGTGCGCAAGGACGCGTTCTGTAAAGATCGCGATGAATATCTGTTCTGGGATTTGCTGCACCCGACAAAGAAGGCGTACGCCATGATGGGTGAATTCGCGCTCGAATTTTTGCCCGTGCTCGATTGAGGCGACAGCGCCCGGCCGGTCATTCCGGCCGGGCGCCAGGCAGGTTCGTCGTGCGGCGGCGGAGCGCCCTGAGTCGGCTACTGAAAAGAAAGCGCACCCGGCTCCGGAACCGGCCTACTCTTCGATGACGTAGGTGAACTTGTTCCGCACGCCCGGTACCTCGACGGCCTGACCGTCAATCACCCGGGGCTTGTACTTGAACTTCATCGCCGCCTGCAAAGAGGGGCCGTGAAACAGCTCATTGGTGCACTGGTCCTCGATGACAAACGGATCACGAATCGTGCCCTGGCGGGTCACCGTGTACTGCACGACGCAGTACCCCTCGATGCCGCGCGTCAAGGCCCGCTGCGGATAGATCGGCGCCACCTTGACGATCGGCAGGTAGTCGCCCCCGCCGACCCCCAGGTTGAAGCCCGCTCCGCTGATCTCGATATCGGTTTGCCCCGGCGCAGCCGAAATGGGAATTGTTTCGATGCCGGGATTGAGACTCTCGACCTGCGGTGTCGACGGCAGCGGCGGTGGCGATTGGGGTGGTGGCGGCTTTCTCGGTTTGAGTTCGCGGCGATGAATGACCTCCTCGCGCCTGATCCGAACGAAATCCACCAGGTTCAGACTGCCGCTCTTGTCCAGCTGACGGTCTGTGTTCTCGATCATGTAGGGCATCATCCAGAACAGCCCGGCCGTGATGGCCAGACCAAATACGATTCCGGTGATCACCCGAAAAATGCTGCCGAATCCCCTGATGACCAGCGTTTCAGCAACTGTGGCCGCCATGGTTTGCCTCCTTGGCATTCCGAAGCCGGGTTCACCCTAATATTTGACCTCGGATCGCCCTGCGCCGTTCAACCCGTCGCGATTGCTCCGCGCTGACCGACACGGCGAACCTTTCGCGGCATGTTTGAATCGTCACGGTACGTCGACGCAGCGGCCGGGAGCGCCTGTTCCGCGGCGGCACCCGACCGCGCGACGCCCCCGGCGGCTGAAGCCGGAGGTCCGGATGGCCACCGTTCGCAGCTGCGAACTGCCCTGTTGGAATACGGCGGCCGGAAGCCGCTGGGCGTCACCCTCGAGGCAAAAGGCGTTTACTGGGCGTCGATACCCGCTATTCCAGGATGACGCCGCTGATGTAGTATCCAATGCCTGGCGGCACGGGTGCACATCCATACGCCGCATTTTCACACACGGCTTCCACTTCGCCGGCGTCGCATTCGGGCAGGCCTCCGGTAAACGGGCTGAGTGCATAATCGACGGTCACACCGGCATAATCCCCATTGCCGTAGTAGGTGCCACGGATGCTGTCTTCCTGTGTTATCGGGAACTTGAACTCATCCACCAGGGTGCCGGTTCCCAAATCGGGCGTGAGAACGGCTTCGCCCCAACGGTACCCTCCGTGACCCTCCGGGGACTTGCTGTTGGACCTCAAAACTTCCCAACCCGTCACGACAGGACTGTCGGTCTCGATACGAAAAAGCAGCACCTCGTCATACGTATACGTAACGCCATGTTTTCCTTTGGTTTCCGATGTTACGCTCCAGGGATCGACAAGGGCACATAACGTGGCGCTGCCGGTATAAAACTGCGGCTCCGGCTTTTTGGCGATGGCGGTTACGCTCGTTACTGAGACCAACGTCGCTATCGCAATGATCGAAACTGATTTTTCGAATTTTTCAGGCGAATTCATATCACTTCCTCGTGTTGTTGACACCAACAAAGGACACGCGCTCGAACACACAAAAGGGATCGGGGCGCCCGTTCGGATTTTGGTTGCGACGGAACGCAAACGGTGATCGAGCGAAAGGAAGCCGTCGGGACTAAGCTTTTCCTATAGCAGGCAAGAGTCCCATGCACATGACCCATAAAGTTGCTGTCGTCCAGAGCCCCCCGGTTTTTCTCAACAGGAAGGACACGCTGGATCGCGTGGTGAATCATGTCGAGGAAGCGGCCCGTGAAGGCGCTGCCCTGATCGTTTTCCCGGAGGCTTACGTACCGGGCTATCCGACCTGGATCTGGCGGCTTCGTCCCGGCGGTGACATGAGGCTCTCCGGTGAACTGCACGCGCGCTTGCGGCACAACGCAATCGATCTCGCTCAGGGCGACCTGCAGCCAGTGCAGGACGCCGCGGCCCGGCACGGCGTCACCATCGTGCTCGGCGTCAACGAACGCGACAGTCATTTCAGCGGCACGACCATGTTCAACACGGTCGTAGTGATCGGGCCGAACGGCTCGCTCTTCAATCGGCATCGCAAATTGATGCCGACCAACCCGGAACGCATGGTCTGGGGCATGGGCGATGCGTCGGGGCTCCGCGTCGTCGATACGCCGGTCGGGCGACTCGGCGCGCTGATCTGCTGGGAAAACTACATGCCGTTGGCGCGCTATGCGCTCTATGCCCAGAATCTGGAGATCTATGTCGCCCCGACGTGGGATACCGGGGCGTCCTGGCTGGCGACGCTGCAGCATATCGCCAAAGAGGCTGGCTGTTGGGTCATTGGCGCCGCGACCGCAATGCAGGGTCGTGACATACCGGCCGACTTTCCGGAACGTGACCGGCTGTTCGAGCCGAATGAGTGGATCAACGATGGCGATGCCACCGTCGTGAAACCCATGGGTTCAATCGCAGCAGGGCCGCTGCATCGCGAAAAAGGCATTCTGTACGCGGAGGTCGATCGAGAAACCGCCCGGCGGGCGCGCCGATCACTCGACGTCGCCGGGCATTATTCGCGGCCGGACATCTTCACCCTTTCCGTGAATCGCAAGCCGCTGGCGCCGGCGGACTTCGACGAGTGACCGACCCGCAAGCGTCGACGGCCGGCAACCGGGCTTGCGCGCCCGGCGCCCCTCTGAACCGGCACTGGCCGCCTAGAAGTTCAGCCGCAAATTCGCCACGGCGCTGTTGAACCAGGCGAAATTGTAGACGTCATCGTTGTCGACACCGCCTTCGAGTCCGCGGTAACCGAGGCCCAGGCTCCAGCGCTCATTGATCGCGTAGTTCAAGCGCAGGCTCAGGTCGACAGCCCGCCCGGGGCCACCGGCCAGCCCATCGAAGTCCCCGTCGAAGCTCCAGCGGTCATTGATGCGGTAACGGGCCGCCAGGTGAAGCAAAGGGACGAAGCCGGTGTCGTCGTCCAGCCCGACCGTATCGCCCTGGATCAGGCGAATCTCGGCGTCGCGCACCTTGGCGGTCGCACCCACCCAGAACTGCCAGCCGCTGGGGCGGTCGAAGCGGTAGCGGTAGGTAGCCCGCCAGGAGTTGAACCGATAACGTGCTTCCACGGGCTGCTCGTCCGAGAAGCTCTGACCGGCGAAATCCACCGGGTAAGGCAGGAAGCCGGTCTCGTCATACCCCAGGGGCGCCAGTACCAGGCGCAGGTCGTGCCGGCCGCTCACGTTCCAGTTGACGTTGATTCGCCCGGTGGCCCAGGGACCGGACCCGGCGACGTCGTCGAGGGCAAACCGGGTGCCCGTGTCGTTGGGAATCCGCACGTCGTTCCGCGCCTGCCAGGCGGAGCCGAGCTCGAACTCGATTTCGAGGGGCGCCGCCTGCGCGTTGGCCGACCCGGCGCCGGCCAGGACGAGAACCGAGGCCGCGAAACTGCCGATGACGCCGCACCGTGTCACCATTGATCACTCACCTCGCTCAGAACCATGCCCGCCGCACCCGACGGCGGCTTGATGTTGAGGATTGCGGACAGCGTTGTCGCAACGTCCACCGTATGGACGCGGCGATCGACCGTTTGCGGCGTCAATCCGGCGCCGGCGAACACGATGGGCACGTAGGTATCGTAACGCCAGGGGGAGCCGTGCGTGGCGGCAACCGTGAGACCGTCGAAATCATTGATGAACCAGTTCGGCTCGAAGATGATGTAGATGTCGCCCGACCGTTTCGGGTGGAAACTGCGGATGACCGCCCGCATCAGGTTGGTGTCGGGCAGGTTGCCGCGCCGGAGCGAACTGCTTGAAACGGCCAGGGCGACGCCGGGAAACTTCATGAGTTCCTCGACGATCGCGGACTCGAGCGCCTCCCGGTCGATGGCGCCGCTTCTCGCCGCCTCGCTGAGGTAGAGATAGGGGTGGTCATAGCTCGAGATCAGGTCGCCTTCGATGCCGAACCGCGCTTTGACGCGGTCGATGGCGGCCTGGCGGTCCCACGACTCGGGGTCGACGTAACCCGCCGGCATGCCGAGTGCGTTGAGATAACCCGGCGCATCCGGGCCGCCGTGATCGGCGGACAGAACGATCAGCGTATTTTCCAGGCCGACCTTCTCGTCGACGAAGCCGAACAGCTCGGCCAGCGTCCGGTCGAGCCGCAGGATATTGTCCTCGGCCTCGAGACTCGAGGGGCCGAAGACGTGTCCGATGTAGTCGGTCGAGGAAAAACTGACGCTGAGATAATCCGTGACCGCGTCCCTGCCGAGCGATTCGTTGACCAGCGCCTGCTTGGCGAAATCGAGCACGAGGCGGTCACCCGCCGGGCTCAGCGTGAGCCAGGTGGTGAAATACGGGCTCGAGCCGTCACCGAAGGAATGCGGAAAAACGCGCCCGAATCCGGCCACGTCGGTCTCCCACTCGCGATCGTCGGAAGCGCCGAACAGGTATTCATCCCGGTCGCGCAGCAGCGTCCAGCGGGAATTCGCGAACGCCTGGGCGGGCCGGGCGTCGTTGAACGCGACGACCCAGGACGGGTACCGGTCGAGGTAGTAGGAGCTGGTCACGAATTCGCCGCTCGATTTCGAGAACCAGTACGCAGTGCCCGCGTGGCCGGCCATCGATATGGCGCCCCGATCCTTGACCGAAACGCCGATGATCCGGGCCTTGCCGGCGGTGTTCGCGCTGAGTTCGTCGGAAAACGTGGAAACGAGAATCGCGGCGGGCGAACGGCCTTCGGAACGTGCCGCGCGCTGGGTCGGATCGATCTCCGAGCCTTCGTCGACGTCGGCCCCGGCGGTCAGCAGCCGGTAGTCGGGGTCCTCGACGTTGTAGGTCGTGAACCCGGTTTCACGATCGAACCAGAGGTTGGCGACCATGCCGTGGGCCGACGGATGCGCGCCCGTCGCCAGCGTCGTATGTCCGACGATGGTCTCCGTGTTGGCGTGCGCGTGGTGCGCATCGCGATAGACGACCCCGTTCTCCCACAGGTACCGGAATCCGCCCTCCCCCAGTCGGTCGTAGTACCGGGTCGGCAGGTCGCCGCGAAGCTGGTCCACGGTGATCTGCAGGATAAGTTTCGGACGGTCGGCGGCGAACGACGCGGTTGCAAACAAAGCCAGGAGCAGAACAAATGCGCGCATGAAGAACCTCCGGAAGCGGGGCGATGGCGACGGATCAACACCCGTAGCGCCGAATCCTGAACACAGCGGGCAGAATACCAGCACCGCCCGCGCGATTCACGGATTCCGGCGGTCGCCCGCTGCAAAGCCGCGCGTCACCTGTTTTTGCCGGTCCAGGTCAGATGTGGAAACGAAGAAAAAACGGGCATGCCGGCGGGAATCCGCGACACGCCTGCGCAGGCCATCCCGATACCCGCGACAAAGCGCAAGCCTCGGGTGAAGTGGCTCCCGGGCGGTGGACTTGGCGTCGTGCTAACCGCGTGACCCGAACGTGCCGGGCCGCGTGGTCGCGGCGATCGTCAGTTGGATGCCAGCAGGCAGCCCAGTTCGACAAACGCGCTTTCCACCGGGTTTTCCCGCTGGGTCAGTGTTTTCCCGGTCGCCGCCGAATGGCTAAGCGGGCTCGTGCCGGTGTCGCGACCCGAGCAGTTCGGAAATTCGGGCCATTCGGCCGGCGTAACGTCCTCGTCGGCGACCTCGGCCTCGCCGGGCGCATAACTCCAGCCGGCGAGCGACAGCGCGAAAAAGAATACGAGTGCTGCAAACAACTTCGCTTTCATGGTGGACTCTCCCCGTCCGGCCCGCTGCACGCTGATTTTTATCCGTGACTTCTGGGCCTTGTATTTCAGGTTAGCAGGGAATCCGCCGCTGTCAAATAACCCGCAACGCCCTGTTCGCACCGCCGGGGCGCATACCGGTTCAGATCGGGACGGGCTGTTTGTACAATGAACCGGCGTCGCGCACCGCGACCGACCGAACCCTTGAAGGCGAACGAACGATGACTCCTGAAGCATTCCGCCGCGCCGGCCATGAACTGATCGACTGGATCGCCGACTACCGCCAGCGGGTCGAAACCCTGCCCGTACGCGCCCGGGTCGCGCCCGGCGATGTCCGTCGGAACATGGGCCCGCGCCCACCCGAACAGCCCGTCGACTTCGGTGAGCTCCTGGCGGACCTGGAGCGGTCCGTCGTGCCTGGAATCACCCAGGTCCAGCACCCCATGCATTTCGGCTGGTTCCCATCCAACGCGGCCCTGTCCTCCGTACTCGGCGATATCGCCTGCGCCGGCCTCGGCACGCTCGGCATTTCCTGGGAAAGCTGCCCCGCCCTGACCGAGGTCGAGGAAGCCGTGTGCGACTGGATGCGGCAACTCGCCGGCCTGTCGGACGCCTGGCGGGGAACGATCCATGACACGGCGTCGACCGCCTGCCTGACCTCGCTGCTGGTCGCGCGCGAACGGCACAGCGACTATTCCGAATTCGGCGGCGGTCTGCAGGCGCTGGACCGGCCGCTGGTCGTGTACGCCAGCGACCAGGCGCATTCGTCCGTGGTCAAAGCGGCCCTGCTGGCCGGTTTCGGGCACGACAATCTGCGCCTGGTGGCCACCGACCCGAAAACGCGCGCGATGGCCCCGGACGCCCTCGAGCACGCCATCGAAGCGGACCGTGCCGCGGGACGCATTCCCGCGGCCATCGTCGTGTCACTGGGCACGACCGGCGTCACGGCCTTCGATCCGCTCGCGGACATCGTGGCGATTGCGCAACGCCACGGCTGCTGGGCACACGTCGATGCGGCGATGGCCGGCAGCGCGATGCTCTTGCCCGAGTGCCGTTCCCTGTTCGACGGAATCGAGGGCGCGGACGCGATCTCCTGGAATCCGCACAAGTGGATCGGCACGATCCTCGACACCTCGCTCTTCTACGTGCGCGATCCCCTGACCCTGAACCGCGTGATGTCGACCAATCCCGCGTACCTGCAGTCCGCGGAGGACGGCAGCGTGACGCAGTTCCGCGACTGGGGCATCCCGCTCGGTCGGCGCTTCCGCGCGTTGAAGCTCTGGTTCCAGCTCGCGCTCGACGGGCCGGACAGCATCCGCGAGCGCCTGCGCCGGGACCTCGAAAACGCGCGCTGGCTGGAGCGACAGGTGGCGCAGGCGGAACACTGGGAACTGGTCGCCCCGGTCACCCTGCAAACGGTGTGCATCCGCCACGAACCGCCCGGCCTGTCCGGCCCTGAACTGGACCGCCATACGCTTGCCTGGCTGCAGGCCGTCAACCGTTCCGGCGAGGCCTTTCTCAGCCCCGCGCAACTCGACGGCCACTGGTTCGTGCGGGTTTCGATCGGTGTCGAGGCCACCACCCGGGATCACGTGCGGCGGCTGTGGGACCTTCTGCGCCGGCACGCCGAGCGCGAGCGGTCGCGGTAAGGCGATCAGTCCGCGCGAAACAGCTTTTCGAGCTTGACCTGGTCGGCGACGAAGTTGCGGATGCCTTCGGCCAGTTTCTCGACCGCCATCGCATCGTCGTTCAGTTCGTAGCGGAACTCGGCTTCACCCGGCGGCGCCTTGGCATCGTCCGAGTTCACCGCGTCCGGCGACAACTGGCGCGGCAGCGGATCCTCGTCCTCGTTCAGCTGCTCCATCAGGCCGGGGCTGATCGTCAGCCGGTCGCAACCGGCCAGCGCCTCGATCTGGTCTGTATTGCGGAAACTGGCGCCCATCACGACCGTATCGTAACGGTGCTGTTTGTAGTAGCTGTAGATGCGCCGCACGGACTGCACGCCGGGGTCGTCCCCCGGTTCGTTGATCTCGAGATCGGTGTTCGCCGTGTACCAGTCGAAAATGCGGCCGACGAAGGGGGAAATCAGGTAGACGCCGGCATCGGCGCAGGCCTTGGCCTGCGTGAAACCGAACAGCAGCGTCAGGTTGCAGTTGATGCCCTCTTTCTCGAGCTGTTCGGCCGCCCGAATGCCTTCCCAGGTGGAGGCGACCTTGATCAGCAGGCGGTCCTTGCCGATGCCTTTCTCCTCGTACATCCCGACCAGCTTGCGCGCGCGCTCCATGCTCGCCGCCGGGTCGAAGGAGAGGCGCGCATCGACTTCGGTCGAAATGCGGCCCGGAATGATCGACAGGATCTGGTAGCCGACATCCACGGCGTAGCGGTCACAGGCGTTGGCGAGCATCTCCTCGCTCGAACCGCCCTGCTCCGCGGCCCATGCGCGGGCTTTTTTCAGGTAGCTGTCGTAGCCGTCCAGGCTGGCCGCTTTCAGCAGCAGCGACGGATTGGTCGTCGCGTCCAGGGGACGGAAGCGCCGCATGGCCTCGATATCGCCGGTGTCCGCGACGACTTTGGTCATTTCCTTGAGTTGTTCGAGCTTGCTTTTCATGAACGGGTCTTTTCTCCGTGGAGCGAATCGCGCGAGCGGCCGAACGACTGCCGTCGACCGGTAACACCGCGCAGGGTTCGGTCTAACATAACGAACCCCGCGGTGCGGCGCAATCGCGTCCCGCGCAATGCCGATATCAGCGCAGCGCCCGGCGCGGGCGGCGTTACGACCGTTCGGCGGAGCCCCGCGCCCCGTGCGAACGCGAGCCCTGCTCGCGCGACCGGATCCGGTAGGCGCCCAGCTGCCAGGCGACCGCCACCACGAGCAGGCCGGAGATCAGGGCGAACCGGGCACGCGTATCGAGCGCATCGTAGACACCCTGCAGATAGAGCGCCGCGGACGGCAGCAGCCAGAACAGCGCGCTCAGCACGAGGCCGTAAGCCATCAGGAAGCGGATCAGGCGTCGCAGCGCCGAGGAAGTGACGGGTCGTTCGTTGCGCATGGCGAGGTCCCAAAAAAAGAAGGGACAGTTCCCTGTCCCTCAAAACACACACTAGGAGAGTAGCGTCGATCAAACCATGGGTCTCAGTGTACGGAAGGCGCGTTGTTGCGGCTTGTCCGTGGCGGAAGACTGCTTGACCCGCGCGCGCCCTCGAGCAGTTCCGTCAACGCCGCGGGCTCGAGCGCAGACAGGTTGAGGTAGGCGCGCCACAGGGAACGCGGTTCGCTCGCAGGATGGACGATCGAGCTGAAAATCCGCCGCTGGACCGCGGGCGTGGCCGCACCCGGGCCACAGAGCGCCGCGCGGGCCAGGCGCAACAACGCGACCTCGCGTGTCGCCCCGGTGGTTTCGAGCACCTTGCGCGCCGTGATCCGCACGTCGTAAGCGCTGGCCAGCGCCGGTTGACGATGCGGCAGGCGATCGAGCTGGTGCTCGATGTAGAGCAGGTGATGCGGCTGCATCGCCTCGCAGCGACCGAAGCCGGCGAGCGTCTCGGAGTCGTTCTCCTCGACGAGTTCACCGAACTCGGCGTCGCTCATGCAGACATTCCGGCTACCCGCGGCGTCGCGCAGGTAGGCCATGTTCCGGCGGTCGCGCACGAAGGCGATCCGCGCCGGCGCGTTGCGGATGTGGTCCTGCAGGAACAGCAGGCCCTGCATGCGCGCATCGAGCCGGCGAATCGCGGCGTCGGGCCAGTCCAGGCGCAGGTCGATCGCGCTCTGCACCATGCGCCAACGCTCACGCTCGGGCAAGCCGCTCATCATCGTTTCGAGCCGTTTTTCCATGTTCATAGCGGACCTCTTCGTCATTGGGACAG
Source organism: Lysobacterales bacterium (assembly GCA_037384065.1). GTDB lineage: Bacteria > Pseudomonadota > Gammaproteobacteria > Xanthomonadales > SZUA-36 > JABDPF01. The sequence continues at coordinate 11,160 of JARROJ010000051.1, forward strand.
AAATCGTGGGACCGGCGAGACCGGCTCAGTTCGAGCGCTGCTGTCGCAGTTCCCGCAGCCTGAACTCGGCCAGCGCCAGCGCAAACTTCATGCGTTCGATCGATTCGGCCGGCGCCGTTGCCTGCGACGCGTTCAGCATCCCGGCCCAGAAGTCGATTTCCTCGCTCAGGGCCTGTGCGCGCATGGCGTCCGGGTCGTCGCACCGCGCAGCGGCCGTTCTCGAGTGGGTTTCGATCATGATGTTCCGTTCGGTGATTTCACGCCGCTTACTGTAGGGTGCCGCCGGAAGGCCCGCTTGACCGCGGCGGACGGCTATTTGACCGATCGGCGCCCCTGCACGAGAATTCCCACTATCGAAACCACGACCCGGAATTGCCGATGAGCATCTTCGCCCCCGCGCTGGGCGCCCTGTGGAAACAACTGGAAGGCTACGGAATCGACCCGGCGCCGGTTTTTCGCGAGGGTGGCATCGACCCCGAGATGCTGTTCGATTCCGGCGCACGCGTCCCCCTGGAGCGCTTCCAGGACCTGAACGTGCGCGCCCAGGATCTGTCCGGCGACCCGTATTTCGGCCTCAAGAGCGCGCACTACGCCCGCCCCGTTCATCTCGGAGCGCTCGGCTTCGCCTGGCTGGCGAGCAGCTCGCTGCGCTGCGCCTTCGAGCGGCTCAGTCGCTACTCGCGGGTGATCCAGGACAAGCTGATGGTGGAACTCGAAGACGACGGCGCGTTGTTCCGCGTGCGCGTCGACGCGCGGATTCCGACGCTGCGCGAGCCGATCCGCGAGGATGGCCAGCTGTCGGTCATCCTCAGGTTCTGCCGCACCATCGCCGGCGAGGATTTCAACCCTGCCCGGGTGTTTTTTCGGCAACCCGAACCGGAAAACACCGCGTTCCACTACGAACTGTTCCGCTGCCCGATCGAGTTCGGCGCCGCCGCCACCGGGATGGACATCCGGCGTGAGGACGCGGACCGCCGGCTGGCCGGCTCGAACGAGGAACTGGCGAGTCTGAACGAGCACATCGTCGTCAAGTACCTCGCGCACCGGGAGAAAAGCGACATCGTCAACCAGGTGAAAGCGACGATCATCGACGCCCTCGCGGAGGGCCAGGTGACCGAACAGATCGTCGCCGACGCCCTGCACATGACGGCCCGGAACCTGCATCGCCGACTCGCCCGGCACGACACCTCGTTCAGCCAACTGCTGACCGAGACACGCCAGGAACTCGCGCGGCAATACATCCGCGACCGCGGCAAGACCCTGACCGAGATCTCCTACCTGCTCGGGTTTTCGGAAATGAGTTCCTTCTCGCGGGCCTACAAACGGTGGACCGGTGTTTCGCCCAGTGAAGCGCGCGGTAATGTGGCATAGAATGATGCATGGCCGTTGAATACCGCCGGCCTTCGATTTTTCGCATCGACGAGACACACCACAGGACACCGTTCATGAGACTTCTTCTGACCGCACTGCTGTCGCTGGCCACGCTCGGCCTGGCAGCCCCCGCGATGGCTTTCGAACCCGACAAGAACGACGCGCTGGAGCTCGACGTCGCACGCGCGATCGTCAACATTCGAAAAGCCGATCCCGGCATCGAGACCTTTTTCGAGAATGCGGCGGGCTACGCCGTGTTTCCCAGCATCGGCAAGGGCGGCGTGATCGTCGGCGGCGCCTACGGCAAGGGCCTGGTGATCGTCGACGACAAGGTCGACGGCTACACCACCATGACGCAGGCCACGGTCGGCCTGCAACTGGGCGCCCAGAAGTACGCCCAGTTCATCTTCTTCCGCGACCGCATCGCCCTGGAGCACTTCAAGCGCGGCAATTTTGAGTTCGGCGCGCAGGCCTCCGCCGTGGCCATCACCAAGGGCGCGTCCGCCGACGCCAATTACGACAAGGGCGTGGTCATCTTCACCCAGGCCGCCGGCGGCCTGATGGCCGAAGGCAGCGTGGGCGGACAGAAGTTCACCTACGAACCCCGACCCTGAAGCGCCGCCCGCCGGCGAGACCCGCATGGCCCGCGGAATGCAGCACGGCGCAGGACCGGTCCTCGAGCCGATCGAAACGGTCGCCGAGCGTCTGGGCATCGAGCGCCGTGACCTGATCCCCTACGGCGACGAGATCGCCAAGGTGCGCATCGACGCGCTGGAGCGGCCACGCAGCCACGCCGGCCCGGGACGACTGGTGCTGGTCTCGGCGACCACGCCGACGCGGGCCGGCGAAGGCAAGACGACCACCTCGATCGGCCTGGGGCAGGCCTTCACCCGCCTGGAGCGGTCGGTCTGCATCGCGTTGCGCGAGCCCTCGCTCGGCCCCTGCCTCGGCATCAAGGGCGGCGCGACGGGCGGCGGCCGGGCCCGGATCGAACCGGCGGACCGCATCAATCTGCACTTTACCGGCGATTTTCACGCCGTTACCGCGGCCAACAACCTGGTCTCGGCGGCGATCGACAACCACATCTACTGGGGCAATGACCTCGGCATCGATCCGCGCATGGTGGCCTGGCGACGCGTCATGGACATGAACGATCGCAGCCTGCGGCACATCGTGCTCGGACTCGGCGGCCGCTACCAGGGCATCCCCCGCGAGGGCGGTTTCGACATCACGGCCGCCTCGGAGATCATGGCGATTCTCTGCCTCGCCAACGACCTGGACGACCTGCGCCAGCGCCTCGACCGCATCCTGATCGGCACCAGCTACGCGGGTGGTAGCGATCTACCTGCGCTCGCTCGACATCACCGACGCCCTGCTCGCCCTGTTGCGCGACGCCGTACACCCGAACCTGGTGCAGACCATCGAGGGCACCCCGGTGCTGATGCACGGCGGCCCGTTCGCCAACATCGCGCACGGCTGCAACAGCGTGTTCGCCACGCGCATGGCGATGCACCTGGCGGACTGGGCCATCACCGAGGCCGGGTTCGGTTTCGACCTGGGCGCCGAAAAGTTCTTTGACATCAAGTGCCGGTCGGCGGGGCTCGACCCCGACGCGGTGGTGCTGGTCACCACGGTGCGCGCGCTCAAACTGCACGGCGGAAAAGCGGAGCGGGCTTTGACCGAACCGGATGCCCACGCCGTGCAACGCGGCCTGGAAAACCTCGACAAGCACATCGAAAACGTTCTGCAGTTCAACAAGCGACCGGTCGTCGCGCTCAACCGGTTCGAGGCTGACACCGACGCGGAAATCGAGCGGGTTCGCGAACGCGCGGCGCGGCACGGCGTGCGGTTCGCCGAGTCCCGGCATTTCAGCGAAGGCGGCGCAGGTTCGGTCGATCTGGCACGCCAGGTGATCGCGGCGGCCGAGAACCGGCCCGCGTGGACGCCGCTCTACGACCTGGACATCCCGGTGGTCGACAAGGTCCGCGCGGTCAGCCGGAAGATGTACGGCGCCGGCGACGTCGCGTTCACCAAGAATGCCGCGCAGGATCTGCGTCGGGTCGAGGAACTGGGTCTGAGCCACCTGCCGGTGTGCATCGCCAAAGCACCCAGCTCACTGTCGGACGACCCGGACCTCCACGGCCGGCCGCGCGATTTCCAGGTCACCGTCCGCAACATCCAGATCAATTCCGGGGCCGGGTTCCTGGTCGTGCTGACCGGGGAGATCATGCGCATGCCGGGGCTGCCGAAGCGCCCGCTGGCCGAGCGCATCCGGTTCAATTCCGACGGAACGATTTCGGGCCTCAGCTAGTCCCGGCCGCGAACACGTCGAGGTATCCGGGCAGGCAGCGTACCGTCGCCGGCGTGGCGCCCCGCAATTCACCGTCAGGCGCCAGCGGCAATCCCGACGGCGCGATGATGCGCACTTCGCGGGCCCGGCGCACCGTCACTTCCGGGTAGCGGACGTGGGTTCCGGAATAGATGCTCGGGAACAGGCGCAGCAGTCGCCGGCGCGGCAGGCGGCGCACCAGAACCACATCGAACAGACCGTCGTCCAGGCGCGCATCCGGCGCGATCAGGAACGACGTTCCGGTGTACCGCGTGTTGGCGATCTCGACGAACAGGCTGTCCTGCCCGATGCGTTCCCCGTCCAGTTCCAATTCGAACGGTTCGGAGCGGCAGCGCAGCGCCTGCCAAAGCGTGGCGACGCTGTACGCGGCTCGGCCCAGCCGTTTCAGGCGCTCGGCGGTCAGCATCGCCGCGACCGGCAAGCCGGCGCCGACGATGTTGAGAAACCGGAAGCGCTCCGCCCCGCAGTCCACCTCGCCCACGTCCAGGGGACGCGTGCGTCCCGACCGGATGATGTCGGCCCCCCGACGCCAGGCGCCGGGGGCCAAACCAAGATCCCGGGCGAAGGCGTTCCCGGTGCCGATCGGCAAAACGCCCAGCGGCGGCCGCTCGCCCGCTTCGTGCGCGCACAAGCCGTTGACCACTTCGAACAGCGTTCCGTCCCCCCCGGCCGCCACGATACCGTCGTAGCCGGCCAGACGGCGCCCGGCCACGCGTTCCGTCGCGCTGCCCGGTCCGCTCGTGCACTCGCAATCGACGCGGGCGAACGCCGCGAGCGTTTCGAGCACTTCGTTCTGCAACCGGCCCGCGCGGCCGCCCCCGGCGTGCGGATTGAAAACGAGCAGCAGGTTCACGGCGCAGTCGATCCGTTCATGGCATGCATAGTAACCGCAAAGCGGTTGCCGTACTGGATCCCCAGAACAGGAACGAGTTCGGCGGAGGCGCCACGTTCACGCTGAACCTGATTGACGCACTGCAGGAAATCCTGTCGGCGCCGGAAGTCAGCCGAATCCTGCACGGGGCATTCCTCGTCATCAGTTGGCTGCTGCGGCTGCATATCGTCGTGGCCTTCATCGATACCGTGCTCGCGCTGTTCGACGGGTCGCGCAATGCCGCGGAGAGGCTGGCGCGCCAATTCGCCGAGCTGGTTGGCGGCGTCTTCGGCGCGATCTTCGATTATCTGCCGGACCTGTTCACCGCCATCATCATCATCGGTATCGCGTACGGCGTGCAGCTTTCGCTCGGTTCGACCTCGGCGGTGGCGAACGGGGTGGCGGGCATCGTGATCACCTGTACCCGCGCCTTCAAGGTTGGCGACGGGGTCAGCGTGACCACAGCGACCGACGACGAAAAAACGCCCTCGAAAGCCTGAGCCGACGGCTCAGAACTTGTAGCGCAGGGACGAATTGACGCCGAAGTCGCTTTTCGACGCGTTCTCGGAAATCGGCCTGCTGTCGTAATTGGCGAACAGGCTCAGAACCCAGAAGAAATCGGAAACGAACTCGATGTCGAGGTTCGTCTTGAAATCGGCGCGCACGCGGCCCCAGTCGGTGAGGCTGGGAAACACCGTGAAGGTACTGCTGAAGCGGCGCTCCGGGTCGGAGTACTTGAAGTACTCGTAGTTGAGCACCCCGACGCCTTCGACGTTGGTCTCGGGATCGCCCTGCTTTGGATATTCCTGGTTGACGTCGAGGCCCGCGGTGAGCATCAGCAGGTTACGGTTGGAACGGATCGGCACCCAGCCGTAGCCGGCGCCCAACAGCGCCCTCAGCTTGATACCCAGCTCGTCGTTCTTCTCGACGTTGGCGAACCAGGCGGTGAATCGCTTGTTCTGCCGGAATCTCAGGTGCCGGCCGTTGATATTGGAGCGGCTGGTGGTCTGGCCGTCGCCGCTCGCCGAGGTGATCTCGCTGGAAAACCCCGCGCTCGTGATGTAATCCGGGTGGCGATATTCCGCATCCGCACCGATACTGTACTTGCCGATGTCACTCGCCTTGTCCCAGCTGAACCCCAGGCTGGTGCTGAAATCCATCCGATCCCAGAAACCGGATTCCACCGGGTACATATTGACGACGTCCGTGATACCCAGACCCACCGCGCCCTCATCGGTCTGGATCTGCACCATGTCGGTGTTCTCGGATTTTTGCAGGGGACCGTAGAAACGCTGGCCGTTGGCCAGTTCGATGGCCTGCCCGGTCGAACTGATCACCGTCTGGATATCTTCCCATTCGATCGAAACCGTACCCATGGAATCGGTGCTGAATTCGAGCTTGCCGCGCTCCAGCCCCTTGACCTCGCCGGTGATCTTGTCGCCGTTCTTGAGCACCACGATGTCGGTCTTCTCCGCCCACGCGATCGGACTGGTGAGCAGCGCCACCAGGCAAAGAAGGAATACGGTCCATTGTCGGTTCATGAGGGGCCCCGAAATTCGGTTCAGGCAGGGATTATCGCAGCCAATGATTTTATACTGTCCGCCCATGAACCGTCAGCGCTCCCTGAACCGAATCCTCGCAATCGCCGTCCTGATGACGATCGCGGCGCCGCTGCCCGGCGCCGGGACGCCGATCGAGGACGCCTTCACGATCACGGGAACCCTCGAGAACCGCGCGATCGACGAGGCCAGCGGCCTGCAGGCCGGCGCGAACGGCGTCTTCTACACCCACAACGACGAGAAGCGGGACGTGTTCGTTATCGACGAAAGCGGCCGCGACGTGGGCGCCTTCAAGCTCGATGGCGCAAAAAACCGCGACTGGGAGGACATCACGCGCGTGCCGAGCGACGACGGACACCTGCTGGTCATTGCCGACAGCGGCGACAACCAGGCCCGGTACAAGGATATCCGGCTGGAGATACTCCTGTGGCGGGCGTTGGAACGCTTCCACCAAGGTGACCTAACCCGACGGACCGCGCGACGTCGAGTCGGTCGCCTGGGACCCGTCCAGCGGGCAGATCCTGCTGCTGAGCAAGCGTGACCGGCCGCCCCGGCTGTACGGCGTGCCGCTGGACCGGGCCCTGGCGGAGGACGAACTCGAAGCCGAGTACCTCGGCGAACTGCAGGGGCTGCGGCCGCCGACACGGCTCGACCTGCTGACGAGCAAGCGCGGCGCGTGGGTGTCCCAGCCGACCGCGCTGGATATCGCCCCGGACGGGCGCACCGCGGCCGTGCTGACCTACCGCAGCCTGTACCTCTACACGCGCCAGGACGGGGAAACCTGGGTGGAAGCGTTCCAACGCCCGCCACAGGAGTATCTCGGCCCGCCGGGAACCCACGACGAGGCGGTTTCGTTCAGCCTCGACGGGCGCGCCGTGTACGTGACGACCGAGCGCCGCCCGGCGCCCGTTTACCGGCTGGACCTGCCGTAAACCGGTGATTCAGAGCGCGCCGTGGGCTTCGAGCAGCGCGCGGAAGGCGTCTTCGTCGAGGACCTCGATGCCGAGCGACTCGGCCTTGCGCAGCTTGGAACCGGCATCCTCGCCGGCCAGCACGACATCCGTTTTGTTCGAAACGCTGCCGGTCACGCGCGCGCCGAGTCCTTCGAGCAGGCTCTTCGCGCGGGCCCGCGGCATGCCGAGCGCACCGGTCAGCACCCAGGTCTGGCCGTCCAGGGGCTGATCATCCCCGGCAGCCTCCAGAGGCTGCCAGCGCAAGCCGGCCTGCTCCAGTTGCCGCAGCACCTCGAGATTGTGCGCCTCGCGAAAAAAAGCGTGCACGTGCCCGGCCACCACCGGACCGACGTCCGGCACCTCGGTCAGGGCTTCCTCGCCGGCGTCGGCAATGCCGTCGAGGCTGCCGAAATGCCGCGCGAGCGAGGTCGCGGTCACCTCGCCCACCTCGCGAATGCCGAGCGCGTACAGCAGGCGGTCGAGCGGCGGCCGCTTGCTGCGCTCGAGTTCCTGCAACAGGTTGTCCGCCGACTTCTCGCCCATCCGTTCGAGGCCGACGAGGGTGTCGCGGTCGAGCGTGTAGAGATCGGCGATCGAATGAACCAGGTCGTTCTCGACCAGTTGCAGGACCAGCTTTTCACCGAGTCCTTCAATGTCCATCGCCCGGCGCGAGGCGAAATGCAGGATACTGCGAATCCGCTGCGCCCGGCAGACCAGTCCGCCGGTGCAGCGAAACACGGCTTCGCCCTCCTCGCGTTCCACGGCCGAACCACAGACCGGGCACGTCGTGGGCATCTCGAACGCCTCCGGCTCGCCCTCGCGGCGATCCACGACCACCCGGGCGACTTCCGGAATGACGTCACCGGCCCGGCGCACCACCACCCAGTCGCCGACGCGGACGTCCTTGCGCCGGATCTCGTCCAGGTTGTGCAGGGTTGCGTTGGTCACGGTGACGCCGCCGACGAACACCGGCTCGAGGCGGGCCACCGGCGTCAGGGCGCCGGTGCGGCCGACCTGGATATCGATCCCGACCAGGCGCGTGATCTCCTCCTGGGCCGGGAATTTCTGCGCGATGGCCCAGCGCGGCGCCCGGCTCACGAAGCCCAGCGTTTCCTGCGCCTCGCGCATCTCGACCTTGAACACGACGCCATCGATCTCGTACGGCAGCGCGGCGCGTTTGTCGCCCATCTCCCGGTAATACGCCAGGCAACCGTCGGCATCGCGCACGCGGCGGACCTCGGGATTGACCGGCAGACCCCATTGCCGAAGCCGCTGCAGGGCTTCGTAGTGGCTGTCCGGAAGTCCTTCGGTATGCACGGCGCCGTACGCGTAAAACGCCAGCGGACGCTGGGCGGTCAGTTTCGAATCCAGCTGGCGCAGGCTCCCGGCGGCGCCGTTGCGCGGGTTGACCAGTTCCTTGCGGCCCTCCTCCCGCGCCTTTTCGTTGAAGGCCCGGAAGCCGGCCAGCGGCATGTACACTTCGCCGCGCACCTCGAGTGTCGCCGGCCACCCGGAATCGCCGTCATCCGGCTTGAGACGCAGCGGAATCGCGGCGATGGTCCGCGCGTTCGCGGTGACGTCCTCGCCGGTGGCGCCGTCCCCGCGCGTCGCCGCCTGCGCCAGGCGTCCGTTATCGTATCGCAGGGCGATCGCGACCCCGTCGAGCTTGGGCTCGGCCACGTAATCGACATGGTCCGTTTCCAGCCCCTTCACGACGCGCTCGTGGAACTGCCGCACCTCGTCTTCGGCGAAGGCGTTGGCCAGCGACAGCATCGGCGTCCGGTGGCGGACCTCCGCGAAACCCTCGAGCGGCTGCCCCCCGACGCGCCGGGTGGGGGAATCGGGGGTCACCAGGTCCGGAAACCGGCTTTCCAGACCCTGTAACTCGCGCATCAGGCGGTCGTACTCGGCATCCGGGACGGTGGGGGCGTCGAGCACGTAGTAGCGGTAGTCGTGCGCTTCGATCTCGGCGCGCAGGACGTCGATCCGCTGGCTGGCCTGATCCTTGTCCACGGCGCGCGGTCCGGATCAGTCGGCCGCTGCCTTGCTGCGGTCGTAGTCGCGCATCTCTTCGCGGTGCTGGGCCTCGCGTTGACGCGTAAAGGGACTGCGATCGCCGTCGAGCAGGTCGGCATTCAGGATATCGGCCATGCGCCGCCCCGCCGCCAGCATCGCGTCCCAGGCGTCCAGGGCCTGCTCGGGGCCCGGCAGGGTCATGAACAGGACCACGCCGCCGGTCTCGAAGGTGTTCCACTCATCCCGCTCGAAATGCCCCGGCTTGGCCGCGTTGGCCATGCTGAAGACGGGTTTTTCGCTGCCCTCGGACAGGCGATGGAAGATGTCCATGTCACCGAATTTGAGGCCCGTGCTGACGGTGGCCTGCAGCAACTCGGCGCCGGTGATGACGTGACCGTCGCGGGCCAGCAGGAACAGGCTGACGATCTTGTCGGGCGGCGGACCGAGTGGCGCGCGCCGCGGTTCGCGACGCTTCGACTCCATCGGCTGCGGACGCTCGTCGATTTCCAGCTCGCCCTGCCCGGCCGGCTTTTCCGCCGCCTCCTGGTCACCGCCACCGACGCCGGCCAGCGTCGGCTCACGACGCTCCACGGCGCCGCGCGCGGCGCGCTGTTTCTCTTTTTGCCGCCGCGTCGCCTTGGGCTTGCGGTTCCGCTCCATCGTGCTGAACAGCCACACGGCCGCGATGATGGCGAGTCCGATGATGATCAGAATCCAGCGTAGGGTCGAAGTTTCCACCGTTCTCCTCTCTGCTCTCAGCTTGCCGCCAGCTCGGCCGCCTCGTCGATGTTCACCTGCACCAGGCGCGATACGCCGGGCTCACGCATCGTGACGCCGCTCATCTGGTTGGCCATTTCCATCGTGATCTTGTTGTGCGTGACGAAAATGAACTGCACGTTCTCCGCCATTTCCCGCACCATCGTCGAAAACCGGACCACGTTCGCATCGTCCAGCGGCGCGTCGACCTCGTCCAGCAGGCAGAACGGGGCCGGATTGAGGCGGAAGATCGCGAACACGAACGCGACCGCGGTCAGGGCCTTTTCGCCGCCGGACAGCAGGTGCAGGCTGCTGATGCGCTTGCCCGGCGGCTGCGCCATGATCGCAACACCGGTCGTCAGCAGGTCCTCGCCGGTCAGCTCCAGGTAACCGTGGCCGCCGCCGAACAGGCGCGGAAACAGTTCCTGCACGCCCTTGTTGACGCGCTCGAAGGTTTCCTTGAACCGCGTTCGCGTTTGCCGGTCGATCTTGGCGATCGCGTTTTCGAGCGTCGTCAGGGCCGCGCACAGGTCGTCGTTCTGGCTGTCGAGGTATTCCTTGCGCTTCGACTCTTCCTCGTATTCCTGGATCGCGGCCAGGTTGACGGGCTCCAGGCGCTGGATCTGCGTCTGCAGCGTTTCCAGCTGGTTTTCCCAGTCGTCGGGCCGGGCGTCGTCCGGCAGTTCGCCCGCGAGTTGCTCGACATCGTGGCCGCGGCCTTCGACTTCCCGCCGAATGGTGCGCGCGTTGAGCTCCAGTTCCTGCTGGCCGAGCCGCGCCTGCTCGAGCTCCTGCCGAATGGCGTCCGCCGCCTGGACGGCGCGCTGGCGTTCCCGGTCTTTCTCGCGGTACTCGTTTTCCAGGCCTTCGGATTCGGCACGGGCCCGGGCCAGGCGCTGCTCGGTATCGACCCGCCGGGCCAGCAGCGCATCCATTTCCTCGCGGTGCAGCTCCTCGGGCTTCTGCTCCCGCGCCAACTGCTCGCTGAGGTTCACGTAGCGGGTCTGCAACTGGCTGAGCTGGGTATCCATGCGCTCCAGCGACTGGCGCAGCGAATCGAGGCTGGCGCGCCGCGATTCGGTGCGCAGTTCGAGATCGTGCCGCGTGCCGCGCACCTCGCTCAGCGCGCTGCGCGCGGTATCGCGGCGCTGCATCAGGTCGCCGCGTTGCGCCTCCAGCCGTTCACGCTCGTCCTGCAGTTCGGCCATCACGCCGAGCATGCCCTCGAGCTTGCCGCGGGCCGTCCGCACCGACGCTTCGTCCGCGCCGACCTGCTCGCGGAGCTGGGTCGCCTCGTCGCCGATGGTGCGCTTACGCTCCGACAGCATGCCGACGCTGGAGCGACGACTTTCCAGCCGGCCGGCCACTTCGGTGCGTCGGCGATGCAGGCCGTTGACCTGCGCCTGCTGTTCCTGGCTCGCGGTCTCGAATTCCTGGGCCTGGGCGCGGAGCGCGCCGATCTGGGCGGAAAGGTCCCGCTCCTCGTCGGTGAGGCGCGTCACGTCGGACTCCAGGCGGGTGATCATCTTTTCGCGCTCGAGCATGCTGTCCTGGCCGCCTGCGCCCCGCGCGACGCGAATCCAGCCCCGCCCGAGCCACTCGCCGTTCGCGGTGATCAGGGACTCGCCTTCACCGAGGTCGTCGCGGCCGTTCCAGGCCGCATCCCAGCTCTCGGCGACCCGTACGCCATTCAGCCATTCAAGCACCGCGTCGGGCGCCTGCACCTGTTCCGCCAGGCTGCCCGGCCGCGGTTGCACCCCACCCCGCTCGTCAGCGACGAGATCCAGCGACGCGTTCAGCAGTTCATCCACGCTTCGCCCATGCCCGGCGCCGGCGGCCACGACGACCGACTGCAGCCAGTGGCCGAGCACCACTTCGACCGCCGTCTCCCAGCCCTCGGCGACCTGCAGCACGCGGGCGAGCCGGGGCGCATCGGTCAGACCTTCACGCGCCAGCCAGTCCTCGGCGCTGGCGTCCTCCAGGGCAGCCTGCTGCATCGCGCGCAGCGAATCCAGCCGGCCTTCGCGGGTGTGCAGGTCACGCTCGACCGCGCGGTGACGCGCCTCGCGTTTCTCGAGCTCGCCGCGCACGTCGGCGAGCCGGGTCCGCAACGTCTCGAGTGCGGCCTGCTCGGTTTTTTCCTCGGCGGCGAGGCGGTCGGATTCCTTCGACAGTTCGTCGAGTTCCTGCTGCATCGCCCCGGTATCGATACCGGACGCTTCGCCGTCGAGCACCTCGATGCGCCGCGACGCCTGCAGCAATCGCTGGTCGAGCAACTCGATGTCGGCGCGCAAACGGTCGGCCTCGCGGTTCCGTTCGGTGCTGCTGCGATGATGCTGCTCGAACTCCTGCTGCCAGGCCGATACCTCCTCTTCGACCGCGGTCAGCGCCACCGTCGCGTCGTTTTCCTCGGTGCGCGCCCGTTCCAGCTGCGGCTCGACCTCGGCCAGGGCGCGGGTCAGTTCCTCGACCTGCGCCTTGTCCAGCACCATGTGCTTTTCGAGATCGTTCAGGGCCGACTGGGTCTCGTCGAATTCCTGCTGCTGGCGCTGCTGCAGTTCACGCGCATGCTGAATGCTCTGCTCGAGGCGCGCGATGTCGCTGCGCACCGCGTACAACTCGCCCTGCACCGCGTTGAGGGTTTCGCCGGCCTGGCCCTGCTGCTGATGCAGGGTTTCCAGGTCGGCTTCGGCCGCGCGCTGCCGGGCGACCGACTCCTGCAGGGCGGTTTCGCGTTGCGCGAGCCCCTGCTGGCCGGCCGCGACGTCGGTCATCAGGTGCTTCCATTGCAGCGCGGCCAGGCGCGAGGCGAGTTCGCGCCGCTCCTGTTTCAGCTTCTTGTAACGTTCGGCGGCATTGGCCTGGCGCTTGAGCCGGGCCAGGTGCTTGCCGACCTCTTCGCGCAGGTCGGCCAGGCGTGACAGGTTGTCGCGCGTGTGCTGGATGCGACGCTCGGTCTCCCGGCGGCGCTCCTTGTACTTGGAAATGCCGGCCGCCTCCTCGAGGTGCCCGCGGATTTCCTCCGGCTTGGCCTCGACGACCTCCGAGATCATGCCCTGCTCGATGATGGAATAACTGCGCGAACCGAGACCCGTGCCCAGGAACAGGTCCTTGACGTCCTTGCGCCGGCAACGGGTTCCGTTCAGGTAGTAGAGCGACACGCCGTCGCGCGACACCTGCCGCTTGACCGAGATCTCGTTGTAGCCTGCGAACTGGCCGCCGACGCGGCCGGACGAGTTGTCGAAGATCAGTTCCACGCTCGCCGTGCCGACCGGCTTGCGCGTCGAGGAACCGGAAAAGATGACGTCGGCCATGGATTCGCCGCGCAGCACCTTGGCCGAGCCCTCGCCCATCACCCAGCGGACGGCGTCGATGATGTTGGACTTGCCGCAGCCGTTCGGACCGACGATGCCGGTCAGATTGCTCGGAGCCTTGAATACCGTAGGGTCAACGAAGGATTTGAAGCCGGCCAGCCTGATCGCGGAGAGTCTCATCCCTTGAATCCCGTCGCCGCGCGCCGCAGCATTGAAATCTGTTTCATGAAATCGCTAAACTGCCTGGTCTTCCAGGGTCACCCTGGGCGTTTTCAACCGGTCCGCCGCCGGCCCGTCGCCGGCTCATCGGGCTAATCTACAGGGAATCGAACGGAGTTGCCATGAGCACCCTACCCAGCAAGGAACTCGAGCATTTCCCCAACCCCAAACCAGCGCGGGATTATACCATTCGAATCGACTCGCCCGAGTTCACCTGCCTGTGCCCGAAGACGGGACAGCCGGATTTCGCGACGATCGAACTCGAGTACGTTCCGGACGAACGGTGCGTCGAACTCAAGTCGTGGAAGCTCTACCTGTGGAGTTACCGCGACGAAGGCGCGTTCCACGAAGCGGTGACCAACCGGATCCTGGACGACCTGGTCGCCGCGATCGACCCCCGCTACGCGAAACTCACCGCCGTGTTCAACGTTCGCGGCGGCGTCTACACCACGGTCGAGGTCGAGCACCGCAAGGACGGTTCCTAGCGATCCAGCTCTTCCGGCGCCCAGGCGTCGATCGCCAGGGCGTGAATGTCCAGGCGCATCATTTCGTCGAGCGCGCGGTAGACCATCCGGTGGCGCTCCAGCAGGGATTTGCCCGAGAACACCTCGGCGATGATCAGCACGCGGAAGTGCCCGCGGCCGTCCCGCGCGCCCTCGTGCCCCTCGTGCTTGTAGCTCTCGTCCTCGACACCCAGGGTTTCGGGTTCGAAGGCCGCCTGCAGACGCTGGGTGATCTCGCCCTTGCGGAGGTTCGGATTCACGCCGGGAACACCCGTACGAACGGCGAGACTTCGACCGACTCATAGACCCCCGCCTCGACGTACGGGTCCGACTCGGCCCAGGCCCGGGCGTCCTCCAGGGACTCGAACTCGGCCACGATCAGCGAACCCTCGAAGCCGGCCGGACCGGGGTCCGGCGAGTCGATGGCCGGGCGCGGTCCAGCCACGAGGACGCGGCCCTCGGCCAGCAGTTTTTCGACCCGCTCGAGGTGCCGGGGCCGGGCCTCCAGGCGCGCTTCGAGCGCATTCTGACGATCTCGGGAATAGATGACGTACCACATGGGGGCAAGCTTAAACAGGCAGGCGCGCGAGGTAAAGACGCGCGTGCCGGATACGGCGGTTCCCCGCGACCGGCCGCTGCTTTAAAATGCGGCGGATGCACAGGGGACAGAAACCATGACCGAGCGGATCGAATTGCGCGCCGACGGACCCAAGCCGCGGCTGATCGCGCACATCGTCGCCGTCCTGGTGCGCGGCGGCCTGATCGCGTACCCGACCGACTCCGGCTACGCGCTCGGCTGGCGCTCGGAGAACCGCAAGGCGGCCGAACGGGTTCTGCGCCTGCGCCAGATCGAAGGCGAGCACTTCTTCACCTACCAGTGCCGCACGATCTCGGACATCAGCCGCTACGCGAAGGTCGGCAACTGGGCGCACCGGCTGATCCGGCAACTGACCCCCGGGCCCTACACCTTCGTGCTGCCCGCCACCAGCCAGGTGCCGCGCAACCACAAGAACAAACGACCGGCGACGATCGGCATCCGGATTCCGGACCACCTCGTGGTGCAGTCGATCCTCGACGCCATCGACGAGCCCATCCTGTCGTCCTCGCTGATCCTGCCGGACATGGCCGAGGACATTTACGACGCCGAGGACCTGTACGACGCGGTGCACCTCGACATCGACCTGTTCGTGGATGCCGGCTACTGCCCGATGGAACCCACCACCGTGCTGGACCTGACCGGAGACGCCCCGGTCGTGCTGCGGCACGGCAAGGGCGTGATAGACTTCTAGCCGCAGATGACCGCCCTCACCGATCAGCCCGCCGCCGGCGACGAGCATCCCGTTCAACAGGAAGAACTGCCGTTCGCCGTCGTCCAGGGCCAGCCGCTCACGCAGATACCGAAAGACCTCTATATTCCGCCGGACGCGCTCGAAGTCATCCTCGAAGCCTTCGAGGGGCCCCTCGACCTGCTGCTCTACCTGATCCGGCGTCAGAACCTGGACATCCTGGACATCCCGATCGCCGAGATCACCCAGCAGTACATGGACTACATCGGGCTGTTGCACGAATTGCAGTTCGAACTGGCCGCCGAGTACCTCGTGATGGCCGCGATCCTGGCCGAGATCAAGTCGCGCATGCTGCTGCCGCGGCCGACGGGCGACGACGAGGACGAGGAGGATCCGCGCGCCGAGCTGGTCCGCCGCCTGCAGGAATACGAGCGCTTCAAGCAGGCCGCCGAAGACCTGGACGACCTGCCGCGACAGGAACGCGACTTCGCCCTCGCGAACGCGTTCGTGCCGGACCGCAAGGTGGTGCAGGTGCCGCCGGACGTGGATCTTGGCGAAATGCTGCGGGCCCTGCGCGATGTGCTGGGCCGGGCCGAGCTGTTCAGCAGCCACCAGGTTCAACTGGAGCCCCTGTCCGTGCGCGAGCGCATGACGGCCATCATCGACCGCCTGCGGCGCAACCCCTACATGGAATTCCAGAGCTTTTTCACCGCCGAGGAAGGACGCATGGGCGTGGTGGTGACCTTTCTCGCCCTGATGGAGCTGACCCGGGAGCGGGTGGTCGATATCGTCCAGAACGAACCGCTGGGCCAGATCTACGTCAAAGCGCCCGACGCGGCGAACGAAGCCTTCGAATGACGAGGAAGCCCCATGGCACGGATCGGTGACACGGCGCGCACGTCGCTGAAAAGCATTCTCGAGGGCGTGCTGATGGCGTCCGACGAACCCCTGACGCTGGCCAACCTGGCGGCCGTCTTCACGGACGACGAGCGGCCGCCAGAGACCGACCTTCACAGCGCCCTGCAGGAATTGCAGGCGGACTATGCCGAGCGCGGCATGGAGCTGAAGGAAGTGGCCAGCGGCTGGCGCATCCAGGTGCGCGAAGACGTCAATGTATGGGTTACGCGGCTGTGGGAAGAACGGCCGCAGCGCTACTCGCGCGCACTGCTCGAAACGCTGGCGCTGATCGCCTACCGCCAGCCGATCACGCGCGGCGACATCGAGGAAGTCCGCGGCGTCTCCGTGCGCTCCAGCATCATCCGCACGCTGCAGGAGCGCGAATGGATCCGCGTCGTCGGCCACCGGGACGTCCCGGGCAAACCCGCCCTGTTCGGCACCACCCGGGCTTTTCTCGATTATTTCAACCTGGCCAGCCTCGACGACCTGCCGTCCCTGGCCGAAATCCGCGACATGGCCGACCTCGAGCCGGAACTCGATCTCGACGCCCACGATGCGGCCGGCGACGAGGCGCCGGATGGCGATGCACTCGATCACGAGGCACCGGACGAGGACGCTGCGGACGAAGACACTGCGGACGAAGACACTGCGGACGAAGACGCTCCGGACGAAGACACTGCGGACGAAGACACTCCGGACGACGACCTTTCGGACGACGACCTTTCGGACGACGACGCTTCGGACGACGACGCTTCGGACGATGAAGTGACGCCGGAACGACGCCCGTGACGCGATCCAGGCCACAGGAAAACCCCGGGACGCCTGCCCCCGAGCGCCTGCAGAAAGTGATGGCCGCCGCGGGGCTCGGCTCCCGGCGTCACCTCGAGCAAAGCATTCGCGACGGGGACGTGCTCGTCAACGGCGCGGTCGCGACGCTCGGCCAGAGCGTCCGCGCCGGCGATACGCTCACTTTCGGCGAGCGCCGCTGGACCGTCGTCAGCCAGCCGGTCGAACACCGCACGCTCGTCTACAACAAACCCGAGGGCGAGGTCACGACGCGTTCCGATCCCCAGGGCCGTCCGACCGTGTTCGACCGCCTGCCCCCGGTCAAGGGCGCACGCTGGGTCGCCATCGGCCGCCTCGACATCAATACCACCGGCCTGCTGCTGCTGACCACGGACGGGGAACTGGCCAACGCGATGATGCATCCCTCGAGCAACGTCGATCGCGAGTACGCCTGCCGGATTCGCGGCGAGGCGACTCCGGAGCAGATCGCGGCCCTGCTCGCGGGCGTCGACCTGGAAGACGGCAAGGCCCGGTTCACCGATATCCAGCCGGCCGGCGGCAGCGGTGAAAATCACTGGTACCACGTCACCCTGATGGAGGGCCGGAATCGCGAAGTGCGCCGCTTGTGGGATTCCCAGGGCCTCACGGTCAGCCGCCTGAAACGCGTGCGTTACGGCGCGGCGTTTCTGCCCAAGCGCCTGCGCATGGGCCAGTGGCGGGAGCTCGGGCCGCGCGACCATCGCGTGCTGCGCGAGGACACCGGCCTGGCCGGCGCCGCCAGCGGCCTGTCACTGAAGGGCCTGCGCGGCAAGGCGCCGCCCGGCAAGTCGAATCCGAAAACGTCGAAACGGGCGCACAAACGCCGCAAACCAGCGTCCCGCCGCAGCCGTTCATGAACCTGGACGTCCTGCGGGACCGGTGCTTCGGGTTTCTGGCCGACCAGGGCGAGGCCGACGCCGCACACGACCTGCCTCATGCGCGACGTGTTCTTAAGAATGCGCTGCAACTCTCTGAAAAAGAAGAAACAGATAATCGCGTAGTCGTGCCCGCGGCCTGCCTTCACGATTGCGTCGCCGTCGCCAAGGACAGCCCCCTGCGCCAGCAGGGATCTCGCCTGGCGGCCGCTGCCGCCACCGATTTCCTGGCCACGCTCGCATACCCCCGCGAACTCCTGCCCGCGGTGCGGCACGCCATCGAGGCGCACAGCTACTCGGCGGGTATTCCGGTGCGCAGCCGCGAAGCTGCGGTGGTGCAGGACGCGGACCGGCTGGATTCGCTGGGCGCGATCGGCATCGCCCGCTGCATGCTCGTGGGCGGCAAGCTGAACCGGCCGCTGCTCGCGTCGCAGGACCCGTTCTGCGACGAACGAACGCCCGACGACGGCCGCTACACGCTCGATCATTTCTACACCAAGCTGCTCGGTCTGCCCGAGACCATGCAGACGGCCGCCGGTCGCGCGGAGGCGCAGCGACGCGCGGAACTCATGCGCCGCTATCTGGACGATCTGCGGGCGGAAATTCTCTAGGCGCGGCGGCGGTCGCGCTCAGTCCTCGAAGTCGACGGTCTTCTGCCGCGTGCGGCGCACGCTGAGGCGCGTCACGTCCGGCCGTGAATAATGGCCGGCCGGATCGAAGTTCTGCCGCTCACCGGCGACGCGGTCCAGCGACAGGTTGACGCACCAGGTGCCTTCCTGCCCCGTTTGCGGCTCCAGCAACCAGGTGCCGTCGGGCGCGGCGACGCAGGAGCCGCCGTTCGCCAGCCACGGCGGCGCGGCCGCCCGGATGCGGTCGGCGTGCGGCACCGAATCCGGAATCGCGTCGCGATGCAGCAGTCCGGAAACCGACACCACCCAGGAACGCGACTCCTTCGCGATGAACCGGGTGATGTCCTCGGTATTGCGCGCGGACCCCGGCCACACGGCCACGTGCAGGTTCTCGCCCTGGCCGTAGAGCGCGGCGCGCGGCAGCGGCATCCAGTTCTCCCAGCAGTTCAGGCCGCCGACGCGAAACTCACCCAGGTCATGGACCCGCAGGCCGTTGCCATCGCCCGCCGCCCAGACCAGCCGTTCCTCGTGGGTCGGCACGAGCTTGCGATGCGCCGATTCGATGCGTCCGGCCGGCGAGATGTAGACCAGGCAGGCATACAGGCTGAAGCCGCCGCGCTGCGCGCAGCGTTCGATGACGCCCAGGTAGACGGCGACGCCGAGTTCACCCGCGCGGCGGCAGACGGCATCCAGTTCACCCGCATCGAGGTCGACCGCCTGGGCGGCGTAATGCGCGTACAGCGCCTTTTGCGCCGCATCGTCGAACCGGGCGCCGTCGGTCAGCTCCGGCCAGAACGGGTAGCCGGGCACCAGGGCCTCGCCGAATACCACCAGTTGCGCGCCCTGGCCCGCCGCGCCTTCCAGCGTCGCCAGGACCTTCGCCAGCGTCGCCTCGCGGTCCAGCCAGACGGGCGCGATCTGCGCGAGGGCGACGTCAAGCGTCATCGTCCTGCTCCGGCTCGGCGTGTCGTGCGGGATGATAGATCGCGCCATCGTTGCGGGCGTACCGCAGCAACACGGCGGCCGCCTCGGCGCGCAACACGCCGCCGGTGACCGAGATGCCGCGCCGGCGCAACGCGTCGGTCCAGTCATCCGGTTTCTCGCCCTCGTCGAAACCGGCCCGCTCCGCATCCTCGCGGTGCGCGCCCCAGGCCAGGTCGACGACTCCGGACCAGGGCACCGCGCCGTAACACATCGCGCAGGGCTCGCAGGAGGTCACCAGTTGCACGCGGCCGTCGCGGCCCAGGTTCCAGCTTCCCACCGCGGCCTGCGCCACGCTCAATGCGACGATTTCCGCGTGCGCGAGCGACAGGCCGGCGCCGGTCACCAGGTTCACGCCGGCGCCGAGCAACCGGTTGCCGTCCTCGGCCACGACGATCGCCCCGAACGGACCGCCGGTGTCGCGGCGGACGTTTTCCTCGGCCAGCGCGATGGCCAGCGCCATGCGGTTCTCGACGGTGTCCAACGGAGTATTCCAGCGCGCGAGGAAGGGCGCCTGCCAGGCCGGCAGTTCGACCGCGAAGCCGCTCGGCGACGAGCGCGAAACCGTCATCGAGCCGCCCTCTGCCGAACGATCTCGTACAGGCACACCCCGGTCGCGACCGACACGTTGAGGCTGTTGACGCTGCCGCTCATCGGAATGCGCAGCAGAAAATCGCAGGTCTCCGCGGTCAGGCGGCGCAGTCCGCGGCCTTCGCTGCCCATGACCAGCGCAAGCGGGCCGCCGAGATCGGCTTCGTGCAGCGACTGCGCGGCGGCATCGGACGTGCCGGCGAGCCAGATGCCCTGCTCCTTCAACCGGCGCAACACCCGGGCCAGGTTGGTCGCCTGCAGGATCGGCAGAACCTCGGCGGCGCCGGACGCCGCGCGGCGCGCCACCGCCGTGAGCGCGGCCGCGCCGTCTTTGGGCAGGATCACCAGCCCGACGCCGGCCGCGTCCGCGGTGCGCAGGCAGGCGCCCAGGTTGTGAGGATCCTGGACGCCGTCCAGCACCAGCACGAGCGCCGGTGGCGCGAGGTCGTCCAGCACCGCATCGAGGTCCTTTTCGACGAACAGGTTGCGGGCCTCGAACTCGGCCAGGATGTCCTGGTGGCGCTGGTTGTCGCAGCGCCGGTCGAGCGCCGCCCGCGGCTGCGATTCGACCGGAATCCCGGCGGCCCGGGCGCGATCGGCGAGATCGAGCGCGCGCCGGTTCCGTGACTCGTCCGCAACAACGACACGGCGCAGCTGCTCCGGACGCTGCGACAGCGCCGCGTCGACGGCATGGATGCCGATCAGCAGGCTGTGCCGCGGCGATCGACTCACCGCACCAACTCGAAATCGATCTTGCGCTCATCGACGTTGACGGCCATCACCCGCACCGTCACGTTCTGCGCCAACTGGTAGACGCGCCCGGTGCGGTCGCCGGTCAGGCGGTGCACCACGGGGTCGAAGTGATAGTAGTCGTTGGGCAGCGAGGTGATGTGCACCAGGCCGCTCACGCGGTTGTGCTTGAGTTCGACGAACAGCCCGAACGACGTCACGCCGGTGACCAGGCCCTCGAACTCGGCGCCGATGTGCTGCTCCATGAAAAACGCCTTCAAGCGGTCGGCGACGTCGCGTTCCGCCTCCTCGGCGCGCCGCGACCGGTGCGAGCACTGCTCGCAGAGCTTTTCCATGCGCCCGCCGTCGACCGGGTAATCGCGCACCGCGCGCCGCTCGATGACGTGGTAGATCGCGCGATGCACCAGCAGGTCGGGGTACCGGCGGATCGGCGAGGTGAAATGCGTGTAGGCCTCCAGGGCGAGACCGAAGTGACCGGTATTCTGCGCCTGGTAGCTGGCCAGGCTCTGGGCCCGCAACAGCACGGCCATGATCAGGGGACGGTCGGACCGGCCCTTGATCTGCTGCACGATGGTCTCGAAATCGCGCGGCCCCGGGCGTCCCCGCCACGGCACCTTGATGCCCAGACCGCGCAGGAACTGCTCGAGGCTTTCGAGCTTGACGGCCGGCGGCGGTTCATGGGCGCGGAACGGCGCCGGAATCTTGTGACGCAGAAGGAACCGGGCCGCTTCGACGTTGGCCGTGATCATGCATTCCTCGATCAGC
This sequence comes from Lysobacterales bacterium, assembly GCA_037384065.1. GTDB lineage: Bacteria > Pseudomonadota > Gammaproteobacteria > Xanthomonadales > SZUA-36 > JABDPF01. The sequence goes on from JARROJ010000051.1 coordinate 32,671, forward strand.
ATGTGGGCGTCGTTGCGCTCGTAGGGCACGATGTCCGCGACGGCGCCCCGCTCGTCGAACTGGAATTCGACATCCGTGCTTTCGAAATCGATCGCGCCGCGCTTCGTGCGCGCCTTGCGCAGCGCGCGGTACAGGCTGTAGAGGTCCTTCAGGGACGCGGAGACCGCCTTCGCGCCGGGCCGGATTTCCGGCTTGCCGCTGACGATCCACTCCCAGACCTCGTTGTACGTCAGCCGCGCCTGGGAGCGCATGACGGCCGAATCGAAGCGCGACCGGGTCACCTGCCCCGATTCGTTGATCGACATGTCACACACCAGGCACAGGCGCTCCTCGTCGGGCTTGAGCGAGCACAGGCCGTTGGACAGGGTTTCGGGCAGCATCGGAATGACCCGGCCGGGGAAGTACACCGAGGTGCCGCGCAATTCGGCCTCGCGGTCGAGCGCCTGGCCCGGCTTCACGTACGAAGACACGTCCGCGATCGCCACCACGAGGCGCCAGCCGTTCTTGCGCCGCTGGGCGTACACGGCGTCGTCGAAGTCGCGCGCGTCGGCGCCGTCGATCGTGACCAGGGGCAAATCGCGCAGATCGCGCCGCCCGGTCGTCATGTCCTCCGTGACCTCCGCACCGAAGGCGGCCGCCTCGGCCTCGACGCCGTCGGGCCATTCGTGCGGCAGGTCGAAATTGCGGACCGCGATCTCGGTCGCCATGCCCGGCGCGCCGCTCTTGCCGAGAATCTCGATAATGCGCCCGACCGGGGGCTGACGTTCGCTGGGCTGCTGGACGACTTCCGCCACGACCACCTGCCCGGGCCGCGCGCCGGCGGTATCGGCCAGCGGGATCAGCACGTCCTGGTTGATCCGCCGGTCATCCGGCACGACCAGCGCCACCCCGCTTTCCTCGACGTAATGGCCCACGATGCGTTCGTGCTCGCGCTCGAGAATCTCGGTAACCGCGCCTTCCTTGCGGCCGCGCGAGTCGATCCCGATCACCGAGGCCAGAACGCGGTCGCCGTGCAGTACGCTGCGCATCTGCCGCGGCGACAGGTAGAGGTCGCCCTCGCCTTCGTCCGGCATCACGAACCCGTAGCCGTCGGGATGCGCCGAGATGCGCCCGGCCACCAGGTCCATCCGCCGCGGCAGGCCGTAGGCTCCGCGACGGTTACGCACCAGCTGTCCGTCCCGGAGCATGGCGCGCAAGCGCCGGCGCAGGATTTCCAGGCTGTCGTCACCGGTCACGCCGAGGCGGCGGGCGAGTTCATCCCGGTTCAGCGGCTTGCCGTAGTCGTCCAGCGCGGCGAGGATGTTCTGCCGCTCGGGCGCGCTCGCGTCGATCCGTCCCTCGCCACGCCCGCTCCCACGTCCGTTCCTCGTTTTCCTGCCCATGTTTTCCGGCGCTCCGAGCGCATCCTGGTCAGGCTCCATTGTACCGTCAACACGCGCACCTATTTGTATTGACTTCGGGGGCCGTAGCCACTACAGTACGCACCGATTTGCAGGTTCCCCCCTTTTCCTGTGAGTCACCCAAGGCGGAGGTTCCCCCTTTACCTCCGCCTTTTTTAAGCCCAGGTGGCGGAATTGGTAGACGCGCTGGCTTCAGGTGCCAGTGAGCATTTAGCTCGTGGAGGTTCAAGTCCCCCGCCGACAGGGAGAATCCGGGTTTTGATCCCGTCAGGAACCGTCGCCATGCTCGACCGCCTCAACGCCGTACCGCCGGACCCGATCCTCGGCGTCATCGCCGCCCACGCCGCCGACACCAACCCGAACAAGATCGACCTCGGGGTCGGGGTCTACAAAGACGAAGCGGGCGAAACGCCCATTCTCGACAGCGTCCTCCAGGCCGAGCAGATCCTGGACCGCACGCAGACGTCGAAAACCTATCTCGGCCCTCCCGGCGTAGCGGGCTTCAACAGCGCGATGACCGACCTGATCTTCGGCCGGGACAGCGCGGTGCAGCGCGAAGACCGCGTCCGCACGATCCAGACGCCCGGCGGCACCGGCGCGATCCGCGTCGGCGCCGACCTCGTGCAGGCCGCCGCGCCGGGCGCAACAGTCTGGCTCAGCGACCCGACCTGGGCGAACCACAACGCGATCTTCCCCGCGGCCGGGCTCGACATCCAGACCTACCCCTACTTCGACGCGGACAGCAGCGGCCTGCGGTTCGACGAAATGGTCGCCGCCCTGCGGCAACGGGGGCCGGACGACGTCGTGCTGTTCCACGCCTGCTGCCACAACCCCTGTGGCGTCAGCCCGACACCCGAACAATGGGACGTCATCACCGATATCGCCGCCGAGCGCGGTTTTCTGCCCTTCATCGACATTGCCTACCAGGGCTTCGAGCGCGGTATCGAGGAAGACGTCTACAGCGTGCGCCGGTTCGTCGAGAAATGCCCCGAGATGATCGTCGCCAGTTCCTGTTCCAAGAATTTCGCCGTCTACCGCGAGCGCACCGGCGCCATCTCGGTGATCGGCAGGAATGCCGCCAAGACTGCCGACACGGTGACCGTGATCAATTCACTGACGCGCAGGAATTACTCGATGCCGCCGGCGCACGGGCCGGGCATCATCGACATCATCCTGCACGATGACGCCCTCACCGCGCTGTGGCATTCGGAAGTCACGGCCATGCGCGAACGGATCAACCGACTGCGCAGCCTGCTGGTCGAGCGCATTGCCGCGGCCGGCGTGGACCGCGATTTCTCGTTTCTCGAGCGCCAGTCCGGCATGTTTTCCTTTCTTGGCCTCGACGTGCAGCAGGTGCGGCGACTGCGGGAAGAGTTCTCGATCTACACGGTCGACTCGGCCCGCGTGAACATCGCCTCGTTCAACCGGCGTAACATCGACTACTTCGTGGAAGCCCTGAAAACGGTGCTCTGACCACCGGCCGGCGGTCCGTCCCGCTAACCGCACCCCCCGCTCGTGGGCGCCCGCTTCATTTCCAGCTTCACCTTCGGCTCGAATTCCGCCTCGCTGTGCGGCGCGGGTTCGGCCGCCGGGTGCCTCGCGCCGAGCGCCAGGTCGAAGCGATAGGCCGGTTGATCGACGGCGCGCTTCGGCGTGTAGTGGGCGAGCAGAAACGCCTCGTCGCTGTAGGCGCGGATCCAGTTGTTGACCCCGCCACTCAGGATGTAGACGTTCGGCAGGCTCTCCGCCCGAAGAACCTTCCAGGCCTCGGTCGCCCGCGTTTCGTCGTTGCTCATCGTCACGAACACGGTGTTGGCCGGTTCCTGCATCAGCGCCGATGACACGTCGACCAGTTCGTCCAGCGCGAGGTTGCGGGCCCCGTGGATGTGGAACTGGTTGTAATGCCGTTCGTCGCGCACGTCGATCAGAACCGTCTTGATTTGCGCGTCGTGGATCAGGCTCAGGAGTTCGGCCGGCTCGATCTGCACCGCCCGCTCCTCGAGCAAGGCGGTCTGCTCCGCCTCGATCATGCGCCAGCGGTCCGCGTTGTCGGGTTGGCCGACGACCAGCGTCACCGTGGCGAGGGCCGCCAGCCCGACGGCGGCCGGAACGGCCCAGCGCGGGGCCCGCTGCGCGGTCTCGCCGCCGGTCGCGGCTTCGATCTTCTCCGCACCCCAGAACATCAGCAGCGCCATGACCACCACGGCGAGCACCACCACGCCGTAACTGACGCCGAACAACTCCGGCAACGTGAAGCGCCCCATGAAGGAACTGTCGAAGAACAGCGCGAACTGGCTGACGGTCTCGCCGAACAGGAAGATGCCGGTCAGCACGCCCAGTACGAAGAAGAGGCCGTCCACCTTGCCGGTCGCCATGGCGACGAGGGACGTGCCGGGGCAGAAGCCGCCGACGATGAACCCGACGCCCATGATCAGACCACCCACGATACCGGGCCACAGGTAGGTCGGCGGCACCCAGATCAGGTTGTAATCCAGCAGGCCGGCCGCCGAGGCGAGAAAGATCAGGGTCATCGCGACGATGATCGCGGTGAACATGACCTTGAACACCGTCAGGTCCTTGAAATAGAACTGCGCGGCGAGTTTCTTCGAATTGCCGAAACCGGCCGACTCCAGCACGGCGCCGAACGCCATGCCGATGAGGAGATACACCACGTAGGCGCCGTAATGGCCGAGCAAATCGGTCAGCGGTAAGGGAAATGCCGTCATGTCGTCGCCCCCCTCAGTTCCAGAATCGCCGCAGGAAGTACGCCAGCGCATAGGCGCCGGCGAACACCGCGAACATGAACGCCCAACTGCCGACCGACAGCACGGCCCCGCCCGAGAGCGCCTGCCCCGACGTGCAGCCGCGCGCCAGGCGGGCGCCGTAGCCCATCAGGATGCCGCCCAGGAAGGCCATCACCCAGCGCGTCCGGTTGCCGATCCGCGGCCCCTTCTTGGTCTCCAGGCGCACCCGCCGCCCGAACAGGCCGGACAGGAATCCGCCCAGGAGGGTGCCGGCGGTCAGGTAGACGATCCAGCTGTCCAGCGGGTTCGTGCTGCCGCCAGCCATCTTCAGCAGGTACGGCACCTGGTCGATGTGCTCGGGCACGAACAGGTTCTGCACGTAAACCAGCGCCCGGTTCAGTCCGCCCGAGGCGCCCAGCCCCGTGCCGGTGATGAAAAACGCCAGGAACAGGACGACGCCCAGCAGGGCGCCGGCCAGGTAGGGATTGATGTAGGGTTTGGCCCGCTCAGACATGGGCAGTCTCCTCGTCAGATGATGTGTTCGTTGCGCCGTGCTGCTCGACATCCTCCCAGCCGGTGACCATCGACCGGATGCCGGCCAGCGGCGTTTCGCCCGTCGTCGTCAGGTACACGTGCATGACGATGAACGCGGCGAAGGCCCAGGCCAGGAAGGTGTGCAGCGGCGCCAGGATCGTCAGGCCGCCGATCGCGTCGGACAGGGCCGGTGAGTACTGGATGCCCCAGATCAACAGCCCGGTGACCACCTGGGCCGGCAGCAGGACGTTCAGGATCGCCAGGTAGGTGAGCTGCTGCAACACGTTCAGGCGGTTCTGCGGCGTCTTCTGCAGGGGATGCGGCGCCCCGGCGAAAATGCCGCGGGTGTAGAACATCGTCTGTTCGAAGGCCCGCGCCATGAACCCGTCCGGGTTCGGGAAGAACCGGCGGATCGTGCCGCTCGCGACCGTGTAGAACAGGGCCAGCGCCGCGTTGATCAGCAGGATGAAGCCGAGCACGTTGTGCACCTGCACGACGTAGGCGAAGCTGAACATGCCGAAGATGTGCGGCTTGTGGATGATCAGGCCGGTCAGGATCAGCAACAGGATCGTGCCGGCCTGCAGCCAGTGCCAGATGCGGTCGTAGGCGTCGTACAACTTGACCCGCCGGGTCGGATAATGAACGCGGGGCCGCCTGCGGCTGGCGATGAAGCGCCCCAGTCCATGGACGCCGACGCCGAACAGGATGCCGAAGAACATCACCAGTCCGGCCTTGTCGACCAGGTCCAGCCCGTCGAGCCCGATCACGTAGTAGCCCGCGTCCCACGTCGACGGCAACAAAACCGCCCCGGCAGCCAACGGCTCGATGGCGCCGCCGAGCGTAACGCCGGCATCGGACGCCAGAACGGGCAGCGCGTCCCCGGGGCGATAATCGCCCAGGCTGAACGGTGCGGCGAGCACCGAATCCGCGCCGTGGCAGGTGTGGCAGTCCCGGTTCGCCCAGCGCCCGTTCACCACGTTGTGGCTGATCGAGTACGGCGCCACCTCGCCGGCAAGCAGCAGCCCGTCCAGTCCGGCATCCGCCAGCAGCTGGCGGACCGCATCGACGCGGTCGGCCGTGCCCAGCACCGCCTCGGCATCGTCGATCCGGCCGTCGCCGTCGGTGTCCAGAAGGCGTTGCACGTCCGGCCGCGGGGCGCCGTTCGAATACAGCGCGTCGCGCAGGCGCTCCGGCGCGATCGCCTCGCCACTGGCGGCATCACGCCAGTACCAGTTCGTCACCAGGTTGAACGGCGCGAGCTTGCGCTCGCCGCCGACGTTTTCGCGCGCCAGCATGACCGGCCGGAAGCCGTGGATCAGGCTGTCCGCCGTAGCCGGGTCACCGTCGACGTCCCGGAACCGCTCGCGCGGATTGCCGTCGGCATCGACGACGGTCCAGTCGCGGGTCTGCAGCGCCGGACCGTAGAGTTTCGGAATATGGCAGGCCTCGCAGGCCAGCGACGCAAAATGCCGGCGCTTGTACGGCAGCCACTCGTGCACGGCGGTCGCGTCGTGGCAGGATTCGCAGCGGCGCATGCTGTTGGCGCTCTCGAACGCGCCGAGGCCGTCGCGGGAGCTGCCCTTGGCCAACTGGTGCAGCGGCCGCTGCAGGTATTCGGCCAGGGTCAGGCGGCGCGGATCGAAATCGAGGTGGCTGGGGCGGTCGTCGTCGCGCTGCCGGTAGTAAACCGGATTGTTCAGCGAGTAATGGCAGTTGACGCAGTTGACGACGCGGTCCGCGTGCACGTCGAAGGGGTGCGTCAAATCGTTCTTGCCCGCGATATTCAGACCGCTGGCGGAAACCCGCTGCGCCGCGATGATTTCGCCGGTGCGGTCGGTCATGCTGAAGTCCGCCGGGTCCGGCGCCACCGTCAGCGGATCGTCGAGCCGGTTGTTGACCACCGCGTGGCAGTTCGCGCAATTGCGGTCGCGCGGCTTGTGCACGTCGAGCACGCTCGCGGCCAGGCTGCCGTCGGGTTCGAACGGCAGCGTCGACCAGTCCTGCGGCGGCTCGAAGTCGCTGTGACAGGTCAGGCAGCGGTAGGCGCTATCGTCGAACACGCCGGCCGCGATGTGGTCGCTCGAGTCGCGGATGAACTCGACGTTGTGGCAGTCGCCACAGGTCTGCATCTCGTCCATCGCGGCGCCGCTCGCCAGGACCTGGCGGCCATTCGCATCCAGCAGCGGAAACGGCGGGTGAAACGCGTTGTCGGCCGCGTGGGCCATCACGGGCAGCGCCAGCAGGAGCAGGACGATGAGCCTCTTCATCACCGGGCCTCCCCGCTGCGCCGCGCCACGTCACGCCCACCCCACTTCATCGGGTCGCCCGGATAGCCGATCGCCTCCCAGTCGATACAGCCCTGCTCGCAGTGACAGGCCTTGCACTGCAGGGCGCGTTCCTTCGGCGCCACCATGTGCGTCTGCGGCCAGTACATCGCCGTCGCGGCAAAACCGTACTCGCCGCTGTACGCCATGTCCGTCACCTCGGCGCCGAGACGCAGCGCCTTGTCCCAGTCGAACTCGTGCCAGAACCCGCCCTGCCCCGAGGTCACCGGCTGCATCAGGTAGTTGTAGCGGGTGTCGTAGGGCTGGATCGCCAGGTGGACCTTGAACGGCCAGATTTTCGCATTCGGGTCGTCGATGTCCCCCTTCGGCGGGTTGAGGGCCGTCAGCCCGTCGTCGTCCAGCGGATCACCGAGCAGGTAACGGTCCGCGGTGCCGTTGTACCAGATGAATTCGGGTTTCAGGTTTTTCTCGTAAATGAAGCTGCCCTTGATCTTCAGGTAGCTGTGCGGGTCCTCCTCGCGGCTGTCGTCGCCGGCCTGCGACCAGTCCCAGTGGGTCTTGGTGGCCTCCTCGACCGCGACCTCCGGAATGTGGCAGGTCTGGCAGGCGACCGTGTCCGTGTGCGCATTGATGCGCTGATCCGCGTGCAGGCGCTCGCTGTGGCAGTCGGTGCAGGCGATCTGGTTTTCATTGTCGACGCTGACCGAGATCGAACGGCCGCCGATCGTGTGGTCCTCGGTCCGGTGGCAGTCGATGCACTGGAAATCGTAGCGCCCCATGTGCACGTCGAGCTGGTCGCTCGGATAGTAGAGCGTTTCGTCGAGATCACCGTGCTTGACCGCGTCACCCCCGCCACCACGGAAATGGCAGCCACCGCAGTTTTCCCGCGTGGGCAGCCCGACACTCTGCGCCGCAGCGAGCAGGTCGACGCCCTCGGCCGGCACGCCCGCCTTGCCCTTGCGGTACTGGCCACTGTGGTCGTGGCAGACCAGGCAATCGACATTATCGGAATCGCTGAAATCGAAGTTCTCGTCATCCCAGCCATAGCCGGCGTGACAGGCCGTGCACGAGGCCCAGTTTCCCTGGATGCCGATGCAGAAGTTGTTGATCGCGTTTTTCTTGCCGACCGTGATCGGCTCGTCGCGGCCCGCGACCCGGACGGGCTTCGATTCCCAGAGCCAGTGCGCCGTGTGCATGAC
>JARROJ010000052.1:0-30524 GCA_037384065.1 Lysobacterales bacterium
GCGACCAGGATGCGGCACAGCAGGTACTCCTCGCGGGTCATCCACAATCCGATGCCGAACTTGCGCGCGAGCCAGCCGGCGCAACCGACATGGTCCGGGTGAAGGTGGGTGACGACGATACGCTTCAGGGGCAGGCCGTCGAGTTGCCGCTCGATGACATCCCGCCAGGCTTCACGCGTGACGTTGGTGAACAGGCCGGTGTCGATCAGCGTCCAGCCGTCGCCGTCGCGCAGCAGCCAGACGTTGATGTGCGACAGCATGAAGGGCAGCGGCAGGCGCAACCAGCGCAGCCCCGGCGCGACGTCGAGCAGCTGCCCGACTTCCGGTGATTCCGCCACGGGGTATTCGGGTTTCCAGCCCATCGGCTCAGCTTGCGCGCTTGCGCAGCGCGGCCTTGACGTGTCGGACGTGCTCGTCGTCGTAATCGCGCAGGATCCCGGCCAGGCAACGGCTGATGCGGGTCTGGATGCGAATCATCTCGATCCGGGGCCAGGTGGCGCGCTCGCCGGATTCGACCAGGTCCAGGATCTCCCGGGCGGAAAGGTACGCCAGGACCTTGAACGGGTTGAAGAACCGTTTCGGCGGCAGGATGTTGATGTCGCCGATGTAGTCCTGGTTGAGTACGGACAGGGCCATGTTGGTGAACCGGTTGAGCGACGGGGTCATGGACAGCGGCCGCTCGAGGCTGGCGGCGCCGGCATTGACCCAGGCGCGCGCCGTGCTGACGCTCGCGTTCCGGATCAGCGAAAGGGGGTCGGACTTGCGCTTGGCGTCCGTGACGAAGGGAATGACGTGCGGGTTCGTCTGGCTGACGATGTAATGGTTGACGCCGTACAGGCGCGCCAGGCGCTTGGCCGGCATGTCGTCGCTGACCGAGCCGTCGACCCAGCGCCGTGACGGCAGATACGGCTGCTTTTCGCCGAGGTGATTTTTCGCCGCCAGGGTAACGGCGGGATAAAAACCCGGCACCGCGGCCGACGCCAGCACCGCCTCGCGGATCAGCACGTTCGGCGTGGTGATCGCGTTCAGCAGGCGGGATTTCTGATGGGTCTCGGCCGGCGCAACGGAAATGTTCAGTTCGCGTCCGGTCAGGTTCAGGGCTTCACCGAAGGTGACGTCCGGAACGAGGCTTTCGACGATCGCGCGGATCTCCTCGACACGCATGACGCGGGGCCGCAGGCGCGCGGAACGGCGCAGGTGGCCGGTTTCTTCCTCCATCCGGTCGATCAGGCGCTCGGGGTCGAGCAAGTCGTCGAGTTCCGCGATGCTGTGCGTGCTCAACAGGCTGCCGACGAAGGCGCCGCCGCTGGAGCCGGACAGCACGTGGGGCAGCAGGTCCTGTTCGAGCAGGGCGCGGACGACGCCGATGTGGAAATAGAACAGTGACCCCGAACCGCTCATCATGAACGCGGAGTGCCCGAAGCAGTGGTCGGCGCGGCGGAAGAAATCCAGTTTTTCAGCGAAATCGATGTCATCGACACGGGGGTCGGCGAGGTGACGCAGCGCCGAGACGACCTCGTCCACGTAATCGACGATCAACTGCTTGGTGCCGAAGCGGGCCTTGTCGTACAGCGTAAACCGGCCCATGCCGCCGAGATTGCCGTGGATGCCTTCGTGCAGGCAGAACAACAGGCCCCGGTTGTCGCCGGCTTCGCGCATGCCGCGCAAGCGCTCCAGGCGACTGCGGATCGCGGCCCAGTCGTAGCGCCGCGACTGCTCGACCTGTTTCCACCGATCGAGTCCGGACTTGCGGTCCCAGGCTTGCGCGGCTTCTTTCCACTCCTCGTACGTTGCCGCGTGCTCCATCGCCCGCTGCAATCGGCGCAACGTGGTCATGGGCGAATCGCGGGGCTTGCGGGCCGGTTGCGACCGCGCTGCACAGCGCGTGACAACGGCCCAGGGGCGCGCAAGGCCGAACGGCCCGCGAGCGGGATGGCGTGACGTACCGAGAGAGCTGACATTCGTTCGCAGTGTCCGTTGGCGGTGAATCGTCGAGTCGTAGTGTAGGGCGACCCCGAACGCACCATCAAGGCCTTTCCCGAACCCGGCTGCGCCGGCCTGAGGCCCGGACGCGACGAACCGTGTAACCAAAATCCGCCGTGCTGCATCTTTTCTGATGAGAGCAACGGAATTTTCGACCGCATGAACAAATTCGTCAAAACACCCTGGACCTGTGACCGAACGCTTTCGGCATGCGGACTGGCGTACGCCGCTGTTCTGGCCGCAGTCCTGTTGGTACGAATGCTGTACTGAGCGCGCAATCGGACACGGCGTCGGGCACGGTGAACCGCTGGTCGTCCGGAGGCGACCAGCATGATCCTGCGGCGAGCCGCCTCAGTGGCTCGAGATCTCCTTGAAGCCACCGACGGTGTCGGCAACTTCATCGTAAATCGCCCGAATCCGGGTCGCCGGCAATTTGAACGGACCTTCTTCCTCGACCGCGCGCACGGCGGCGTCGATGTCCGTCTCGTCACCGGCCCGGGTCTGTTCGCACAGTTCATGCGCAACGGCGATGGCCACGCGCAGGTCGTTGACGAAATTTACGCTGTCTTTCCATTGACCTCTGCGTGGCTTCAACCGAACCGCGTCCAGAACGTGCTCTTCCAGGCCGTGACCGGTTTCCTCGCAATGGCTGAGTTCGCGATGCATCTCGGCCAGGAGCATGCGAGCGTGATCCGTCAGCCAGAGTTGGCCGTCGCGCTCTTCCCGGCCGGAGAGAATCCGGTCGAGCATTTCGTGCAGTTTGCGGGCCTGGTTGACGTCGCCTTTCTCGGCGCCGTGCAGATAAGCGTCCAGAGAGGCATTGATGGTCGATTCGTCCAGTCGGGGGTGTGCCATGAATACGCCTCCTCACGAAAGCGGGTCGCTTTGCGAACGGTCGTGACCGCCAGCGACGACCCTGGGGTACGCGCCAAGGTGCGCTTCACCAAGGCGCTGAGTCTAAACTTACCATGCAAAACCTTAATGTACGCTTAATTTCAGGGACTTGCGCCGATATTTCCTGTAATTGATGAATTGTCCGCAAGGACGGCTTGTCTTTAAATTCGAATATGATAATATGCTAATATGAAGTGGTAATCCTGCTTCATTGACTTATCTTCTCGTTTTGGGCCGCCATCTTCTGGCGGCCATTTTTTTGGTGTTCCTCGCGGAGGCGTTACCGGGGCGTCGGCCCGTGCTGTCGGTTCGCCCGTACAAACGCGCACTGCGTCTTCAGGGGATGAGTTGCTCGCAGGACGGGTGATCCGGTTCGTGCTGCTGCTCCAGCGTTTGTACGGTTTCCGCGACGATGGAACGCCACGGCGACTCGGGTCCCAGTTCGTCGAGAACCGGGCGCGCGGCGATCAGGCCCGCCTTTGCACACTGCAGTTCACCGAGGACGTGGGCGAGGTTGTTCGTCAGCGCCACATCGCCGCCGGACATTCTCAGGCCCGCGCGGTAGTGCTTCACGGCGGCTCGACGGTCGCCCGTACCGTAAGCCAGGTTACCGAGCGCCAGGTAGGGTTGCGGCAGGTGAGGCCAGGCCCGGTTCGCCGCACGCCAGGCGGGTTCCGCGGCGCCCGTCCCGTGGGTCTGTTCCAGGTCCGAAACGGCCGTGAAGTAGCGCTCCGGGTCGATATGCGGCGGGAGTTCGCCGGGCTGGAGCGCGATCATCGCCCACCGGTCCGCCCACTGCCAGGTTCGCAGGAATCGCTCGGCGGGAACCCGCTTGGACCGGTTCTCACCGTCGTTGAGCAGCACGCGGTTCGACGGCGTGTGAAACCCGACGAGCACGGAGTAATGCCAGATCGGCGCTGAGGGTACGCCGAGGTTCTGCAGAACCAACACGGGCTTTCCCGCAGCCAAAAGGGCCAGCAGGTTTTCGAGTCGCGGTGGGGGCTCGTAGGCAATTCGACCGTGGCGACGTGTCGCCGCGAGCAGTTCTCTCTGGAGGCTTCCCCGTCGCGCCGGTAAATAGACCATTCCGGCCAGTTCATCCGGCTGAACACTCAAGCCGGAATCGTCGAGAATGCTCGCCAGCGCCGCCGGGCCGCACTGGTAGTCTGTCTGTGGAAAAAACGGCACCGTCAGCGCGACTTCGTCCCTGCCATCGACCAGTTCGTCGATAGCGACATCGGGATTGATCGCGCACGCGGTCAGCAAAACCGCGCAAACGGCGACGACGGCCGGCCGGATCATGGCGTGCTCCGGGCTTCGAGCGTGCCGGACGTTCAGGTGTTTTTGAAGATGTCGATAACGCCGGTGAGTTCAAGGATCAGCAACACCACGAAAACCGCGCCGATGAGACCGAGCACGCTGCCGCCGGCCGGCAAGGTGTCCAACTGGCCCTCGATCTGCGCCAGGTCCTGGTCGCTCAGCGCGGCGATTCGCTCCGCCGCGAAGACCGGATCGACGCCCATGTCGACCAACGCGCGTTTGACGTCCTCGCGCATCACGAGCATCTGTGCGGTTGCAATGACATCCTGGCCGCGTTCGATCTGAAGCGCTTCCTGCGTTCCGATGAAAGCGGCCGACACATTCGACGTGAAGCCGCCGAGGATGAGCAACGAGCTGATCACGTAACATCCCAGTTTCTTGAGCATGTTGTCCTCCGGTTTATGTTCGGTTTGCGACGTGGAAGGGGTCTTGATCCCGGCACGCGCTCCGCCTTAAACGATAAACGCTGGCGCCGCGAAAGGGAACCGACCCGCGCGCCGGCGGTGCGGTTTTCCGAGCCGCGGTCAGCGGGGCTTGCCGAGATAGCGCTCGTCGTCGTAGGTCCGCACGAGTTCCGGATAGAAAACGGTCAGGGCGGAGATGATCGCGCCGTTTACGAAGCCCTCGGGAAACGCGAGCAGCATGACGAGCGCGTGGTCGAGTCCCGTGTCGAGCAGACGGTTACCCAGCGCCAGGGTGACCCCGATGGCCGCCATGCTGCCGAAGAAACCGACTCCGAGCATGTAAACGAACAGGTTGGTGCGCCGCAGGCGATTGGCCGTTCCCAGGAGCGCGGCGGACACCAGGACGGGCGCCGCGACGGTCAGAAGATAATTCAGCGGTAATGCCGGCAGGCTCCAGTTGCCGACGAACACGAGAACGCCACCCGCCAGCACGCCGACCAGCAGCGCCAGTTGCCAACCGAACACGAGTGTCACCGTGGTCATCCCCAGCAGGTGCAGGTGAACGCCGCTCGGCAACGGCGGGCTCATCGACCAGAGCAGCGGCAACACCGCGATGCTGACGCCCAGCGCCGTCATCCGCTCCTGGCGGGCGATGAGCGCGCGCCAGGGCGCCCTGAGCAGCGCGAGGAGCAACAGGGGCGCCAGCAGCCAGAGCAGCAGCTGGGTCAGTTCCGGAGCGGGTTCGGTAAAACCGACGTTCATGGGTCAGAATCGGGCCGTTTTTCCAGGGTACGCCCGTGCGCCGCGAGCGCTCGGGTCACCCGCGCAGTCTACCGCCCGTGAACGATGACCGGAAGCCCTCGCAGCGTCGATGGCGGGTGGTGGTGTGAACCTCCGATCGGTTCAAATCAGGAACCGGTGCTGCAACGAAAAAGGAGCCGCATGTAGCGACTCCTTGAATGCTGGTCGGGGTGAGAGGATTTGAACCTCCGGCCCCTGCCTCCCGAAGACAGTGCTCTACCAGGCTGAGCTACACCCCGACGAAACCGGCCGTGGCCGGTGAAGGCGGCATATTCTATAGAAGCCGGGCGGTGTTGGGAAGTCATTCGGGCGCAAATTTTTGCAATGATTCGGCCGGTTCGGGCTATTGCGGCGACCGATTGCTCCGGCATTAGTTTTTTAATTACATGGATATGCCGCCGATTCGGGAAATTCCGCTTGAAATGTGAGACTTAAGGTTGATCACAGTTGTTAAGATTTCGTAATAAATCCCTGCTACAATTGCCGCACCATTTCGGTGGTAGGAGGCAGGAAGACGGGGAGATCGACCGGTGCACTCTGGGAGACTGGGTTTGACCAGCCTGCCTGCATCCCTGTCCGACTGGCCCACTGTATCTTTTCGATTACACACACGGGCGATACCAAATGAATAACCGATTGAGATCTTTTCTTTCAGCGTTTGCTGTCCTGCTGGTGCTGCTGATTCCGGCCACCGTTTTCGCGCAGGAAACCAGTTCCGCCATGCGCATCTCGGTTTTCGGGCCGAATGCGGATGCATTGGCGGGCGTAGAAGTTACGATTACCGACACGCGTACCGGTAGCGTACGGACCCTGGAGTCCAACGCGTCCGGCATCGCATTCATCCGTGGCCTGCCGGTCGGCGGTCCGTACACGGTCAAGGCGAGTTCCGGAAGTTACGCCGACCAGACCGTGACCGACGTCAACCTGCGACTGGGCGACACCTACTCGCTGGTCATGCAGTTGGGCGACGTGGCGATGGAAGAAGTCATCGTGACCGCCGCGATGGTGCAAACCGAGCAGGTGGCCCTGGGGCCGGCCTCGGTGTTCGGCATCGAGGATCTGCAGGACATGCCGCACATCAACCGCGATCTGCGCGATGTCATTCGCAACGATCCGCGCATTTATGTCGATCCGTCCTACGCCGGCGGCGCGGTGCAGTGCTCGGGCGCCAACCCGCGCTTCAACAGCCTGACCATCGACGGCGTGCGCATGAACGACCTGTTCGGCCTGAACAGCAACGGTTATCCGACCGAGCGTCAGCCGTTCTCCTATGACTCGATCGAGCAGGTGGCCGTCGAGCTGGCGCCGTTCGATGTGTTCTACGGCCAGTTCACCGCCTGTAACGTCAACGCGGTGACGAAGTCCGGTTCCAACGAGTGGCACGGTTCCTTCTTCTACGACTACACCGACGACAGCATGAAAGGCGACAGCCTGGAAGGCGAGCCGATCGATAACGGCAGCTACAGCGAAAAGCGCTATGGCGCCTCGCTGGGCGGCCCGATCATCAAGGATCGCCTGTTCTTCTTCCTGGCCTATGAAAAGCTGGATGGCGCCAACCTGTTCGACCGCGTCTCCGCCGACTCGCCGATTTCCGGCCGCCGCGTGCAGGGCGTGACCGATGCGCAATTGAACGAGATCGCGCAGATCGCGCGGGACGTGTACGGCTACGAGCCCGGCGAAATCGTCAAGTCGCTGCCGGTGGAAGACGAGAAGTTCACGGTCAAGCTGGACTGGGACATCAACGAGAACCACCGCGCGTCGTACACCTACAACTACAACGACGGGTTCAACTGGTCGGAATCCGATAGCGACGACAACGAGTTCGAGTTTTCCGACCACTACTACGAGCGCGGCGCCGAACTGAAGTCGCACACCGCGGCCCTGTTCTCGAGCTGGACCGAGCGCTTCAGCACCGAGGTGCGCGTCTCCAAGCTGGACCTGGACAACCGCCAGAATTCCCGTTCGGGCGTGCGCGACCTGGGTGTGTTCGGCGAGGCGCAGATCGAAACCTGGGCCGATGTCGACAACGACGGCAGCTACAGCCGTGCGATCGTGTACCTGGGTACGGACGATTCGCGGCAGTCCAACAAGCTCAGCTACGAGGCCCTGAATCTCAAGCTCGCGGCCAACTACGAGATGGGTAACCATCTGTTCACGGCCGGTTTCGAGCAGGATGACCTGGACGTTTACAACCTGTTCATCCAGCACACCGAGACCGAGAATCGCTTCGACGAGGAATGCGGCAGCAGCAACCCGAACGGGTGCATCGACGCCTTCCGCGAAGGTCGGCCGGATGACATCTACTACGGCAACGCGATGCCCTCCAACAACCCTGAGGACGGCGCTGCCGAGTGGGCCTACAAGATCAACACGGCTTACCTGCAGGACGAGTGGATTACCCTGGGCGGCGATCTGACCGTCGTGTTCGGCATTCGCTACGACTGGTACAGCAGCAACGACCAGCCGGCCTACAACCAGAAGTTCTTCGACCGTCAGGGCTACGCCAACACGTCCACGATCGACGGGCTGGACCTGATCCAGCCGCGCTTGGGCTTCAACTGGACGATCACGCCGGACTTCAGCATGCGCGGTGGTGTCGGCCTGTACTCGGGCGGTAACCCGAACGTCTGGCTGTCGAACAACTTCAGCAACGACGGTTTCCGCATCGCGCAGCTGCGCGAGTCGGTCATCGAGCGTGATCCGCCGCCGGCCGAGAACTGCGGCGAAGGCGTCGATTTCTCGCTGTTCGACATCGCGCTGACCGGTGGCGGCAACCCGCTGTACGACGTGCCGCAGTGCCAGTTCGACGCGATCGCGTTCGCCGATCCGGATTCCGGCGTCAATGCCCTGGATCCGCAGTTCGACCTGCCGAAAGCCTGGAAGTACAACCTGGGCGCCACCTGGAACTTCGGTGACGGCTACGTGCTGAACTCCGACCTGCTGTACACCCAGGCCGAGGATTCGGCGCTCATCATCAACGGTACGATGGAGCAGACCGGTTTCGCGCCGGACGGCCGTCCGATCTACACGGACCCGCGTCGATTCAATTCGGACTACATCCTGACCAACGTGAAGGGTGACGACGCCGAATCGCTGCAGTTCAGCATCAACCTGTCCAAGGCCTACGACAACGGCGTCGACTGGTCGGTGGGTTACGCGTGGACCGATTCCAAGGACGTGAGCCCGATGACGAGTTCGGTGGCGTTCTCGAACTACGCGAACATCTCCGTGAGCGACCCGAACAACCCGGGCCTGGCGACGTCGAATTACAACATTCCGCATCGCTTCAGCTTCCGCGTTGGCTACTCGGCCTACTTCTGGGGCGACAACCGCACCAGTTTCTCGCTGGTCGGATCGCACAACCAGGGTCGTCCGTTCTCCTACACGTTCTCGGATGACGACGGCGATACCTTCGGTGATTACATCAGCCGCCGCCACCTGCTGTACGTGCCGACGGGTGAGGACGATCCGCTCGTATTGTTCGCGGACAGCTTCAATACCGAAGCGTTCTTCGACGCACTGCAGAAGAACGGCCTGAACCGTTACGCCGGCAAGATTGCGCCGCGCAACGCGTTCAACAGCGACTGGTGGACCTGGTTCGACCTGCGCGTCGAGCAGGAATTCCCGGCGTTCGCCGAGGGCCACAAGCTGGCCGGCTGGATCGTGTTCAAGAACTTCTGCAACCTCCTGAACGACGAGTGGTGCGTGCTGCGGCAGGCGAGCTTCCCGCGCAACCAGCCGATCGTCGACATGGAGATCAGCGAAGATGGCCGGTACTACATCTACGAAGAGTTCATCGAACCCCAGGGCCAGGGCCGCGTCAGCGATCCTTCCCAGTGGGAGATCCGCGTGGGTCTGACCTACCGGTTCTGATCGAACCGCTGGCACTACCTGAATCGGGGCGGTCTGACCGCCCCGATTTTTTATAGGCGCCGCAAACCCGCCGTCGTTCCGTTCGAGCGGGTGCGCGGGCGCGCTGACGGCAGGCCGGCGCCGGACCCGACGGCGGCGGGCGCCGCCGGTTATCGCCGCGGACGAAAGCAGGGAAGCGCGACGCGTCTATTGAAAAAAGGCCCCTGACCGCGCTATGTTTCCCGACCCGCATCGACGGCCACGACCATAACGATAAGCAGAACAGGAGAACATCATGTCCGCAGCATCCGTCAGCACCCGAATCTATCCCGCCGGCATGCTCTACACGCTGAGCCGCCAGGAAGTCGAACGCCTGCAGGACGTCACGCGGGGCGACCTCGCCGAACTGGTCCGTCGCTGCGCGCTCGCCGTGCTGAATACCGGGAACGAAAGCGACGACGCCGAGGCCCTGCTGGAGCAATACGCGGACTTCCATATCGAGATTCAGCAGGTCAATCGCGGCTTGCGCCTGGAACTGACGAACGCGCCGGGCCTGGCGTTCGTCGACGGCCGGATCATCGAGGGTATTCGCGAGCAACTCTCCTCGGTGATTCGCGACCTGATCTACTTCGACAGCGAGATCAAGAACGATTCGAACCATGACCTGCAGAGCGGCAAGGGTATAACCGGGGCCGTGTTCGAGGTTCTGCGCAACGCCAAGGCCCTGATCCCCGAGGTCGATCCCGATCTCGTGGTGTGCTGGGGCGGTCATTCGATTCCGCGCCACGAGTACGAATACACCAAGGACGTCGGCTACGAACTCGGCCTGCGCCACCTGAACATCATCACGGGCTGCGGCCCGGGGGCGATGAAGGGGCCGATGAAGGGCGCGACCATCGCCCATTCCAAGCAGCGCAAGAAGGACGGCCGCTACATCGGCGTTTCCGAGCCGGGCATCATTGCGGCCGAGTCGCCCAACCCGATCGTCAACAACCTCGTCATCCTGCCGGACATCGAGAAGCGCCTGGAGGCCTTCGTTCGCCTCGGCCATGGCGTCGTGGTGTTTCCCGGCGGTGTCGGCACCACCGAGGAGATTCTCTACATCCTCGGCATTTTGCTGAACCCGGCCAACCGGGAGATTCCGTTTCCGGTCGTTTTCACCGGGCCGGCGAGTTCGGCCGAGTACTTCCACCAGATCGACCGCTTCATTCGGCTGACGCTCGGCGACGCGGCGGCATCGCGCTACCGGATCATCGTCGACGATGCCGAAAAAGTCGCCCGCCATATGTACCGCGGCGTGAAAAAGGTGCGCCAGTACCGCATCGAAAAGAACGACGCCTTCTACTTCAACTGGCTGCTGGAGATCGACGAGTCATTCCAGATTCCCTTCCAGCCCAACCATGAAAACATGAGCGGTCTCGCGCTCAGCCGCGACCTGCCGCTGCACGAACTGGCCTGCAACCTGCGCCGCCTGTTTTCCGGCATCGTGG
This sequence comes from Lysobacterales bacterium, assembly GCA_037384065.1. GTDB lineage: Bacteria > Pseudomonadota > Gammaproteobacteria > Xanthomonadales > SZUA-36 > JABDPF01. The sequence goes on from JARROJ010000052.1 coordinate 10,745, forward strand.
CCGGCAACGTCAAGCCCGAGGGCGTGGCGGCCATTCGCGAACGCGGACCGTTCGAAATTCGCGGCGACGCGGATCTGCTGGCGTCGCTGGATGAGTTGCTCGGCGACTTCGTTCGGGATCACCGCATGAAGCTGCCGGGCGGCAAAACCTACGAGCCCTGTTACCGCCTAGTCCGCTAGGGCGTCCGGATCGATCAGGCGCCGCACGGCGCTCAGGTCCACGCCGCGCGTGTAACGCCAGCGGTCGTCGCCGGCGCGCTCGATGTAGCCACCATCGCGCAAGGCGTTGCGTTCGGCCGGCGCGAGGTCTTCATCCGCGATCAGCGCGTAGCGATCGGCGAACGCCATCGCCTCGGCCCGTTGGTCCAGCGCATCGTTCAGTTCGATGCCGTTCGGCGGGAAGCGCAGCGCGTAGCGGTTGTCGCGGGTGACCAGCACCTCGAGCGCGCAGCCCCGGGCCAGTCCGCGGTAGCGCTCCGGATCCTCGGGATCGCGGCGCAGGAACAGCAGGTAGCGGCGCCCCTCCTCGAATACGGTCGGGTTCGGGAAGTAACACTCGTGCTCGTGCAGCCCTTTTTCGTAGACCTCCACGAGATCCTCGTGGCGATCCGCCTTGTAGGCGATCAGGATTTTCAGAAAGGCGCTGCCGCTGACCGGAATGTCGCGCTGCCGGCGGTAATCGGTGTCGCGTACCTGGCCGAGCGCGACCAGGTCGGCCGCGGCGGCCAGCTCGGTCAGGCTCGGCGGCGCGGCGTCACGCGAAGCGTCCGGCCGGGCGTCATCCACGGGCGCCAGGAGGAGCAGCAGGACGAACAGGAAAGCGGTGCGCCTCGAATGTGGCATGCCCGGATTATAAGCGCTGCGCCGCCTGTCCCGCGGCTAGCAGAGCCGCCCGAGCCGGACGCCCATCTCGACCGGGTCGCCCGGCGCGAATTCCTCGATGGAGGATACGGCGGCGGGCGGCAGCAGCAGGATGACCGTCGAGCCCATGTTGAACCGGCCCATTTCCTGCCCCTTGACCAGGTGAACGTCGCGGCGGGACCAGTCGCCCGATGCGACGCGTTTGCCGCGCGGGGGCGTGATCGTGCCGGCCCAGACCGTATCCATGCTGGAAACCAGCATGGCGCCCACCAGCACCAGCGCCATCGGGCCGTGCGTGGTGTCGAAGATGCTGACGACGCGCTCGTTGCGGGCGAACAGCCCCGGAATCTCGCGCACGTTGTACGGCGCGACGCTGAAGAGCCGCCCGGGCACGTGAATCATGCGCTGCAGCGTGCCGCCCAGCGGCATGTGCACGCGGTGGTAGTCGCGCGGCGAGAGGTACACCGTGTGAAAGAAACCGTTGGTGAACGCAGGGCACGCCGGGTCGTTGGCGAGCAGGGCATGGATCGAGTAGTGCTGTCCCTTGGCCTGGATCAGGCGGTCGCCGGTGATGCGGCCGCACTGGCTGATGCGGCCGTCGCTGGGGCAGACGAAGGCCTCGGGGTCGGGATCGACCGTGCGGGCGTCGGGGCGCAGTTCGCGCGTGAAGAAATCGTTGAAGGTTTCGTAGTCATCCACGGACTGGCGGTCCGCTTCGCTCCAATCGACGCCCGCCAGTCCCCCGACCACGTGGATCTGCAGGTTCTTCACCGGTGTGAAACGGATCCGCATGAAGGCGTGCACGATCGCCGACAGCAGGTGATGCGGCAACAGGTACTGGATTCCGGCCAGCATGCGGTCGACGATACGCATCGGCTTCATTCCCTCTCGATCAGGTTGAGCAGGTCGGCCTCGATGGCCGCGGCGTCGTGCGGCGCCGGGAACACGCCGTGCAACCGGCCTGCGGGGTCCAGCAGGAGCACGCTGGCGGAATGGTCGACGCTGTACTGCGCGGCGCCCTCGGCATGGGGCTCGATCCGGTACGCGATGCCCAGTTTGCGGGTCAGGGGCTCGAGCGCCTCGTGCGTTCCCGTAACCGCGATGAACGCCGGGTCGAAATAATCGATGTAATCGCGCAGCCGCTCGGGGCGGTCCCGTTCCGGATCGACCGACACGAACACGACCTGGACGCGGTCCGCCACGCCGTCGCCGGCCTGCTTCAGCCCCTCGGTCACGCGGGCCAGTTCGAACAGCGTGCCGGGGCAGATGTCCGGGCAGTGCGTAAAGCCGAAGAACAGCAGCGACCAGCGGCCGTCGAGTCGCTGCGGGCCAAACGGCTCACCGTACTGATCGGTCAGCGCGAACGCCGGCACCGCGCGGGGTTCCGGCAGGACCAGCAGGGCCTGCAGTTCGGCGTTCTGGCGCAACTCCAGGACCCGGAACAGGGCATAGCCGCCCACGGCGCTGACCGCGGCGACCACGACCGCGAGGAGGACGGTAATCAGGCGTTGTCGGTTGCTCTTCAAGAGGTGCTGGCTCGTGTCCGGGTTCTTCACTGCAGCGGCCCCATGCCGCGGCAGGCTCGATTATACTTGCTCACTTGGCGCAATGGGCGTCGGTGGAACGCGCGAAATGATACCGGAACGCACCGTTTCTGACTGGATTGAACGCATCAGCGAACGCTTCGCGCGCGCCGGCCTGCACTTCGGCCACGGCACGGACAACGCGGACGACGAAGCGGCGTGGCTGGTTCTGCACGCGGCCGGTTTGCCGCTCGATGGCAGTTTCGACGATGGCGCCCGGATGCTCTCCGCGAAGACCGGCGAGCGGATCGAAGCGCTCGCGCGCCGGCGCTGCGAAACCCGCAAGCCGCTCGCCTACCTGACCGGCAGCGCGTACTTCGCGGGCCTGGAATTCGATGTCGATGCGCACGTGCTGGTGCCCCGATCGCCGATCGCCGAGCTGATCGAGGACGGTTTCCGGCCCTGGGTGGACCCGGACCGCGTCCGGGAGGTACTCGATCTGTGCACCGGCAGCGGCTGCATCGCCGTGGCGATGGCGGTTCACCTGCCGGCGGTCCGTGTTACGGCGAGCGACATCAGCGCGCAGGCGCTGGCCGTCGCGGCGCGCAACGTCAGCCGCCACGCGGTCGGCGATCGGGTCGAACTGGTCCGCTCGGACCTGTTCGACGGGCTGGGCGGCCGCCGCTTCGACCTGATCGTGGCGAATCCGCCGTACGTGCCGGACGCCGGTGTGGCCGATCTGCCGGCGGAGTACCGGGCCGAACCGGGGCTGGGTCTCGCCTCCGGGGCCGACGGTCTCGATGCCGTGCTGCAAATCCTGCTGGACGCGCCGCGCCATCTGGGTGAGGATGGCGTCCTGATTTGTGAAGTGGGCGAGAGCGAACAGCGCCTGGCGGAACGGCTGCCCGGCGTGCCGTTCCTGTGGCTGGACTTCGAACGCGGCGGGACGGGGGTCTTCCTGCTGACCCGCGCCGAACTCGAGGCCGCCGCGCCGCTCATCGCCGCCGAACTGGAAAAGAGGAAACATGTCGCATAACCGTTTTGGTCACCTGTTCTGTGTCACGACGTTCGGCGAAAGCCACGGTCCGGCGATCGGGTGCGTGGTCGACGGGTGTCCGCCCGGCCTGGAGATCAGCGCGGAGGAAATCCGCGCGGACCTGTCGCGCCGCGCCACCGGCAAATCGCGCCACACCTCGCAGCGTCGCGAAAAGGACGACGTGCAGATCCTCTCCGGCGTGTTCGAGGGCCGGACCACGGGCACGCCGATCGCGCTGGTGATCGAGAACACCGACGCCCGTTCCCGGGATTACGAGAACATCAAGCGCCAGTTCCGTCCGGGGCATGCCGATTTCACCTACTGGAAAAAGTACGGCCTGCGGGATTACCGCGGGGGCGGGCGCTCGTCGGCCCGTGAGACCACGATGCGCGTCGCGGCCGGCGTCATCGCCAAGAAGTGGCTGCGGGCGCAGTTCGGCACCGAGATCCAGGGCTGGCTGGCGCAGCTCGGCCCGCATCGCGTGGACGCGCGCATGGACTGGGACGAAATCGAGCGCAATCCGTTTTTCTGCCCCGACCCGGACCTGGTGCCGGTGCTCGAGGCGCACATGGACGCGCTGCGCAAGTCGGGGGATTCGACCGGCGCGCGCGTCAACGTGCTGGCCCGCAACGTACCCGCGGGGCTGGGCGCCCCGGTGTACGGCAAGCTGGACGCCGATCTTGCAAGCGCGATGATGAGCATCAACGCGGCGAAAGGCGTCGAGATCGGCGCGGGTTTCGACAGCGTGGCGCAACTCGGCACCGAGCATCGCGACGAGATCACGCCGGACGGATTTCTCAGCAACCACGCGGGGGGCATCCTGGGCGGCATCTCGAGCGGCCAGGACATCGTCGTCAGCACCGCCTTCAAGCCCACGTCCAGTCTGCGGCTGCCGTGCCGGGGACTGGACATCGACGGCAACGAGGTCGAGGTCGTCACCAAGGGCCGGCACGATCCCTGCGTCGGGATTCGCGCCACACCGATCGTCGAGGCCATGATGGCGATCGTGCTGATGGATCACGCGTTGCGCCATCGAGGCCAGATCGGACGCTTTGCCGAGTGACTGTCGGCACGGTATCGACTGTTTAATGCGAACAGATACTAGAGAGTTGTAAAGAGTCTATGAGTAAAGAGTTCAAGATTGCGGTGGTGGGCGCCAGTGGCGCAGTGGGCGAGGTGATGCTGTCGATCCTTGCCGAGCACGGCTACCCGGCAAAGAACGTCGTGGCCCTGGCCAGCGAGCGGTCCGCGGGCAAGCCGGTCGATTTCGGCCGCACCAGTCTGACGATCGACGATCTGGACGGTTTCGATTTTTCCGGCGTGAAGTACGCGTTGTTCTCCGCCGGGGGTTCGGTCAGCGAAACGTACGCGCCGGTCGCGGCCGAGGCCGGGGCGATCGTGATCGACAATACGTCCGCCTTCCGTTACGTCGACGACATTCCCCTGGTGGTGCCGGAAGTCAATCCGCACCGCCTGGCGGGCGTCGGGCCGGGTGCGATCATCGCCAACCCCAATTGCTCGACGATCCAGATGCTGGTCGCCCTGGCGCCGATCCAGCGTGCCGTCGGCATCGAGCGCATCAACGTCGCCACCTACCAGTCGGTTTCCGGGGCCGGCGCGACGGCCCTGCGCGAACTGGTCGACCAGACCGTCGACAAGCTCAATTTCCGCGAACCGCGGCTGGAAAAATTCGCCCAGCCCATCGCGTTCAACGTGCTGCCGCAGATCGACACGATGCAGGACAACGGCTACACGCGCGAGGAAATGAAGATGGTCTGGGAAACGCAGAAAATCTTCGAGGATCCGGATATCCGCGTCAACGCAACGGCCGTGCGCGTGCCCGTGCTCTACGGCCACTCCGAAGCCGTGCACCTCGAGACGCGCGGGGACATCGGCATCGACGAGGTCCGTCAACTGCTGCTGGACGCGCCCGGCGTGGAGGTCGTCGACGGCGCGGACCTGCAGCATCCGACCGCGGTAACGCATGGCGCCGGCAAGGACCCGGTGTTCGTCGGACGCCTGCGGCGGGATATCAGCCACCCCCGCGGCATCAGCATGTGGGTGGTCGCCGACAACGTGCGCAAGGGCGCTGCGCTCAACGCCATACAGATCATGGAATGGCTGGAAGAAAACCAATCGGCAGTGGAAACACGGCCGGAGCAATCGTAGAATTTGACGGATGGTCGCGAAAGCGTGCAGGAGGGGTTGCGGAGTGCCACGCCCCGGATGTCACGGATCGACGGAGGGTCGTAATGAACACTAACAAACGTATCAGCGTGCGTGCGCTAATGGCCGTCGCATCCCTCGCATTCAGTCCCGCTGCATGGTCGCTGGGCCTCGGCGACGCGACGGTCGAGTCCTACCTGAACCAACCGCTCAAGGCGCGCATCGATCTGATCACCAGCGAACGCAATGACCTCTCGTCGGTCACGGCGCAGCGACCTGCCCGTGAACAGCCCGATCCTGCGCGTGATCGTCGAGGTCAATTGGGCCAACGGCCGCATGTTGCGCGAATACACCCTGTTTCTCGATCCGCCGCTCGTTCCCGAGGCGGCTCCGCAGGCCGCACCCCTGCCGCGCGTCGACATGCGGGGCGGCACGACCGCGACGCCGCCGGAACCGGTGGTCGAGACCGCGCCTGCCGCAGCCCCGGCCGCGCCCGAGACCCGCGAGCGCCGGGTTCCCGCGCCGGGCGAGTACGGTCCGGTCGCGAGCGGCGAAACCCTGTGGAGCATCGCCAGTGATTGGGCCGCCGGGAGCGGTCTGGACGTCAACCGGGTGATGATCGCGATTCAGCGCAGCAACCCGGATGCGTTCCTGAACGACAACATCAACCTGCTCAAACGCGGCGCGATTCTGCGCATGCCGGAGCCGAGCGACGTCGAGCGCATTTCCCGCAGCGCCGCCTACAACGAGGTCCGACAGCAGGAGGCCGAGTTTACGGGGCAGCAAGCGAGCGCTTCGGTCACCAGTCCGAGCATGCCCCTGCTGGCGGAGGAAGCCGCGGCGCCGCCGGCCGCGGAGGAACCGGCGCTGCCGGCCGAGGACCTGTACGCGCCGACCCCCGAGCCTGACGAATCCGATTCGGAGGCGCCGGCCGACGGGGCCGAAGCCGAAGCGGCTGCCGAGGACGCGGGCGCGGCCGAGACCGTGGGCGCGGATGAAGAGGCGGCCCCGCCCGAGGCGGCGCCCGAAGCCGCGGTCGAAGACGAGCCGGCCGATGCACTCAAGCTGGTGCCGCCCTCCGAGGCCAGTGAACTCGACAGCACCTACGGGTTCGAGGAAAGCGAAGACACCGGCGACGCCCTGGTCGAGACGCAGGCGCTGCGCGAGAACCTGGCGCGCACCGAGGAAGAGCTGATCACGCAGCAGCAACAGAACGCGTACCTCGAGGAACGCATCAAGGAACTGGAGGCGCAGCTCGAGGACGCGCAGCAGGGTAACGTGGCCGATTCGGACATGGCCAACATGGAGCAACGGCTGCGCGAGGAACGCCAGGCGCAGGCCCGGGAATCCGCATCGGAGCCCTGGTACGGCCGGTACGGCGCCTGGTTGCTGGGATTGCTCGTACTGGCCGCGGTCGTCATCGGCTGGCGCGTGAGCCGCAGGCAGGCGCGCAGTTCGACGGACGACGCGGCACTGCGCGAAATTGCGGACGAAGCCGAAGAGGTGCTGCGCGTGCTGGACGAAAAGGAAACGCCGGAGCGCGACACGTCCGAAGCGCCGGCGGCTTCGAAACCGGCCGACCAGGCGGCGGATGCGGACAGCGAGGAGGCTGACGAGCCCGAGGTCGAGGAAGCCGGCGAGCCGAAGCAGAAGCCGGCGGTCAGGGCGTTCGGCGGCCAGCAGGAAGAGGCCGACATTCTCGATGAAGAGAGCTCCGACCCCGAGATCCAGCTCGACCTGGCGCGAGCCTACATTTCCATGGGCGACAAGGAAGCGGCCCGCGTGATTCTGGAGGAAGTGGCCAGCAACGGCAGCGAGGAACAGCAGGCCGAAGCACGCAAGATGCTGGACCTGATGTAGCTCTTGCGATACGCGCTGGGTATCGAGTACGACGGTAGCGAATTCCTGGGCTGGCAGATCCAGCGCCAGGAGCCGACCGTGCAGGGCGTGCTGGAGCGCGCCGTGGCGCGTGTCGCCGACCACGAAGCGCGGGTGACCGCGTGCGGACGCACCGACACCGGGGTTCATGCCCTGTGCCAGGTTGCGCATTTCGATTCGACCTCGAAGCGGGCCGAACGCGCCTGGATCCTCGGTCTGAACAGCCACCTTCCCCGGTCGTCGAGCGTTGTCTGGATTCGCGCGGTGAGCGATGACTTTCACGCGCGGTTCAGCGCCTTCGCCCGCAGCTACCGGTACCGGATCGCGAATCGCTGGATCCGTCCCGCCCTCGAAGCGCGCTACGTCAGTTGGTACCGCAAGCCGCTCGACGCCGAGCGCATGCACGAGGCCGCGCAATGCCTGATCGGCGAGCATGATTTCTCCTCGTTCCGGGCTTCGGCCTGCCAGGCCCGTCACGCCGTACGGGAGATCCACGCGATCTCGGTCGTCCGCGACGGCGACACGGTCACGCTCGACGTCACGGCCAACGGTTTTCTCTACCACATGGTTCGAAACATCGCGGGCAGCCTGCTGCACGTCGGTTGCGGCGAGGCGCCGGTCGACTGGATGCGGGACACGCTGGAGAAGCGCGACCGCAACCAGGCCGCGCCCACCGCCGCGCCGGAAGGCCTCTATTTTCTCGGCGCGCGGTATCCGGATCATTTCGGCCTGCCCACCGCACCGCCGGCGTTCCCGCGGGGCAGGGGGCTGTCATGAGCCCGGTCCGGGTCAAGATCTGCGGGATCACCCGGCCACGAGACGTCGCTGCCGCGGTCGCGGCCGGCGCCGACGCGCTCGGCTTCGTGTTCACCGAGCGCAGTCGGCGGTGGGTCGATCCGCGGCAGGCCGCCGGGCTGGTGCGCGCGGTGCCGGCTTTCGTCTGCCGGGTCGGGCTGTTCATGAACGCGGACCCCGACGAAGTCCGGCGCACGCTGCGGCACGTCCCGCTGAACCTGCTGCAATTCCACGGCGACGAATCGGCCGACCATTGTGAACAGTTCGATCGACCGTATATCAAAGCAGTGAGCATGGCCGCCGGCAGCGACTGGCGCGCGGTGTTGCGCGAACACCGCAACGCCGCCGCGTTTCTGCTCGACAGCCACGCGCCCGGTGCGGCGGGTGGCACGGGCCGGGTGTTCGACTGGGATTCGATCCCGCCAATCGACGCGCCGATCGTACTCGCCGGCGGGTTGACGTGCGAGAATGTCGCCGAAGCGGTGCGCCGGGTCCGACCGTGGGCGGTCGACGTGTCCAGTGGGGTGGAAGACGCCCCGGGCATCAAGAACCCCTCGAAAATGCGCCAATTCATCAGTGAGGCAAAGCGTGAAAATTGAACGGAACAGTGCGGGCCGAATGGTATCCGAGCCGGACGATCTGGGCCATTTCGGCCCCTACGGCGGCAGCTACATTTCAGAAACACTCGTTCATGCGCACGAGGAACTGCGCGACGCCTATTACCGCTGGCGGGACGACGAGGAATTCATGGCCCGACTCGACGCCGACCTTGCGCACTACGTCGGCCGCCCCTCACCGATCTATTTTGCGCAGCGCCTCACCGAGATGGCCGGCGGGGCGCGCATCCTGCTCAAGCGCGAGGACCTGAACCACACCGGCGCCCACAAGATCAACAATACCGTCGGCCAGGCCCTGCTGGCGGACTACATGGGCAAGTCGCGGATCATCGCGGAAACCGGCGCCGGCCAGCACGGCGTGGCCTCGGCGACCGTCGCGGCCCGCCTGGGCAAGCAGTGCATCGTCTACATGGGCGAGGTGGACATCCACCGCCAGGCCATCAACGTGTTCCGAATGAAACTGCTGGGGGCCGAGGTGCGCCCGGTCACGTCCGGCAGCAAGACGCTCAAGGACGCGCTCAACGAGGCGATTCGCGACTGGGTGAGCAACGTGGACGACACGTTCTACATCATCGGCACGGTCGCCGGCGCGCATCCGTACCCGGTCATGGTGCGGGATTTCAACGCCGTGGTCGGTCGCGAAGCACGCCGGCAGATGCTCGAGGAGCACGACACCTTGCCCGACGCCCTGGTCGCGTGCGTGGGCGGCGGCTCGAACGCGCTGGGCCTGTTTCACCCCTTCATCGGTGATGACGACGTCCGCATGATCGGGGTCGAAGCGGCCGGGCACGGTCTGCATACCGGCGAGCACGCGGCGTCGCTGTGCGCCGGGCGGCCCGGGGTCCTGCACGGCTGCCGAACGTACCTGATGGACGACGAAGCCGGCCAGATCGAGCACACCCACTCGGTTTCCGCGGGCCTCGATTATCCCGGCGTCGGGCCGGAGCATGCCTGGCTGAAGGATACCGGCCGCGCCGAGTACGTCGGCGTCACCGACGAGGAGGCGATGCAGGCCTTCCACGCGCTGACCCGCAACGAGGGCATTCTGCCCGCGCTGGAGAGCAGTCACGCCGTGGCGTACGCGATGAAGCTCGCCGGCGAGATGCGTCCCGACCAGACCATCCTGGTGAACCTCTCCGGACGCGGCGACAAGGATGTTCAGACCGTGGCGGAACTGGAGGGCATATCGCTGTGAGCAACCGCATCGACCGCTGTTTCGCGGCGCTGGCCGGGCAGGGCCGGGCTGCGCTGATTCCTTTCATCACGGCCGGCGACCCGCATCCCGACTGGACCGTCGACGTGATGCACGCTCTGGTCGAGGCCGGCGCGGACATCCTCGAACTGGGCGTGCCGTTCTCCGATCCGACCGCGGACGGCCCGGTCATCCAGCAGGCCAGCGAGCGGGCGATTGCCCATGGCGTGTCACTCACCCGGGTGCTCGACATGGTACGCGCGTTTCGAACCGACGATGCGCGCACGCCCGTGGTGCTGATGGGCTACCTGAACCCGATCGAACGATACGGTTACGGGACGTTCGCCCGCGACGCCGCGAAGGCGGGCGTGGACGGGATCCTGCTGGTCGATTGTCCGCCGGAGGAGATGAAGGTGCTGCGGACCGATCTCGACGCCCACGGCGTGGTTCCGGTTTGCCTGGTGGCGCCCACCACCACCGAGGCGCGGATGGAAGCCATCGCGCGGCAGGCCGCGGGCTACCTGTATTACGTCTCCTTCAAGGGAATTACGGGCGCCAACCGGCTCGACGCGAGCGCCCTCGACGAACCCCTGGCGCGGTTGCGGGCGCACAGCGACCTGCCGCTGGCGGTCGGGTTCGGGATCAAGGACGCCGCGAGCGCCGCCGCGGTCGCGGGCGTGGCCGATGGCGTGGTGATCGGCAGCGCCCTCGTTTCGGTCCTGGCCGGCCAGGACAGCCGCGAGGCCGTCTGCCGCGAGGCGCGCGCCTTCCTTGCACCGGTGCGCGCCGCAATGGACAATGATGCCCCATGAGCTGGTTGCAGAAACTCATGCCGTCACGAATTCGCACCGAGGGCGGCAACAAGCGAACCGTCCCCGAAGGCCTCTGGACCAAGTGCAACAGTTGCCAGGCGGTCCTGTACCGCCCGGAACTGGAGCGCAACCTGTCGGTGTGCCCCAAATGCGCGACGCACATGCCGATCTCGGCGCGGGTGCGGCTCGACCAGTTCCTGGATCCCGACGAACGGCGGGAAATAGCGACGCGCCTCGAACCGGCCGACCCGTTGCGGTTCCGCGACAGCAAAAAGTACCGTGAGCGGATCGCCATCGCACAGCGGGCCACCGGCGAGAAGGACGCGCTGGTCGCGATGTCCGGCCGGCTGAACGGCCGCTCGGTGGTCGCCTGCGCCTTCGAGTTCAAGTTCATGGGCGGTTCCATGGGATCGGTGGTCGGGGAGAAGTTCGCCCGCGCGGCGCAGCGCTCGCAACGGCTGAAGGCGCCGCTGGTCTGTTTTTCCGCCACCGGCGGCGCGCGCATGCAGGAGGGGCTGCTGTCGCTGATGCAGATGGCCAAGACCAGCGCGGTGCTCGGACGCCTGGCGGATGCCGGCGTTCCCTACATCTCCGTTCTGACCCATCCCACCACGGGCGGCGTGTCGGCCAGCCTGGGCATGCTCGGCGACATCAACATCGCCGAACCCGGCGCGCTGATCGGCTTTGCGGGCCCGCGCGTGATCGAGCAGACCGTGCGCGAAACACTGCCCGAGGGCTTTCAGCGCAGCGAATTCCTGCTCGAGAAGGGCGCGATCGACATGATCGTGGACCGGCGCAAACTGCGCGACGAAATCAGTGCTCTGCTCGACCTGCTGACCGCGGGCCAGCGCCCTCGCGCGGTCAGCGGCGAAGTCGTTTCCTCCTGACCCGGAGCCTTTGAAGACGCCATGCCCGCCAGCCTCACGGAATGGCTGAGCCTGCTCGAACGGCGTCACCCACGGGAAGTCGATCTCGGCCTGGACCGCGTGCGCGCCGTCTGGGAGCGGCTCGGTTCGCCGGTTCCGGCGAAACGCTGCGTCGTCGTCGCGGGAACCAACGGCAAGGGCTCCACGGTCGCGGTGATCCGCGCCGTTCTGGAGCGGTTGGGTTTGCGCTGCGGCACGTACACCACGCCGCACATCCACGCCTACAACGAACGGGTCGGCTTCGCGGGGCGCCTGGCGGACGACCGGCAGTTCACCGAGGCCTTTGAACGGATCGAGGCGGCGCGGGGTGATGTCAGCCTGAGTTACTTCGAGTTCGGCACGCTGGCGGCGTTCCTGATCCTCCAGGACCAGGGGCTGGATTGCGCCGTCATGGAGATCGGTCTCGGCGGGCGGCTCGACGCCGTCAACCTGCTCGACGGGGACTGCACGGTCATTACGCCAATCGGCCTGGACCACCAGGAATACCTCGGCGACACCCGCGAAGCGATCGGGCGCGAAAAAGCCGGAATCATTCGGCGCGGCCGGCCGCTGGTGATTGGCGATCGCGACCCGCCGGACTCCGTTCTGGAAACCGCCCGCGAACGCGCTGCGCCCGTGCGTCGCATCGGCATCGATTTCGAGTTGAGCGCCCGGGGCGAGCAGGCCGTATTCCGGTACGGCGACCGCTCGGTCGCATTGCCGCGTCCGACACTCGCCGGGGCGCACCAGTTCGACAACGCGGCGACCGGCCTCGCGGCCGTGCTGGAACTCGAGCCGGAAGCGATCGGGCGCGGCGCGGCCTTGCGTTCCGGGATGCAGTCGGTACGCCTGCGCGGGCGGTTCGAGCGGGTCGCCGACGCTCCGGCCGTCTGGCTCGACGTCGGCCACAACCCGCTCGGCGCGGAGGTCGTGGCCCGCACGCTCGAACAGCGCATGCGCGTCGAGAAGATCACCCGCGTGCACTGCGTCCTCGGCATGCTCGCCGACAAGGACGCCGGTGCGGCTGCGCGCGCGCTCGGCGGGGTCGTTGCCGACTGGTATTGCGCCGGCCTCGGCAGCAATCGGGGGCAGAGCGGGGCGCAACTCGCCGAACAGGTCCGGGCGGCCGTAGCGCCGGCGACCGTGCGGGCCTGCGGCACGGTGGCGGAGGCGCTCGCCGCCGCGCTGAAGGATGCGAAACCGACCGACGGCGTGCTGGTGTTCGGCTCGTTCCTGACCGTAGACGCGGCGCTGGACGCGCTGGCTGCCGCTACCGGGAGCGATGGCACGACAGTACCCGCGTGATGCTGCTAGAATCGGTGCCGCGGGGCTCGGGACCGGTCGACACGACCCGGCGCCGCGCGGTCGCGATCGAAGCCAGGCCAATCAAGGCGCGAGGAGTGAAGTCGGGTGAACCCAAATGAATGACGGGCAGCGCGGAGCGAACTCGCTTCCGCCACACGCGCGTGGCGCGGCACGGCGCCGTCGCGCGAGCGGATCCTGATTCCATGGATATCGCACTCAAGCAACGACTGGTCGGCGCGAGCGTCCTGATCGCGTTCGCCGTCGTGGTGTTGCCGATGCTGTTCGGCGGCCGTCCCGACAGCGGGGCGCCGGGCGCGGCGCGGATCGAGATCGAAGAGAATCCCGAGGCGGTCCAGTTCGAAACGCGCCGCTTTCCGATCGGGGAAGTCCCGGCGCCCGAGACGGCCGCGCCGATCGAAGCGCCGACGCTCGAGTTGCCGGCGCCGTCGCGCTCGGTCGAGGTGACGCCTCAGGACGCGCCGGAGGGCGAAGCAGCGGCCGATACCGACGGGGCGCCGGTCGTGCCGCCGCCGATCGCGGCGGAGGACGGCGCCGCCGGTCCCGGTCCCGAGCCCGATGAGCGGGCCGTGGCCGCGGACACGCCGCCGGAAGCCGCGACCGATGCGCCGGCCGAACCGGTCACCAAGTCCGAACCGCCGCCGAAACCCGCGCCGCCGTCTGTTCCGGCCGGCCGGTACGTCGTGCAGGTGGCCAGTTTCGGCTCGGTCAGCAACGCGTCGAAACTTTCCACGCGCCTGCAGGGCCTCGGATACGCCGTTCTGACCGACACCGTGAGCTCCGACGTGGGCACGCTCAACCGCGTGCGGGTCGGGCCGTACGACAGCGAGAGCGAGGCGGAACGGGCGGTCGCCCGGCTGCGCGAGCAGATCGAGGGCACCAAGCCGAGGGTCATGGACCTGCAACCCGGACGCGCAGAGCGGGTGACGAAACCCTCCGACCCCCTCGTGCGCTGGGTCGTGCAGGTGGGCAGCTTTTCGAGTTCGGCGAATGCGGACAACCTGGTTGCAAAGCTGCGTCTCGAGGGCCACAGCGCCTACCGGGAGCAGGTCAGCAGTTCCGGCTCCACCATCTACCGCGTGCGCGTGGGGCCGTTCGTCGACCGCGACGACGCGATTCGGGCCGACCGGCAGATCAACGAGCGCCTGGCGCTGGACGGCGTCGTGATGAGCGCCGACTGACGCCCATGCACCGACCGCACCGGCCGACAGGGATGACGTGATGGGGTGGCCCGACTACGCGATCCTGACCGTGATCGCGATCTCGATCCTGGTGGGCGCGCTGCGCGGCTTCATTCGCGAAGTATTTTCCCTGGTGGTGTGGGCGGCCGCGTTCTTCGTGGCGTATCACTTCGCCGGCGACGTCGCCGACCTGATGGCGGAGACGGTCACGCTGCCCTCCGCGCGAACGGCGATGGGCTTCGCCGGCCTGTTCATCGCCGTGCTGCTTGTCGGCGGTCTGATCAACTACCTGCTCGGCAAACTCGTCACGACGACCGGGCTGAGCGGCACCGATCGCCTGCTCGGGGGCGTGTTCGGCGCCGTCCGCGGGCTGGCGCTGGTCGTGGCCGTGCTGTTGGTGGCCGGGTTCACGCCGATTCCGGCGGATCCCTGGTGGAAGGAGTCGGCGACCATCGCGCGCCTGATGCCCCTGGTCGACTGGTGCGCAGAGTGGCTGCCCGAGCCGATTTCGGACTACCTCGAGTTCGATCCGGACAACGCGGAGGACGCGCCGGGCGACGGCGATGCCGATATCCAACGCGATGGCAGCGATCAGGCCGCCACGCGTGGTAGAATTCGCGCGTCACTTTGGCTGGCTGGACGAACGGGGTAGTCCCGCATGTGTGGAATCGTTGCAATCGTCGGTAAGAGCGCGGTGGGTCCGGCACTTTACGATGCCCTGACGATGCTGCAGCATCGCGGTCAGGACGCGGCCGGCATCGCCACGCTGGACGGACACCGGATCAGTCTGCACAAGGGCAACGGTCTGTTACGGGACGTGTTCGAGTCCGTCCAGATGGGGTCGCTCGGCGGCAACACGGGGATCGGACATGTGCGTTACCCGACCGCCGGCATGGAGAACTCCGACGAGGCCCAGCCGTTCTACGTGAATTCGCCCTACGGGATCGCGCTCGGGCACAACGGCAACCTGATCAACACCGAAGAACTGGCGCAGGAACTGTTCGCCAGCGACCGGCGGCACCTGAACACGAAGTCGGATTCCGAGGTTCTGCTCAACGTGCTGGCCCACGAACTCCAGAACCAGACCTTCGACCACCTGGATCCAAAACATTTGTTCCGGGCGGTGGACGCGGTGTACCGCCGCTGCCGCGGCGCCTACTCGGCGGTCGCGGTGATCTGCGGCGCGGGCATCCTCGGTTTCCGCGATCCCAACGGCATTCGGCCGATGGTGCTCGGTCGTCGCGAGACGGAGCAGGGCACGGAGTACGTGCTGGCCTCGGAGTCCGTTGCGCTCGATGTGCTGGGTTTCGAGATGATGCGCGACGTGGCGCCCGGCGAGGCCGTGTTCATCACACTGGACGGCCAGTTGCACACCCACGTCTCGACCGAGCAGCGCGACCCTTCACCGTGCATTTTCGAATACGTCTACTTCGCGCGCCCCGATTCGATGATCGACGACATCTCGGTGTACAAGGCGCGCCTGCGCATGGGCCAGGCCCTGGCGCGAAAGATTCTGCGCGAGCGGCCCGACCATGACATCGACGTGGTCATTCCCGTGCCGGACACCAGCCGCACGGCCGCGTTGCCGCTGGCGTACGACCTCGACGTGAAGTACCGCGAGGGCTTCATCAAGAACCGCTACATCGGCCGGACCTTCATCATGCCCGGCCAGCAGACGCGCAAGAAATCGGTGCGTCAGAAACTGAACGCGATCGATCTCGAGTTCCGGCGCAAGAACGTGCTGATCGTCGATGACTCGATCGTGCGCGGCACGACGTCCAGGAAGATCATCCAGATGGCGCGCGAAGCCGGCGCCAACAAGGTCTATTTCGCGTCCGCCTCGCCACCGGTGCGGTATCCGAACATTTACGGGATCGACATGCCCGCGCCTTCCGAACTGATCGCCAGTGGCCGCAGCATCGCGGAGATCGAGCAGCAGCTCGGCGCGGACTGGCTGATCTACCAGGATCTCGAGGACCTGATCGAAGCCTGCCGCGAGGGCAACGACGCCATCCGCCACTTCGATACGTCCTGTTTTTCCGGCGAGTACGTTACCGGGGTGCAGGACGGCTACCTGGAGAAGTTGCAGATCGAGCGCTCCGACCAGGCCAAGGCGATGCGCCGCGAGGGCGCGGCGGTCTGCATGACCGGGTAAAAAAACGGGGCCCGCGGGCCCCGTTCTTCGTTGCGTCGGCGTTCAGCGCCGCTGGCGCCGCCAACTGTCCACGATGTTTTCGACATCGGTCTCCGTCGGACCGCGCGACCACATGTGCCCGTACTCGATGCTCTGGGCGTTCGGCGGCGGGTCCGGCATGGTGACGCGGAAGCGCACCGGCATCGGGACGGCTTCACCGGCGGCGATCGCCTCGCCCTGCGCCAGCGAGGTCAGTGCCTCGAGAATGCCGCGGGCGGAGTCGGGGACCAGGGAACGGACGTATTCCTGGTCGTCCGGGTTGGTGATGCGCAGGCAGATGAAGCTGCTGCACTGCGCAAGAACCGTCTCGGAAAGTTCTTTCGGTCGCTGGCTGACGACGCACAGCCCGACGGCGTACTTACGGCCGGCCTTGGCGATGCGCTCGAAGCTGCGCCGCGTGCCCTGGTGACCGCCGACATGGTCGCGCGGAATGTAGGCATGGGCCTCCTCGGCGACGACGTACAGCGGAAATTCGCGGCATCCCGGGTTCCAGTAGTTGAATTCGAACGCCAGGCGGCCGATCTGCGCGGTGACCGTCGGGTGCACGTCGAACGGCACCGAGCTGATGTCCAGCACGGTCACGTTGGCGCGCTCGTCGCCGAGGCCCACGAAGTCCCGCATCAGCCCCGCGAGGGACTCCGAATTGATGCGCTTCTTCGGCCGCAGCAGGAAATCGTAACGGCTGTCGTTGAGACGGCTCTGCAGCTTGACCAGCAACTGGTCGAACTTGCCGGTCAACGCGGTCTTCGTTTTGCCGAAATCGGACATGGTCTCGTTGGCGTACCGGAAGCGGGAGAGCAGCTCGTCCATCGAGAAGTAGATCGGTGAGTCGACCGTGATGTGGCCCAGGTCGAGGTGATCGTTCGCTTCGCGCTTGAGCTCCAGCAGGGCGCCGCGCAGAAAGGCGATCTGGACCGAGGCGTTCGGGTCGTCCATGTCGATCAGCAGTTCGATCAGTTCCTCGTAGGTCAGAAGCCAGTACGGGAATTCCAGGTCGCTGGCCTTGATGCAGCGCACCTTGCCTTCGGGGAAGGGCGGCCGTGTGTCCGGGTCCCAATCCTTGGTGCCGTATTCGCCGTGCAGGTCGAGAATGATGATGTGCGCGTTCGGCATCGCGCGCAGCGTCGACTGGACGAAGCTGGTGACCGACCAGGACTTACCGGAGCCGGACTGGCCGAGGATGGCGGCGTGCCGTCCGAAGAACGCGTCCGGGTCGAGAAACACGTCGACCGACTCGGCGGCGCTGAGCTGGCCGACCTTGAAGTTGTCGGCGGCGTACTGGTTGAACAGGATTTCGAGCGTCGACGCGGTGACCAGGTGCAGCTCCGCTCCGGGCGTCGGGAAATGGGCCACGCCGCGCTGAAAGCCGCCCTTGGCGGAAATCTCGCCCAGCGGGTTGAGACGGATCAGGCGCACCAACTCGCCTTCGGCGCCGACCTCCTGCCACATGCTCTCGACGATCACCAGCACGTACGTGCCGCTTTGCCGCACCATCAGGTACGAGCCCACCATGCCGATGCGGATGTCCTCCCCGTTGATGGAAACCTCGGGGACGAAGCCTTCTTCCTCGGAGATCAACTGCGCGACGCACTCGGAGCCGCTGGACTCGACCAGATGGCCGATGAGCGTATTTTTCTCGTTGATCATTACACTTCCCTGTATGAACTAAAAGTAAATCTATGATAATTCTGTTATTTTGTAAAGAAATTCGCGCAATTTCGGGCGCTCGGCGCACATTTCGGAATTACTCGAGTTCGGCCAGTGCGGCTTCGACGTCGAGCCGTTCCATCGCGTCCAGCGGTTCGGTCTCCGATGCGGCCACGTACAGCTCCGAGACTTCGTCGATCCGATCCTCGCCGTACAGCAGGTACAGCCCGTTGCCGTACTCGATCCGCGCGATCGGCGATCGGGGCGTCAATTCGAGCGCGGCGGCGAAGTGCTTCAGCGCATCGGCTTCGCTGGCGCCATAGGTCATCCCGCCGATCAGTTTGCCCACCTTGTCGATGATCTCCGCGTGGTACATGCCCAGCGCCGTGTGGGCCTCGGCATGGTCCGGTTGCAGCTTGAGCGCCCGCTTCAGGCTCTTCTGGATCTTGCCGCCGACGCCCTGCTTGAGCGCTTTCACCACGGAGATGCTCTGGCTGTAGCGGCCGAGGTTGAAGGCATGAAAATAGTGGCTGTTCGGGTCGTCCGGAAAGGCCTCGATGGCCTGCTCGGCCCGGTCGATGGCCTGCTTGAACAGCGCCTGCTGGCGCCGCGCATCCGGTTCCAGGTAGGTGGCGTAGATGCCGGTGGCCTTGTTCGCGACCGCGTGCGCCTCGAGTCCGATGTCGTCGGCCCGTTCGACCGCCTGCTGGAATTCGCCGCGGTGAAAGCAGCGCCAGGCTTCCTGCAGGTCCGGGTCGTCCGGCAACGGCTCGCAATCGCCGGCGTGCAGGTCGTTCCAGGCCGCCTGCAGACGGTCTCCGGTGTAGTCGTAAGCGGGATCGGAATGCGTGAAGGGGTTCCAGGTGGCCATATTAGTGTGATTGCTCTAATCGGGGTTTCTACAATGCCGGTGTTCTTTGGAAAACGCTCATTTAACGGAGGATGTCATGGCGACCAAGAAACTGAAGAAGAAAGTACAACGTAAACCCGCGGCCCGCAAGGTCGAGAACCCCGTCGTGGAATCCGCTCGGGATATCTGGCTGGCCGGCCTCGGCGCGTTCAGCATGGCGCAGGACGAGGGCAACAAGGTCCTCGATCGCGGCAGCAAGCTGTTCGACAAGCTGGTCAAGGAAGGCGGTAAATTCGAAACGAAGACGCGCAAGGACGTGGAAGGCGCATTCAACGACATTCGCGGTGAGATCGAAAACCGCGTCAGCGGTTTGCGCAGCGAAGTCGAGACCCGCGTGAAAGGTATTCGCGGCGAAGTCGGCTCCCGCGTCGACGGTATTCGGGATGACGTCGAAGATCGTCTCGAGCCGATGATCAAGCAAGGCAAGTCGGTCGAGAAACGCGCGACGCAGAACTGGGACCGGATGGAAAGCTTTTTCGAGGAGCGTGTCTCCAACGTCATGTCCCGCCTGGGCATGCCGACGCGTGACGATATCGACAGCCTGAGCCGCCGTGTGCAGGCCTTGTCCCGCAAGGTTACGGATCTCGAGAAGACCACGACCAGCGCCGTCACCGAGGTGAAGAAGGCAACCAAGGCTGCGCCGAAGAAGGCCGCAAAGAAGACGACGGCCAAGAAAGCAGCGCCAAAGAAAGCGGCGCCGAAGAAGGCCAACCGTAAGACCGTAGCCAAGAAGGCCGCCAC
>JARROJ010000053.1:0-16489 GCA_037384065.1 Lysobacterales bacterium
CGCGCCGCCCATAACCACTTGTCGATGCGGACCTTGTCGGACATGGGTCGATTCTAGACGAATCGTCCTGTCGCAATCACTCCACCAGCAGGCTGTTGACGCGCCGCACGAAATCGGCCGGATCGGCCAGCACCGCCCCCTCGGACAGCAGCGCCTGCTCGAACAGCACGAGGGCCAAGTCGTCGAAGCGGTCCGATTCCTGCTCGGTCGCAAGGCGTTCCACCAGGCCATGGCCCGGGTTCAGTTCCAGCACCGGCTTGCTGTCCGGCACCTCCTGGCCCGCCTGCTGCAGCATGCGCTGCAGGTGCAGGGCCATCTCCTGGTCGCCAAGCACCAGGCAGGAGGCCGAATCCGTCAGGCGCTTGCTGCTGCGCACGTCGGCGACGCGGTCGCCCAGCGACGCCCGCACGCGATCGAGCAAGGCCTGATCCAGCGTCTCTTCCACCGTGTCGGTGGTCTCGTCGGCGGGTTTTTCCGCGCCATCGACCGCGGCGAGATCGATATCGCCCTTCGCGACCGACTTGAACGGCGTGCCCTCGAACTCGTTGAAATACGCCATCATCCACTCGTCGACCCGGTCCGACATCAGCAACACCTCGATGTTCTTCTTGCGGAACACCTCGAGGTGCGGGCTGTGCGCGGCGGCGGCGTAATTGTCCGCCGTGATGTAATAAATGGCGTCCTGCCCTTCCGGCATCCGGGCGACGTAGTCGGCCAGCGATACCGTCGGACTGGCGCCGTCGCCCCGGGTCGAGGCGAATCGGAGCAGCGGCGCGATACGCTCGCGGTTGGCCATATCCTCGACGATGCCTTCCTTCAGCACGGCTCCGAACTGCGCCCAGAAACTCGCGTACTTTTCCGCGTCGCCCGCCAGTTTTCCGATCAGGTCGAGGCTGCGGCGGATCACCGCCGCGCGGATTTTGCCGGAGAGTTCGTTCTCCTGCAGGATTTCGCGCGACACGTTCAGCGGCAGATCGTCCGAGTCCACCACGCCGCGCATGAAGCGCAGGTAATGCGGCAGAAGCTGTTGCGCGGCGTCCATGATGAACACGCGCTTGACGTAGAGCCGCAGACCGCTGCGTTCGTCGCGCTGCAGCATCAGGTCCATCGGGGCCGTCGCGGGGATATAGAGGAGCGTCGTGTAGCTCTGGCTGCCTTCGACCTTGTTGTGCGCCCAGGTCAGGGCGTCGTCGATGTCGTGCGTCAGGTACTTGTAGAACGACTGGTATTCCTCGTCGTCGATTTCGCTCTTGGGCAAGGTCCACAGGGCCGAGGCCTTGTTGACGTCCTTCCACTCGGCGGTGTCGTCTTCGCTTTTTTCCTGCATCCGGATCGGAAAACCGATGTGGTCCGAGTACCGCGAGACGAGGGAGCGCAGCGTCCAGCCGTTGAGGAACGACTTCTCCGCTTCCTTGAGATGCAGCACGACCTCGGTACCGTGACGCTCGCGTTCGACCGGTTCGAGCGAATACTCGCCACCGCCGTCGGATTCCCAGCGCACGCCGGCCGCGGGCGCCTCGCCGGCCTTGCGGGTCAACACGGTCACGCGGTCGGCGACGATGAACGACGAATAGAATCCGACGCCGAACTGCCCGATCAGGTGCGCGTCGGCCTTTGCATCGCCGGACAGTTGGTCGAGAAAGGCGCGGGTGCCGGAGCGGGCGATGGTGCCGATATTCTCCATCACGTCGTCGCGATTCATGCCGACGCCGTTGTCGCGCACGGTCAGGGTTCCGGCTTCCTCGTCCGCCTCCAGCTCGATGCGCAGTTCGCTGTCGCCCTCGAGGATCGCGTCGTCGCTCAGCGCGAGAAAACGCAGTCGATCCAGCGCGTCGGACGCGTTCGAGATCAGTTCACGCAGGAAGATCTCCTTGTTGGAGTACAGCGAGTGGATCATCAGGTGGAGTACCTGCCGCGTCTCCGCCTGGAAGGCATGCGTTTCGATGGTGTTCTGTTCGGCCATGACAATTCTTGTGGTTACGGGATGCCGCATACATAGGGATGACGGCCACGGTTTCAAGAGCGGAACCGGGCGCCTCGCGCACCGAACCCCGTGGCGGACGACCTGAAGCCTGCGGATGGGCGACGCCGCGGCGCGCCTTTTCCGGGCCACAAAAAAACCCGCCGTGCGGCGGGTTTTTTCGACTCGACCGAGTGGCGCTCAGCCCAGCTTCTCCTTGATGCGCGCGCTCTTGCCTTCGCGTCCGCGCAGGTAATACAGTTTGGCCCGTCGCACGTCGCCCCGGCGCTTGACCTTGATCGATTCGATCACCGGGCTGTACGTCTGGAAAACGCGCTCCACGCCGGTGCCGTGCGAAATCTTGCGCACGGTGAACGCGGAGTTCAGGCCGCGGTTGCGCATCGCGATGCAGATGCCCTCGAATGCCTGCAGGCGCTCGCGGTTGCCTTCACGCACCTTCACGTTGACCACCAGCGTGTCGCCCGGAGCGAACTGCGGAATGTCCTTGTTCAACTGCTCGGCGTTGATATCGTCGATTATGTTCGTCATGTTCCCGATCCTTTCAGTTAATTCATGTCCGTCCGCCGGCCTTCGTGTTCGGCCTTGAATTCGGCCAGCAACGCTTTCGATTCGGCGTCCAGTTGCAAGCGGTCCAGCAACTCCGGCCGGCGCAGCCAGGTGCGTCCCAGGGACTGCTTCCGGCGCCAGCGCTCTATGGCCCCGTGGTCGCCGGACAACAGCACCGGCGGCACGGTCAGCCCATCCACGTCTTCCGGGCGGGTGTAGTGCGGACAATCCAGCAGCCCGCCCGTGAACGAATCCTGTTCCGCCGATTGCTCGTCCCCGAGCACGCCCGGCAGCAGGCGCGTGACGGCGTCGATCACCACCGCCGCGGCGAGTTCTCCGCCGCTGAGGACGTAGTCGCCAAGCGACCATTCCTCGTCGATTTCAAGCTCGATCAGCCGCTCGTCGATGCCTTCGTAGCGACCGCACACCAGGATCAGACCCGGTCGGGCGGCCAGTTCGCGCAGCGCACGCTGATCGATCGGCCGGCCCTGCGGGCTCATCAGGCCGACCCGCGTGCCCGCGACGGTCGCGTCGCGCGCGGCGCGAATCGCGCTGCGCAGCGGCTCCACCGCCATCACCATGCCGGGACCGCCGCCATAGGGCCGATCATCGACAGTGCGATGCCGGTCGGTGGCGAAATCCCGCGGATTCACCGTGTCCAGCCGCACCCGCCCATCGCGGATCGCGCGGCCGGTGACCCCAAGGTCCACCAGCGGCCGGAACTCGTCCGGAAACAGCGTTACGACCTGGACCTGCATGGCTCAGAAATCCGGGTCCCAGTCGACCACGATTTCGCCCTTGTCCAGGTCGACCTGCTTCACGTATTGCCCGGGCACGAACGGGATCAATCGCTCCTGCTCGCCCCGCACCACCAACACGTCGTTTGCGCCGGTGGCCATCAATCGCTCCACGGCGCCCAGTTCCCGGCCGTCCTCGAGCCGCACCGTCAAACCGACGAGGTCGGTCCAGTAGAACCGGTCGTCCCCGGTTTCGGGCAGTTGCTCGCGGTAAACGGCGATCGAGCGGTTGACCCGTTCTTCGGCCGCTTCCCGGCTGTCGACGCCTTCCAGGCGCGCAATCAACCGGTTGCCGTGTTTCCTGCCCTCGCTGACGCGAACCGCTTCGAGCGCCTCACCCAGCAGCCAGGGCTGGTAATCGAATATCGCCTCCCGTGGTTCCGTCAGCGAGTGGACCTTGACCCAGCCCCTGACGCCGTGAACACCGGAAATGTGGCCGAGCGGAACGATGCGTTTGTCCACGGCCCATTCCGGGGAGGTGCGAACGGTCTCAGGCCGCGGCCGTGCGCGCCTCGGATACCAGCGACTTGACGCGCTCCGAAAGCTGCGCGCCGTGGCCCTGCCAGTACTCGACACGTTCGAGGTCGAGACGCAGGCGTTCTTCCTGCCCACGCGCGACCGGGTTGAAGAACCCGAGCCGCTCGATGTTGCGCCCGTCACGCGGCTTGCGGCTATCCGCGACGACGATGTGATAGAACGGCTGCTTTTTCGCGCCGCCCCGTGCCAATCTGATTTTGACCATGATGTTCGATTCCAGTTGAACCCCAGCAAACCGGGCATTTTACCCCTGTTTCGAGAAAAAGAAAACACATGAGCGACGCGAATCGTCGCGGCGCCGCGCGATCCGGGCGTCAGAGGTAGCCCTCGGTCCACGGGCCGGTGATCGCCACCGTGAAGCCCGGGTCGTAGACGTTCAGGAACAGCCACGCACCGTCGCGCGAGAACGTCGCCCCCGCCCACTCGGAGCCGACCGCCGTCGCGGCGAGATCGTGCCCGGCATAGGTGCCGCCGAGATCCGGATTCACCTGGCAGAAGCGGAAAAACTCGCCCTGCGGCGTCAGCCCGGCCACGCTCTGCCCGGTCTTGTCCCCGCTCAGGCGGTCCTCGCAGATCACCAGGCTGCCGCGCGGGCTCATGACGATGTTGTCGGGCCCCGAAAAATGGCGCCGGCCCTGCGATTCGAAGACCATCCAGAGTTTTTCGCCCGTCGGGTCGTACTCCATCACGTAACCGGACTGCTGCCCGCCGCCGCTCTTGGACGTGAACCACAGGTGACCGTCGGCAAAGGCGCACCCCTCCAGCGCGACGAAACGCGAGGCGCCGGCGGCCAGGCCCTGCTCGGCGACGCCGCTGGGGCGCCGCGTGCCCGGTACGAAACCGCGCGCCGGGTCGGGAATATCGACCCACTCGACGTCGTACGGCTCGCCCAGCCGCAGGCCGTCCGTCATATCGGGCCGGCCCACCACGCGCATCATCTGCAGGCGGCCGCCGTCCCGCAGCTTTCCGCGCGTATGGGGAATGAAGCGGTAGAATCCCGCATCGGGTTCGTTGTCCTCGGTCATGTAGGCGATGCCCGTGCGCGGATCGAAAGCCACCGCCTCGTGTTCGAACTGCCCCATGGCGACGAGCGGCTCGGGCTCGGCAACGCCCTCGGCCGGCACTTCGAACACGAAACCGTGCTCGCGTTCGGCCCGCTCGATGTTCCAGTAACGGTACTTGCCGACCGGGGCCAGGTGTCGAAGTGACGGCGAGAACACCCCCTCCTCGCAGGACAGCCAGGTGCCCCATGGCGTGACGCCGCCCGCGCAGTTGTGCAGCGTGCCGCCAAGGCTCACCCAGGAATCGACCAGTTCCTCGGCCGCGGTATCGAACACCAGCGTCGTGGTGCCCCCGTCGAGGTTGTCGTAGGCCGTGTCCGGATTGCCGATCGGCGCACCGACCTCGCGCTGCTCGTGGTTGCGCACCAGGGTGACACGGGTTCCCGATTGCGCCACGACGCCCATACCGTCCGCCCGGCGGGGCGCTGTGAATCCGTCGTGCAGGGGCGTGCCGGACCAGGACATCGTCCGGTAGCGAAAGCCTTCCGGCAATTTCAGCAACGGCAGGCCGGTCGTGCCGTCGGGAACCGGCCGCAGCGGGCCCATCGATTCCGGAATCGAGGCGCCGACGCGACCCCGCCCCAGGCCGCCGTACGCCAGCAGACCGAGCGACACGGCCCCCGCCCCGGCGAGGCCGCCGACCAGAAACCGCCGACGCGACGTCGTGCTCATGCCGCGACCGTCAGAAGGGCAGCTTGCCGCCCGGGAACTTCCCGCCCGGCGGCATCTGGCCCTGCATCTTGCCCATCTTGCGCATCATTCGCGCCATGCCGCCCTTGCCCATCTTTTTCATCATTTTCTGCATCTGTGCGTGCTGCTTGAGCAGACGGTTGACGGTCTGGATCTGGGTGCCCGAACCGTTTGCGATGCGTTTCTTGCGCGAACCGCGGATGACGTCCGGAAAGCGGCGCTCGTGCGGGGTCATCGAGTTGATGATGGCGATCATCTGGCGGGTCTGACGGTCGTCGACCTGCGATTTCACCTGGTCCGGCAGGTTCGACATGCCGGGCAGCTTGTCGACCAGGCCGCCGAGGCCGCCCATGTTCTGCATCTGCTCGAGTTGCGCCTTGAAGTCTTCCAGGTCGAAGCCCCGGCCCTTGCGGATCTTGCTGACCAGCTTCTCGGCCTCCTGCTGGTCGACCTTGCGATGCACCTCTTCGACCAGTGACAGAACGTCGCCCATGCCGAGAATGCGCGATGCGATCCGCTCGGGGTGAAACGGCTGCAGGGCGTCGGTTTTCTCGCCGGCGCCCAGGAACTTGATCGGCTTGCCGGTGATCTGCCGCACCGAGAGTGCCGCGCCACCACGGGCGTCGCCGTCGGTCTTGGTCAGGATGATGCCGCTGAGCGGCAGGGCGTCGTTGAACGCAGCGGCGGTGTTGGCGGCGTCCTGGCCGGTCATCGCGTCGACCACGAACAGGGTTTCATGCGGCTCGATGGCGGCATGGACGTCGCGGATCTCGGCCATCATCGCATCGTCGACGTGCAAGCGGCCCGCCGTGTCGACGATGATCACGTCACACATCTGCCGGCGCGCCTCGGCCATCGCGGCGCGGGCGATGTCGACCGGCTTGTCACTGCTCTTCGACGGCTGGAAAATCGCCCCGACCTGCCCCGCCAGCGTCTCCAGCTGGTCGATCGCCGCCGGGCGATAGACGTCACAGCTCACCACCATGACTTTCTTTTTGTGCTGCTCGATCAGGTGGCGGGCCAGCTTGGCCGTCGTGGTGGTTTTACCCGACCCCTGCAGGCCGGCCATCAGCACCGCGACCGGCGGCTGCGCGCGCAGGTCCAGGGCCTCGTTTTCCGTGCCCATGATCGCGACCAGTTCGTCGTGAACCAGTTTGACCATGGCCTGCCCGGGCGTCAGGCTCTTCAGGATTTCCTGGCCCAGCGCCTGTTCCCGGACCGCCCCGATGAAGGTCTGTACGACCGGTAAGGCGACGTCGGCCTCCAGCAGCGCGATGCGCACCTCGCGCAGAGTTTCGCGGATGCCCTCCTCGGTCAGGCGCCCCTTGCTCCGCAACTGGGCGACCGTCTGCGACAGGCGCTCGGTAAGATTTTCAAACATGAATGACTCCGAAGAACGATTTCGTCTTGCCGGATTGTCGAACTATTGGTGATCTCGGGATATTATAGCCGCATAACACTTCGATAATCGGCAGGCGATGACCCACGATCTACCACTGGTGCTGGCCGCGGCATTTTATATGGTGTCCGCCGCACTGCTTTACCATTCCATCGGTAAAAGCTCCGAAAAGCTGCAGACCCTGTCGTTTGCGCTGGCCATCGCCGGCAGCATTCTGCATATCGTCGCGCAGTACGCGCACTGGTTCGGGTCGGACGTTCCCGACGTCAGCATCGCCCCCCTGCTGTCGCTCTGCGCCCTGGTGATCATCATCATGCTGATCACGTCCTCGCTCGGGCAACGGCGTTTTTTCGCGGCCGGCCTGGTCGCCCTGCCGATCGCGGCCATGGTGGTCCTGCTGGAGCTGTTCCTGCCGCACAAGCCCTTCGCGCTGAACGAGATTTCGCTCGGGGTCGCGACGCACGTGGTCAGTTCGGTACTGGCCTTCGGCCTGCTCAGCATCGCGGGCGTGTACGCCTTTTTCGTCTTTTTCATCGATCACTTCCTGCGCCGTCATCACCTCAATCCGCTGGTCCGCTCCCTGCCGCCGCTCGAAGTCCTGGAACGGCTGCTGTTCCGGCTGATCGCCGCCGGGTTCGTGTTGCTCACGGTTTCCCTGCTGTCCGGCGTCATGTTCATCAGCGACATCTTCGCCCAGCACCTGGTGCACAAGACGATCCTCTCGATCCTCACCTGGCTGGTCTTCGGCGTCCTGCTGTTCGGTCGCTGGCGCTACGGCTGGCGCGGCAGCCTGGCGGTCCGCCTGACCCTGGCCGGCGTCGCCCTGCTGGTGCTGTCGTACTTCGGCACCAAGGCCATTCTCGAGATCGTCCTCGACCGCAGCTGGCAGTCCTGAGGCATGGAACAAGTTTCCCTGGGCAGCCTGGTCCTGACGCTCGTCATCCTGTTGCTGCTGTCCGGCTTCTTTTCCAGCTCGGAAACCGGGCTGATGGCGATCAACAAGTATCGCCTGCGTCACCTGGCCAACAGCGGCCATCGCGGCGCCCGGCTCGCGCAGCGGCTGCTGCGCCGTCCGGACCGGCTGATCGGCCTGATCCTGCTGGGCAACAACCTGGTCAACATCCTCGCGGCTTCGATCGCTACCGTGATCGGCATCCGGCTGTTCGGCGCGAACGGCGTCTGGATCGCGTCCCTGGTGCTGACGGTCGTCGTGCTGATCTTCTCCGAGGTCGCGCCCAAGACCGTCGCTGCCGTCCACCCGGAACGCATCGCCTACCCCGCTTCCTACGTGCTGTTCGTGTTGATGAAGGTCCTGACGCCGGTCGTCATCCTGGTGAACATGCTCGCCAACTTCGTGCTCAAACCGTTCCGGGTGCACACCGACGCCGAACTGATCGAGCAGCTCAACCGCGAGGAATTGCGTACCCTGGTCAAGGAAGGCGGCGGCCACATCCCGGATGACCACCAGCGGATGCTGGTCAACATCCTGGACCTGGAGCAGGCGAGCATCGAGGACGTGATGATTCCACGACAGGACATCGTCGGCATCGATCTCGACGACGACTGGGACGACATCCTCACGCAACTGACGCAAACCGTCTACACGCGCATGCCGGTGTATCGCGAGACGATCGACCAGGTGGAGGGCCTGTTGCACATCCGCACGGTCATCGCCAAGCTGGCCGTCGGCGGGCTGACGTTCGACGACCTCAAACGCTCGGTGCAGAGCCCGTACTTCATCCCGGAGGGCACGGCCCTGACCCAGCAACTGCTCGAGTTCCAGCGCCGCGAACGGCGCATGGGACTGGTCGTCGACGAATACGGCGACATTCAGGGACTCGTGACGCTGGACGACATCCTGGAAGAAATCGTCGGCGAGTACACCGCCGAGAGTCGAGCCAAGACGCGCGATATCCGCCAGCTGGACGACGGCAACTACCTGGTCAACGGCTCGGTCTCGATTCGCACCCTGAACCGCAAGATGGACTGGGGCCTGCCCGAAGAAGAGGCCGCCACGCTGAACGGCCTCGTGCTCGAGGAACTCGGTGACATTCCATCGGGCAAGGCCAGTCTGAAAATCGGCCGCCACATCATGACGGTACTGGAGATCAAGGACAACAAGGTCGCTCGCGTGCTGGTCAAGCCGGAACGGCTCACGCAGCCCTGAACCGCCGCCGCGCCGGTACCGATGCCCCCCGTCCTGATCCGCGACCACGCTCTCGATCATCGCGATTACGTTCGCGGCCTGACCGGGCTGCGCGGGTTCGCGGCGCTGTGGGTCTTTCTTTACCACGCCTGGGTGTACGCCGAACCGCGACTGATGACCGTGGAACTGCCCGGCGTCACGCTCGACCTGACGCCGCTCTTTTCGATGGGCTGGGCGGGCGTCGACTTTTTCTTCGTCCTCTCGGCTTTCCTGCTGGCGCTGCCGTTCGCCCACTGGGCCTGCGGTGAGGCCGGTTATCCCTCGATTCCGCGCTACCTTACGCGGCGCTTCAAGCGGATTTTTCCGGCGTACTGGACACAACTGATCGTATTGCTCGGAATCGCGGCGGTCAGCGGCTTTTACGCGTTTCCGGACGGACGCGCGATCCTGGCGCACGCCGTGATGTTCTTCAACCTGCCGCCGTGGTGGGTGTCCCCGATGAACTCGGTCTGGTGGACCCTGCCCACGGAATTCCTGTTCTACGTCCTGCTGGTGCCGCTTTCACTTCTGTTGCGAAACCGCGCGACGCGGCTGATCCTCCTCGGACTGGTGGCCCTGGCCTGGCTGTATCGCTGGTGGCTCGCCGATGTCCTACAGCCGGAACCCCTGAGCCGCCTGATCGACCTGATGGGCAACACGCTGGGCTACCTCGATATTTTCATTATCGGCACGCTCTGCGCGTTTTTATACGTGCGACAGGGCCGCCGCCAGGCGCATCGGCCGCATCCCGCCGTTCTCCTCGGGCTCGGTAGCCTCGGCGTGTTGCTGGTCATCTACTCGATCCACTGGCTGTACGGCGACTACTGGAGCGGGCACCCGTTGCTGTACCTGAAGAACACCCTGATCGGCTGCAGCATCGCCAGCATCGTCATGGCCGTGGTGATGGGTTCCCGGCTCGCGAATGCCGTGCTTGCCAACCGGCTGATGACGCATCTCGGCATCATCTCCTACAGCATCTACCTGTGGCATTTCCCGATCGTGGCCGCGCTGAGTCGCTGGTCGTTCATCGCCGAATACGAGGGCTACCGCCTGCCGTTGCTGCTGGCGTTCTCGGTGCCGGCGACCTGGCTGACCGCATACGGTTCCTATCGCTGGATCGAGCGACCGTTCCTCGTGCGGCGCCGCTGACGGCGACGTTCAGGACAGTCGTTCGAGCACCTGGCGGATGTTGCGGGCCGCGACGATTTCGATGCCCGGCGGCGCCTTGCGCGGTGCGTTCGCCGCCGGAATCACGGCCATTTCGAAACCGTGTCCGGCCGCCTCCCTGATGCGGGGTTCGCCGTCGGGCACCGGCCGGACCTCGCCCGAGAGCCCGACTTCGCCGAAACACACCAGCTTCTGCGGCAATGGACGATCGCGGAAGCTGGAGAAGAGCGCCAGCAGCATCGGCAGGTCCGCCGCCGTTTCGCTGACCCGGATGCCGCCGACCACGTTGATGAACACGTCCTGGTCGGACAGCGAAACGCCGCCGTGCCGGTGCATCACGGCCAGCATCATCGACAGGCGGTTGTACTCCAGGCCCAGCGCCACGCGGCGCGGGTTGTTGAGATGGCTCTCGTCCACCAGCGCCTGCACTTCGAGCAGGATGGGACGCGTGCCTTCGCGCACCACGGTCACGACGCTGCCCGACACCGGCTCGTCGTGGCCCGACAGGAAAATCGCCGAGGGGTTGCGGACCTCCTTGAGCCCCTTGCCGGTCATCGCGAACATGCCCAGTTCGTTGACCGCCCCGAAACGGTTCTTGACCGCGCGCACCACCCGGTAGCGGCTGCCCGCGTCGCTTTCGAAATACAGGACCGTATCGACCATGTGCTCGAGCACGCGCGGCCCCGCCAGCGCACCCTCCTTGGTCACATGCCCCACCAGGACGACGCAGCAGCGGTTCAGCTTGGCCCAGCGCACCAGCGCGGCCGCGGTCTCGCGAATCTGGGAGACGGAGCCCGGCGCCGAGGACAGGTTTTCGCTGTACACCGTCTGGATCGAATCGACGATCATCAGCTGCGGCTTCTCGCTCTCGGCATGCCCGAGGATCTGCTCGACCGAGGTTTCGGCCAGGCACCGAATGCCCTCGGGCCCCAGGCCGAGCCGTTCGGCGCGCATGCCGATCTGTTCGAGCGATTCCTCGCCGCTGATGTAAAGCCCCGGGACGCGTTGGGCGAGCGCCGCGGTGAGCTGCAGCAGCAAGGTCGACTTTCCGATACCGGGGTCGCCACCGAGCAGGATCACCGAGCCGGGAACGATGCCGCCACCCAGGACCCGGTCGAGTTCGCCCACCCCGACCGAGAGGCGCTCGACCCCGCCGCGGCCGACGTTCGCAAGTTCGCGCACCTCGCCGGTCAGCTGCCCGGCGTAACCGCCCAGACGCCCCGGGGCCCGCGCCTCCGCGGCCACCTCGGTCACCGAATTCCATTCCCGGCACTCGGGACACTGCCCGGCCCACTTGGAAAGCGCCGCGCCGCAGGCGTTGCATCGAAACGTGTTCTTGACCCTGGCCATCTCCGCTCCCTCGAACCTGCCGGAGTTGTAACAGAATGCGTCCGTGACCACCAGCCCATGTCGCCGCCGAAGGGTTTTTCTTACAATGACGGTTGATTCGCACAATCGGAACCGTCCATGGGTCGCCAGCAGGAACAACCACTGATCGGGGAAGCGCCGGGTTTCCTGGAAGTTCTCGAGCGGGTTTCACGCGTCGCGCAGCTGAACCGGCCCGTGCTGGTCATCGGCGAGCGCGGCACCGGCAAGGAGTTGATCGCGGCCCGCATCCACTACCTTTCGCCGCGCTGGGACCACCCCTTCATCAAGCTCAATTGCGCGACGCTGGCGGAATCGCTGCTGGAAACGGAACTGTTCGGGCACGAGGCCGGATCGTTCACCGGCGCGACGCGGCGGCGTCTCGGGCGCTTCGAACTGGCCAACGAAGGCAGCCTGTTTCTCGACGAACTGGCCAGCACCTCCGACCGCGTGCAGGAAAAGGTGCTGCGCGTGATCGAATACGGGGAACTGGAGCGCGTCGGCGGCAACGAAACGATCCGCACGGACGTGCGGATCATCGGCGCGACCAACGAGGATCTTCCGGCGCTGGCCGAGGCCGGCCGCTTCCGCGCGGACCTGCTCGATCGGCTCGCCTTCGACGTGATCACCCTGCCTCCGCTGCGCGAGCGTCGCGAAGACATCCTGCCCCTGGCCCAGCACTTTGCCGTGAAGATGGCCGGCGAACTCGGACTGGAACTGTTCGAAGGGTTCAGCGAAAGCGCCCGCGAACTGTTGCTCGACTATGGCTGGCCGGGCAATGTGCGCGAATTGAAAAACGTGGTCGAACGGGCCGTCTACTCGTTTCTGGGCCAGGACGGCCAGATCGAGGACATCAATTTCGATCCGTTCGAATCACCCTGGCGGCCCGGCGCCCGATCCGCGGAATCGAGCGATGCCGGCGCGCCCGCGCAACCGTCCGGACCGTATGACTTCAAGGAACACATCCAGGCAACCGAGATCGCGCTGCTTCAGGACGCACTCGAACAGTGTCGTTTTAACCAGAAGAAAACCGCCGAGTATCTCGGCATGACCTATCACCAGCTACGCGGCTACCTGCGCAAGTATGAGCTCACGGATTCGGACTGACGGGCCTCGGCGGCGGCGCCGGCCTCAGTCGTGCACCGGGTCGTAGGCGTATTCCGGCGCGAAATTGTTGAACCGCAGCCACTGTCCCTGGAAGGACAGTTTCACCGTGTCGGTCGGCCCGTTTCGGTGCTTGCCGATGATGATTTCGGCCAGGCCCTTGTCGGGGGACTCGTCGTTGTAGACTTCGTCACGGTATATGAAGACGATCAGGTCGGCATCCTGCTCGATCGAGCCGGACTCCCGCAGGTCGGCCATGACCGGCCGCTTGTTCGGGCGCTGTTCCAGCGCTCGGTTGAGCTGTGACAGCGCGATCACCGGCACGTGCAGTTCCTTGGCGATGGCCTTCAGCGACCGCGAGATCTCGGCGATCTCCGTCGCCCGGTTCTCCTTTGAACCCGGCACGGCCATCAACTGCAGGTAGTCGACCACGATCAGGCCGATGTCGTGCTCGCGCTTGAGGCGCCGCGCCCGGGCCCGTAACTCGGCCGGCGACAGCGCCGCCGTCTCGTCGATGAAGATCCGGCTCTTGTGCAGCAGGTTCATCGCCGACGTCAGCTTGGGCCAATCGAGGTCATCGAGGTTGCCGGTGCGCAGACGGGTCTGGTCGATGCTGCCCAGCGATGAGAAGAGTCGCATGACCAGCTGCAGCGAGGACATCTCCATGCTGAACACCGCGACCGGCACTTCGTGCTTGATGGCCGCGTTTTCCGCAATGTTCATCGCGAAGGTGGTCTTGCCCATCGCCGGCCGCCCGGCGACGATGATCAGATCGGAATCCTGCAGGCCCGCCGTCAGCTTGTCGAAATCCTTGAAGCCGGTCGGCGTGCCGGTGATCTCGCCTTCGTACTCGTGCAGCTCCTGGATCTTGTCGATCGCCTCCTTGAGCATGTCCTGCACAGACACGTAGGCCGAACCGCTGCGTGCGCCCTGGTCCGCGATCGCGAACACCATGCGCTCGGCTTCCTCGAGCAGTTCCTGGCTGGTGCGGCCTTCGAGCGAAAACGCGCCGGAGGTAATCTCCGCGCCGACGTCGATCAGCTGGCGCAGGATGGACTTTTCACGGACGATCTCCGCATAGGCCTTGACGTTGGCCGCGCTGGGCGTGTTCGAGGCGAGCTGCGATATGTAGTCGCCGCCGTCCACCTGGTCGACCTGGCCGCGCGACTCGAACCACTCGGTGACGGTGACCGCGTCACAGGGCCGGCTGGCGTCACTCAACTCGTGGATGGCGCGAAACAGGAGGCGGTGATCCTCCCGGTAGAAATCGGTTTCGCTGATGATGTCCGCGACCTGTTCCCAGGCGCGCGAGGAGAGGAGCAAGCCCCCAAGCACCGCCTGTTCAGCCTCGATGGAGTGAGGTGGAACCTTGAGGTTCTCGACGGTAGCGAGTTTGGGGGCCGGCATTCCCTTGTCGTTACTCCGCGTTGACGGTGACCTTGATCTCGGTTTCGACGTCCGCGTGCAGCTGGACGAGGACCTGATGTTCGCCAGTATAGCGAATCGGGCCCTCACCCATGATGACCTCGGACTTCTCCAGCTGCGGACCGGCCGCCGAAACGGCGTCGGCGATTTCACGCGGGCCGATCGAGCCGTAGAGCTTGCCCTCGTCGCTGGCGTTCGCCGTCAGCGTGATCTCGAAGTCCTGCAGCGCGGCGAGGCGCTCTTCGGCGGTCGACAACTTGGCCATCGCCGCCTTTTCGAGCTCTTCGCGGCGCGCTTCGAACTCGGCCAGGTTGGCGGCCGTTGCCGGAACGGCCTTGCCCTGGGGCACCAGGTAGTTGCGGCCGTAACCGGGCTTGACCGTGACCTTGTCGCCGAGGTCGCCCAGGTTGAGTACTTTCTCGAGCAGTATCAGTTCCATCTCGGTTCTCCTGAACGTTCAGCAGATCAGTGGTTGTCGGTATACGGCAACAACGCCAGGTAGCGGGCCTGCTTGATCGCTCGGGCCAGCTGTCGCTGGTAACGCGCCTTGGTGCCGGTGATCCGGCTCGGCACGATCTTGCCGGATTCGCCGATGTACTGCTTGAGCGTGTTGATATCCTTGTAATCGATT
Organism: Lysobacterales bacterium; assembly: GCA_037384065.1. Lineage (GTDB taxonomy): Bacteria > Pseudomonadota > Gammaproteobacteria > Xanthomonadales > SZUA-36 > JABDPF01. The sequence continues at coordinate 14,889 of JARROJ010000053.1, forward strand.
TCGGTAACGCCGTCCGCGGTGAAACGGCAGAATTTCCTGCGTCTGAAATGACGGGCCATGTCGTATCTCCTGTCTCGGGTCAGGCGTCAGCGCTTTTAGCGGCTTCGGCGTCGGTGCTGGATTCTTCGCTGGCGGGAGCGGCGGCGGCCTTGTCTTCCGACTCGGCTTTCGGCGCCTTTTCGCCATCGTCATCGTCGGCCTTCTCGGCGGGCTTGCTGTCCTCGTCGGTTTTGGCCGGCTTGCGGTCCTCGTGCGGGCGGCTGGAGCGGTCTTTCTCCTCCTTTGCCTTCATCATCAGGGACTGCTCGGAAATGGCTTCGCCACGGCTGATCGTCAGGTGACGCAGCACCGCATCGTTAAAGCGGAAGATGCCCTCGAGTTCGGCCAGCGTGTCGCGGTCGCACTCGATGTTCATCAGCACGTAGTGCGCCTTGTGCAGCTTGGCGATCGGGTACGCCAGCTGGCGGCGGCCCCAGTCTTCGACGCGATGGATCGAACCGTTGTTGCCCTCGACCATGGCGCGGTAGCGATCCAGCATCGCGGGCACTTGCTCACTCTGGTCCGGGTGGACCAGAAAACAGATTTCGTAGTGTCTCATTGTGGCTCCTTGTGGATTTGATCAGCGCGATCAGGCCGCGCCACCAAAGCTTCCTTCCGCCGGACAGGCCGTGAAAGTGAAGCAAGGAAACCGTTACCGGCAAATCCGGCAACGGAGCCGACGGATTATATCAGGGAATCAGCCGATGGTGAAACTTTCGCCGCAACCGCACTGCTCGCTGACGTTGGGGTTGTCGAAATGAAAAGCCGATCCCAGACCCTCGGCCTTGAAATCGATCGTGGAGCCGTCGAGAAACGCGAGGCTGTCGTTCGCCACGACCACCTTGATGTCACCCTGCTCGAAGACCACGTCGTTCGCCTCGATGTTCCGCGCCAGATCGACCGTGTAGGCCCAACCGGAGCAACCGGTTTTCTTGACGCCGAGGCGCAGACCGATGCCACCTTCGCGTTGCACGAAGCTGCGCACGCGCTCCTCCGCGGTTTTTGTCAATTGAATCGCCATGATGCGTCGTGAATATTCTCCAGGTCGTGTTCACCGGCGGGGTTTCTGTTCGCCCGCGCGTGCTTTATTATTGGGGGTTTGCCGCGGGCAGATCAATACCCGCAAAGCGGAACGGCGACGATCATGGCATTCATTCGAATCAAGGAAGCACTGGCGGGAAAACCGGCCATCGGAACGGAAATCACCGTCCGCGGCTGGGTGCGCACTCGGCGCGACTCCAAAGCCGGATTCTCATTCATCAACGTGCACGACGGCTCCTGCTTCGATCCGATCCAGGTCGTGGCGCCGGCTGAACTCGACAATTACGAAACCGAGGTCAAGAAGCTGACTTCGGGCTGTTCCGTCATCTGCACGGGCACGCTCGTCGAATCCGGCGGCCGTGGCCAGAAGTACGAGATCCAGGCGACGGCGGTCGAGGTCGTCGGCTGGGTCGAGGACCCGGACACCTATCCGATCCAACCCAAGGCGCACAGCTTCGAGATTCTGCGCGAGGTGGCTCACCTGCGACCGCACACGAATACCTTCGGGGCCATCACGCACG
>JARROJ010000054.1:0-37975 GCA_037384065.1 Lysobacterales bacterium
GAGGCCAACCGCTGGATCATCGAGGGCAACGGCGGCCAGCCGGCGGTCAACCTCGTGGTGCTGAGCTTTCTGCAACCCGAGGATGTTCTCGGTATGGGGTGTGAGCACCTGACGGGGGGCGATCTGCCCGATCCGACGACCGGGGTCCCGCCCGGCATGGAAACGTGGGTTGTCGACTATTTCCGGAATGCCGGTATTCGCGTGATGATGTCCATCGGCGGTGTCACCTACACCGATTTCTGGGACGCCGCGCTGGCGGCGGACCCGGAATGCCTGGGCGTCAATGCCGCGTTGATTGCCGAATACTTCGGCGTCGGCATCGAGATCGACTACGAGCGCAATGTCGGCGCCAACGTCGAGGCCCTGGACGAATTCATCCTGGCCTACCGCTCGGTGCATGACTACGACCCGACCGGCGCCGACGAGGCCGCTCGCCTGACCATCGATCTCGCCGCGGGCGGTCGTTACCTGCAGGAGCTCAACCGCTACGCAACGAACCACTGGCTGACCGATGACGTTTACCGGCGCCTGGATTACGCGAATGCGATGGTGGCCCGCAGCTCGGGCACGCCGGACAACTGGCAGGAACACATCGATGGCATGCCGACCTACGATCCGCCGATCCCGCCGAAACCGCCACGCCTGATCACCGGCGGGCTGTACCTGAAGGGCAATTCCGCCAACTGCCTGGATTTTTACGCCTCCGAGCAGTGGCAGCATGCCGACTACGTGCGCACCGTCGCGCCGAATGGCGCCGGCACCGAAAACGGCATGCTGGGCTACATGTTCTGGGCGGCCGAAAGACCGTCGGCGCGCAAGAACTACGTGGCCACCGTGCCGCCCGACACCTGCGAGAACGGCATGGGCCCGGCGATGACCGAGTTCGAGGTGCCCCTGCTTTCGCCATTGAACGATTAGCCGTAACCCGCAGCCTGTCCGCGGCCGGATGCGGGGCGAGGTCGCGCTGAATGCGGTGCTGCGCTGTGCGAAAATAGGGGGGTCGTGTTGCAACCGCCGCGAGGCTCGCCATGTCCCCGAAATCGCCCCCGCTCAGTCCGTCGAAACCCCGGCAAAAACCCAGCGTCGCCCTGGTGTTCGGCTCCGGCGCCGCGCGCGGCTGGGCGCACATCGGCGTCATCCACGAACTGGCCGAAATGGGCGTCAAACCGGATCTTGTGGTCGGCGCATCGGTGGGCGCCGTCGTCGCCGGCGCCTATGCCTCGGGCAACCTGGAGCGGTTCGAGAAGTGGATTCGCAGCCTCGGCCGGGTGGACATCATCCGCCTGCTCGACGCCAAGATGACCGGCGGCGGCTTCCTGCAGGGCAAGTCGCTGATGAACGCCATCGGCAACCAGATCGGCGACCCGAAGATCGAGGAGCTGGACGTCCCCTATGCCTGCGTGGCGACCGAGCTCGACAGCGGCCGCGAGCTCTGGTTGCGCGAGGGCTCGCTGCTCGACGCCTGCCGCGCCTCGATCGCGCTGCCCGGCATGTTCGCGCCCTCGCGCGACTACGAGGACCGGTTGCTGGTCGACGGCGGCCTGGTCAACCCGGTGCCGGTCTCGCTGGCGCGGGCCATGGGCGGCGAGATCGTGATCGCGGTGAACCTCAACGGCGACCTGATCGGCCGGCACTTCTTCGTGCACGAAACCGACGAAGCCGACGACGAGACCAGCGAGCGCGAACTGGCTGAAATCGAGGAAAAGGACTCGGTGGTGGCCAAGTGGGCCGCGCGCATGAAGGCCGGCTTCGGTGTGCGACTCGATTCCTACATCTCGTCGCTGCGCAGGAAAGAGAGCCCGGACCCGGGCCTGTTCGACGTCATCGCCGGCTCGATCGACATCATGCAGGACCGCATCACCCGCTCGCGCATGGCCGGTGAGCCGCCCGACATCCTGATCACGCCCAAGCTGAGCCACATCGGGTTGATGGATTTCGATCGCGCCGAGGAATCGATCGCCGAGGGGCGCGAGGCGACGAAGCGGCGCCGCCACGAGATCGAGGCGCTGCCCAAAGCGGCACGCAACGGTTGATTGGCGTTCCTGCCCGATCGTTAAAAAGCGTTGCGTGACAGCGATGAGTCACCGCTGGTTCAGGCTGCTTTATACTTCGGGCTGAAACCACTGAGCGATGCGACACAAGGATTCAGGCGATGAAAATCAAGAAGACGAAAATCGCAGCTGCAGCCCTCGCGCTGTGCTGTCTGTTCACCGTTCCGGCACAGGCCCAGAAAGCCGGGCAATCCGCGCGCGTCATGGTCGGCACCGTAATCGCCACCGAGCGGGTCGACCTGCAGTCGGACGCGGCCAAGAGCGCGGTGGTCGGGGGCGTGATCGGATACCACGCCACGGCCAGCAAGAAGTCGAGCTCGCGCAAATGGAAGAATGCCGCGATCGGCGCCGCCGCGCTGGGTGGCGCGCGTCGGCTGGGTGAGGGCGACCTCACCGGGACGCTGTACACGGTGCAGATGACGGACGGCTCGCAGATGCGCATCGTGTCGGACCAGAACCAGGTCGTGCCCGGCGATTGCGTGACGGTCGAGCAGGTTCGCGACAGCGCCAATATCCGCCGGGCGGACCCGATGCTGTGCGAACCCGAAACCCGCGCGGTGATGGGCGAACTCGAGGACGAACTGAACGAAGAGGCCGACGAGTGTTACGCGGCCAAGCAGGAACTGCTCAACGCCGAAACCGACGAGCGCGCCTCGCTGGCGGCGCGCAAGGTCGGCATCCTCTGCAACAACTGAGCCGACTGGGCGTGGAATGAATCGAACCCGGGACGGCGAATCGCCGCTCGACTCGTCGGTCGCGCGACGGTCGGATTCACCACTGGCCCGCTGGGGCCTGCTCATCACCGAGATGGTGCTGATCGTGGCCAGTATCCTGCTGGCCTTCGCGCTGGATTCGTGGTGGGACGAGCGCAAGGACCGGGTCGAGGAGCAGGCGATCCTGCAGGGGCTGCGGGCAGAGTTCGAGCTGAACCGCACTTTGCTGGAGCGTCGCGTCGCGCAGCATACCCGGGAACAGGCGGAGGTCGAGATCCTGAGGGCGGCGACGGTGAGCGGTGCGTGGACGTCCGCTGACCTCGACCTGGACACGGCGCTCGCAGCGATGCTGTCGCCGCCGACCACCGACCTGGGCAACGGCGTGCTGGACGCCCTGATCAGTTCGGGGCGCATCGAGCTGCTTCAGAATCGCGAACTGCGCGCGCAGCTGGCCGCCTGGCGTGGCGTGATCGACGAGGTCCTGGACGACGAGCAGATGAACCGCGACCTGGTCTTCGACAGGACCATTCCCTATTTCATCGCCGAGGGCATACCGCTGAGCGGGCCGATGAGCTACTGGTCCGACGACTGGGGCGACACGGCGCGCTCACTCGGCGACGACCCCGAAGCCGTCGCGCGCCTGCTCGGCGACCCGCGGTTCAAGGTCCTGCTCGAGGCCCGGCTCGGCTTTCGCTACCACACCTCCGGCGAATACCGGACCGCGCTGGAGGCGGTGGACGACCTCCTGGCGGAGATCGACCGCTCGCTGGGGAACTAGTCCCCCGCTCAGTCGCCCAGCGGCTTGAACTTGTACTTCTGGCCGCCGATGCTGGCCTCGTACATCAGCCCGCCCTTGGCCAGCGTGAAGATGGCCATGCCGCGTTTCCACGCGCCGACCGCCTTGGTGTCGCCGGCCGAAGCCGAGGCGCCCTGCGTGTTCGCACTGGCCGCCGCGCCGTAGGTCAGCGCCACGGCCGTGGCGTCGGCGCCGAACTCGAAGTTGCCTTTCGTGAATTCCTGGTAGGTATCCGCGTTCTTGAACAGGATCAGCTGGCTGTAGGCCTGGCCGCCCAGCTGAAAGCCGATCGTCACCTGGCCCATCGTGACGTCGCCGGTGTGCTTGCCGCCGGCGAAGACGCAGCCGCTGCCCGCGGCCCCGCCGATGCCCATGCCGCCCTTGCCGATGGTCGGCAGCACGGCGTAGCCGTAGGACTGCGCAAGCAACTCGGAAACATTGCCGAGATCCCTGAAGTTGTTCATGGTTTCCTTGCAGTCGGTGAGCGACGCGGCGGTGGCGACGGACGAGGCGGTCAGTGCGAAGAGGATCGTAATGAATGCGAGTAGACGGTTCTTCATGATGTTCGGCCTTTTGGTGACGTCGAAACGGGGTTATCCGAGCCATTATAGGCCTGGCCTGGTTTTAAAAAAACGGCCCGGCGCCTGACCGTGCAATTAAAAAACGGCAACCGGCGCAAGGCGCGTCAGGCGATCGGCAGGCGCTGCATGGCGTCCGGAGTGAGTGCCGTATCCGGTTGCGCCATCAGCTTGCGCACGGTGCGGCGCAGATCCTCGATCTCGTCGCGGGCCTTTTCCTTTTGGCGCTCGCTCATCGACGACAGCACCTCGGCGTAGGCGGCCGTGATCAGGCCCAGGTTGTGTTCGAAGGCCTCGCGGTACCCGGGTGAGCGCAGCGCGACGCGCGCCTCGTAGGCCTGCATCACGGCATCCTGCCAGCCGGGTTCGCGCGCCAGCAGGCCTTCCAGCGTGGTCAGCCAGCGGCGGCGGTCTTCCAGCCAGGCCTTGTCGAAGCGCACCAGTCCGCTGGCGGCGCGGCGCAACACGGCCTGCTGGTCGCGGGTCAGGCGCCCGAGAAAGCGTTCCAGAAAATCCGACAGGTTGTCGAAGTCGTCCCTGGCGTACTCGGCGGCGCTGCGCTCGAGGAACTCTTCCTCGAACTCGCGCTGCCGCTCCCACAGGCTGGCGATGAACTCGTCGACCTGCGCGTCGCTGACCTCGGCGCCGAACTCCAGCGCCACGCCCATCATCGATTTCTCGACGCGCTGCGCGGCCGCCAGCATGTCGTCGGCCCAGGCCCGCACGGTGGTGGCGTCGATCGGCCCGTCGAGCCCGGCCTCGATGCGGTCGAGAATCTCCACGTAGCGCGCGAGTTCTTCGCGCCGGTGCCATTCCAGCCGCGGCGTCAGTCGCTCGCGCAGCAGGTCGCGCTGCTCGTGCGTGAGGTCCACGTAGCCGTCGACGTACCACGGGATCAGCCAGTCGAGCCGGTTGTAGGTGAAGCTGGCGCAGCCGCCGAGCAGCAGGACGGTGGCCAGCAGGATAAGGATTTTCCGGTAATGCTTCACGATGCGCCTTGAAGATTCATTGCCCGATGTGACCATGCAAGGGGTCGCCCGGTTCCATTTTCGCACGGCCGGGGTGCGCGCGCCGGGCGCCATCGCAGGATTCTGACCAACCTCGCGCCGGTTTGAGCGTATTTACTGGGGGAGTTACCATTTGTGTAATTGGGGAGGGACCGCAAATGACCACGTACTTTCCGGAGCGGATGTGCTGTCCGCGCTGCGATCACGGGTTTTCCTACATGGCCGTCGGTTCGTTCAACACCTTCGGCGCGACCTTTTATACCGATGGCTTCATCGAGGGGCCGATGTACGACGACCAGGGCCGGTTGTTCCGCTGCCCGCAATGCCGGGCGATCGGCTGGAACGACGAGTTTATCTGCGAGGAACCCGGCGACGACGAGGACGAGCTCGCCGCGGTCTTCGACGGCGAAGTCGGCCCGATTCCGATGCGCGAGTACCCGGGACTGCTCGCCGAGGCGCCGTGGCGGGGCCCGGACGAGGAGAAGTACGTCCGCATCGCCGCCTTCTGGGCCGCCAACATGCCGCGCCGCGCCCCGGACAGCCAGCCCGCACCTTTCAACGACGACGAACACCGCAACCTGCTGGCCCTGCTCGACCTGCTCGGCGATTCTTCGCAGGACCGCCTGATGCGCGCCGAGATCCTGCGCGAGATGGGGCGCTTCGAGGAATGCCTGGAGGTGCTGGTCGGGTTCGACGATACGGAGCTGGAAACCGTTGCCCGGTTGATTCGTGAGTTGGCGATGGGGCGGGAACGGGGCGTCAAACCGATTGCAGCGGAGTAAACGCGCACTCTTCCCGGTTTACTCCGGCTCGTTTTCCGACACCACCGCGTTCACCGCCCCCACGTAAGCGCAGTAATCGCACCCCTTCGCCGCCGGCGGGATCTCGTCCCGGTTCAGGCACTCGTGCAGCGCGAAAATCGTCGGTTCGACCCAGTCGTCCTGGCCCTCGTAGGGGATCAGGTGGACGTCGAAATCGATGCGCGCGTCGAAAGCCGGGGCGTCGGGGCGGCCGGTGCAGTAGACGAAGTAGCCGGTGTCGGCGACCTCCAGTCCGTTGCGGCGCAGCAGCCACTGGTAGATTTCCATCTGCCGCTTGTAGCCGTCCATCCACGCCGCCTCCATCGAGGTGACGGGCTCGGACTTGGCGGTCGCCTTGTAATCCACCACGAGGTAGCGGCCGGCGCTGTCGATCCACAGGTCGTCGATGGCGCCGGTGATGACCAGGTTGGTCGGTTCGTGGTGGAACTGCACGCCCTTGAAGTTCTCGCGCCAGGCGTCGATCTCGGCGTGGGCGGCCGGAATGGCGTCGATGCCATACGATTCCTGCAGCGGGTGCGGCGTGCCGGCGGCGCGGTGCGTGTCGAACTCGGTTTTCAGCAGTTTGTCGACCGCGCTGTTGATGTTGAACGGGAAGCCGGGCGGGCGGTCGGTGCCCAGGCGCCGGTCGATGTAGAAGCAGCGCGGGCACTCGACGAAGCGGTCGATCTTCGAGCGCGAGACCTTGAACGGCTTGTCGCTGGCGGGATCGTACAGGTTGCGGCTGCGATGCGGGTTGTAGTTGTAGCCCATGGGCGATGACACGATCGAAAAAACCAGTATAGCCAACACCGGTCCCCGGCGGTCACGGCTGCGCGTACAATCGTCGCCATGACGACCCTCGCCATCACCCGCCACGTCAGCCCGCGCCTGGCCGAGTGCGAACTGACCTGCATCGACGCCTCGCCGATCGACCTCGAGCGCGCGCAAGCCCAGCACGCGGCTTACGTGCGCGTGCTGCGGGACCTGGGCTGCGAGGTGGTCGAGCTGCCGGCCGAGCCGGACCTGCCGGATTCCGTGTTCGTCGAGGACACCGCGGTCGTGCTGCCCGAGGTCGCCATCATCACGCGGCCCGGGGCGGATTCGCGCAAGCCGGAGACGGCCTCGGTCGCCGCGGCGCTGGCGCCGTACCGCGACCTGCACTACATCGAGGCGCCGGCCACGCTGGACGGTGGCGACGTGCTGGTGATGGGCACGGAAATCTACGTGGGCCTGTCGACGCGCAGCGACACGCGCGCGGTCGAACAGTTACGGGGCCTGCTCGGCCCCTTCGGCTACACGGTGACCGGCGTGCCGCTGCGCGGCTGCCTGCACCTGAAAAGCGCCGTCACGCGGGTGGGCGAGGACACCGTGCTGATCAACACCGACTGGGTGGACGCGGCGCAGCTGGGCGCCTTTGAGCGCATCCCGGTGGATCCTGCCGAGCCCCACGCCGCCAACGGCCTGCCGGTGAACGGCCGGGTCGTTTTTCCGCAAGCCTTTCCGCGCACCCGTGAGCGGCTCGAGCGGCACGGCTGCGCCGTCGTCGGCGTGGCGCTGGACGAACTGGCCAAGGCGGAAGGGGCGGTGACCTGCTGCAGCCTGGTGTTCGAGAAAGAGACGCTTTAACCGTCCGCCTCGTCCAGGAACGGTTCCTCACCTTCGTCGTCGTCCGCCGCGCCCGGCAGTTCCAGGCGCTGCACCGAGGCGATCGCGCTGCCGGCGATGCCGCGGATCGCGCCGTACATGTTGGCGGTGTTCAGCAGCACCTTCTCGATCTGCTTCTCGCGCTGCTTCCAGATACGGGCCATGGCGCGCTTCTCGGTTTCCAGGTCGTCCTGCATCTGCGAAAAACCCTCGACGATGGCCTCGACCTGCATGCGGAATTCGTCGCTGGTGACGAAGTCGTACACCAGCGACATCTTGTCGCCGCGGTTCTCCTGGCTGGCCAGTGCGCGGTGGATGGTCAGCAGCGAATCGCGCAGCACCGCGGACAGGCTGGGCAGGTCGGCGAAGGTGCAGATCCACACGCCGTCGCGCTGGCCCATCTGCGGCATGTCGGTGGGCATCGCCTCGGTGACCAGCACGCCGATGTTGGCGCCCTTCTCGCGCACGTCGGCCTTGAACTTCTCGATCCAGGCCGGCTGGAAGGCCTTGGTGCGCTTGCTCTCGTAGTAGATTTTTCCGCAGTTCGTCGCGCGGCGCGTGTTGATCACCTGGATGCAGTCGCCGCCGCGCGCACCCTTCTTGATCTCCTCGATGGTGTCCAGCGGCCAGGCGGCCGCCAGCCATTCCTCGATGGCCAGCTCCTGCACTTCGCCCTGCAGCTGCATCGAGCCCTGCTCGGCCTTGCGCTGCATCTCGACCATCTGCTTCTTCAGCTGCTCGATCAGGTGGTCCTTCTCGCGGATCTTCAGCGTCTGGCGCTCTTCCTCGTCTTTCTTGATGCGCTCGCGCTCGGCGGCCAGTTGCTCGTTCAGCTGGCGTTGCGCGTCGGCCTCGGCCTTGCTGGTGGCCTCGTTCATGGCGCGCTTCAGGCGCTCGATCTCGGCCTGGGCCTTGTGGAATTCCTTGACCTGTTCGGACTTGCGGTCGAGTTCCTCCTGCAGCGATTGCAGGCGCGCGGACTCTTCTTCCTGCACCTCGGCCGAGATCCTGCGGCGCAGCGCCTCCCGCTCTTTCGCCAGGCCCTCGCGGATCGCGCGCTGGACGGCGTCGCGCTGTTCTTCGCGCGCCTTTTCGAGTTGTTCGCGTTCGCCGGCGAGCTTCTCGGATTCGGCGCGGAAGCGGTCGCGCTCGGTTTTCAGCCGCGCCTCGTACTGCGCCTTCAGTTCGTGTTCGACCTGGTCGTAGAGCACGTCGCTGATGTCGAATTCGTGCCCGCACTCGGGGCACTTGATGGTGATGTTGCTGCTGGTCATTTCAGGCATTCCCCCGGCCGTTCGAAGCGGCGTCGATCATCAGGGGAGACTAACACGCGGGCGCGGCGCGCTCACCAGGTCTTGAGCGGGTACGCGCTCGGCTTGCGCGGTGGCCAGTCGAAGCCGGATTCCTGCATGCGGGCCCGGAAGTTGGGCGTGGCCGTAAGGTCGAAGGGGGCGCCGCAGAAGCACATCTCCGAGCCGATCGCCAGCATGAAGGGGCCGCCCGGGCGCGCGTCGATGCGGGCCGCGGACCCGCTCGGTTGCAGGGCACGATCATCGCCCGGGCGCGCCGGATTGTCGATCCCCGGGCTCGGACCGAGCATCGAAAAAGGCCCGCAGTCGTTCGTTGACCGTCTCGGCGTGCGATTCCATCAGCCAGTGCCCGGCGCCGGCGATCCCCTCGGCGCGCCCGCCGCTCGCCGCGACGATCTCCAGCCAGCGCGGCGAGTGAAACATCAGCGGCTTGCGCGCGCCCCACAGGTACAGCACGGGGCCACTCGGCCGGTACCGCGACAGCAGGCCGGCGCGTTTCCACGGCAGCAGCAGGTTGCGCCAGAAGTAGAAATACAGGTAGCCGAAGCGCGAGCGGATACGGGCGCGTTGCGGCGCAGGCACCCGGACGACCGCGCCGACGCCGCGCGCCATCCGGTCGCCGAGCATCGGAACCAGTCCGCCTACCAGCCAGGCGGCGATCAGGCTCCACTGGTAGCCGATGACCATCAGCGACGCCTTGAGCCCGGGGCGTCCGAGGTGGCCGCCGACGTCGAGGGCCGCCATTTTCGTAACCATGCCGGGCTGCTCCTGGTCGAGCAGGTAGCCGAGGTACGCGCCCCAGTCGTGGGTCACCAGGCCGACCGGACCGTCGGGCTGCGCCGCGCGGATCGTGGCGGCGAGGCGCTCGGTGAGTTCGGGAAAGTCCAGCCCGCCGGGCGCATCGTGCCGGGCGCCGAAGTTGGGCAGCGTGACGAGGATGCAGCGAAAATCCGACGCCAGGGCGTCGACCTGCGCGCGCCAGAGGCCGGCATCGTCGGGCCAGCCGTGCACGAACACCAGCGTGGGACCGGCGGGATTCCCCGCGACCTCGTACGCGCAGGGCGCCGCCGCACGCTTCCCGGATTCAGTCGATGACGAGTTTATGGGTAGTGCTCCGGTCCAGGCGCGAGGTCAGCATCACCATCGCGGGCAGATCGACTTCGCCGTCCGGGTTGAACTCAACCCTGACGTCGCCGCCGAGCACTTCGACGTCATCGGACAGCGTCACCTGCTCCCGGAGGTCGCCGATATCGACGTCCCGGTGACGGCTCGGGATCGAGACCGTAATCGAGGCCGGGCGTTCCTCGCCCGCGTCGATGTGCACGATGACGTTGGTCTTATAGAGTCGCGCCAGTGTCCGCGCGTCGCTCACCGATTTCTCGGTGGCCCGGACCGCCTGGTCCACCTCGGATGTCCAGAAGGCCGAACTCACCACCGGTGCGGCGAACACGATCACGATGCCGAGTACGCTGATGATGATCAACAGTTCGATGGCCGTAATGCCCCGTGCGGGATGGTTCCGTGTACGTTCCATGTCGCATTCTCCTCTCCGTCCCCCTGCGTGCGTCGCTTCTCATTGAATGGCCGGGCCGTGCCGGCATCGTGGCGCCAGGTTCCGTTGCAGAACGGGCGTGCGCGCCGGGGAGGGCGCGGGAAAGAAGACCCGCCGGTCCGGAAACCCGGAGGCGGACAGGAACATCGACGACGTCGTGGACTGGCAGTTTCCCTTGCCGCATCGAGGTGACCCTGTTGTTTGCCCGTTGGCCGGCTTCGAATCCCCTCGGCGTCGGGTAGTCGAACGCCCGATTCCGAACCCGGTTACGGCAGAGTATACATTAAAATCTAGAAAGGTGCTGTATCTGTCTGATCTGTATTTGATATATCAAAACCGATCGAGTCGATTCCGAATTTTGAACGCCGGCCGCCGGTGCGCACCGCGGCTGACCGGGGCGCCCGGGCCCCGAATCAGCCGCCGATGACCGCGTCCGCTTCGAACTCCACCAGCCAGTCCGGATCGACCATCGACGCGACCTGCAGCATCGTGCTGGCCGGCCGGATTTCGCCGAAGACCTCGCCGTGGACGCGCGAGGCGGCTTCCCAGTCCTCGCGTCGCTTGAGGAAGGTGCGGGTGCGGATCACGTCTTCGGGGGCGGCGCCGAGTTCGGCCAGGGCGGCGAGCGCGATTTCGATGCAGCGCTGCATCTGGGCGGCAACGTCGCCGGGGCGGACGGTCTCGCCGTCCGGGCCGATCGGTCCGGTGCCGCTGACCGCGACGGTGCTGCCGATGCGCACCGCGCGGGAAAAACCGACCACCGGCTCGTAGGGACTGCCCGACGAGACGTTCCTGCGGCCGCCTGCGGCCGGTCGCGGCGCCGGGGCGGGGCGCGCTGGCTCGGGCACGTCGGGTTCGCCGGCCAGCAGGTGGGCGTAGCGGCCTTCTTTCTGGCCGGGCTGGCGGGGCAGGGCCGTGACCAGTGGATCCTCGCGCTCGGCCAGCTTGTCCAGCGCGAACTGCACGTCGTCGAGGTCGTCAAAGGCGTACAGGCGCTGGCTGTGGGTCTTCAGTTCGCCGAGGGTCTGCGGACCGCGCAGCATCAGGGTGGCCAGCAGCGCGACGCCCTTGCTGTGCAGCTCCAGCACCTGCGGTACGCGGTGCTCGTAGCGGGCGGTTCGCGCGCCCCAGTTCTCCACGACCAGCTTCATCGTTTCCAGCTCGCGCACGGTGTGGCCGATCTCGCCCTCGGTGTAGGCGGTCACCGGGTTGCGGGACGATTTCTGGTTGCAGGCGTTGCGCAGGGCGTTCAGCGTCAGCGGGTACTGGTCCGGCGTGGTCTCCTTCTTTTCCATCAGGCAGCCGAGCACGCGCACCTGGATCGCGGTCAGTTCGTTCATGGGTCTTCCGGTTCCTTCGTATCTGCGGGGCGACCGTTCCATTCTACGGGAAGCCGCGCCGCGGTCGATGACATTGACGCGTACCGATGCGCTCCGGGCTGCTAAAATGCAGTCTCGTAAAACCATTCGACCCGACAGCCATCCATGCAGACACCCACCGAACTCGACCTGCCGCTCGACGATTTCGAGTACGACGAACTCGAATCGTTTCTGCTCGACCTGGAGAGCGACGCGGCCGTGTTCAACATCTCGGAATTCGACGGCTTCGTCACCGCGCTCATCAGCGGCCCCGAGCCGATACCACCGGAGGAATGGATGCCGGTGATCTGGGGCGGCGGGCGCCGGCCGCCGAAGTGGAAGAAGCCCGGCGGTTTCGCGCGCATCGCGGAACTGATGCTGCGGCACTTCAACACCACCGCGGCCATGCTGCAGAACGATCCGCAGCAGTTCGAGCCCTGGTACATGGAGAACGAGGTCAACGGGCGGGTGTTCCCGGTGGTCGACGATTGGTGCATCGGCTACATGAAAGCCGTCATGCTGCGCCCGGAAGCCTGGCGCGTGGACGAACCCGAGATGGTCGAGCGCCTGGCGCCGATCTCGCTGTTCAGCACGCCGGACTGCTGGGATTTCCTGGAGCAACTGGCCGACCGCCACGTCGAGTACCTGCAGAACGAGATCGCGCCGGTGGCGCGCGCCCTGTACGAATTCTGGTTGCAGCAGAAGCGCGCCTGCACGTTGCCCGAAGGCGTCAGCGTGCACTGACGGTCGATGGCGTGCGCGGCTCACTGATCGCCCTCACCTGGATCACCGTGCTCGCGGCGGCGGGCGGATCGGCAGCCGGCGAATCGCCGCTCACCGGCCCGGCGCAGGCGGTGCGGGCGACCGAGCAGGCCTTCGCGCAGACCCTGGCCGATCGCGACTTCGAGGCTTTCCGGACCTTCCTCTCGCCCGAAGCCGTTTTCTTTTCCGGTGACCGGGCCCTGCGCGGTTCGAACGCCGTCGCGGCGGCCTGGAAACCGTATTTCGACGAACCGGACCCGCCGTTCAGCTGGCGCGCGGAGACGGTCGAGGTGCTGGATTCCGGCACCCTTGCACTGAGTTCGGGACCGGTCTTCGGGCCGGATGGCCGCCGGGTCGGAACGTTCAACTCCATCTGGCGCCGTGACGCCTCGGGCGCCTGGAAGGTGGTGTTCGACAAGGGCGAAAAGGCCTGTCCGGAGTAGGGCATGGCGATCCGGCTGCATCACGGTGACATCACCCGGCTCGAGGTCGACGCCATCGTCAACGCGGCCAACCGGTCGCTGCTGGGCGGGGGCGGCGTGGACGGCGCGATCCACCGGGCGGCCGGCCCGGGGCTGCTGGCCGAATGCCGCACGCTGGGCGGATGTGACACGGGCCAGGCCAAGCTGACCCGGGGCTACGAATTGCCGGCGAAACACGTGATTCACACGGTTGGCCCGGTCTGGCGCGGCGGCGGTGACGGCGAGGCGGAACTGCTGGCCTCGTGTTATCGCGAAAGCCTGGCCCTGGCCGTCGCGCACCGGCTGCGCAGCATCGCCTTTCCCGGCATCAGCACCGGGGTCTTCGGTTATCCGAAAGCGGCGGCCGCGCGCATCGCGGTCGACACCGTGCGTGCGTGCACGGCCGGCGACAGCGGGCTCGAAGCGGTCGTATTCTGCGTGTTCAGCGCCGACGACTTGCTGATATATCAGGACATCCTGTCCTGAGGGCTGCGATCGGCGGGGCGGTTCCGCTTCGGCGCAAGTGCGCCGGCTGTTCACCCTGCGTTCAGTGAGCGCATCCTATAGTGATCCTGCAGTCGGCCGTCCGCGCCCTTTCGCGGCGGCTCTTTCGAAACCCTGCAGGGAGAAATGGACATGAACGGAACACGTCACGCACTCATCTGGATCGTTATCCTGGTGCTCTGCACCGGTTCCGTCCGGGCGCAGGAAAAGGACTGGCCGCGCACGGTCGCCGTGGAGCAGGGCACGGTGACCCTTTACGAACCCCAGGTCGAAGCGCTCGATGATCAATTCCTGAGCTTCCGCTCGGCGCTGGCGTGGCGGCCCGAAGCCGGCGCGGATCCGGTGTTCGGCGTCGGCTGGTTCGAGGCCGACGTCGTCACCAACCGCTTTGCCGGCACCGTCCACCCGGTCGCGCTGCGCGTGACGCAAACGCGCTTCCCGGCCGACGCGCCGGACCTGCAGGCGTCCCTCGCCACCGCGCTGGCGCGGCCCGAACTGGCGACCGGCTTCAACTTCTCGCTGGCCGCCCTGGAAACCTCGCTGGCCGGCACGCAGGCCGAGCGCCAGGCCGCGCAGCAACTCAACACGCAACCGCCGAAGATCATTTACCGCGATCATCCGGCGTTGCTGGTCACGCTGGACGGCGCGCCGGTGCTGCGCGAAATCGAGAACAGCCCGCTGGAGGCCGTCATCAACACGCCGTATCCGCTGATTCACGACGGCCGTTACTACTGGCTGAACGTGGCGGACGGGGTCTGGTACCAGGCCCGTCAGGCGACCGGCCCGTACGCCTTTGCGGCCGCCCCGCCGCGGGACGTCGCGGCCGTGGTGCGGATCGACGAGGCGGCGGGCGCAGCGGCGCCGGCCAGCGCGCCGCCGGAATCGATCACCGCGAAGAACGCGCCGGAGATCGTCGTATCCACCGAGCCGGCCGAGCTGATCGTTACCGACGGACCGGCGGCCTTCGTGCCGCTGGTGGACGATCTGCTGGTGCTGCAGAACTCGGACGACGACGTGTTCATGGACGTCGGCGGCCAGGATTTTTACGTCGTGCTCGCCGGGCGCTGGTACCGCGCCCCGTCGCTGAACGGGCCGTGGGCCTACCACGACGCCCGTGACTTGCCGGCGGCGTTCGCGAGCATTCCGCTGGATTCGGACCAGGCCGGTTCGCGGGTCTACGTCGCGGGTACCGAGGAAGCCGAGGAGGCGGTGCTGGACGCGCAGTTGCCGCAGACCGCCGCGGTGGAACGCGGGACGACCGACATCGAGGTCGCGTACGACGGGCGGCCCGAGTTCGAGCGCGTCGACGGCACCGACATGGTCTACGCCCGCAACACGGGCGCGACGGTGATCCGCGACGGCGGGCTCTATTACCTGGTCGAGGACGGCGTCTGGTACGTCTCCGACAGTCCCTACGGGCCGTGGGACGTCGCCACCGCGCGGCCGGGCCAGGTGCAAGTCATCCGGCCGACCTCGCCGGTTTACCCGGTCAAGTACGTGTATATCTACGACTACACGCCCGACGTCGTCTACGTCGGGTACACGCCGGGCTACGTCGGCAGCTATGTTTACTACAACACCGTATTCTACGGTTCCGGCTGGTATTACCGGCCGTGGGTTTCGCCCCGCTACTACTATCCCCGGCCCAGCACCTGGGGCTTTCACGTCAGCTACAACCCGTGGAGCGGGTGGGGCTTCGGCCTGAGCTGGTACTGGGGGCCGTTCTCGGTGAACTACTATGCCGGCGGGTACTGGCACCACCATCACCACTGGTACCACCCGCACTACGGTTACTGGGGTCCGCGCGGTTATCGGCCCAGCCACGGGCACTATGCCCATCGCCGGCCCGGTTACGGCGGCCACCGGCCGGTTCCGTACCAGCGCCACAGCAACCTGTACCGGGACGCCCGGCAGCACGCCCGGGTCGTGCGCACGCACGACCGCACGCCGCATACGCGCGACTTCTATCGTCCCGATGTGAAGGCGGCGCGCCAGGCCGGCAGCCGCGGTTCGGCCGTTCGTGCGAAAGCGCCCGATGCGCGATTCGCCAGGAGCCGGCCCGCCGGCAAGGTGCAGCCGGTCCGTCGCACCGAGCTGGCCGGCAAGGCCGCCAACCGGAAGCTGGCGTACAAGGCGCCGCAGCGCAACGCGTCGGACGCGGTCCGGCGCGGTTCAAAAGCCGCGGCGGCGCACGCGGGTGGCGACCGGGGAGCGGGGTCCGTACGTTCGCTGAAGCGCGCGACGCTCGATGACCTGGGCCGGCTGAAGGCCGGCAAGAACGCGCAGCGCGCGACCGGCCCCGGCGTCGCCCGAAAAGGCGCGGCGCCGTCGGCGAAACCCGTGACCGGGTCCAAACCCGGGGTGCGTGCGCCCGCCGACGACCTGGCGCGGCGCAAGACACTCGCGGCAAACGGCAAGTCGGCCAGCCGGCCCGCGACGCGGGCGACGCAGCCGAAACCCGTAAACCGCTCGCGCAACGAGATCGGCAACCCGTCCGCCGGCAAGAACACGCGTCAGCGGACGCAGCCCGACCGCGCATCCGCTCGCACGAGCAAGTCCGTTCCGGCCGGTCCGGCGGCGCGGACGCAGACCCAGCGCAAGCCGATCGCCCCGCAACCGGCGCAACGCCAGGTGAAGCCGAGCTACCGCTTGCAGGCGCCGCAGCCGCAACGCCAGGTGAAGCCGACCTACCGCTTCCAGGCGCCGCAGCCGCAGCGCCAGGCGGGGCCCTCCGCGGCCGGCTACACTGCACTGCATTCGTATCCGCAACCCGGCCCGGGAGTCACCGTGAACAAGACACTTACCCGTATTTCCTGCCTCGTACTGATGCTGCCGTCGCTGGCCTGGGCCGCCGACGGTCTGCGCGAATCCATCGCCGCGGACTACGAGGCGCGGCTCAGTCCGCTCTTCATCCACTTCCATCAGAATCCGGAATTGCCGAATTTCGAGTTCGAGACCGCGAAGCGCCTGGCGGCCGAGATTCGCGCGCTCGGCTTCGAGGTCACCGAGGGGGTGGGCGGCACCGGCATCGTCGCGGTGCTGGAAAACGGGCCCGGTCCGACGGTCATGATCCGCGCCGACATGGATGGCCTGCCGGTGAAGGAAGACAGCGGTTTGCCGTACGCCTCCACCGCCACCCAGGTTGACGCCGACGGTCGGGAACGCCCGGTGATGCACGCCTGCGGCCACGACGTGCACATCACGGCGCTGGTCGGCACGGCGCGGCAGATGGCGGAACGGCGCGACGCCTGGTCGGGCACCCTGGTGCTGATCGGGCAACCGGCCGAGGAACGCATCTCCGGCGCGCGCCGCATGCTCGAAGACGGTTTGTACGAACGCTTTCCGAAGCCGGATTATGCGCTGGCCTTCCATGTCTCGGCGGACGGTCCGGCCGGCAAGGTGACCGTGCCGCTCGACGTGGTCGCGTCGAGCTCCGATTCGGTGGACATCACCGTGCACGGCGTGGGTGCGCACGGCGCCTCGCCCCATCGGGGCGTCGATCCGGTGCTGGTGGCTTCACAGATCGTCGTCAGCCTGCAATCGATCGTCAGTCGCACGATCAGTCCGCTTGAATCCGGCGTGATCACGGTCGGCTCGATTCACGGCGGGACCAAGCACAACATCATCGGCGATCGGGTGGAACTGCAGTTGACCGTGCGCTCCGATGACGCCGAGGTGCGCACCGCGTTGCTCGATGGCATCGACCGGGTCGCGGCCGGCACGGCAAAGGCGCTCGGCGTACCCGATGAACTGATGCCCGAGGTGGTTCGATCTCCGGTGGAGACGACGCCGCCGACGATCAACGACACCGCCACCGCGCGCCGCGTGCTGGCGGCGATCGGTGACGGCATGGGCGAAGACGCGCTTTACACCAAGCCGCGCAAGGGCATGGGCGCGGAGGATTTCGCCTACTTCGTGCAGCCCGAGCGGGGCGTCAGGGGGGTTTACTTTTCGGTCGGCGGCACGCCCGAGGACGAACTGGGCGCGCAGCCCTCGCACCATTCCCCGTTTTTCAAGGTGCAGCCGGGGCCGAGCATCCGCTCCGGCGTCGAGGCTTCGGTGCTGGCCGCGATGGCGCTGTTCGGGGAGTGATCGAGCCGGGTTGACCGAAAAACCGGCCGCACAAAAAAATCGGGGTCCGGCTCCGGGGATGATGGAGTGTCCGGACCCCAAGGGGGCACAGCTGAGATGTGGTGTGGGCATCGCCGCCCGTGTTCGTTTTACCAGGTTTTGACGGCCCAGCCGCCAAGGCGGGTGCCTGCGGAGCGGGCCAGCCTGCGCTGCCGGCGTAGGCGCCTGGCCTGCATGGCGCTCCGCTCGAAATCGCCCGCGTTGGCGGCGGGCCGTCGCGCCGGAACCGTGACCAGCGGACTGGCCGTTTCGATGTCACCGGTGAATTTCCGATAGCCATCCAGAATTCTTTCAATTAACATTAGCTTTCTCCTCGGCGCCTCTCTCCATCAACGCCTCTGTCATAAAGCTGTAACAATCGTGTGTTCGAAGAATCGATTTTTCTGCGTCTGCTCGTATTCTTCAGTTGCAATACTACGGATGCCGTAAAATAATGACCAACGGTATTTATTCTTTTTGAGTTAAGAAAAACTTAAGTCAAATGTCCGCCATTCCGCTGAACGCACTGCGCACCTTCGAAGCCGTCGCGACCCGGCTGAGCTTCGCCAGGGGCGCCGAGGCGCTGAACGTCACACCGGCCGCGGTGTCATCGCAGATCCGGATGCTCGAGGAGCGTTTGAACCAGACGCTGTTTCATCGCCATGGCCGGCGGATCGAACTGACCGAGGCCGGTCGCACGCTGCTGCCCGGCGTGCAGCGTGGCCTGGCCGAACTGAGCCGGGCGGTGCAGTCGGTCAGCCAGGACCGCCAGGAAGGCGTGCTCAACGTGAGCATGATGCCGTCGATCCTGCAGAAGTGGCTGATGCCGCGTCTGCACGGGTTTTACAGCGTGCACAAGCACATCGACCTGCGCATCAACGTCGATAACGACCTGGTGGACTTCGACCAGGTCGACATGCACGCGACGGTGCGGCTCGGGCCCGGAAAATGGCCCGGAGTGCGCAGCCTCAGGTTGATGGACGACTGGATCCTGCCGGTATGCAGCCGCGGTTTCCTGGAGCAGCACGGGCCGTTCGAATCCGTGCGTGAAATGCAGCAGCGCTTCGATCTGCTGTTCGCGCCGAACAGCGTCTGGGATCCCTGGTTCCGGAAATTCGGCGAAAGCACCCGGGACAGCCGCTGGTCACTGCTCAACGATTCGCTCAGCATCCTGATGGCCGCCGAGCAGGGGGAGGGGATCGCGTTGACGCGGTGGTCGCTGGTTTCCCGCGACATTCGGGCCGGCCGCCTCGCGCGGCCGGTGGACACGGTGGTCAAGGCCGACTGGTCCCATTATTTCGTGGCGCCGCCGCATTATTACGACCTGCCCAAGGTGGCCGTGTTCCGCGAGTGGCTGAGCACGCACTGCGCTGCCTTCGATGCGCCGGACGAGGCGCCGTCCGCTGAATAAAAAAAGGCCGGGTCGCCCCGGCCTTCGGTTCGAACGGTGCGCGCGTTTCGCTCAGAACTCGGCGCCGATGCCGACGGCGAACGTGGTGTCCTCGTTCGTGGCGCCGGCGGCGGGCTCGGTCTCGTAGTCGTAGCGCAGGGAAATCTTCGCGTAGACGTCCTCGATCAGGTCGAACTGCAGGCCCGTGTTCGACTTGAAAATCATGTTGTTGTTTCCGTACAGCTGGTAATTGATGTTGTGGTTGTGGAACAGGGCGATGTCGCCGTCCCGGAAATCCTGCGTGTAACGCAGGTTCCACAGGGCCGTGCCGCCGCTTTCCGTGGGCTGGCCGAAGAAGGCCTCTTCCGACCAACCGGCGCCGACGCTCATCGTCAGGAAGGTGTCGCTGTCGTCGAAGATGTCCCGGCCCAGCGTCACGCCGGCCGTGTAGCGATGATCGAGTTCCTTGATCGGGTCGCGTTCGTAGCTGAACATGCCGCCCAGGTACCACGGACCGCTGAACAGCCAGTTGTAACTGTAGTTGAACAGGTCCTGTTTCTTGGTCGTCTCGCCGTCGATTTTCTCGCGGATGAAGGTGAGTTCGCCCAGGTGCCGGTGATCGCCCAGCTTCAACAGGGTGTCGGCGAACACCAGCCAGTTGCGGCTGTCGGTGTTGCCGCTGCTTTCGGTGGCGTTGACGTCGATGTGCGAGACGCGGTCGTACCATTCTTCGGGCTCGCTCGCCTCGGCGAACTCCGTCACCGGCACGGTCATCGGGCTGCCGTCGACGATAACGGTCTGGACGCCGTCCGCGCCGCTGGCGAAGGTCGCTTCGAGCTTCTCACCGCTCTCGAGCTCGATTTCAAAGGTGCCTTCCGTTTCGATCGAAGCGATTTCATCGAGATCGACGGAAAACTCCGAGCCGTAGGCGGGCTCGATGAACAGTTCACCGTCTTCGATCTTCTTGACCTCGCCGGTGATCACGTCACCGTTCTTCATCTTAAGTTGGTCGGCCAGTGCCGGCGCCGAAAGGCTGGCGGTAACCAGCAGCACGGCCACGGTCCGCGCGCGCGGGAAACGCAATTTCATGGGACTCTCTCTCCTTTGGTTCACTGAAACGTCCCGGTCGCTCGCACGCGCCGGGTGTCGCAAAGCGCGCCATTATACAGGACTGCGCCGGCAACTCTCGCGTGCCGCGAAGCGGGTGGCCCGCCCGCGGCCCGCATCCCCGAAATGGCGACCGGCGGCGCCTGCGCCCGGTCGCGGAGTTTGCGCCGCGAAGCGGTTTGGGTATGATTTCCGTTCATCTGCTGTCGAGGACGTTCCGGATTCACATGGCGGGAAGCAATCTGAAACGCAGGCTGGGCTGGCTCGAAGGCGTCCTGTATGTCGGCGGCGTGGCCCTGCTGGCCGTTTTCTTTGTCATTCGCGGCGACGAGGAACGCGCTCGCCAGGAGGGCATCGAGGCCTTTGAACGGGCGTTGCAGCACGCGTCGGCGTCGGAACGGACCGTGCCGGCTCGGTCCGCAGCCCGGACGGCCCGGGAGGAAGCGGCGCTTCCGGACACGCTGCCCGACGATTTCCGGCTGAACCAGGACCAGTGGAACGCGGCGCGGGTCAGCCAGTATGCGGCGAGCCTCGAGGCCGGCGGCGAACCGCCGCTGGGCGTGCTGCGCATCGACAAACTGAATGTCGCCGTACCGGTCTATGACGGGACCGGCGAGGAAACCTTGCATCGCGGCGTCGGCCGGGTGCGGGGAACGGCGCGGATCGACGCGGTCGGCAACCTCGGCATCGCCGGCCACCGGGACAGTTTCTTCCGGCCGCTGAAGGACATCCAGGAGGGAGACCGCATCGAGCTGCGGACGGCTGCCGGCACGGTGACCTATTCGGTATCCTCGATCACGATCGTCGAGCCGGAGGACGTGTCCGTCCTGGCGCCGACGCCCGAGCGTACATTGACACTGGTAACCTGCTATCCTTTCTACTATGTTGGGCATGCGCCGAAGCGATTCATCGTTACGGCTACGGCTGAACATTCTTTGGCAAAAACCTGAGTGAGGGAGTTTATGAAAAGAACTGCATTGATCTCTACCCTGATCGCCGTTGGTGCGCTCGGCTTCACCGCCGCCGCCAACGCACAGGACGTAGGCTGTGACGACATCGTCTGGGGTTCCGAAATCCTGGCCGATAATCCGAACATCGGTGATGCATGCCTCGACGTGGTCGAAAAGGGTGGCGTTATGGCCGCCAAGTTCACCGCGCGCGTGGTTCGTCAGAGCGTGAATTCCACCATCGTGCAGTGGCAGCTTCCTGACGGTAGCTGGTCCGCTTCGCAGCGCCGTTTCCCGGAGCGCGGTTCAGTCGCTGAAATCAGTGGCGAGACGGTCCGCATCACCGATCTGGCGGCCCGCCAGGAAATGAACGTTTACCTGCCGGTCGGCGAGTACTGGACGCTGCCGGCTCCCGAGCCGGAGGCCGCCGCTGCTCCGCCGCCGCCGCCACCGCCGGCTCCCGAGCCGGAACCGGAACCGGAACCGGCTGCACTGCCGACGACCGCCACGCAGGTCCCGGCCTTTGCCCTTCTGGGCGGGCTGCTCCTGTTGCTGGGCGGCGCCGTCAGCTTCGTGCGTAACCGCCTCTGAGGCGCAGCGTCACGGGGTTGAACGCAAGACCCATGTACGAAACGAAGGGCGCCGATCGGCGCCCTTCGTGTTTTTCGGTCCGGTGTTTTTCTCAGGCGGTGATGCCGAGAATCTGCTCGAGTTCGTTGCGTGAGCGCAACAGGTCCTTCAGGGTGTACTTCTCGAGCGTGCGCACGTAGGCCTTGAGCGCCTGGGTGAGGATCGATTTGAGCTCGCAGACGGGCTTGATGATGCACTTGCCGCCCTTGCAGAAGCACTCGACCAGGTTCAGGTCGTCCTCCATGTCGCGCACGACGTTGGCGATCACGATCTCTTCGGCCGGTCGGGCCAGCGCGATGCCGCCGCCCGGTCCGCGCCGGGCGTCGAGGTAGCCCATCCGCGTCAGCAGGCTGACGACCTTCATCAGGTGATTTCGCGAGATTCCGTAAGCCTCCGAGATTTCGCGGATGGTGACGCGGCCGTCGTCCTTCAGGCCGAGGTAGATCAGTACGCGTAGCGAATAATCGGTGAATCGGGTCAGTTTCATTGTTGTTGCGCCGGGTCGATGGACGTAACACGCACCCAATCAATTGATGCGCGAATTTTCACTTAATCTACCAATTGGTCCCGCGCGGCTGATTGATTCACATCAAGGTTTACTAATGTAAAGCCCCGCGCCAGTCGCGTTTTTTCGGCTGCGGCGCGAAAAACGGTCGCGCTGCGGTTTCAGAAGCGCTCGATACCTTCGGCCGTGGCCATCAGGACGACATCGGCCGGGCGCTGCGCGAACAGGCCGTTGCACACCACGCCGGCGAGGTCGTTGATCCGGCGCTCCATCGCCACCGGGTCGACCAGGTCCAGGTTGTGAACGTCCAGGATCAGGTTGCCGTTGTCGGTCGTGAAGCCCTCCCGAAGTTCGGGCTGTCCGCCGAGGGCCACGAGTTGGCGGGCGACGTAACTGCGCCCCATCGGGATGACTTCGACGGGCAGCGGAAATCGGCCCAGGACCCCGACCTTCTTGCTCTCGTCCACGATGCAGACGAACGAGCGGCTGGCGCTGGCGACGATTTTCTCGCGCGTCAGCGCGCCGCCGCCGCCCTTGATCAGGCGGCGGTGCGGATCGAATTCGTCGGCGCCGTCGACGTAGAGGTCCAGCGTGCCCGCGTTGTTCAGATCGAGCACGTCGACACCCATCGACTGCAGGCGCCGCGTGGTCTCCTCGGAGGATGAGACCGCCGCTTCGAGCCGGATGCCGCTTTCGGCAAGGGCGTCGATGAAGCAATTCACGGTGCTGCCGGTGCCGACCCCCAGCACCATGTCCTCGCGCACCCATTCGAGCGCGGCGCGCGCGACCTCGATCTTCTGTTCCTGTTGCGTCATCGGTTTACTCCAGTGAGAGGATGAAATCCCAGTGTTCTCGCGACACGGGCATGATCGACAGCCGGTTCCCCCGCCGAATCAGCGGAAAGCCGTCCAGGCGCTCGGCGTGCTGCTTGATCTCGTCGAGGCTGATCAGGCGCTTCGTTCGCCGCACGAAGCGAACGTCGACCATGACCCAGCGGGGCTTGTCGGGGTCGCTCTTCGCATCGAAATACTTCGACTTCGGATCGAAGGCGGTGTGGTCGGGGTAGGGCGCCGAGGCCACTTCGCAGATGCCGACGATGCCCGGGGGTTTGCAATTGGAATGGTAGTAGAACACGCGGTCGCCGACCTGCATGTCGTCGCGCATGAAGTTGCGCGCCTGGTAGTTACGCACGCCATCCCAGTGGGTGGTCTGCTTCGGACTGTCGGCCAGGTCGTCGATGCTGAACGCGTCGGGTTCGCTCTTGATCAGCCAGTAGTTCATCGTTGGCAACTCCGTCGTGGTGCGGTTCGGTCCACGGCTCGCCCTCAGGACGGGCAGTCGAACCAGCCGTGTTCGGTCAATACGGCGTGCAGCGGCACGTCCCAGGGGTCCGCCGGCACGCGGTCGATTTCCTGCCCGGCGTAGGCGACGCCGACCCGCCGCGGCGAATCGGCGCGCAGGAACGGCTGCAGCGCGCGGTCGTAATAGCTCGCGCCCATGCCGAGCCGATTGCCATGGCGGTCCCAGCCCACCATCGGGATCAGGACCAGCTCGAGTTGCGCCAGCGGCACTTCGGGCCCCGCGGTCGGTTCCGCGATGCCGTAGCGGTTGGCGCGCAGCGGATCGCCGGTGGACCAGCGCCGGAATACCATGGTGTTGCGCCCCGGCGTCTCGTGGACCACGGGCAGGGCCAGCGTGGCGCCGCTGCGCTCCAGTTCGGTCAGCCCGAGGCGCAGGTCCGGCTCGCCGTCGAAGGCGAGGAACGCAGCGATGACGCCGTATTCGCCCTCGCGGGCATGGCGCACGAGATGGCTGTTGATCGCGGTGTCCAGGATGTTGCGGTGCAGGTCGTCGATCGCAGCGCGCTTGCGGCGCAATGCCGCGCGCAGTTCCGATTTGGGCAGGTGGTGGTCCGGGACGGTTTTCATACGGACAGTAAAAGCGTTCGGGCAGAAAGAACCCCCCATGGTGCCGCTGCAGGCCGGTGACCTTGAACCGAAGGTTCAGGTGGGGTGGCTTACGGGGCCTCAGGCTTTTCGCTGAAAGCGAACATGCACACCGGCTTCCGGATCGGCTACCCCGAGGTCAAAAAGTAGGGACAAGGCATTAAACGGTCCTACTGGCAAACACCACAGGGGGTAAATCGATTATAGCGCGCCCGCTTCGAACGCGCGAACCGGGTGGCGCCGGTCAGTCCTTGAGGGCGTCGTCGAGCCGGTCGGCGAGGGTTCGGATGCGGCTGTCGATGCGTTCCTGGCGCTTGTCCTCGAGTCGGCGCAGGGCGAGCAATTCGGCGCTGTAGTTGAGCGCGGCCTGCAGCGCGATGCGTTCCAGCGACATCAGGCGGCCGCTGTCCTTGATCTCGGTCATCGTCTCGTCGAGCTGGCGCGCGGCCTCGATCAGGTCGTTGCGCTGGTCGGCGGCACAGGCGAACTGGTACTTCTTGTCGAGAATGACGACAGAGACAGGCTCGGGGGATTGGCTCATCGACGAGGTCCGTTCAGTGCTCGAGGGCCTTCAGCCGGTTGATCATGGCTTCGACCTTGCTCCGTGCTTCTTCGTTCTTTGCCACCAGTTGCGCCCGTTCGGCGACCAGCGATTCCTGCCGGGCCTGCAGTGACGCATTCTCCTCGCGCAGCTTGCGGGTCTGCTCGAGCAGCGCCGTGAGCTGCTGCTCCAGGCGCTCCAGATCCTTGGCGGCTTGTTCCAGTGAATCCATGGCGGACACTATAGATTGAGGCGTCAAAACCGTCAAACGCTTCCACAACAGTGGACAACCCTTGGTCATGTCTGCGCCCTCTCTGCCCGATTTTGAACGAACACTCCGGCTCGGCCAGGGCAACCTGGACGAAGCCGAACTGGCGGAATCGCACGGTCTGCTGTGCGGTCTCATCTGCCGCGGCAAAGCCGACACGCCCGGCGATTTCGTCGGCCACCTCGCCGCGATGCGGTTGCTGGCCGAGCCGGGCGGCGCGCTGGCCGCAGTCATGTCCGAGCTCTGGGAGCGCACCGCCCGGCAGCTGAATGACGCCGAAATGGGTTTCGAGCTCTGGTTGCCCGCCGACGAAGAACCGCTCGAGGACCGCACGATCTCGCTGGCGCAGTGGTGCTCGGGCTTTCTCGCCGGACTCGGCAGCGGCGGCCAGCTCGACCACCTGTCGGCCGAGGCGCGCGAGGCGATCGACGACCTGCAACAGATCGCGCGTGCCGAGCTCGCCGTCGCGCCGGGCGAGAGCGCGGCCAAGGAAGAGGACGAACAGGCCTACGCCGAAATCGTGGAATACGTTCGCGTGGTGGCGATGACCATGCGCGAAGAGTTCCGCGGCCCCGAAGACGACGAGCCGATCCACTGAACAGCCCCGAACGACTGGAAATACTCTCGATGATCAAGCAGAAGGAATACGCCCGCCGTCGCCGCCAGCTGATGCGGATGGCCGGCGAAGACGCCATCGTCATCCTGCAGGCGGCGCCTGCCCGCATCCGCAACAATGACGCGCATTACGCCTACCGGCAGGACAGCGATTTCCTGTACCTGACCGGTTTCCGCGAACACGACGCCGTGCTCGTGATGGTGGTCGACGACGACATCGATGCGGGGCGGTGCATTCTGTTCTGCCGCGAACGGGACGCCACGCGCGAGATGTGGGACGGGCGCATGGTCGGCCTGGAAAGCGCCGTGCGCGATTACGGCATGGACGAGGCCTACGACATCAAGGAACTCGACACCCGGTTGCGCGACCTGCTGCAGGATCGCGACCGCATCTGCTACGACCTCGGCCGGGACCCGCTGTTCGACCAGAAGCTGATCGGCTGGCTGAACGAATTCCGCGGCACCGCGCGCAAGACCTTCCACGCGCCGGAGGAAATCCACGCGCTGGATCACATGCTGCACGACATGCGCGTGTACAAGAGCCGCGAGGAGCTGTCGGTCATGCGCCGCTCGGCCAAGGTGGCGATCGAAGCGCACGAACGCGCCATGCGCGCCTGCGCGCCGGGGCTGAACGAGGCGGACATCACGGCCGAGCTGATGCATACCTTCATCCGCCATCACTGCGAGGCCTCGTACCTGCCCATCGTGGCCGGCGGCGCGAACGCCTGCGTGCTGCACTACATCACCAACGACGAGGAACTGCACGACGGCGACCTGCTGCTGATCGACGCCGGCGCGGAGCTGGATGGCTACGCGTCCGACATCACGCGCACGTTTCCGATCAACGGAAAGTTCTCATCGGAACAGAAAGCGCTGTACGAGGTGGTGCTGGAGGCGCAGCTGCGGGCGATCGACGAAGTGCGCGCCGGCAAGCAGTGGACGGACGTCCACGACACCGCCGTGCGCGTCGCGACCGAGGGCATGCTCGAGCTGGGCATCCTCGAAGGGCGACTCGACGACCTGCTCGAAAACAAGGACTACAAGCGGTTCTACGTGCACAACACCGGGCACTGGCTCGGCCTCGACGTGCACGACGTCGGCGAGTACACCATCGACGGACACTCGCGCGAACTGGAGCCGGGCATGGTGCTGACCGTCGAACCGGGCATCTACATCGCGCCCGGTTCCGAGGGTGTCGACGAACGCTGGCAGGGGATCGGAATCCGCATCGAGGACGACGTGGCCGTGACGCGCGACAAGCCGCGCATCCTGACCGACGGCCTGGTGAAACGCGTCGCGGACATCGAGGCCCTGATGGCGGACTGAGCGGTGAGCGGGGACACGACAGCGCGCTACGATATCGTGATCGTGGGCGGCGGCCTGGTCGGCGCCAGCCTGGCCTGCGCGCTCGCGCCGCTGGGTCTGCGCGTGGCCCTGATCGAGGCCGTGGCCTTTCGGGCCGCGTCACAGCCGAGTTACGACGACCGCACGCTGGCGCTGAGCGCGAGCACCTGCCGGATACTGGAAGGGCTCGGCCTGTGGTCCGCGATCGCCGCCAGCGCGACACCGATCCGTGAAATCCAGGTGCGCGAGCTCGGCCGGCCGGGGCGCGTGATCATGGATCCCGCCGAGCTCGGCCTGGATCGTTTCGGCAACGTCGTCGAAGCGCGCGTGTTTGGCGGTGCGATGGCCGAAACCCTGCCGACGCTTCCCGGCGTCGATTTTCTGTGCCCCGCGCGGGTTACCGCGGTGACGGCCGACGAGGACCGCGCACAGGTCGCTGTCGAGGGCGACGACGGCGCGCGACGCATCGAGGCCCGGCTGCTGGTCGGCGCCGACGGCGCGCAGTCCTTCGTGCGCGACGCGCTGGGTATCGAAGCGGAGCGCCACGACTACGGTCAGAGCGCCGTGATCTGCAACGTCACGCCCGAGCAGGACCACCGGGGGCGCGCCTTCGAACTGTTCACCTCCAGCGGCCCGTTTGCGGTAATGCCGCACGTCGAGGGACGTTGCGGCCTGATCTGGTGCGTGCCGACCGATGGCGTGGACGCCTTGATCGACCTGCCCGAAGACGTGTTCCTGCGCCGCGCCAACCGGCGTTTCGGCGGCCACCTGGGCCGCCTGTTGCGCATGGGCCGTCGCTCGCATTACCCGCTGCGCCTGGTGCGCGCCCTGGAGGACGTGCGACCGCGCGCGGTGATCCTCGGCAACGCGGCGCACGCGATCCACCCGGTCGGCGCACAGGGGTTCAACCTCGGGCTGCGTGACGTGGCCGTGCTGGCCGAGGTGCTGGCCGATGCGCGGCGCCGCGATGAACACGCCGACCCGGGCGCGCCGGACCTGCTGCGCCGTTACAGCGCCTGGCGTCGGCCGGACCATGCCGGCACGATCGCCTACTCGGACGGACTGGCGCGGATTTACGCGAATCCGACCGCGGTGGCGGCCGCCGGACGCACGGCGGCGCTGCTGGCGCACGCGTTCGTGCCGGCGCTGCGCCGCCGCATGGCGGTGCGCGCCATGGGATACCGCGGCCGCATTCCGCGGCTCGCGCGCGGCGAGGCCCTGTGAACGCGCTGCAGTCGTTCGATATCGCCGTGGTCGGCGCCGGCATGGTCGGCGCGGCGACCGCCGCGTTGCTGGCGCGTTCCGGCTTCAGCGTGGCGCTGATCGAAGGACGGGAGCCGGAGCCGTTCGACGCCGCCGGCGAGGTCGGTCTGCGGGTGTCGGCGCTGTCGCCGGGGGCCGCGAACATCCTCGCCGAAGCCGGCGCCTGGCGCCTGATCGAACGGACCCGGGCCTGCGCCTACCGGCACATGGCCGTCGAGGACCGCGACGAACACAGCGTGATCGAATTCCAGGCCGCCGAGTTCGGCGAGGAATACCTGGGCGTCATCGTCGAGAACGACCTCGTGCAGTGGGCCCTCTGGCAGGCCCTGCAGTCGATGGCCGGCGTGGCGTTTTTCTGTCCCGACACGGTCCGCGAGATGGCGCTCGAAGACGGCGGGCGCGTGCTGGAACTCGAAAGCGGCGCGCGTCTCCGCGCGCGCCTGCTGGTCGCGGCGGACGGCGCGGATTCCCGCATCCGTCGCTGGCTGGGTATTCGCCAGGACCACTGGGAGTACGGCCAGTCGGGCGTGGTCAGCGTGGTGGCGACCGAGCCGCCGAACCCGGCGCTGGCCTGGCAGCGCTTCATGGACGGCGGTCCGCTGGCCTTTCTGCCGCTGGCGGACGGGCGCTCATCGATCGTCTGGTCGCGGCCGGAGGCCGAGGCGCAGCGCCTGCTGGCGCTGGACGACGCGGCGTTTCTCGAGGAACTCGGGGCCGCGGCCGCCGGTGGCCCGGGCCACTGGCCCGGACTACCGGAATCCTGCGGTCCGCGGGCGGCTTTTCCGCTGACGATGCGCCTCAGCGAGCGCTACGCGGCTCCGGCCGCGGTGCTGATCGGTGACGCTGCGCACGTGGTGCACCCGCTGGCCGGCCAGGGCGTCAACCTGGGCCTGCTGGACGCGGCCGGGCTGGCCGAGGTGCTGATCGACGCACGCCGTTCCGGCGCGGAACTCGCGGCGGTTCGGGTGCTGGAGAAATACGATCGCTGGCGCCGTTCGGAGGCCGAGGTCATGTGCCGCGGGGTTCACGGCCTTCGCGGTTTGTTCATGCCGGCCGAACTCGGCCCCTTGCGGCGCATCGGGCTGGGCCTGGTGGCCCGCAGCTGGGTCGCTCGCGAATCCTTCATTCGCCGCGCCACCGGCCGCAACGCGAACGCGCCGGCGCTGGCGCGGGGCGTCGGTCTCAACGACCTGCTGCACCCGGCGGCCGGCTGACTACAACCCCGACAATAACTTGACGTGGGCGCCGGCGCAGCGCGCCAGCGACGGCAGGTCGTAGCCCCCTTCGAGGACCGACACCAGGCGGCCGCCGGCGTGGCGGCGCGCGATGTCCAGGACGAACGCCGTCAGCCACTGGTAATCGGCGTCGGTGAATGCAAGATCGCTGATGTCGTCGTCGACGTGGGCGTCGAAACCAGCCGAAACGAAGACCATGCGGGGCTGGAAGGCGTCCAGCGCCGGCCGCCAGGTGTCCTCGACGGCCTGCTGCATCGCTGCGCCGCCGGCGCCCCCTTCCAGCGGGACATAGACGCCGCCGCGCCGCGGCTCGCTCCAGTCGGTCAGCGGAAACAGCCCGTTCTGGAACAGGGAGCAGAACAACACGCGGTCGTCGTGTTCGAAGATCTCGTCGGTGCCGTTGCCGTGGTGCACGTCGAAGTCGATAATGGCGACCCGGTCCAGATCGCCGACCTCCAGCGCATGCGCCGCGGCGACAGCCACGTTGTTGAAAAAGCAGAAGCCCATCGCCTTGTTCGAGGTGGCGTGATGGCCGGGCGGTCGAACCGGGCAGAACGCGTTCTCGACCTCGCCGTCCAGCACCAGATCGGTGGCCAGGACGGCGGAACCGGCCGCGTGCGCCGCCGCTTCCGGCGTTTTTGGCGTCATACGTGTATCCAGATCAATATCCCTGTAACCTGACTCGGGCACAATCGCTTTCAGCCAATCGAGATAACCCGGAGTGTGGACGCGCAGAAGCTGCGCCCGCGTCGCGCGCGGCGCGTCATGATGTGCCAGCAGGTCCAGCAGGCGGAGCGTCATCAGCATGTCAGTGATGACGTCCAGGCGCTGCGGGCGTTCCGGATGGGCCGGGCCCATGTCGTGACGCCGGCAGGACGGGTGCGTGATGAGGGCTGTCGTCATTTTTTCGAGCGTGCGATCGAACGAACGTGCGCACATTAGAACGTCAGGGAAAGAGCAATGCAACCAGATCGACTGAGACAATTATTCAAACCGGAATCCGTCGCGCTGTTCGGCGCCAGCGCCGTGGAAGGCGCGCTCGGCACCGTCATCCTGAACAACCTGAAAGCCGGCGGCTTCGAGGGGCCGATCACGCTCGTCAATCCGAAATACGACGAGATCGACGGTGAGCCCTGTTACCCGAGCCTCGTCGAGTCGGGCCGCGAGGCCGAACTCGCGGTGATCGTCGCCCCGGCCAAAGTGGTCCCGGGCATCATCACCGACTGCGGCGAAGCCGGGGTCGGCGCGGCGATCGTCATCTCCGCCGGCTTCTCGGAAGCCGGCCCACAGGGCAGCGCGATGGAAAGCGAGATGCTGCGCCGGGCCAAGCGCTACGGCATGCGGATCCTCGGGCCGAACTGCCTCGGCGTGATCCGCTCGGACATCGGCCTCAACGCGACCTTCAGCGCCGGTAACGCGATTCCCGGCCGCATCGCGGTCATTTCGCAGTCGGGCGCGCTGTGCACGGCGATCCTCGACTGGGCCGAGAACAACGACGTCGGTTTCTCCAGCCTGATCTCCACCGGCATCGGCGCGGACGTCGATTTCGGGGAGATTCTCGACTTCGTCGCGATGGATCCCGCCACCGACAGCATCATGCTGTACATCGAAGGCATCAAGGATTCCCGCCGGTTCATGAGCGCGCTGCGGGCCGCCGCGCGCACCAAGCCGGTCGTGATCATGAAATCGGGGCGCCACGAGCAGGGTTCCCGGGCGGCCGTGTCTCACACCGGGGCGCTGGTCGGTTCCGATGCGGTGTTCGATTCCGCCCTGCGCCGCGCGGGCGCGCTGCGGGTCGACGACTTCACCGACTTTTTCGCCACGGCGAAAACGCTGGACTCGGGCGTGCGCACCGCCGGCAGCCGCCTGGCGGTGGTGACCAACGCCGGCGGACCGGGCGTCATGGCGGCCGACCACTGCACGGACGTCGGCCTGACCCTGGCCGAACTGGCGCCGGAAACGATCGAGGCGCTGAACGGCGTGCTGCCGGCTTCCTGGTCGCGCAACAACCCGGTCGACGTGCTGGGCGACGCCGGGGCGGACCGCTACGAGTCCGCCGTGAAGCTGTGCCTGGAGGACAAGGGCATCGACGCGGTGCTGGTGATCCTGACGCCGCAGGCGCAGACCGAGCCGACCGCGGTGGCCGAGCACCTGTGCGCGCTGCGCAAGAAGTCCCGCAAGCCGATCCTGGCCTGCTGGATGGGCTCGGTTTCGGTGGCCGAATCGCGGGACCTGTTCCGGGAAAACAACATTCCGTATTTCAGTACGCCGGAAGCGGCCGTGCGGGCCTTCGGCGCCCTGAGCGCGTACCACGACAGCCAGCAGCAACTGCTGCAGGTGCCGGAACCGCTCAACCGCGACTCCGAACCCGAGTTCGACAACGCGCACCTGATCATCGAAAACGCGATGGAGGAGGGGCGGCGGATTCTGAACCAGGCCGAGTCGAAGGCGGTGCTGGCGGCGTTCCGGATTCCGATCGTGCAAAGCATCCCGGCGCGGACGGCGCAGGAAGCGATGCTGGTCGCCCAGGAGCTGGGCTACCCGGTGGCGATGAAGATCGATTCGCCGGACATCACGCACAAGACCGATATCGGCGGCGTGCGCCTGGGGGTCGCCACGGCCCGCCAGGTGCGCAACGTCTTCCAGGAACTGATGAACTCGATGGCCAAACACGCGCCGGACGCGCGCATCAACGGCGTGATCATCGAGCCGATGTGGAGAGGCAAGCACGGCCGCGAACTGATGATCGGCATCGTCCGCGACGAGGTGTTCGGGCCGGTGGTGAGCTTCGGCCTCGGCGGCACGCTGGTCGAGGTGTTCCGCGATCGCGAGGTGGCCCTGCCGCCGCTGAACGAGTTCCTCGTCTCCAGCCTCATTTCGCGCACCCGGGCCGCGCGCCTGCTCAAGGCGACCCGTGGCGCGCCGGCCGTCGACGAGACGGCGCTGAAGGAGATGCTGCTGCGCGTGTCCGAAATGGCCTGCGAACTGCCGACCATCGTCGAGATGGACATGAACCCGGTTATCGCCAGCCCGGACGGCGTGGTCGCGGTGGACGCCCGCATCGTCGTTGCGCCGCACAACGAGGCGGCGCGCCCGTACGAGCACATGGCGATCCATCCCTACCCGAAGGAGCTGGTGCAGCGGGTCGACCTGAGCGACGGCACCGAGATGACGATTCGCCCGATCCGTCCGGAAGACGCGATCATCGAACGCAATTTCGTCAACGGCCTGTCCGAGCGCAGCCGCTTCTTCCGCTTCATGTACGCGCTGAGCGAAATCACGCCCGAAGCCCTGTCCCGCTTCACGCAGATCGATTACGACCGCGAGATGGCGCTGGTCGCCGTCATCGACGACGGCGGCGGGGAGAAACAGATCGGGGTCGCCCGGTACTACACGCTGCCGGACCACGCGAGTTGCGAGTTCGCGATCGTCATCGCGGACGACTGGCAGGCCCGGGGCGTCGCGCGGCGCCTGATGGCGGCGCTGGTGGAATCGGCGCGCGCCGGGCGCCACACGCGGATGATCGGCACGGTCCTGACCGAGAACCGCCGCATGCTCAAGTTCGTCGAGACGCTCGGTTTCCGCGTGGAATCGAGCCCGGACGATCCGCAGTTGATGGAAGTCAGCCTGGACCTCTGACGGGCGCCGGATCATGCCGGGGCGGCGGGATTGGACAGTCCCGCCGCCCCGGGAGTAGGCTTGGACGTTCGAGAAGACAGTCAGAGAGCCCGCACATGATTTACGACAATATTCTGCAAACGATCGGCGACACGCCGGTCATCCGCATCAACCGGCTCGCACCCGAAGGCGTCGAAATGTACGTCAAGGTCGAGGCCTTCAACCCGATGAGTTCGGTCAAGGACCGCCTGGCCCTCGGCGTGATCCTCGACGCGGAAAAGCGCGGCCTGCTCGAACCCGGCCAAACCGTCATCGAGGCCACCTCCGGCAATACCGGCATTGCGCTGGCCATGGTCTGCGCCGTGCGCGGGTATCCCTTCGTGTCCGTCATGGCCGATTCGTTCTCGGTGGAGCGACGCAAGCTGATGCGTTTCCTCGGTGCGACGGTCGTGCTGACACCCGCGGCCGAGCGGGCGTCGGGCATGGTGCGGGCGACCGAGGCGCTGGCTGCGAAACACGGCTGGTTCATGACCCAGCAGTTCGAAAACATGGCCAACCCGGCATTCCACCGCAATACCACCGGGCCGGAGATTCTGCGCGATTTCGCCGATCGCCGGCTCGACTACTTCGTCAGCGGTTACGGCACCGGCGGCACCCTGTCCGGTGCGGGTCAGATGATCCGGGCGGCGCGGCCGGAGGTGAAGATCGTCTCCACCGAGCCGGCCGGCGCGGCTCTGCTCGAGGGCAAGGCGTGGCAGCCGCACAAGATCCAGGGCTGGACGCCGGACTTCCTGCCGGAAACGCTCGATCGCGACGTCGCCGACGAGAACGTGCTGGTCACGGACGAGGAGTCGATCGCGATGTCCCGGGAACTGGCGCGCAAGGAAGGGGTGTTCTGCGGCATCTCCGCCGGCGGCACGTTCGCGGCGGCGCACAAGGTCGCCGAGCGCGCGGCGCCGGGCTCGGTGATCGTGGCGATGCTGCCGGACACCGGCGAGCGCTACCTGTCGACCCCGCTGTTCGCCGATATTCCGGAAGGCCCGGACGAAGGACAGGACCTGCTGGACGGCCTGGACTACTGAATCACGGGGTTCAGGGATACTTCAGCAGGCCCGCCGGCAGTCGGCCGACGCTGTCGGAAAGCTCGCGGATGAACTCGGACAGGGCCGAACTGCTGCGCCAGACCATCGCGATGGTGCGCGACGGCGGCGGCCTGGTGAACGGCCGGATCACGATGTTGCCCGTTTCGGCGATCGGCGGTTTCACGGCCAGCAGCGGCATCAGCGTGACCCCGACGTCCGCGGCGACCATCTGCCGCAGGGTTTCCATGCTGGTCGCGTGGAAATCGACGCGTTCATGGGCGCCGGCCAGGGCGCAGACCTCCAGGGCGTGCTCGCGCAGGCAGTGGCCTTCCTCGAGCAGCAGCAGCTCAGCGCCCTCCAGGTCGGCCAGGCAGATCGACTTGCGGGCCGCCAGCGGATGCGTGGCCGGCATCGCCATCACGAACGGTTCCTCGAACAGGACTTCCTTGTGCAGGCCGTCCTCGTTGATCGGCAGGGCCAGGATGCCCGCGTCCAGTTCGCCCTGGCGCAGCATCGTCAGGACGTCCTCGGTCTTTTCCTCGGACAGCTGCAGCTTCAGTTTCGGATAGCGCTTCCGCACGGTCGGCACGACGTGCGGCAGCAGGTACGGCGCCAGCGTCGGAAACAGCCCGAGGCGGATCGTGCCCTCGGCCGGATTTCCGCTGCGCCGGGCGACCGCCCGGATCTGGTCGATGTCGCTGAGCACGAGGCGCGCGCGATCGGCGATTTCCTCGCCGACCGGCGTCAGCATGATGTTCTTGGGCGATCGCTCGACCAGTTGCACGCCGAGTTCCTCCTCCAGCTTGCGGATCTGGGTGCTGAGCGTGGGCTGGCTGACGAAACAGGCGTCGGCGGCCTTACTGAAATGGCGCAGGTCGGCCAGCTTGACGAAATACTGCAGGGCGCGGATGTTCATGCGCGCATTATACTGTCGCGATGATGAAACGAGCGTGTTCACTCGTCGTTTTGTGCGGCATCGCGGCCGGTGTCGTGGCGAACGACATTCAGGACGCCGAGTGGGCGCGCCTGGCGGCCGGCGAGGTCGTGCTGCTCGACGCCCGCGACCTGGGGGGCGGCGGGGCGGCACGCGCCCGGGCGCTGGTGCGGGCCGACGCCGAGGCGGTATGGCGGGTGATCACCTCCTGCGAGGACGCCTTCGTTTTCGTCGACGGCCTGCAACGTTGTGACATTCTCGAAGACACCGGCCGGCGCGTGAAAGTCCACCAGGTGATCGACAAATCCTGGTTGTTGCCGCGGCAGGATTTCGTGTTCGAATCGCTGCGCGAACCGTACCGCGAAATCGAGGTGCGGCTGCTCGAGGGCAACCTCGACGTGCTCGAGGGCCACTGGACGTTTCGGCCGGTGGCGGAGGGCACCGTCGTCGAATACGCGGTGCGCATCGAGCCGTCGTTCCCGGCCCCCGCGTTCCTGGTGCGCCGTAACATCAGCCGCGACATGCCGGACCTCCTGGCCTGCGTGCGCGCCCTGGCCGGCGGCTCGGGCGACGCCGAACGGACGGCAGGCGATCGCGCACGCTGCCCGGGCGGGTGAACGAAGGGCAAAGCCGGCCCGGAGGGAGCGCGCGGTTTTGCCGCAGGCAAAGAAGCGACCTGACGAAGCCGTCGCTCGCAAGATACCTTCCAATGTTTGCCGGTTGGCATTCGCCAGAGGCAAACTCCTTTGTGCAGTCGCGCGCAGCCGGTTTTCATCGCGAAGCGATGAAAGAAGGTAAGCAAGACTCCTTCAATAGCGCCAGTCGCCGAATTCCATCTCGATCCAGACGCCGAAGCCGAGGTTGGCCTTGCGCTCGTCTTCCGGTTGGCGGCGCGGCCAGGTCAGGCTCGGGCCGAACGAAAGATACATCCAGTCGCGCGTGAACGGGCGCCGCCAGGTCAGCTGGAAACCGGCGTCCTTGAGTTCCACCGGGCGCTGGGTTTCGCCGTCGGCGAAGGTCAGCAGGGACAGCGCGCTGCCGTTCGGCAGCAGGTGGTACCAGGTGTGGCCCAGATACCAGTCCGTTCCCTGGGTTTCTTCGGTAAACCGGAGGATGCCCTCCCAGCGCAGTACGTCGCGGGCGCTCAGCCGGCTGGTCTGGTCGCCCCGGCTGGTGGTGCCGAAACCGTCGTCCGTGCGCCAGAAGAAGGTCTGCCGAAACCGCAGGTCCGTGTCGGGGGTGAACTGTTTGCGGTAAAGCCAGGACAGCTTGACGTAGGGCTCTGGCGGCACGCGCAGGCGCACCCCGACCGACCAGTCCCAGCCCGTGCGCCCGCGCCCGCGGCGGTGGCCCAGGCCCAGCAGCCAGGAATCTTCCTGTCCGCGATCCACCAGGCCGGAGTTGTAAAACGTGTTGTCGCGCGGGTCGGTGTCCGTGATGTAGGCCTCTTCGTCGAGACGACCGAGCCAGACGTCCCAGCGACGGCTCAGGTTC
The DNA here is from genome assembly GCA_037384065.1 of Lysobacterales bacterium. Taxonomy (GTDB): domain Bacteria; phylum Pseudomonadota; class Gammaproteobacteria; order Xanthomonadales; family SZUA-36; genus JABDPF01. The sequence continues at coordinate 36,566 of JARROJ010000054.1, forward strand.
GGCAGCGGTGCGCGCACCTTGAGGCGAACCCTGGGGTCGAAGCCGTCGTAGTCGCGGTACTCCGCGCCGACGATCATCCAGCCGTTGACCTCGTTTTCGGGGAAGTCGTACTCCTTGCCCCACCAGCCGTCGAACCAGCGAAACGTGTGGCAGGACCAGCTGCGCAGGGTATCCTGCGCCGTTTCCTGGAATTCCTGGTCCTGTGCGGCGCGGTCACAATCGTCCCGGGCCTCCTGCGCCCCGGCGTCACTGCCGATATGCGCGTTGGCCTGCGAGTCTGGCGCCTGCGGGTCCGGAGCCTGTGCGGTGGGCGCCTGTGTCGCCGATTCGGAATCCGGTTCGACCGCCGGATTCGCCCGGGCGTGACCGGCGCCCAGCGCCAAAACGACGAGCCCTGCGCGCAGCACGCGGCCGGTGACTCGCGCCCCCCGGCATCCCTGCAACAGCCTTTTCATCGTTCGGCCCATCGAGTCGGATCGTGTACGGAAAGCCGTTTCCGTTTCCCTTAGACTTAGCCCTTCCCTAAAATACCGCATCCAAACTGAAATTTCGGACTTTTTGATCCATGAGCAAGCGAACGGTCCTGACCGGAATCACGACCACCGGAACGCCACACCTCGGCAATTACGTCGGCGCGATCAAGCCCTGCATCCAGGCGAGTCACGACGACGACGTGCAGTCGTATTACTTTCTCGCCGATTACCACGCCCTGGTCAAAAACCAGGATCCCGAGCGCATGCGCCAGTCGACCCTGGAAATCGCCGCGACCTGGCTGGCGCTGGGGCTGGATACCGACCGCGCGGTGTTCTACCGCCAGTCGGATATTCCCGAGATTCTCGAACTCACCTGGATCATCACCTGTTCGACCGCGAAGGGCCTGATGAACCGGGCCCATGCCTACAAGGCGGTCGTGCAGGACAACGTTGCGGCCGGCGAGGACCCGGACTACGCGATCACGATGGGCCTGTTCAGCTACCCGATACTGATGGCGGCGGACATCCTGATGTTCGGTTCGACCCACGTGCCGGTCGGCAAGGACCAGATCCAGCACCTCGAAATGGCGCGCGACATCGCGCAGCGCTTCAATCACCACTACGGCGAGATCCTCGTTCTGCCCGAGGCGGTGACGGACGAGCACGTCGCCGTGTTGCCCGGCAAGGACGGGCGCAAGATGTCCAAGAGCTACAACAACACGATTCCGCTGTGGCTGCCGGAGAAGCAATTGCGCAAGGCGATCATGCGCATCGTCACCAACTCGCTGGAGCCCGGCGAGCCGAAGGACCCGGACGATTCGGCCCTGTTCGCGATCTACGCGGCGTTCGCCGACGCGGAGCAACGCGCCGCCATGCGCCAGGCCTATCACGACGGCATCGCCTGGGGCGAGGCGAAGCAGAAGACCTTCGAGTTGAT
>JARROJ010000055.1:0-16201 GCA_037384065.1 Lysobacterales bacterium
CGGCTGGTACCTGAAGAGCATTCTGGCCCTGCTCGGCGGCCTGCTGATCGCGGGCATCTGGGCCGGCCTGGCGGCAACCCTGGGCGGCGACGAATACGCCCGGGCGATCCTGCTCGAACAGACGTCCGGCCGCGTCGTCAACAGTTTCGCGCACCAGCGGCCGTGGTGGGTCTACCTCGTGTTCGCCCCGGCGCTCGTTCTGCCCTGGGCCCTGATGCCGGGCAGCTGGCGCGCGCTGGGCCGGGACAACTCGAAGCCGGAGCGGCGTGTTCTGCTGTGCTGGGCGCTGGGCAGCCTGTTCGTGCTTTCCCTGGTCAGCGGCAAGCAACCCCATTACGCCGTGCCGGAATTGCCGGCAATCGCGCTGCTGATCGCCGGCGGGCTGTCCGCGGCTTACACCGCGCGCCGCGTCGCCGGCCGGGCCGTCGCCTCCGTCGTGGTGCTGCTGGCGATCGCCACGGTGTTGTTCATCCCCATGCACGGCTACAACGAGTACGACATGACGCCGCCGGGCAAGCTGGCCGCAGCCCTGCAGCGCGCGGGCACGCCGGTGGCGACGACGCCGAGTTACAAGAACCAGCTGGCTTTCCCGGGACGCCTCGAGCAACCGCTGATCACCCTGGAGCGCTCCGACATGGCGCACTGGCTGCGCCAGAATCCCGACGGCGTGATCGTCACGTTCAAGGAAAAGCTGCCCGACAGCCTCGCTCTCCAGGCCTTCGAGCGGTTTCCCTACCGCCGTGGCGAAATCGAATTCCTGCGTCGCAAAGAAGGAGCGCCCTGAACGGTGCGCCGCGCCGCTTCGACATTCGCGCGGCGGGCGCGCACCGCCGGTCCGGCGGCTGTCGCGACTGTCGTCCTGCTCGCGGGGCTCGCCGCCGCCCCGGCCGCCCGGCCGGACACCAGCGACTTCGAAGCGCGCCTCGAGTTGTACCGCAACGACACGCTGACCGGCGAAATGAGCTTTCGCCTCGCGTCCGACGCACGGGGCTGGACGATGTCCACCGAGACGCAGGGCACGCATGGCCTGGCGCGTTTTCTCGGCCTGCGGGAACACTCGGTCGGCGAAGGCGACTGGGTCGGGGAAGCGCCGCGCCCCCTGCGCTACGAACGCACGGTCAAAGCCGTCCGGACCCTGCGCTGGACCGCCGACTTCGACTGGACGGACGGCGTGGTCGAAACCGTCTGGCCGGACGGCGAAGCGACCCTCGAACTGGAGCCCGGCGTGCTGGACGAGTCCGCCGTCGGACTGGTCATCCGCGCCGGCCTGGCCCGCGGCGAGGATGAATGGCGCCTGCGCCTGGTCGACGAGGAAAAGATCGAGGACGCGCATTTCCGGTCGCTCGGCGCACAGCGCCTGCAGACCGCGCTCGGCTGCCTTCGGGTGTACGTCGTGGAAAAGGTCCGGCGCCCGCAGAGCACGCGCTACACGCGGACCTGGTACGCCGCGGACCATGCCTTCGCGCCCGTTCTGCTGGAACACGGCAAGACCGGCGGCGACGCGATCGAAGGCCGGGTGGTCGCTCTGACCATCGAAGGCGCACCGGTCGCGACGGCGCCCGACTGCGCCGAGCCCTGAGCGCCCGTCAGACGGACCGGCGCAGGGCCAGGAACGCGATCAGGGCGAGCAGGATCACCGGCGCGGTGTAGGTGAACATCGGCGGAATGTCGTAGACGTTGCCGACTTTCTGCAGCGAACGGCTTGCGATCATGTACAGCCCGCCGACCGTCATACCGAAAAACAAGCGCATGCCGACGCTCTGCGAACGCGCCTGGCCGAACACGAACGGCATGCCGGCCAGCACCAGGGCGATGACCGAAAACGGGTATGCGGCCTTTTCCCAGAACGCTTCCTGGTAGACGGTGTCGTCGAGGCGGTTTTCACCGAGAAAATTCAGGTATTCCCACAGCGAGCGCATCGAGAGCAGCGGCGGGCGCGAGACCGCGGAATCCAGCAGTTCGGGCTTGATTCCCGTGTCCCAGGGCATACTCAGGCGGCGTTCGGAGTGGGCGCCCTGCGCGTCGAACCGGACAACGTCGACCTGGGTGAGCGTCCAGCCCTCGCCGTCGTGGTAGGCGTGGGCCGCGCGCGTGATCGATTCCGGGTGGACCCAGTCCGGGGCGCGATAGATCTCGACTTCGCTGAAATCGACCGTCTGTTTTCCACGATCGGCGTACAGCACGGGGCGCTCGATGTTGACGATTTCGGCCCCGTCACGAATCCAGATGCCGCTGGCGCCGCCGATGATCGGGTGGCCGACCTTCTCGCTCAGCCGGAACGCGCGCGCCTGCTGCTCGGCCACCGGGGCGGCCCATTCGGCCATGATCACCACCGGGATCATCAGCACGACCGTTCCCGCCAGGGCGGCCATCGCCAGGCGCAGCCGGGAAGCGCCGGACGTGCGGAAGGCGACCAGCTCGTTGGATGCCGCGAGACCGCCCACGCCCACCAGCGAGCCCAGCAGCGCCGCGATCGGAAACACCTGGTAGGCCATCCGCGGCACCGTCATGGTCACGAACCAGAGCGCGTCGAGCGTGTCGTAGCCACCCTGGGTCGAGCGCAGTTCGTCCAGTGTGCTGAACAGCACGTAGAGTGACGTGATCGCGGTCCAGACCAGCAGGGTGCCCAGCAGCGCAGCGCGTCCGACGTAGCGGTCGACCAGCTTGATCATCGCTCAGCCCCGCCCGACCATGCGCCCCTGACGCCGCAACCAGAGCAACGCGAGGATGAGCACCAGCAGGTGCACCCACCACAGGCCGGCCAGCGCCGGCAGCACGCCACCGGCGAGCCAGCCGTGACACATGTTCAGCACGTTCGCGTAGGTGGCGTACAGCAGCAGGCCGAGCACGGCGCGACCGCCGCGCCCTTCGCGCGGCGCCGAATGCGCGAGCGGTATCGCCAGCAGGCCGAGCACGATGGTCGCCAGCGCGGGCGAGAGCCGCCACTGCATCTCAGCGGCCTCGGCGGGGTCCGTGGAAAACAGGAGGTCCGCGCTGCGCCGCGTCTGAATGGAATCCGCGCGCTTGTGCTCGCGCAACCGGGGCAGTTTCAGGTCGTTGCGTGAAAAGCGCATCAGGCGGTAGTCGAGCGCCCCGGGGCGGCCCTCGGTGATCTGCCCGTTTTCCAGCGTCAGGTAACGGCTGCCGGTTTCCGGGTCCAGCCAGTAATAGCCGGTTTCGGCAGACCAGATCTGCCGGCGCTGCCCGCCGCGTTGCTGGATATAGATATGGTTCAGCGAGCGCCCGTCCTTGCCGACGGATTCCACGTACAGCACCATGTCGCCCCCCCGGAGAACATGGAACTCGCCAGGCTGCAGGCCCCATTCCGCGGCATTCCGGAACGCCGCCTCGAGCCGCTGCTGGGTCGCGGCGGCGGCCATCGGTGCGAGGTAGGCGCCGACCACCAGCAGAAACAGCGCGACCGGCAGCAACAGGCGGAACAGCGGACGCAACTGCATCTTCCAGTGAAAGCCGCTGGCGCGCATCACCGCCATTTCCTGGTCGAGGTAGAGCCTGCCGGAGCCCCAGATGACCGCGATGAACGCGCTGAGCGGCAGAACGGTGCCGATCGCGTCCGGCATTTTCAGCAGGATCATGATCCACAACAGGCGCGCGGGGATCTGGCCGCCGGCGATGTCGTTCAGCAATTCACCGAGCGCGAGCACGATCATGACGATCATCAACACCGTCGCCGCCGCGAGAAAGGCCCACAGCCACTCGCGGAACAGGTATTTCTGCAGAATGATCAAGCGGACCCCGGTGCGTAACGGCAAACGACGTGTACGTCAGTTTAGCAACGATTGCCGGCCGGCGGCGCTACCGGTAGTAGTCCCGGTACCAGGCGACGAAGCGTGCGACACCGTCCTCGATCGCCGTGCGCGGGCGGTAGCCGACGTCCTCGGTGAGCGCCTGCACGTCGGCATAGGTGTCGGGCACGTCACCCGGCTGCAGCGGCAGGAACTCCTTGCGCGCCGTCGCGCCGAGCCCCGCTTCCAGCAATTCGATGAAGCGACCCAGTTCGACCGGTTGCTGGTTACCGATGTTGTAAATGCGCCAGGGCGCGCGCGAGGTGGCCGGGTCGGGGTGCAGGCCGGACCATGCCGGGTCGGGCGCCGCCGGCCGGTCCAGCGTGCGCACCACGCCTTCGACGATGTCGTCGATGTAGGTGAAGTCACGCCGATGGCGGCCGTAGTTGAACACCTTGATCGGCTCGCCGGCAAGAATCGCTCGCGCGAACAACATCGGCGCCATGTCGGGCCGGCCCCAGGGCCCGTAAACCGTGAAGAAGCGCAGGCCGGTTGCCGGCAGTCCATAGAGGTGGGCGTAGGCGTGGGCCATCAGCTCGTTCGACTTCTTGCTCGCCGCGTACAGCGACACCGGGTGGTCGACATTGTGGCGCTCGGAAAACGGCATCGCCTCGTTGGCGCCGTAAACCGAGCTGGACGAGGCGTAGACCAGGTGCGCCACACCATGGTGGCGACAGCCCTCCAGCACGTTGAGGAAGCCGACGATGTTGCTGTCGGCATAGGTGTGCGGATGCTCGATCGAGTAGCGCACGCCGGGCTGCGCGGCGAGGTGGACCACGCGCTCGAAGCCGCCGTCGCCGAACAGCCCGGCGACGGCGTCCCGATCGGCGATGTCGAGCCGAACGAAACGGAACGCGCCGGGGGCGTCCGCGTCGCGCACGCGCTCGAGCCGCGCCTGCTTCAACCCGACGTCGTAGTAGTCGTTGAGGTTGTCGATGCCGGTGACCGCGTCGCCCCGTTGCCGCAGCGCCAGCGCAACCGCGCTGCCGATGAAGCCTGCGACCCCTGTGACGAGCACTTTCATGCGGCCCCTTCCCCCTCGTCGCGCCGTACCGGGAACACGGCGCGCAGCAGGTTACGGGAAAGAAAAACCAGCAGCATCAACCCCAGGCCCAGCGCGATCTGCCAGGCATTGGCCTTGGCGCCGCCGCTGCCGAACATCGCGAACGTCACCGTGAAGGGAATGAAGCCGATGAAGGACGCGGCGGCGTACTTGGCATAGGGCACCTCGCAACTGCCGCACAACACGCTGACGGCGGTCGAGTTGGACAGCGGGAACAGGCGACCGTAAAGCACCCACCAGAAACCGTTGGCGCGGAATCGCTCGCGCCATACCTCCAGGCGCCCGCCGACCCGCCGGCGCACGACGTCGCGCAGGAAGCGCCGTCCCACGTAATAGAGGATGCTGGCGCCGATCAGCGCCGCGATGATCGCCAGCACCGAGCCGGTCACCGCGCCGTACACCGCGCCGCCGAGCGCCGCGATCCAGATGCGCGGCATGCCGAGCGCGATGACGGCGCCGCCGGCGGCGACGAAAGCGACTGCGCCGGCCGCCGGCCCCCCAAGGAATTCGGCTTGCTGCATGACTTCGCGCCACGCCTGGATATCGAAATGGCGCGCGACGAAATCACTGTTGAACAGCCAGCCCAGCGCGACGAACACCAGGGCCAGCAACACGATTTTCACGACATCGTGAGCGACCGGGTAACGGCGCGACGACGTTCCGGCGCGCTTGAGCGGTTGCGCGGTCATTCGTCCCGCGGACCCGACACGCGATAGCGCAGGAATCGCTTGCGCAGCCACCACACGCCCGCCAGGTCGGCGATGCCGACCCACAGGCGGCTGTTGATGCCGCCGCCGTACTTGCTGTCGCCGTGGCTGCGCGTCCGGTGGTTGACCGGCATTTCATCGACCCGGTGGCCGGCCATCTGGAACAGCGCCGGAAAAAACCGGTGCGCGTTGCGGAAAAACCGTACCTGGCCCAGGCAAGCGCGGCGGAACACGCGCAAGGAGCAGCCGACGTCCGTGATGTCGTCGTGCAGGAAGAAGGCGCGGACGCGGTTGGCGATGCGGCTGGATGCGCGCCGTACGAAATTGTCCCGGCGCGTCGCACGAATCCCGCACATCATGTCGACACCGCTTGCCTCCAGGGCGTCGACGAGGCGGGGAATATCGGCCGGGTCGTTCTGCCCGTCGCCGTCCAGGGTGGCGATGAGTTCGCCACGCGCATCGTTGAAACCGGCTTCGAGCGCGGCCGACTGGCCACTGTTCGGGTCGAGGTGAACGGCGCGGAAATTCGCGTGCTGGCGGTCGAGCGCGTCGATCAGCTCCGCGGTGCGGTCGGTCGAGCCGTCGTCGACCATGACCAGTTCCCACGGCCGCGCGAAATCGCGCTCGAGCACCTCCGCCACCTCGCGGCATACGCCGGGGATGCTCTCCTCCTCGTTGTAGAACGGGATGACGACGCTGAGATAGGGGTTCTGCTCGTCCTGCATGGAATTCGTTTCGGCACGTTTGGGAAGTCGGGTATTCCGTTAGCGGATTATACGGGCAGCGGCCGGTACTCACTATCCTCCGGGACCGATAGCGCCGCGCTCGCGGCATGTGGCAGCGGCCGGGAAACTTGACAATCCGCCGCCAATCGACTGCGATGAACGATCCGGGCGACTGCGCGGATCGAACCGAACGGAGCGGGAACATGTTGTCCAATGATCGACTCGAAGGCTGCCACGTCGCCCTGATCACGCCGATGACGCAGCGCGGCTCGCTGCTGGTGATCGATTACGAAAGGCTGTGGCGCCTGATCGATCACTGCCTCGATGCCGGCGTCACCGGCCTGCTGTTCGCCGGCACCACCGGGCAGTCGGCGACGCTCAGCCATGCCGAGCAGATCGAGCTCTGCGCGCGCGGCATCGAGCATGCGCGGACGCGCGCGAAGGAGCTCGGGCGCGCGGTGACCTGCCTGGCCAGCGCGGGGTCGAACGCGACCGCCGAGGCGCTGCACCTGACCGAGCACATCGCCGACGCCAGCGGCCCGGACGGCCTGCTGCACGTGACCGGCTACTACAACAACCCGCCGCAGGAAGGCCTGCTGCGCCACTTCGAGACCGTGGCCGACCTCGCCGAGCGGCTCGATACCCCGATCCTCCTGTACAACATCCCCGGCCGCACCGGCAGCCGGATCGAACCCGGGACGGTGATTCGACTCGCGCGACACCCGGGCATCGCGGGGCTGAAGGATGCGACCGGCGACCTCGAGGCCCTCGCCGCAATCCGCGCGGCGACCGACCCCGACACCTTCGCCCTGCTTTCCGGCGAAGACCACCTCGTCGCCCCGGTCATCCGGCTCGGCGGCAGCGGCGTGATTTCCGCCTCGGCCAACCGCTGGCCGGCGCCGTTCCAGCGTCTCGCGGAACTGGCCAATGCCGGCGATTTCGAGGCAGCCGATGAACTGCAAGCCGCCCTGCAGCCGTGTGTCGACGCCGTATTTTCGGTCAAGAACCCGATCCCGCTGCACCATATGCTGGGCGCCGGGCTGCGTCTGCCGCTGGTCGCCGTCGACGAACTGGCGGAGGGGCACCGGGCGCGCGTGCTCGACCTGATCGAAACCGCCGAGGCGATCATGGAATTTCCGCACGTCGCCTGACGGGCGGCGGGTCCGGCGACTGGCATCGGCCGGCGGATTCGGACACACTTGACGGCGCCCGGCCACGAACCGGCGCCCCCGATGACTTGCTGAGGAGAACGACTCATGGGATTTTTCGACTCGATCAAGAATGCATTCAGTGGCGGTGAAGACGAAAAAGACACCACCGTCGGACCCAGCCAGTTGCTGCGCGAAGCGGGCGTCGATCCGACCGGGCTGAAGTTCGCGTTCGGCACCGGCAAGGTCACGGTGTCGGGCACCATCGAGGACGAGGCCGACCGGGCGAAGATTCTCGAAGTCCTGAACGGCATCCCGCACATTTCCGAAGTCGAGGACCACATTCTCATCGCGGCGCCGCCCAAGCCCGCCCCCGAGCCGAGCGTCGAAGCGCCCGTCGAGCCGGAGGCCGCTGCGGAACCCGCCACTGGAGCCGACGCGCCGGCAGAAGCGGGCCGCACTTACACGGTGGAATCGGGCGACTCGCTGTGGAAGATCGCGGAAGCCATGTACGGCAGCGGCGCGAAGTACACGCAGATCTTCGAGGCCAACCGCGACATCCTCGACGACCCGGACCGGATCGTGCCCGGCCAGGTGCTGAAGATTCCCGAGCTGGACGACTGACGCCGAACCGGCAGCCGCTTGATCCGCGGCATTGGGTCGTTCGGACGGCTCTGATACGCTGTCGTGACCGCATCGAAAACGGTGGAGTGCCATGTATCGTCTCATCTACAAGAGCCGCGCCAGCCAGAGGATCGACTGGGACTTCGTCAACGAAGTGCTCGGCACGAGCGAGCAGAACAACCGGGAGGCGGGCATCACCGGCGTGCTGCTCGCCTCCGACACCCATTTCCTGCAGGTGCTCGAGGGCGACTTCGACGCCATCAACCGCCTGTTCATGCGCATCGCCCGCGACCCGCGCCACGAGGACGTCGAACTGATCAGCTTCGGCTGCGTCGAAAGCCGGCTGTTCGGCGGCTGGACCATGCACGCCATCGGCATCTTCGAGTTCAACCGGGAGCTGCTCGACGACCTGATCGAACAGTACGGGGAAGAGGACGGCAGCGTGCGCTTCCCGGTCGAGGAATGGAAGGTGCTGGCGCTGATCAGCGACCTGCGGCGCGGTTAAGTCCCGCGCAAACCGGTTCGTCCCGGCGCGCGGCGACTTGACTTCCCCGCCGCCGCACCCACCTCGTTGCCATGGAACCGATGAACACATCCCGTACCGGCCTCAACATGGACCGCGCGCTGCGCGCCGTCGTCGAGACCGCCGCGATGGACTGGGAAGCCTCGCCGGCGAGCGGCGTGTGGCGCAAGAAACTCGAGCGCGCGGGCGAGGAATCCGGGCAGGTGACGAGCGTCGTGCGCTACGCCCCCGGTTCGCGCTTCGCGGCGCACGAGCATCCGCTGGGCGAGGAGATCTTCGTCCTGTCCGGCGTGTTCGCCGACGACGCTGGCGAGTATCCGGCCGGCACCTACCTGCGCAACCCGCCCGGCTCGCGGCACGCGCCGTTCAGCAACGAGGGCTGCGAACTGCTGGTCAAGCTGGACCAGTTCGACCCGGACGATCGCGAGCGGGTCTGCATTCGAACGGCGGGATCCGCCTGGCTGCCGGGGCTGGTCGACGGGCTGTCGGTGTTGCCGCTGCACGAGTTCGGCGTCGAGCACACCGCGCTGGTGCGCTGGGCCCCGGGGACCTATTTCAAGCCGCACGTGCACCCGGGCGGCGAGGAGATCTTCGTGCTCGAGGGGACCTTCGAAGACGAGGACGGTATCTATCCGCAGGGCGCGTGGCTGCGCAATCCGTCCTACAGCCGCCACGAGCCGTTCAGCCGCTCCGGTTGCACGATTTTCGTCAAGACCGGGCATATTCGCTGACCGTTTCGTTTCGTCGCGGCGCCCGGGGGTTCCGGCGCGCAGCTGTTTCGCGGCATTTTCGGTCGCGGCATACTGCGGTTATGCGGCAATTCCTCCGGATCGTCACGCCAGGCCGCTTCGCGCGCACGGCAACCACCCTGGCCGGCTGCGGGCTGCTGATCGGCCTGCTGCAAGCGCTCCCCGCGCAGGCCGCGGACGAACCCGCGCCGCCCGGCGCCAACCTCGAAATCGCGCTGACGCCGACGGAACTCCTCGGCCCCGAGGATGCGGCGCGCCTGGCGGGCATCCTCCCGCCGGACGAGACCCTGCGCTGGCAGGTCTATCGCCCGGACAGCGGCTCGACCGCCCCGCCCGGCCTGCTCGTTTACGTCAGCCCGGACGCCAGCGGGCGGATCGATTCGCACTGGCGGCGCGTGCTGGACGAACGCAACCTGGCCTTTGTCGCCGCGCATCGCTCCGGCAACCGCATGCCGGTCGACCGCCGCATGGTGCTGGCCCTGCTGGCGCCGCGCGTGGTCGCCGGCCGTTTCGCCTTCGACCGGGATCGCGTCTGGATCGCCGGCTACTCGGGCGGCGGCCGCGTCGCGAGCCGGCTGGCGCCGCGCTATCCGACCGCGTTTCGCGGCGCGCTGTACATCTGCGGCGTCGATCCGCTGCCGGACGCGGACGCCTTCGACCCGGCGCTGCTGCGCGACGGGCGCTTCGTGTTCCTCAGCGGCGCGCGCGACTTCAACCGCGAGGAAACCCGCCGGGTTTACCGGGAATACCGGAACGCGGGCATCGTTCACAGCCGGCTGATGGTGATCCCCGGCATGGGCCACGAGTTGCCCGCGGCGCCGGACCTGACCGAGGCGCTGCGCTTCCTGGACGGCGAAGGGGCGGACGCTTCGCCCGGCGGCCACTGAACCCCCGGCCCAACGAAAAAGGCCCGGAAACCCGGGCCTCGTTCGTTTATCGCAAAGACTGTCTGCGTCAGCTACGCATCGGGCGGTAGTACCAGCCGATACCCAGCACCGAGAGCAGCAGGACGAGCAGCGCCCACGGGTTGTTGACCGGCACGTCGACCGGCGGCGGCGGCGGCGTCGGAGCCTGCGGCGGCACGCAGTTCTCGGTCCGCGGCGGGTACGCCACGATAGCGCTGGTCGTCGGATTGACCTCGAACTCGACCAGGATGGTCGGCACGCGCTCGTCGGTCGGATCCTCGACCCACACGCCGTCCACGAAATCCCAGCCCGGCCAGTCGGTGCCGTTGCCCTGCGCATCGACGGCGGCGCCCGGCCACAGTGTTTCACCACTGAACGGAAGGTTGGCCTGCTCGAGCAGCAGCGTCGTGTAATCCGCCGGATCGGTGGAGCCGTTACCGCCATCGCCATACACGCGCACGGTGGCGGTGGTGGCGTTCGGCAGGCCGGTCGTCGTGATATCCCAGCTGATATACGGTACGTCGTTGCGACACGCTCCGGCGAGCGCCTGGATGGTCACCTCTGGCGGTACGACGCTTACCGTAACGCTGTCCGACTGGTCCGGCAGTTCGTCGCTCGAGACCGTCGCCGTGTTCTCGATCAAACCGGAACCCGGTGTCGGATTGCCTTCGTTGTCGATATCCGACTGAACGACGACGTAGGTGCCGGAGCAGGTCATCGTCACCCCCGGATCCAGGATGGCCGGAGCGGCCGGGGCGCAACTCAGCGTGACCAGCGGATCCGACACGACGACGTTGTTCAACGTCTTCGCGCCAGTGTTCTCGACCGTGATTTGATAGCTGATCGTATCGCCGGCCGCATTGACCTCGCCCGTCGGGCCCTGTCCGGCCACGTCCGTCACGGTTTTCGTGATGACGTAGCCGTCCGCAGCTTCGTTCAGCACCGTTGCGCTGTCGGATGCCGTGACATCGTTCTGCTCACCCGGCGATGAGCCGGTCACGCTCGCCGTGTTGTCGATGTCGCCGGCGTCCACCTGGTCCTGGGTCGTCGTCAGCGTCGCCGTGCAGGTAACCGACTCGTTCGGCGCCAGGTCCGCGATCGGGTTGGCTTCCGCTCCGCAGTCGATCGCGCTCAGACCCACCAGCGGATCCTCCACGAGGAGACCGCTCAACGTCACGCCGCCGTCATTGGTGACGACCAGCGAGTAGGTGATCGTCTCGCCGGCCTGACCAAACGACGTCGGGCTGGCCGTTTTCGCCAAGCTCACTGAAGGTACGGCCGTCGAGTCGACGGTCGCGCTGTCACTTGCGGTGACGTCGCTTGCTGCGCCCGGCGGGGAGCCCGTTACGGTCGCCGTGTTGTCGATGCTGCCCGCATCCACCTGGTCCTGGGTGGTCGTCAGGGTGGCCGTACAACTCACCACCTGCTGCGGCGCCATGGATGCGATGACGTTGCTGCCGCCGCCGCAATCGACCGCGCTCAGGCCGGTCAATGGATCCACGACCGTCACATTGCTCAGCGTCAAATCACCGCTGTTGGTGACGGTCAGCGTGTAGGCGATCAGCTCACCGGCGGCCGCAAACGTGGTCGGGCTTGCCGCCTTGGCAAGGGACACGGCCGGAACGGCCGTCGACCTCACGGTGGCGTTGGCGATCGCGCTGACCGAAGACGCATCCGGCGCCGTCCCGCTTGCCGTTGCCGAGTTATCGATGTCGCCGGCATCCACCAGGTTCTGCGTGGTGACCAGCGTGGCCGTGCAGTTCACGACCTGCTGCGGCGCCATGGACGCGATGACGTTGCTGCCACCGCCGCAGTCGACGGCGCTCAGGCCCGCCAGGGGATCGGTCACCGTGACGTTGCTCAACGTGACGCCGCCGTTGTTGGTAACGGCCAAGGTATAGGTAATCGTCACGCCAGCAGCGGCAAACGTGGTCGGACTCGGCGTTTTGACGATCGCGATCGAGGCCTGGGCCGTCGAGTTAATCGTCGCGCTGGCCGTGTCGGAGACCTCGGTCGCCTCCGGCGCCGAACCGGTGGCCGTCGCCGTGTTCGCGATACTTCCCGCATCCACGTCATCCTGTGAGACCGTGTAATCAGCCGTGCAAACCACCGGCGGATCGTTGGGCGCCATGGACGCGATGACGTTGCTGCCGCCGCCACAATCGATCGGGCCGAGGCCCGGCAGCGGATCCGTGACGGTTATGTTACTCAGGGTCACGTTACCGGGGTTGCTCACCGTGAGGGTGTAGGTGATGACTTCACCTTCGGCCGCGTAACTGGTCGGGCTGGGCACCTTGGTAATCTGGATGTTCGGCACCTGGTTGGACGAGACCGTCGCCGAATTCGACGCCGAAACCGTTGAACTATCCGGGGCCGTGCCGGTGGCGGTCGCCGTGTTATCCACGCTGGCGGCGTTCAGGTCAGCCTGGGTAATCGAGTAGGTCGCCGAGCAGCTGGCGCTCTGGGTCGGAGCCAGGGCTCCGATCACGTTCGTGCCAGCGCCACAATCAATCGCACTGAGGTTGGGCAGTGGATCCGTTACCGTCACGTTGGTCAACGGAGCGGTGCCGGAATTCGTCACCGTGAACGTATAGGTGATCACATCGTTCTCCGCGCCGTAACTGGTCGGACTGGCTTCCTTCAGGATGCTGATGTTCGGAACCAACCGCGTGTTCTCGAACGTGCAGACGATGTCTTCGCCCGGGGCCAGGTCGATGGTAATTCCGGTGTCACCGGACGTGAACGCGTTGTCGCTGCCAATGAGGATCGTGCTGGCCGTCTGGCCCTGGCAGACGATGTTGGACAGGTCCCAAAGAACCGGAACCGGCGTTTCGGCCACGCTGAAGGTTCCCGGCAGGAGGTTCTGGAAGTCCTGGTCGGGGTCCACCGCGGTATCGAGCGCGAAATTACCGAGAGCGGCACTGCCGAAATTGAACACGTCGTCGCCACCCACCGTCTGCTTGACGATGGTGATGCTGCTTTCCTGCGTGTTCTCGAAGGAGCAGACCACGTTCTCACCGGCCGCAAGCGTCACGTTGACCGTGTCGTCACCCGGCTCGAAGCCGTCGGTCGGTGACTCCGTCGCACCGGTGTAGGTGACGGAACTATTGACGTCGCCCGTGCAGGCGATGCCGGTAATCTGCCAACCCACAGGCACCGTTTCGGTGCTGCTGTACGTGCCCGGCTGCGCGGCAAACACGAGTTCCTCGGAATACGTCGAATAATCGCGAATCGCGCCGGCAATGTCGCCGGTGAACGCGAAGTCGACATCGGTACCGTCCGGCAGCGTTTCCTTGCGGATGGTAATCGTGCCGTCCAGCGTATTTGTGAACGTGCACGTGATCATCTCGTTGTAGTCCGCATTGATCTCGGCGCTCAGCGTGTCACGATCCCATGTCGATGGCGTGTTCAGCGGAAGGCCTGTCGCGTCCGTGCCGCCCATTTCCACGCAGCCCAGTCCGGTCAGCGCCCAACCGGACGGCAACGGCGTATCCTCGACGATCGCGTAGGGGTTGTTCAGCGGATCGAGCTGGTTGGTGAAGTCCGCCGAAGCGGTGCCGCCGATCAGGCTCGTATCGAGCGACAGGCCGCTGAACGGTGCGGTTCCGATGTAGTTGAACGTATCATCACCACCCACCGTATTTTTCACGATCGTCGAGCTGCCGAGCGGCGCGTTGGTGAACGTACAGGTCACGTCGTCACCCGGATCGAGCACGATGTTGTCGATGGTGCTGCCATCCGAGCAGGCCGTGTTGACCAGCGCCCAGCCGTCGTTCAGGGCGGCGAGTTCGTCTTCGGCTACGTCGTAGGTACCGGGCACGAGGTTCAGGAAGTCCGCCGTAGCCGGCGTCGACGCAAGCGTGGGCGCGAGCGAAAACTGCACGTTCGGCAGTGTCGTGCTCGTGAAGTCGAACTCGGAGTCCACTGTCTGCGTATCGTCGAAATCGACGGTGATGGCTTTCTGAATCGTCAGGTTGGCCCGCTGCGTATTGGTGTACGTACAGGTCACCGTTTCGCCCGGATCCAGGTTGATCGTGGCCGTGCGCGTCCCTTCGTCGTCCGTCGTCGCGTTGGGGCCGGGGCTGCCGTCGCCGTCGAGCACCTCCTCGGTGCAGGTGATGTCCGTCAGGTCGAAGGCGGGCGAGGGATCGTCCTCGGTGACCGTGTAGGCGCCCGCGAGAAGATCCGAGTAGGTGTTGCCGGGGCCGCCCGCGGTCACGTCGAAGCTGGCCGGGAGCGCCGTCGCCGGGTCGGAGGTGCTGGTGAAGCCGAACACGTCGCTGCCCGCCGGATCGGTTTCCTTCAGGATTTTGATCGAGCCGCGCTGCGTGTTGGTGAAGGTACAGGTGATGGATTCACCGGCCTCCACGATGATCTGGATGGTGTCGGCGTCGATCGGCCCCGAGTTGGCCGTACCGCCGGTCTCGACGCAGGCCATGTCGGTCAGGTCCCACCCGGCCGGCACGATCTCGCTGACGTTGTAGGTGCCGGGCGGCGGCGTCGCGATGCTGACCGAGCCCGTATTGTTGGTGGTCGTGATCGAGAACGGGCTGGTGGCGTCGGGCACGTCGGTAGTGAAGTCGAAGGTGCCGTCGCCGCCTTCGGTTGCCTTGACGATGGTGATCCGGCCGTCGGCGGCGTTGGTGAACGTGCAGTTGATCACGTCGCCCGGCTGCGCGGTGAAGCCGACGACGTTAGCCTGGACGGTCTCATCGGTCCCGGAACAGGTGATTCCCACCAGGCTCCAGCCCGGCGTGACGAGAATGTCCTCCCCGATGGAAATGGGCACGCCCGTCCCCGAGTCCGCGATCGGCACTGTGATCGGTCCCGTGTTGGCGCTGCCGCCCATGGTCATCAGGCTGAAATTGCCGCCCGGAAGGGAACTGGTGACGAATTCAAAGGTGTCGTCGCCCCCCTGGGCCGTCTTGGTGACGGTGACCTGCGCCGGGGCGTTGTTGACGAAGGTACAGGTGATGTCGTCGCCGGCGTTGAAGGTCATGCCGGAGACCGCAACGTCTCCGGGACCATACTCGATGAACGTGCTGGTGAGCGGGCCGTCCTGGTTCTCGCAGGCCGCGGATTCGAAGGTCCAGCCGTCAGCAAGCTGCTGGGCGGTCAGCGTCTCCCGGACATAGAAAGCGGTAGAACCAAGGTTGGTCTCTATGTCGACCGTTTCGCTTCCGCTGCCGTTGGCGGTGACGATGGGTGCGAGCGCCGGAGTACCTGGGCCATTTTCGTCGCCCCACAGGATGTCGAACGTGTCGTCTGCACCGTTGGCGGTCTTGACCACCGTCAGCGTGGCCGGCAGCTGGTCGTTGGTGTACACGCAGCGCACGTCGAACTGGCTGCCGCTCATGGGGACGGACACATTGCCCGTGGCCGTGTTGACGGTCACGTTGGCCGGCTGGCCCGTGGTCTGGTTGGTGCAGACGATGCTGTCGATGGCGAAACCCGGCGGGATCGCCTCGGTGATCGAGAAGGTCGCATCCAGCGGGGCGGTGAGCACCTCCTCGGTGTCGTCGGTCAGCGAGAACGGCGTCAATGCCACCTCGCCGTTGATCGGATCTGTCGCCGTGCCGCTGAAATCGAAGCTGTCGGGCAAGCCATCGGGAATCGTCTGCTTTTCGATGACGAGGCGGGAAAGCACGTCGATCTCCAGCACGATGGGGTCACCGGCCTTGCATTTGGAATTGGAAAGCTTGTTGCCGTCGCTGAACGGATCGACGTTGCCGTCGCAGTCCGCGGCCGCGTTGCCCTGGTCCCAGGAGACCAGCGTCTGGAACGTCAACTGCCCGTTGGCGTCGGGCAGACAGGTCACGGTCAGACCGCTCGGGAAGTCTGCGACGAAGTACTGGTTCTGCGAACCGGCCGTGACGTCGTAACACGCGTCGGTGTCAAGGTCGTCGACGACGAGGAGCCCGCCAATCAAGTCGACCTGTGGGTTGGCGTCG
>JARROJ010000056.1:0-15463 GCA_037384065.1 Lysobacterales bacterium
TGCCCCGCGTTCCCGGGTCCTGACGCGCGGGTCGCTCAGGCGGCGAGGTAGCGTTGCGCCAGTTGCATGAACTGCGCACGCTCGGGTTCGCGCAGGTACGGGGCGACCATCAGGATGACGCGTGAAATGCCGGCGACCTGGGCGGACCCGTCGTCGAGCGCGCCCGGTTCGGTCAGTTCGGCGAACGGTATCCAGTAGGTCAGCGCCAGCAGCAGGTTGTCGGCGAGTTGTTTCTTGCCCAGCTCGTCGATGTCCAGCACGCCGGCCTGCTGCAAACCGTTCAGTGAATTCCAGGCCGCCTGCCGTTCCCGTGCGAGCAGTCCGCGCATCGCCCGGTCGAGATTGGGGACGCGCGCGACGAGGTCGGCGAGGTTGCGGTACAGGAACCGGTACTCGCCCTTGATTTCGAAACTCAGGTGCAACTGGAACCAGAGGTCGTCCGCTTCGAGCAGCACGTCTTCCGGAATGTCGATCAGGGGCTGGAAGCGCGCGAGAAAGCGCTTGAACAGTTCCAGGACGATGTCGTCCTTGCTCCGAAAGTGGTAGTACAGATTACCCGGGCTGATGTCGGCTTCATCGGCAATGTGATTGGTCGTGACGTTGGGCTCGCCGAATTGATTGAACAGTTCCAGGCTGACGCCCAGAATCAATTCGCGGGTATCGCGCCGCGCCACGTCAGCCGATGTTTCCGCCGAGCTTGCGGACCAGTTCGATGTACTGCGCGCGCGCTTTCTCGGTGTCCGTGCCGCGCAGCTTTTCCCAGGCCTCGTATTTCGCGGCCCCGACGAAATCGAAAAATCCGGGCTTGGCGCCCTGGACGTCGCCGACCGTCCCTTGCTTGTACAGGGCGTACAGGCTGAGCATGGTCGCATCGTCCGGGCGTTCCGGCAGGGACTTGGCGGCTTCCGCCGCTTGTTCGAATACGTCTTTGTCGTTGCTCATCGTGCGTTCTCTCCCGCCGTGGATACGGCCGTCAAATCCTGGTGCGTGTTCTGCTATGATCCTATCACGATCATGACCGGGGCCGACCGATCCGAGGCTGGCCTGATCCGGCCCCGTACTATCCTGGAGAACGCAGCATGAGCTATTTCGTCACTGGCGGTACCGGCTTTATCGGCCACAATCTCATCGAACAGTTGCTGAAGCGTCGCGGCAAGGTCTATGTGCTGGTTCGCAAGGGTTCGGAAAAGAAACTCGACCGCCTGCGCGATCGCTGGGGCGCCGCGGCCGACCGGGTGATCGCGGTGCGCGGCGACCTGTCGAAACCCTATCTCGGCGTCGCTCCGGCCCAGCGCAAGGAACTCGAAGGCCGCATCAACCACTTTTTCCACCTGGCCGCGATCTACGATCTGAAAGCCGACGCCGCGTCGCAGGAGGAGGCCAATATCGCGGGGACGCGCAATGCGATTCGCCTCGCGGAAAATCTCGGCGCCAAGCGCTTCCACCATTGCAGTTCGATTGCCGCCGCCGGCCTCTACCCGGGCGTGTTCACCGAGGAAATGTTCGACGAGGCGATCGGTCTGGACAATCCCTACTTCCGCACCAAGCACGAGTCCGAGGGCCTGGTGCGCCGCAGCTGCAAGGTGCCGTGGCGCATCTACCGACCCGGGATCGTCGTGGGCCACTCGGAGACCGGCGAGATCGACAAGATCGACGGCCCCTATTACTTTTTCAAGCTGATCCAGAAAATGCGCCGCGCGATGCCCGCCTGGATGCCGGCGATCGGCCTCGAGGGCGGACGCATCAACATCGTGCCGGTCGACTTCGTCGTGCAGGCCATGGACTACCTGGCGCACCTGCCGCGGCACGACAACAAGTGTTTTCATCTCACCGACCCGAAGCCCAAGCGCATCGGCGAGGTGCTGAACCTGTTCGCCGAGGCGGCCCATGCGCCGCAGATGAGCATGCGCTTCGACGCGCGCATGTTCAGTTTCGTCCCGGCGTCCGTACGCCAGGGCTTGATGATGCTGCCGCCCGTGCGGCGTATTTACCGGCACGTACTGAACGATCTCGGCATGCCGCCCGATGTGCTGCAGTTCATCAACTACCCGACCAAGTTCGATTCGCGCGACACCCACCGGCTGCTGAAGAAGGCCGGTATCCGCGTGCCGCGATTGCAGGATTATGCCTGGCGCCTGTGGGATTACTGGGAGCGGCACCTCGACCCGGACCTGTTCATCGACCGCAGCCTGCGCGGGCACGTGGCCGGCAAGGTCGTGGTCGTGACGGGCGGTTCGTCCGGTATCGGCTACGCCACGGCCCTGATGATGGGGCAGGCGGGCGCGCGCGTCGCCATCGTGGCGCGCGACAAGGACAAGCTGAGCGACGCGGTGCGCGAGATCATCGAGGACGGCGGGGAGGCGCAGGCCTTTTCGGCGGACCTGGCGGTGCTGGAGGACTGCGACGCCGTCGTCAAGCAGATCCGCAAGTCGATGGGCGACATCGACATCCTGGTGAACAACGCGGGGCGCTCGATCCGGCGCGGTATCGCCGCCTCCTACGATCGCTTCCACGATTTCGAGCGCACGATGCAGCTCAATTACTTCGGCAGCCTCAGGATGATCATGAACGTGTTGCCGGCGATGGAAAAAAACCGGCGCGGGCACATCGTCAATATCTCGTCCATCGGCGTGCTTTCCAACGCGCCGCGGTTTTCGGCCTACGTGGCGTCCAAGGCGGCGCTCGATGCGTTTTCCCGCTGCGCGGCGTCGGAATTCAGCGACACCGGCGTGAAGTTCACCACCATCAACATGCCGCTGGTGCGCACGCCCATGATCGCGCCGACCAAGATGTACGAGAACGTGCCGACGATCTCGCCCGAAGAGGCCGCCGCGATGGTGAAGCAGGCCGTGATCTACCAGCCGCAGCGCATCGCCACGCGCCTGGGTGTTTTCGCCCAGGTGCTGCACGCGGTGGCGCCGAAGGTTGCCGAAATCGTCATGAACAGTGCGTTCCGGATGTTTCCGGACTCCGCCGCAGCGAAGGGCATCAAGGACCACCAGGCGGCCGCTTCGCAGGAGCAGATCGCTTTCGCCAGCCTGATGAGAGGCATACACTGGTAGCCATGGTGGCTTCGTGTTGAAGGAAGGCGACAAGGCGCCGGAATTCGAGCTGGCCGACGACGCCGGCGGCACGTTTCGCCTGGCCGACCAGTCGGGTCAGAAACTCCTGCTGGTGTTCTACCCGGGCGACGATACACCGGTGTGCACCCGGCAACTGTGCGATTACCGCGACGGCATCGAGGCCTTCGCCGGGCTCGGTGTCCGCGTCGTCGGGATCAGCAACGATGACGTCGAATCGCACCGCGAGTTCAAGCGCAAGCACGGCTTGCCGTTCACCTTGCTCTCGGATCCCGATCTCGCGGTCGCGGAGCGTTACGACAGCAAAGGCATGCTCGGGATGAAGCGCTCGGTTTTCCTGATCGACGAGGCCGGCACGATCCGCTATCGGCACATCGAGACCCTGGCCCTGTTTCGCCGCCATCGCGAAGAGTTGCTGGAGGTCATCGAAGGCCTGGACTGAGCCTGGAGACGGGTGTCATGAGCAAACCGGGCGCAAACCGTTTCGAAGAGATGCTGGCGCGTAACCACGCGTTCGCCGGGCGCACGCTCGAGCCCGGCTTTCCGCTGGCCGCCTTCAACCAGCTCCAGGACTGGCAGCAGGAGCGCCTGAGCTGCAGTTTCGCCGACCTGTATGACCTCGACCACTATCGTCCGGCGATCGATTTCTTTCTCACGGAGGTTTACGGCGGCCTGGACTTTCGGGATCGCGACCAGGACATGGGGCAGGTGATGCCGGTGATGGTCCGCTTTCTGCCCGACCGGGCGCTGGTCACGCTTTCCGAGGCGTTCGAGTTGCAGGCGATCAGCCTCGAGTTCGACGAACGCATGGCGCGATTCATGGACGAACGGCGCATGGACCGTCTCGACATGGACAGCTACGGCGAGGTCTATCGCGAATGCAGCGACCGGGAAGGGCGCGAACGCCAGATCCTGCTGATCCACAAGCTGGGTTACGATCTCGACAAACTGGTGCAGAAATCCTGGATCAACACGCTCGTGCGCCTGCTGCGGGGTCCGGCCATCGCGGCCGGTTTCGGCCGCCTGCAGGCGTTTCTCGAGACCGGCCTGGCCTCATTCCGGGCCCTGGATGACGCGACCTGGTTCGTGGACACGATTTACGAGCGCGAATGGGCGGCGATGGAGCGCCTGTTCCGCGGCGATCCGGATCCCTTCCTGCTTCAGGGAAAGGTGCAGCCGAAGTGCTCGGAAAGGTAGCGGACGATTTCTTCCTCGATGCGTGTGCGCAGGAACATCAGCATGAAACCCAGGCGGGCCGTGATGTGGATTTCCTGTTTGCCGACTTCGATGCTGCCGCTGACTCCGGGGCGCTCGAAATGAATGTGGTCGCCTTCCCACTCGTACGCGATTTCGAATTCGCGGGCGAGGTCGCCGGCGAGTTCTTCGGCCGCGGCCTTGGCGGCGGCATGCGAAAGGGTGTGGTTTGCATGGAGATCGATGTGCGACATGCAGGATTTTTCCGCGGTTCGAGGCGCTCCAGTTTAGTCAGGGTCCGCGCGGCGCGCCAGTCTATGCCGCGCGGGGTGGCTCGATGAGCCGGCGATGGCGCGTGGCGCTGCTCGCGCTTCCGCTGGCGATCGCGGCGCTCGCCGGCCTGGCCTGGCTGGCCCTGAACGCCTGGCTCGAATCGAGCGGCGGCCGCAGAGCGATCGAACAGGTGCTGAGCGGGCAGATCGGCTACCCGGTGAGCCTGGCGGGTGAATTCGAGGTCGTCCTGTTGCCGTCCCCCGGCGTCAGCGGAACGGCCTTGCGCGTTTACGACACGGCGAACGACGCGGTCCTCGTGGCCGGCGGGAGCTACGCGGTTGCGCTGGCCTTGCGCCCCCTGCTGCGCCGGGAGTTGCATGTCGACCGCTTGACCCTGGGCGAGGTGCGGTTCGGGGCGGAGGACGCCGCGGATGCCGGATTCCTGATCCCGGAATTCGAGGTCACCGGGTTCGAACCGGAGCGACCCGCCGCATTCCGCCTCGATCTCGGGCCGTTCGGCGAAGCGGCGGGCGACTTCACCTGGCGCGCCGCGGCGGGCGGCGTGGATCTGAACCTCGACTGGGGCGGCTTCCTGTTTCCGCGACTCTCGCTCGACGTGCGGGCGGCCTACGACGCCGCCGGCCTGTGGCTCGAGGCGATCGACGCGCGGGTCGACGGCCAGGCCGTTCGCGGAACCGGCTGTTACCGCTTCGACGACGAAAGCGGCTTGCAGCTCGACCTGAACGCCGGGCGGCTGGATCTCGATGCACTGGACCTGGCGTTGCCGGATACGGGCGCCGGACCCGAGGGCGCCGGCCCGCCGGTCCGGCTGCGGCTGAGCGCCGAGGAGATCGTGCGCGACGGCGTGACCGCGCGCGGCGCGGTGCTGAATCTGGGCGAGGACCCGGATTGCCGGCGGCCCGGCGGCTGAAGCCGGTATGCGCGGCCCGGCAGAGGCTTTACACTATGCAGTTCGCACCGCCCGATGGTAGGGAACCGACGTGAGCAAGCAACCCGACAACCCCCAGGATCTGGCCGCCGTCCGCGATGAAATCGACGCGCTCGACGAGCAGATCCAGGAACTGATCAGCGAGCGCGCGCGGCTCGCCTTCCGGGTGCGCGCCAGCAAGTCCGGATCGAAATCGGCCGTCGACTATTATCGCCCCGAGCGCGAGGCCCAGGTGCTCCGCAGCGTGCGCGAACGTAACCGCGGGCCGCTCAGCGACAGCGAGATGCTCCGCCTGTTCCGCGAAATCATGTCGGCATGCCTGGCGCAGCAGGAACCGCTCAGCGTCGCCTACCTCGGTCCGGAGGGCACCTTCACGCAGCAGGCCGTCCACCGGCATTTCGGTCATTCGGTGCAGATGCTCAGCCTGCCGTCGATCGACGACGTCTTTGAACAGGTGCATTGCGGCGATGCCGATTTCGGCGTCGTCCCGGTCGAGAACTCGACCCAGGGCATCGTCAGCCACACGCTGGACAATTTCCTGTTTTCCGATCTCAAGATCTGCGGCGAGATCGAGCTGCGCGTGCACCAGAACCTGCTGTCGCTGGCCAAGAGCCTGGAACAGATCGAACGCGTCTATTCGCATGAGCAGTCGCTGTCGCAGTGCAAGAACTGGCTTCGAACGCACCTCCCGAAGGCGGAACTGATCGCCGTGGGCAGCAACAGCGAAGCGGCGCGCCGGGTACGCCATTCGCCCGAATCGGCCGCGATCGCCGGGCGTTCGGCCGCGGAGGTCTACGGTTTGCCGGTGCTGTTCGCCGATATCGAGGATCACCCGGACAACACCACGCGCTTCCTGGTCGTGGGGCGCCAGATCTTCGCGCCGTCCGGTCGGGACAAGACGACCCTGCTGCTGTCGGGCAAGGAAGGCCCCGGCTTGCTGCACAGCCTGCTCGAACCCTTCCGCGTGCACGGTGTGAACATGACGCGCATCGAATCGCGGCCCTCGCGCGAGGGCAAATGGGCCTACGTGTTCTTCGTGGACGTCGAGGGGCACGCGGAGGATCCGGCCGTCGCGGCCGCCCTCGAGGACCTGGCGAAGGTCAGCAAGCTGTCCCGCGTCCTGGGCTCGTATCCGCGCGCCGTGCTGGCGAGCAGCCGATGATTCTGCGGGTCGCACCACCCGCGCCGCCGGTGCGCGGCGAATTGCGCCCGCCGGGCGACAAATCCATCTCGCACCGCGCGCTGATCTTCGCCTGCCTGGCCGACGGCGAAAGCCGCATCGGCGGCCTGCTCGAGGGCGAGGACGTGCTGGCCACGCTGGCGGCCTGCCGGCAACTCGGGCTGGAGGCGCGCAAGGCGGGCGAAACCTGGATTCTGCGGGGCGTCGGCCGGGACGGTCTGCGCGCGCCCGCAGCGCCGCTGGACATGGGGAACTCCGGCACCGCGATGCGCCTGCTCGCCGGGGTGCTGGCGGCCCAGCCGTTCGACAGCGTGCTGGTTGGCGACGAGTCCCTCAGCCGGCGCCCGATGAACCGCATCGTTCGGCCGCTGACGCAGATGGGCGCGCGGATCGAAACCGGTCCGGACGGGACGCCGCCGCTGCGCATCCACGGCAACCCCGCGCTGGAAGGCATCGACTACGCATCGCCTGTCGCCAGCGCGCAGGTCAAGTCCTGCCTGCTGCTGGCCGGTTTGTACGCGCGGGGGCGGACGTCCGTGCGCGAGCCGCATCTGAGCCGTGATCATACCGAGCGCATGCTGCCGGCCTTTGGTGTCGATCTGGCGGGCGACCGCGCGGTGAACGGCGGCAGCCGGCTGCGGGGCACGGAGCTGGAGGTGCCGGGCGATATTTCTTCGGCCGCCTTCTTCCTTGCCGCCGCCGCCCTGGTGCCCGGTTCCGACCTGCAGTTACGGAACGTGGGCCTGAACGCGACTCGCGATGGCGTGATCCGCGTCCTGCAGGCGATGGGCGCCGACATCACGCTGACCGGGCTGCGCGAATCGGGCGGTGAACGCGTCGGCGACATCCGCGTGCGCTACGCCGGGCGCCTGCGCGCCACCGAAATCACGCCGGAGCAGGTGCCGGGGCTGATCGACGAATTGCCGGTGATCTTCGCTCTGGCGGCCGCGGGCGAAGGAACCTTCCGCCTGCGCGGCGCGGCCGAGCTCCGGGTCAAGGAAAGCGATCGCCTGGCCGTCATGGCGCGGGGGCTGGAAACGCTCGGCGTGTCCGTGGAGGAGTACCCGGACGGCATCGACATCACCGGCGGCGAGATCCGCGGCGGTGCTGTGGACGGCGCCGGGGACCACCGCTGCGCGATGAGCTTCTGCGTGCTCGGGCAGATCGCGACCGGCCCGGTCACGGTCGACGGAGCGCACAACATCGCGACGTCCTACCCGGACTTCGCCCGGGACCTCGCGCGACTCGGCGGTCGCGTCAGCCGCATGGAATAGGACGCGATCACCCCCAATCTGAGAACAGCATGAAGACGAACGACATTCCCGTAATCACGATCGACGGCCCGGGCGGATCCGGCAAGGGCACCATCGCCATGCGCCTGGCCGAAGAACTCGGCTGGCACTTTCTCGACAGCGGGGCCCTGTATCGCCTGGTCGCCGTCGCGGCCATGGATCGGGGCATCGACGCCGGGGACGGCGAGGCGCTGGCGGAAGCCGCACGCGGGCTCGACGTCCGGTTCGGGCTGAGCGAGGAGGGGATGGTCATCCTGCTGGACGGCAATTACATCACCGGCCGGTTGCGCTCCGAGTCCGTCAGCGCGATGGCTTCGCGGGTGGCGGCGATCCCCGCGGTGCGCGACGCGCTGGTCCATCGTCAGCGGGCGTTCCGCAAGGCGCCGGGACTGGTCGCGGACGGTCGCGACATGGGCACGGTGATCTTCCCCGACGCGCAGCTCAAGATCTTTCTGACCGCAAGCGCCGAGGCGCGCGCCGAAAGACGCTATAAGCAGTTGAAAGAAAAAGGGGAAAATGTTAATCTCTCGCGCCTTTTCCGGGACATCGAGAAGCGGGACGAGCGGGACCGATCACGGGTGGTTTCACCACTCCGACCGGCGGCCGACGCCCACACGATCGATTCGACGGAAATGACCATCAACGAGGTACTCGACGAGATTCGTAAATTACTTTAAGAATCTCTCCTATCTTGCTGATATAGTAATTTTATTGGTTCTGTTGCTCTTCGGGGGACGTGCGCCGGCAGTCGTTGCCGGGCCGCGCCGTTCGAGGGAGCGCAGAGATTCGTAACGGGCCGGAAGGCCCCATCACCCCTGGGTGGGTAGCGGTTCCCGAGTGGCGCCGTGACCCGTGAGTAAACAACATGACCGAAAGTTTTGAAGCATTACTTGAAGAAAGCCTGGCGCAGAAGAACCTGAAGCCGGGAACCATCGTAACCGGCACCATCATGGAAATTCGCGACGACACCGTCGTCGTCAACGCCGGACTGAAATCCGAAGGAATCGTTCCCATCAACCAGTTCCGCAACCTCGAAGGTGAACTCGAGGTGGAAGTGGGGGATGAAGTCCAGGTGGCCCTGGACACGCTCGAAGACGGCTTCGGAGAGACGCGTCTCTCCCGCGACAAGGCCAAGCGGGCGCTCGTCTGGGACAAGCTGGAAAGCGCCTTCGAGGACGACGACACCGTCGAAGGCAAGATCAGCGGCAAGGTCAAGGGCGGCTTCACCGTCGACATCGAAGACATCCGGGCGTTTCTGCCGGGTTCGCTGGTCGACGTGCGTCCCGTGCGTGACCCGACCTATCTCGAAGGCAAGGACCTCGAGTTCAAGATCATCAAGCTGGACCGCAAGCGCAACAACATCGTGGTGTCCCGCCGCGCGGTCGTCGAATCCGAGTTCAGCGCCGAGCGCGAAGCGCTGCTCGAACGCCTGGAAGAGGGCGTCATCGTACCGGGCGTGGTCAAGAACCTGACCGACTACGGCGCGTTCCTGGACCTCGGCGGCATCGACGGCCTGCTGCACATCACCGACATGGCGTGGAAACGCGTGCATCACCCGAGCGAGGTGGTCAACGTCGGTGACGAACTGGAAGTGCGCGTGCTGCGGTTCGACCGCGAGCGCAATCGCGTCTCCCTGGGCCTGAAGCAACTGGGCGAAGATCCGTGGACCGACCTGTCGCGCCGCTACCCGGTGGGTACGCGCCTGTTCGGCAAGGTGTCCAACATCACGGATTACGGCTGCTTCGTCGAGATCGAAGACGGTGTCGAAGGCCTGGTGCACGTCTCGGAGATGGACTGGACGAACAAGAACGTGAATCCGGCCAAGGTCGTCCACACCGGCGACGAGGTCGAGGTGATGGTGCTCGATATCGACGAGGAGCGCCGCCGCATTTCGCTGGGCATGAAGCAGTGCCAGGAAAATCCGTGGGAGGCCTTCGCCGCGACGCACAACAAGGGCGACAAGGTGACCGGCCAGATCAAGTCGATCACGGACTTCGGCATCTTCATCGGGCTGGAAGGCGGCATCGACGGTCTTGTCCACCTGTCCGACATCTCGTGGCACGACGCCGGTGAAGACGCGATCCGCAACTACCGCAAGGGCGAGGAAGTCGAGGCGGTCGTGCTGGCCGTCGACCCGGAGCGGGAGCGAATCTCGCTGGGCGTCAAGCAGCTCGACCAGGATCCGTTTGCCACCTTCATGGCGGCGCACCCGCGCGGTTCGCTGGTCAAGGGCGTGGTCAAGGAAGTCGAGCCCCGCGGTGCGGTCATCGAACTGGTCGAAGGCGTGGAAGGTTACGTCCGTGCGTCCGATATCAAGGAAGAGCGCGTCGAGGACGCGACCCGCGAATTGTCGGTCGGCGACGAGATCGAGGCCAAGTTCGTCAGCCTCGACCGGAAGAACCGCACGCTGAGCCTGTCGATCCGCGCGAAGGACGACGCCGAACTGGCCGAAGCCCTGCGCGAATACAAGCAGAGCGGCGCGGCCGGCGGCACGACTTCGCTGGGCGACCTGCTGAAGGAACAACTGGACCAGGAATCCTGATCCCGTTGTAATAAAGAACCGTACGGGGCTGGATTTCAGCCCCGTACGCCAATAAAATCAACGCGCTAGAGAAGATAAACTACAGGGACGGTTTTCACGATGACGAAGTCCGAACTGATCGACCGATTGGCCGAATTGCAACGCCATCTTGCCCACCTGGACGTGGAGCTTGGCGTGAAGTCCATTATTGAACAGATGAGCGCCGCGCTGGCCAGCGGTGACCGCATCGAAATCCGCGGCTTCGGCAGTTTCTCTCTGCACTACCGCGCGCCCCGCATGGGCCGCAATCCGAAAACGGGCGAATCCGTCGCCTTACCCGGCAAACACGTCCCGCACTTCAAGCCGGGCAAGGCCCTGCGCGAACGCGTCGACTTCAAGAACTGAAGGCCTTGTACCGGGTTCTGTTTTTCGTCGTGGTGATCCTGGCGGTTGCGCTGGGCTTGCTGGTCGGCACGCTGAACTCGGCCAACGTGAGCGTCGATCTGCTCTGGGTCCGGCTCGACTGGCCGCTCGGCCTGATCCTGTTGAGCGCGGCGGCATCCGGATTGTTCCTCGGCCTGCTCCTGGCCTGGTTTTTCAGCATTCTTCCACTTCGTGCCCGGTTGCGTCGCCTGCGCGCCCGAGCGGACGGAGAGCCGGGCGGCGCGCTGAAAAACGTCGATGATTGAACTCGTACTGATCCTGCTGCTGCCGGTCGCGCTGTACCTCGGCTGGTGGCTGGCCCGTTCGCTCGAGCGTCGCTCGTCACGGCGCCGTCGCCAGCTGTTCAGCAACCAGTATTTCCAGGGTCTGAATTACCTGCTCAACGAGCAGCCGGACAAGGCGATCCAGGTTTTTCTCGAGCTTGCGGACGTGAATCAGGATACGGTCGAGACCCACATGGCGCTCGGCAACCTGTTCCGGCGGCGCGGCGAAGTCGACCGCGCGATCCGCTTTCACCAGAACATC
Source organism: Lysobacterales bacterium (assembly GCA_037384065.1). Classification (GTDB taxonomy): domain Bacteria; phylum Pseudomonadota; class Gammaproteobacteria; order Xanthomonadales; family SZUA-36; genus JABDPF01. The sequence continues at coordinate 11,459 of JARROJ010000056.1, forward strand.
ATCGCCAAGCCGGGCCTGGAGCCCGAGCAGCGCACCCAGGCCCTGTTGGAACTGGGCGAAGACTACATGAAGGCCGGTTTGCTGGACCGGGCCGAACGCCTGTTCGCCGAGCTGATCGAGGGCGACGCCCACACGCCGGCGGCGCTGCACAGCCTGCTCGAGATCTATCAACAGGAGCGTGACTGGGCGAAGGCGCTGGAGCAGGCGCAGCGGCTCGAACGGATCAGCGGCGAGCACATGGGCGATGTCATGGCGCAATTCTGTTGCGAGATGGCGGACGAAGCCCTGGCCAACGGTGATCGCGAACGGGCCCGGCGGCAGTTGCGCCAGGCGCGTCGTCACGACCCGCGCTGCATCCGCGCCCGGTTCATCCTCGCGCAGATCTGTGCCGATGACGGTGACTGGAAGCGGACCCTGGACCTGTACGAGGAAATCGCCGAACTCGATCCGGACTACATTCCGGAATTGCTCGAAGCGTACCTCGCCGCTGCGGCGCAGGCGGATGCGCGACCGCGCTGCCGGGCAAAGCTGGACGAGTGGGCGCAGGACTACAACGGCATTTCACTGGTGCTCAAGCTGACGGACTACGTCGGCGAAGAGCAGGGCGGCGATGCGGCCGGCCGCTATCTTGCCGATACCCTGAGCCAGAAGCCGTCCCTGCGCGGCCTGGACCGCCTGATCGAACTCAAGGCCGGCGGCCACCTCGATGCCGAATCGAGCGACGACATCCTCAAGATGGTGGCCGCGCGACTGCTGTCCCGCCAGCCGGACTATCGCTGCAGTCACTGCGGGTTCAGCGGCCAGACGCATCACTGGCAGTGCCCGAGTTGTCGCAAGTGGAGCACCACGAAGAGGATCAAGGGCGTCCTCGGCGAATAGGGAGCGCTGATGGTGAACCTGTTGACCGCCGCGCTCGCCATGCTCCTGTCGTTCCTGTGCACTGGCCTGGCCCTGGTCTACGTGCGTCGCGCTGGCCTGCTGGACGTTCCGGGCGAGCGACACAGCCATTCCGAAGCGACCCCGCGCGGCGGCGGGGCGGGCATCGTCCTGGCCCTCGTCGCCACCGCCGTCGTGCTGTCTGGTTCACGAATGCCCGGCGATGCCTTTACGGTGATTCTGCCCGGGTTCGCGCTGCTGGCGCTGCTCGGCTGGGCCGACGATCACCGCCCGCTCAGGGCCCGCACGCGCTTTGTCGTTCAACTCCTCGTTTGCATCTTCCTGGTCTGGAACCTGCCGCCCGGCGGCCCGTTCGCCGTCGCCTGGTTCCTGGTGCCGGCGGTGCTGTTCGCGGCCTGGATGATCAATCTCTACAATTTCATGGACGGCAGCAACGGCATGGCGGCCGCTCAGGGCGTGTTCGCGGGCCTGGTGCTGGCCGGGCTGTTCCTAACGGGCGGTGACCCCGGGTATGCCGAACTGGGCCTGCTCATGGCGGCCTGCTGCGCCGGCTTCCTGCCCTGGAACCTCGGCCGGGCACGGGTCTTCATGGGTGACGTCGGCAGCCTGGCGCTGGGGTTCCTGATCGCCGCATTGCTGCTGTACGGAATCGCCGGCGGCGCGTTCAGCCTGCCGGTCGGTCTGATGGTCATGGCGGTGTTTCTTACCGACAGCACGCTCACGCTGCTGCTCCGGGTGTCGCGCGGGGAGCGGTGGTATAATGCGCACCGGCAACACCTGTACCAACGGTTGATCGCCCGGGGCTGGACGCACGGTCGTGTCCTGCTCCTCTACCAGTCGGTCAACCTGGTGCTGGTGCTTCCGGCGATTGTTTTTGGAGTCAGTCGCCCGGAATGGGCATGGCCTGTCGCGGTCGTTCTCGCCGCGGTGCTGGCCTTGGCCTGGTACCTGTCACTTAAACGGATTGGAGTGCTCGCTGCTGCGAGATAGAAGAATGAACGTCCTGCGCATTCTGCGTCACCCGCGCGCGGCCGTGGTCGCGCACGACCTGGTGATGGTCGTCGTCGCCTGGCTTGCGGCCGGGTGGGTCGTCGACCGGGCTCAGTCGACCGCCTCGATCGCAGCCGCGCCGCTGGTTGCCGAATCGCTGCTGATTCTGGCGGCGCAGGGCCTGGTGCTCTGGTCGACGGGGTTGTACAAGGGGCTCTGGCGGTTCGCCAGTTTCCCGGACCTCTGGAACATCGTGCGGGCCGCGGTATTCGGCACCGTCCTGATCATCAGCGTACTGACCATTTTTTACGGCGCCGACGTGCGCGGCGTGCTGCCCGCGGCGCTGGTCTATCCCGGCATCCTGTTCCTGGCCCTGGGCCTGCCGCGGATGTGCTACCGCTTCTGGAAAGACGGGCGCCGCCCGGACATGGCGCGGACCACCGGCCTGAAACGCGCGCTGGTGCTCGGCGCCGGGCGCTCCGGCGCATTGCTGGAGCGGGAATTGCGTCATCGCGGCGCTTCCGACGTGGTCGGTTTCCTGGACGACGACGATCGCCTGCGCGGTGCGCAGGTGCATGGCGTGCCGGTCCTGGGGACGATCGACGAGTTGCCGCGCGTGAGTCGCGAAGTGGGCGCGGACATGGCGATTATCGCGATGCCGTCGGCCACCAACCAGCAAATGCAACGTATCGTCGGGATCTGCGAGAAAAGCGACATCGAATTCCGTACCCTGCCGACGTTGAACGACCTCGGCAACAAGGCGACGCGGATCGACGATCTCAAGCGCGTTGCGATCGACGACCTGCTGGGCCGCGAGCCGGTATCGCTGGTCTGGGATTCGATCCGTGACGGCCTGGCCGGCAAGCGCGTCATGGTGACGGGCGGCGGCGGCTCGATCGGCTCCGAACTGTGCCGCCAGATCGCGCGGCTCAACCCGGTCGAACTGATCGTCGTCGACAACAGCGAGTACGCGCTTTACCGGATCGATCACGAACTGCAGACCGAGTTCCAGGACCTGATCTTCTACAGCGTGCTGGGCGATATCTGCGATTCGGCGACCGTGGAAAAAGTGGTCGGGGAATACCAGCCGGACATGATTTTCCACGCCGCGGCCTACAAGCACCTGCCGATCCTGCAGACCCAGATCCGCGAAGCCTTTCGCAACAACGTGATCGGCACGATGCGCCTGGGCGAGGCGGCCGAGCGTCACGGTGTCGGCACCTTCGTGCTGATTTCCACGGACAAGGCGGTCAACCCGGCCAACATCATGGGCGCGACCAAGCGCGTCGCCGAGATGTACTGCCAGAACATGAACGCGCGCTCGAACACGCGCTACATCACGGTCCGGTTCGGCAACGTGCTCAATTCGAACGGCAGCGTGGTGCCGCTGTTCAAGGAGCAGATCGCGCGGGGCGGGCCCGTTACGGTCACGCACCCGGAGATTTCCCGGTACTTCATGACCATTTCCGAGGCCAGCCAGCTCATCATGCAGGCGGCCGTGCTGGGCAGTGGCGGCGAGATCTACGTGCTGGACATGGGCGAGCCGGTGAAGATCACCTACCTCGCCGAGCAGTTGATTCGCCTGTCGGGCAAGGAGCCCGGCAGGGACATCCAGATCGTCTACACGGGCCTGAGGCCCGGCGAGAAGCTGTTCGAAGAACTGTTCCACGAGCTCGAGCCCTACGATACCACCCAGCATGAAAAGATCTTCCTGGCCCACCCGCGGCGCGCCGACTGGGATGACCTGAGCCGGGAACTGCGGGCCGCGGAACTCGCGGTCAGGCGCTATGACACCCGCAAGCTCAAGGACATTCTGTTGCGCCTGGTGCCCGAGCTGGCCAAGACGCCGATCAGCACGCGCCCCGGCGCGGCGGCGGATGTCGTTTCCCTGAACCGCACCGTAAACCGTTAAGGCATGTCTGAACGCAAACCCGTACGTAAAGCCGTCTTTCCCGTCGCCGGGATGGGCACCCGCTTTCTGCCCGCGACCAAGTCGATCCCCAAGGAGATGCTGCCGATCGTCGACAAGCCGCTGATCCAGTACGCGGTGGAAGAGGCGCTGGAAGCCGGCATCGAGACGCTGATCTTCATCACCAGCAACAAGAAGCACGCGATCTC
>JARROJ010000057.1:0-15212 GCA_037384065.1 Lysobacterales bacterium
TCCGAACCATACGAGGAGAAGTGGGATCCGTTGAGATTCATCTTGAGTACGGCGGCGGCGGCAAGGATTTTGCCGGCTGCATTTGCGCCCAATCCGCCGATGGATTCGAAGCGGATTTCGAACAATCCGGATGGATCAGGCAGTACACATTCCTTCATCGACCTGTCCTGTTTTATAGGGTTTACACCGATTTGAAAGTAGCAAACGCACCCCCGCGCGGAGTTGCGTTATGTCAAGTGAAACCGGAACAGGACGCCCCGGCGGCGCTTTTCATGCAAATGAAGGCATGAATTCAGACCGCGATGATCGTCGCGGCCCGTCGGGCGGCATCGACACGCACGGTCGCGGGGCTGGGGACGGCCGCCAGCACGGCCGTTTCGACCTGGATCACCGGCACGGCGACACCGTACAGATCCCCGGCCACCAGCGCGCCGATCACCAGGACGGGGTCGGGTTCCGCGAGCACCAGGGCGAGCGGGTGCTGGCCGAGTCGGACCGCCTCCAGCAACACGCTGGCCGAAGACGATGAACCGCGGCCGCCGGGCATGATGACGACACGGCCCGCGATGCGGACGCCGTGCTGCGGATGATGGACGTCGATGATGCGGCCACTCACCGGATCGAAACCGCCCCACAGGCTGAGCGGGGCGTCGAGCCGCACCGATTCGCCCCGCGCCGCGCCGCCGACCAGGCTCCGGCCGCCGAATTCGCGCGCCGCGTTCATGGCACGATGCGCCCGCGGACCGCGCAGCGCACGCAACGCTCCAGCGACATCAGCGCGGCGCGGCGACCGATGGTGCCGGGCGCATAGTGCGCCCACTTGGCCGAGGGCGTCACCACCCAGCCGTCGCCCGTCAGCGCCGGCGGCGTCAGGTAGGTGCAGGTATCGACGATCAGACGCACGCCGAAGCGCCACAACGGCTCCGCCCAGGACACACTTTCGAGGCGCTCCGCAATGGCGCGCGAGGTCGACACCAGCACCTCGACGGCGGCGCGGCGACCGTCCACGGCGACGGCCAGGCGCCGGAACTCGTCCAGCGAAAAATGCGGCGTCCCGGCGCAGAACGCCGCGACGACCTCGCCCTCGGATGCCCGGCACAGGCGCGCGGCGACCCCGCGAAAGTCCTCCGGCGCCAGCGCGACCTCGCGTGGCGCCTGCTCTGCATCCAGCACATCCTCCAGGCTCGAGGCTTCCGGCGTCACGCCGAGCACGTGAAACAGGGCGACCGAACCGGAAGACGCCGCGGCGGCGCCGAGCGCCTTGAGTTCGTCCTCGCTGCTGTCCGGCGGGGCGCCGACGATCACCGCGACCCGATCGTGCGCGGTTTCGCCCAGGAGGTACCCCAGGCAGGCGAACCACAGGTCACGGTCCTGGGCGCAGCGTTCCGGCGCCGGCACGCGCAGAACCAGCCGTGCGCGACGGTTTTCCGACCGGTGCAGGCCGGCCTCCGGCACGCGACCGGTCAGCGCCGCACACAGGTCGGTGAAATCGCCATAGCGATCGCTGCGCGCCCCGAGGCAGGAGTTGACGAAGACCGTTGCATTGGATTCGGCCCAGGCCACGTGTTCGCCGAAGGCCGGCCGCGGCAGGCGCTGGTACGGCGCGCAGGTCAGGGTCGGCGCGCAGCCGAGCTCGAGGTAGCCCTGCAGCAGTTCGCGCTGGTCGTCGACAAGCGCCGGCGATGCCTCGAACCGCTCCGGATGCACCAGGTCGACCGCCATGACATTCAGCGATGTCGGCACGCGGACGCGCGCGTCCGTGCCCAGGAACGCGCGCACGAAATCCAGGCCGGAGGGGCCGTGGTACAGGCAACCGTCGATGTGGGCGGACGCGATGTCGATGAAACGGGGCGCTTCGAGCGCCTCGCCGTAGCGCAGCAGCAAGCGCATCGCACGCTGCGCGGCAGCGCCGAATTCGCCGGCCAGCAACGCCTTGTCGATCGCTTCGAGGAACACGAATACCGGGGTCAGAGTAAACTGGGCCCAGTTTACTCTGACCCCATCGGAGTCGCTCGTGAAAATCGACCGCATCGAGCTGTTTCACGTCGCCGTGCCCTTGCCGAAACCTTTTTATCCGGCCTGGATACCCGGCTACCCGCAAACCCTGAATCGCTTTACCCTGGCCCGGATCACGACGAACGACGGCGTGCAAGGACTGGCCGCCGGCGCGGCATTCAACCGCGAACGCGAGGGTCTCGGCGACCTCCTGGGCCCCTACCTGATCGGACTGGACCCGACGGACATCGAGACCGGCCGCCAGCGGATTCGTGAGGCCGGTTACCTCGGCTGGCGGAATTACTGGCTCGAAGCCGCGTTCTGGGACGTGCGCGGCAAAGTCGAGGGCAAACCCCTGTGGCAGTTGCTCGGCGGCAATCCGGCGGCGCTGCGTGGAAAACGGCTGCCGGTCTATGCCTCGACCGGCGAGGTCCACCCGCCGGACCGGCGCGCCGAAGCGGTGCTGGGCCTGTACGAGGCCGGCTTTCGCACCGTCAAGCTGCGTGTCCACAGTTTCAACGAGGCGGACGACGTCGCCCAGATCGAGGCGGTGCGGCGCGCCATCGGCGACCGCATGGCCATCGCCGTTGACGCCAACCAGGGCTGGCGTGTCGCCCTGGTCGACGACGCCCCGCTGTGGGACCTGCAGCGCGCGACCCGCTTCGCCGACGCCTGCGCCGGCCTCGGCGTCGCCTGGCTGGAGGAACCGCTGGACATGTACGCCTGGGATGACCTGGCCGAACTGCGCCGCCGCGCGCAGGTTCCGATCGCCGGCGGCGAACTCAACGCCGGCTGGCACGAGTTCAGCGTCTTGCTGGAGAAAGGCTGCTTCGACCTGTACCAGCCGGACGCGACCTTCGGCGGCGGCATCAGCGACGCGGTGCGCGTGGCGCGCGCCTGCCGCGAGCGCGGCCTGGCCTTTTCGCCGCATACCTGGTCCAACGGCTTCAGCATGATGGTCAACCTGCATGTGCACGCCGCCTGCGGCGACGATCACCCACTGGAATACCCGCTGGAGCCGCCCGGCTGGATCCCCGAATACCGCGACGCCCCGCTGGCCGAGCCGCTGCTGGCCGACGCGGACGGCACCATCGCCATCCCCGACCGGCCGGGCCTTGGCATCGAACTCGACGAGGACCTGCTGGCCCGGCACGGCGAAAAGTTCTTCGACCTGACGTCTAAAGGTCTGGCCGTTAAAACCGTGCGCGAGAAAGGCCTGTTCACCGCGCTGAAGCTGGCGCGCAAAAAGCTCCGGCGCTCGGACTGAGGCTCCGTCTGGCGCGGCTCGAACCGCTTCCAAATGCGGTATGCGCGAGGGTCCTCGGACGCGACCAGCGCAATGGTCTCGACGCGAACTTCGAGTCCTTCGCTCGGGGCAGCCGGTCAGCCATTGCCGGGGAACGCTCGAGCACGTCCTGTGGCGCTTGGGCGGCGACATCCCTGTCGCCGGACATTCCCGGCAATGGCTGACCGGCCGCCTCCGACACGCCATCGCAAACCGGGGCCGGCCGTTCGCTTGCGGAAGGGCCTTCAGGCCCGACGGGGGGATTGGGTATCATGGGACGATGGTCCCCCGCCCCGCAAACGTCACCTTCGACGCGGTTCCCCCGCGCGACGTCATCCACTTCGGCATCGGTCAGCCCGCGCCCGACCTGATGCCGGTCGAGGTGTTGCGCGCGGCGACTGCAGATTTCCTGGCGCGGGCCAAGGATCATCCGCTTGATCTCAACTACGGTGAGCGCCAGGGCGACGCCGGTTTCCGCGTCGCTCTGGCGGACTTCCTGACGCGCAACTACGGCCATCCGGCGACGCCGGACGAGCTGTTCGTCACCGGCGGCAACTCGCAGGCGCTGGATTTCGTCTGCGCGCAATTCACGCGGCCCGGCGACACGGTGTTCATCGAGGAACCGACCTACTTCCTGGCCCACCGGATTTTCGATGACCACGGCCTGAACGTGGTCGGCATTCCGATGGACGCGGACGGCATGCGCATGGACGTGTTCCGGGAGCGACTCGCGCACGGGCGGCCGGCGCTCGTCTACACGATCCCCAGCTTCCACACTCCCTGCAGCGTCACGCTGAGCGGCGCGCGGCGGCGGGAACTCGCTGCGCTCAGTCGCGAACACGACTTCGTCGTCGCCGCCGACGAGGTGTACCAGTTGCTGTACTGCGACGAGCCCCCGCCGCCGGCGATGGGCACGATGCTCGACGAGGGCAACATCCTGTCACTGGGCACGTTTTCGAAAATCATGGCGCCCGCCCTGCGGCTGGGCTGGATCCAGGGCTCGCCCGCGCTCGTCGAACGGATCCTGCAATCGGGCTTCGTCAACAGCGGCGGCTCGATCAACCACTTCACCTCGGAAATCATGCGCCACGCCCTCGAACTCGGCCTGCAGCAGGAAACGCTCGAGCGCCTGCGCCCGGCGTATCGAAGCCGGCTGGAAGCGATGGACGCGGCGCTGCACGCCGGGCTCGGCGACCACGCCCAATGGACGCGGCCCGACGGCGGCTATTTCTTCTGGCTGGAACTCGACCACGCCATCGACACGCTCGCCCTCAAGGACCAGGCCCTGGCGGCGGGAACCGGTTTTCAGCCCGGCTCGGTATTTTCCTGCGGCGACGGCTTCAGCCACTTCATCCGGCTCAGTTTCGCCCACTACAGCGAGCAGGAAATCGCGACCGGAATCGAGCGCCTGGCCGGTTTGCTGAAATAGCCGCGTCGCTCAATCGGCGTCGCGAGACCCGTCGGGCCTGAAGGCCCTCCCACAAGGAGAACATGCGATTGTCGGGGCCTGTAGGCCCGCCCACAGAGAGGATGCACAACGGGCTGGCGTGAAGGCCCTTCTGCAGGGGCGGTTTCAGGCCCGCGCGCGGATCAATAAATCATCATTGTATTGACCTGACTCACTTGGCGATCGTAAAAAATGCCTAAACTGTGCACATTCGTGCTGATTTTTGAATCAATTCAGTTACACATTCATCTGAAACCTTATATTTCCGGAGCTTGAATGATGCCTTCGGCAAGACGCGACATTACCCTGCCGCCCGACCTGAGCCGGTCTTCCGGCACCGGCCCGGTGCGGCAGCAGGAGCCGATTTACGTCGACTCGATACCGCCCTGCAACCATGCCTGCCCGGCCGGCGAAAACATCCAGGCCTGGCTCGACAAGGCCCAGGCCGGCGAATTCGAGGAAGCCTGGCGCATCCTCGTCGAAAACAACCCCATGCCATCGATCCACGGCCGGGTCTGTTACCACCCCTGCGAGTCCGCCTGTAACCGCGGCCACGTCGACGAATCGGTCAGCATCCACGCGGTGGAGCGGTTCCTGGGCGACCTCGCGCTCGAACAGGGCTGGGTGCCCGAGATCACCGCGAAGCCCACCGGCAAGAAGATCCTGGTGGTCGGCGCCGGCCCGTCCGGGCTGTCCGCCGCCTGGCACCTGGCGCTGCTGGGCCACGAGGTCGAGATCCGCGACGCCGGCCCGATGGCCGGCGGCATGATGCGGTTCGGCATTCCCGCTTACCGCATGCCGCGCGACATCCTCGACGGCGAAGTGGCGCGCATCGTCAAGCTGGGCGTCACGCTGACCCTCAACCACAAGGTCGAGGACGTGCTGAAGGAAAAGGAAGAAGGCGGCTTCGACGCCGTGTTCATGGCCATCGGCGCGCACGTCGGCAAGCACGTCGACATCCCGGCGCGCGATTCCGGCCGCATCCTGGACGCCGTCAGCTACCTGGCCTCGGTGGAAAAAGGCGAGGCGCCGAGACTCGGCCGCCGCGTCGCCGTTTACGGCGGCGGCAATACCGCGATGGACGCCGCGCGCACCGCCAAGCGACTGGGCGCGGAAGAAGCGATGATCATCTATCGGCGCGACCGCGAGAACATGCCGGCGCACGAATTCGAGGCCATCGAGGCCGAATCGGAAGGCGTCAAGATCAACTGGCTGCGCACGATTCGCGAGATCGACAGCACCACGTTCCAGGTCGAGGTCATGGAGGTCGACGAGAACGGACGCCCGCAACCCACCGGCGAAATCGAAACGCTCGAAGCCGACGCGCTGGTGCTGGCGCTGGGCCAGAACGTCGACACCTCGGTGCTCGAGAACATTCCGGGCATCGAGATGAGCTGGGACGGCGTGGTCGAGGTCGGTCCCAACATGATGACCGGCGCCGATGGCGTCTTCGCCGGCGGCGACATGGTGCCCTCCGACCGCACGGTGACGATCGCCACCGGCCACGGCAAGAAGGCCGCGCGCCACATCGACGCCTGGCTGCGCGGCACCACCTGGGAAAAGGAACACCGCGAACCGACGGTCACCTTCGACAAACTGCACCTGAACTACCTGACGGACGCACAGCGGCGCGAGCAGACCAGCATCGCGCCCGAGGAACGGACCGAGGATTTCCGCGAGGTCACCGCGGGACTGAGCCGTGACGAGGCGCTGTACGAAGCGTCGCGCTGCTACTCCTGCGGCAACTGCTTCGAATGCGACGGCTGCTTCGGGGCCTGCCCCGAGAGCGCCATCATGAAACTCGGCAAGGGTCAGGGGTACGCCGTCCGGTACGACCTCTGCACCGGTTGCCGGGCCTGCTTCCTGCAGTGCCCCTGCCACGCCATCGAAATGGTGCCCGCCGGCACGGGCGAAGCCGCGCTCAAGGAGGCCCGCTCATGAGAACCCCGAATATCGGCAAACACGCCCAGGACGACCTGGACCTCAATGCCACGCGGGTCAGCTTCGACGGCAACGAGGCCGCGGCTTACGTCGCGTATCGCCTCAGCGAAGTCTGCGCCATCTACCCGATTACACCCTCTTCGACCATGGCCGAACTGGCCGACGAATGGGCGTCGAAGCGGATGCCCAACCTGTGGGGCCACATCCCCACCGTGGTCGAGATGCAGCACGAAGGCGGCGCCGCCGGCGCCGTGCACGGCGCGCTGCAGGCCGGCGCCCTGTCGACGACCTTCACGGCATCGCAGGGCCTGATGCTGATGCTGCCCAACATGTACAAGATCGCCGGCGAGCTGACGCCCACGGTGTTCCATGTCGCGGCCCGGTCGCTGGCCGCGCAGGGCCTGTCGATCTTCGGCGATCACCAGGACGTCATGGCGGCGCGCAGCACCGGCTTCGCCCAGCTGGCCTCCGCCTCGGTGCAGGAAGCGCACGACCTGGCGCTCATCGCGCACGCCGCGACCCTCGAGGCCCGCGTGCCCTTTATCCACTTTTTCGACGGCTTTCGCACCTCGCACGAGGTCAACAAGATCCAGCTGCTCAGCGAAGAAACGATGGGCAAGCTGGTCGACCGCGATCTCGTCATCGCCCACCTCGAGCGCGCGCTCAACCCGGAGAACCCGGTCATGCGCGGCACCGCGCAGAACCCGGACACCTATTTCCAGGGCCGCGAGAGCGTCAACCGCTTTTACGAGGCCGTGCCCGGCATCGTCCAGCGCAAGATGGACGAACTGTTCGCCGAAACCGGACGCCGCTACCACCTGTTCGATTACGTCGGCGACCCGCAGGCCGAGTCGGTCATCGTTTCGATGGGCTCCGGCGCGGCAACCGTGCGGCAGACCGTGGACTGGCTCAACGCCAGCCAGGGCGGCGGTTACGGCGGCATCATCGTGCGCCTGTTCCGGCCGTTCAGCCGCGAGCACCTGATCGCCGCGCTGCCAAAAACAGCCCGGCGCATCGCCGTGCTCGACCGCACCAAGGAGCCGGGCGCCAACGGCGAGCCGCTTTACCAGGACGTCATGACGGCGCTTGGCCAGGCCCTGGCCGATGGCGAGCTCGAGCGCATGCCGCGGGTCTGCGGCGGCCGCTACGGGCTGTCCTCAAAGGAATTCACGCCGGCCATGGTCCGCGCGGTATTCGACAACCTGGCGGCCGATCAGCCGAAACGCCCGTTCACCGTCGGCATCAACGACGACGTCACGCACCTGAGCCTGGATTTCGACGAGCACTTCGAAATCGAGGACGCGGACACCGTGCGCGCGATGTTCTACGGCCTGGGCGCGGACGGCACCGTCGGCGCCAACAAGAACAGCATCAAGATCATCGGCGCCGACCCCGAGCGCTACGGGCAGGCCTACTTCGTGTACGACTCCAAGAAGTCGGGTGCGCAGACGGTCTCCCACCTGCGCTTCGGCCCGCGGCCGATCGATGCGCCCTACCTGCTGCAGACGGCGAGCTTCATCGGCTGCCACCAGTGGGAGTTCGTCTACACCACGCCCCTGCTGGACCGCGCGGCCGACGGCGCCACCCTGCTGCTGAACAGTCCCTACGCTCCGGATGAAGTCTGGGCGAAACTGCCGTCGCAACTGCAGCAGCAGATCGTCGACAAGAACGTCCGCGTGTACACGATCGACGCCTACGAGGTGGCGAAGCAGGCGGGCATGGGCCGGCGCATCAACACCGTGATGCAGGTGTGCTTTTTCAAGCTGGCCGACGTGATGGACACCGACGAGGCGATCCGCCTGATCAAGGAAGCGATCGCCAAGACCTACCGCAAGAAGGGCGACACGGTCATCGAGATGAACTACGCGGCGGTGGACGCCGCGCTGGAGCACCTGCACGAGGTGACGATCGACGCGGCGCAACTCAGCGCGATCGGCGAGAAGCGCACCGTGCCGGAAATCGCGCCGATCTTCGTGCAGGACGTGACGGCCGAAATGATGGCCGGCCGGGGCGACCACCTGCCGGTTTCGAAGGTTCCCTTCGACGGCACCTACCCGACCGCCACCACGCAGTGGGAAAAACGCGGCATCGCGCAGATGGTCCCGCTGTGGCTGGAGGACAACTGCATCCAGTGCGGCAACTGTTCCTTCGTCTGTCCGCACGCCTCGATCCGCGCCAAGTTCTGCAACGAGGACGCACTTGAAGGCGCCCCCGAAGGCTTCCAGTCGGCCCGCATCAGCGCCCGGGGCTTCCCCGAGATGCGCTACGTGCTGCAGGTCTACCCGGACGACTGCACCGGCTGCACCCAGTGCGTGGATGCCTGCCCGGTGCGCGAGGTGGACGAGAACGGCGAGGAAGTGCGCGCGCTGAAGATGGTCGACCGCCTGTCGGTGCTCGAGCGCCAGCGCGAGAACCTGGCCTGGTTCGAAAAACTGCCCTGGAACGAGCGCTCGGAAGTCGATTTCTCCAACGTGCGCGGCGTGCAGTTCCTGCGCCCGCTGTTCGAGTTCTCCGGCGCCTGCGCGGGTTGCGGCGAGACGCCCTACCTGCGCCTGGTCACCCAGTTGTTCGGCGGCCGCATGATGGTGGCCAACGCCACCGGCTGCTCATCGATCTACGGCGGCAACCTGCCGACCACGCCCTGGGCGAAGAACGACGAGGGTCGTGGCCCGGCCTGGTCGAATTCGCTGTTCGAGGACAACGCCGAGTTCGGCATGGGGTTCCGGCTGTCGGCCGACCACCACCGCACGCAGGCCGTGATGTGCCTCGATCGCATGCGCCACGAGATCGGCGAGGCCCTGGTGGACGCGGTAATCGACGCGCCGCAGAAGACCGAGTCACAGATCCAGACCCAGCGCCGGCGCGTCGACCAACTCAAGACGAAGCTGCGCGAGATCGATACGCCGGAGGCGCGCCAGTTGCTCAGCATGGCCGACCACCTGATCCGCCGTTCCATCTGGATCGTCGGCGGCGACGGCTGGGCCTACGACATCGGCTCCTCAGGCCTCGACCACGCGCTGGCCTCGGGCCTGGACATCAACATCCTGATCATGGACACCGAGGTGTACTCCAACACCGGTGGACAGATGTCCAAATCGACCCCGCTGGGCGCGGTGGCCAAGTTCGCCGCCGGCGGCAAGACCATCGGCAAGAAGGACGTGGCCCAGCAGGCCATTGCCTACGGCAACGTCTACGTCGCACGCGTGGCGTTTGGCGCCAACCCGCAGCAGACGCTGCAGGCGCTGCGCGAGGCCGAGGCCTACCCGGGCCCGTCGCTGATCATCGCCTACTCGCACTGCATCGCCCACGGCTACAACCTGGAGCAGGGCCTGCAGCAACAGAAGCGCGCGGTCGACAGCGGGCACTGGCCGCTGATCCGCTACAACCCGCTGATCCGCGAGGCCGGCGGCAACCCGTTCACCCTCGACAGCCTGCGCCCGACGCTGCCGCTGATGGAGTACCGCAAGATCGAGGGGCGCTTCAAGCAGTTGTCGCGCGACAATCCGCAGGAGGCCGAGCGCCTGTCGCGCATCGCCGAGCAGGCGGCGCGTTTGCGCTGGGACGTGTACGAGAAGATGGCCATGCGCCACGCGGAGGAGTTCCCGGCCGACGGCCGCAGGGACTAGGCCGAGACCGCCAGGAAAAAGAAAACGCCGCTCTCTCGAGCGGCGCATTTTTTGTTTGCCGGCGCACTCGCCGACTCGTTTTCTCAGTCTGCCCGATGAAGGCACTGATTTATTGTCCGATCGCGGCGTCCGTGCCGCCCGACTTTCTTCTCGTTCTGGCCGATGCCCTGTCCCGGTTTCCGTTCTTCCATGAAGCTGAGTGAAACCTTAATGGGAGCTTAAGAGATGCCTTCGGCCGGCGCATGGGTAATCACGTGATCGATTGACGCCGGTCAATTCCGCCGGCGAAACCACACGGCGCCGCCCACTCTGTGGTTCCGGCCGATCCGGTACAATGCCGCGCATGAAACGACCCGAATTGCTGTCGCCCGCCGGCAGCCTGAAGAACATGCGCTACGCCTTCGCCTACGGCGCGGACGCGGTCTATGCGGGCCAACCGCGTTACAGCCTGCGGGTGCGTAACAACGAGTTCAGCAAGGAAAACGTCCTGGCGCAGGGCATCGAGGAAGCGCACGCACTCGGCAAGCGATTCTTCCTGGCGAGCAACGTCGCGCCACACAACAACAAGGTGCGCACCTACCTGGCGGACCTCGAGCCGATCGTCGACATGGGGCCCGATGCGCTGATCATGTCCGACCCCGGTCTCATCATGATGGTTCGCGAACGCTGGCCGGACCTGCCGATCCACCTGTCCGTGCAGTCCAACGCCGTCAATTACGCGACCGTGACGTTCTGGCAGCAGATGGGACTGAGCCGCATCATCCTGTCGCGCGAGCTGTCGCTGAAGGAAGTGGCCGAAATCCGCGAAGAGTGCCCGGACATCGAACTCGAAGTGTTCGTGCACGGCGCGCTGTGCATCGCTTATTCCGGGCGCTGCCTGTTGTCGGGTTACATGTCGCACCGCGATTCGAACCAGGGCGCCTGCACCAACACCTGCCGCTGGAAATACAACGCCACCGAGGCGCGGGAAACCAGCACCGGCGACGTGGTGCCGCTGCCGACCGTCGACCCCGCGCCCGCGGAGCCGGACAGCGACGAGCTGCCGGTCATGCTGCTGGAGGAGGAAACCCGTCCGGGTGAGCTGATGCCGGCGTACGAGGACGAGCACGGCACCTACATCATGAACTCCAAGGACCTGCGCGCCGTGCAGCACGTCCACACGCTGGCGCAGATGGGCATCGACTCGCTCAAGATCGAGGGCCGCACCAAGTCGTTCTACTACACCGCCCGCACCGCGCAGGTCTATCGCCGCGCCATCGACGACGCCATCGCCGGCCACCCGTTCGACATGGGCATGATGGACGAGCTGGAAGGCCTGGCCAACCGCGGCTACACGGAAGGCTTCTACCGCCGTCATCCGCCGGCCGAGTACCAGAACTACGAATTGGGCGCCTCGCGCAGCACCCGCCAGCAATTCGTCGGCGACATCGTCGAGCTGCGCGACGGCTGGCTGGAAGTGGACGTCAAGAATCGCTTCGAAACCCGCGACCGGATGGAACTGGTCACGCCCGCGGGTAATGTTTCGTTCGAACTGAAACTGATCGAATCACGCGACGGCAAGACCGTGGACACCGCGCCCGGTTCCGGCCACGTGGTGCGGATTCCGATGCCCGAGGGTTGTGAGCCGCGCATGATCGACGACTTCGCCCTGCTCGTCCGGCATCTCCCCGCGAACTGACACGCCCTGCCCGACCGATCCGGCGAGCGCGACTGGCGACGATGCTGCGCCGCGCCATTCGGCGCTGACGGTCTGCGGTGACGGGGCCCGGCAAATCAATAGCTTGCAGTCGCCATAGGCTTGGCCGTATTGTAAATGGCAAACACCGAGGACAGCGCCGTGACCCGAACGTCCGGCGCAGGAACGCCATGATCAGCCGAATTCGCGCCGCCATCTACCTGTTGGCCGTTTCCACCGCATCGGCACACCTTGCGTTGGCGCAGGAGGAAATTTCGACCGCCCCGCTCACCAGCGTCGAGCGCTACGCGCTGGATCCGTCGCGCGAAATGCTGGATCACGGCAGGAACGTGGCCGAGACCGCCTGCGCCTCGTGCCACGGCAGCGACGGTGTCGGCACCGAACCCGGCGTTCCCAACCTGGCCGGTCAACGCATCGTTTACCTGTACCGCGTGCTGCAGGGTTACCAGGAACGGGAACGGCACAACGACACGATGAACCACGCGGTCGGGTTTCTCAACGAGGAGGCCTTGCTCGCCGTCGCGGCCTGGTACGCCAGCCTGCCGCCGGCGCGATCCGAGTCCACAACAGCCCTCGAGACCGACCTCGACCTGGGCGGCGGCGACCCCTTCGCGGGTTTGCGCGACGCCATGAAGAAATGCGTTCGCTGCCATGGCGAGGACGGCAATGCATCGGCATCCGGCATGCCCAACCTGACCGGGCAGTCCGTCGAATACTTCGTCCATTCGATGCAGGCCTATGCCGAGGGCAGCCGCGACCATCGCCTGATGGGACGATTGGCCGAAGGCCTCGACGCGACCACCCTGGAGCGCATGGGCGTGTTCTATGCGGTCCAGGAGCCCGCCCGCACCGAGACGGTCGGCGACGGCAACGCCGATCGCGGCCGCGAACTCGCCGAACCCTGCGCCGTCTGCCACGGTGAAGACGGCAACGCCGGCGGCGCCGAAATGCCGACACTCGCCGGACAGGATGCACGCTACTTCACGAAGGCGATGGAGGCCTACGGAGACGGTTCGCGCCGGCACGAAGCCATGTTCGAAGCGGTCGAGTCACTGGACGCTTCGCACATCGCCGACCTGGCCGCCTTTTACGCCGCGCAGAACCCGGTTCGGCGCAATGTCCGGACGCCGCTGACGACGGAAGAGTGGATCGACCGCTGCGCGCGTTGTCACGGCATCGACGGCAACAGCACCGACCCGCGCTTTCCGATGCTGGCGGGCCAGGACCGGACCTACCTCGCCAACAGCCTGCAGGCGTACGTCGACAGGGGTCGCGCCAGTTCGGCCATGCACGCCATGGCCGCCCCGCTCAGCCCATCCGACCTTCGACGCATCGTCGAGTACTACGCGTCGCGGGAACCAAGATCCGTGGTATACATGGTCCTGCCGTGTGAAGAGGCCACGGAACCATAAATACGCGATAAGCACCAACGCGAGGAGAGAAGCACCATGAACAGCAAGCTGATGATGATCGTATCCCTGATACTCATGCTGGCCGCCGGACAGGCATTGGCGGGCGGCGATGCGGCACGCGGTGAATCGCTTTCCGAGGATTGCGCCATGTGCCACGGCGATAATGGCGAAGGCGACGGCGACGAAACCCCCGCCATCGCCGGCATGGACGAAGCGGAGCACGTGGCCGCACTGAAGGCTTACGCCTCCGGTGAACGCGACGACCCCAGCGACATGATGGCCGACTACGCCAGTGACCTGAGCGAACAGGACATGGCCGACCTGGCCGCCTACTACGCCACATTGAAGTAATCAGCGCCGACGCCGCCAACCCGAGGGAGCCGGTCGCGGTGCGTCACGCGCACCGCGACCCGGAATCGACATGATGACCGATCAAGCCATCCATCGCCTGTACCGGCACTTCCAGGAATTGCCGGCCACGATGCGCACGCTGTTCACCGGCACCCTGCTCACGTTCGGCCTGGGCTACCTGTTTGCCGCGATTTACGTGTTCGCCGCCCATTCCCAGGCCGACGGGCGCCCCGGCCTGTCGGTCGACGACATCAAGATCACCTACGGCGGCAGCGCCGAAACCACGCCGCTCGAAAAAGCGCTGCGCGGACCGATGTCCGGGATGCTGCCGCAGCGCGACATGGCGACGGTGCTGGAGTGGATCCACGAGGGCGGCAAAAAACGCGCCTTCGAGGCGGCTATCGAACCAATTTTCGAGGCGAACTGCCTGAGTTGCCACGACGGAAGCAATCCGCACCTTTCGAATCTCGACGGCTACGAAAACGTCGCGCTGACGGTCGAACAGGACACCGGCGCGGACCTGTACACGCTGGTCCGCGTTTCCCACATCCACCTGTTCGGCCTGACCTTCATCTTTTTCATCGTCGGCTTCATTTTCAGCCACGCCTACCTGCGACCGCTGTGGCTCAAGCACCTGATCATGATTGCGCCCTTCGCGGGCGTGATCGCGGACGTGCTCGGATGGTACGTGACCAAGGTGTTCAGCCCGTTCGCGTGGGTGGTTCTGGTGGCGGGTGTGGTCAACGGCCTGTCGTTCGCGACCATGTGGGTCATTTCCGCCTGGCAGATGTGGTTTTACACGCTGCCCGAGCACGTGGCGCTGCGCCACCACGCCGACGATCCCGATAACCCGGCCTGAGGCCGGGCGTTGCGTTCAGTGGTGCGCGGCTCTGCCCGGGCGCTGAAGCGGGCGGGGTGTTCCGTTTGCCGAGGCCGGGACGGTCCGGCCAGGCGCGCCGTGACCAAACCCGACGCGAATCGAATCGTTCCGGCCGGGGCAAGGCCGGACAGGGTCACTTCGACTGCGGGTGTGTGGCGTAGTAGTCGGCGATTTCAGCCAGGATGCGGTCGCTGTACCCGGCGCTCATCTTGTGCATCGTCGAACTGCCGCGTTCACCGTCACGGTACTGGCGCATCACGCGCAACAGATATTCCGCGTTCTGGCCGTGCAGAACCGGCACGACCATCGAACTCTCGCCGAGCGTCGGCCCGTGGCAGCGATCGCACTTGGCGACGATTTCCGCGGTCCGCGCGTCGTCGGCGACGACGGGTCCGGCGGGCTGCACGGCATAAAATGCGGCGATGTCCTCGATTTCCGCGTCCGACTTGTGCGTCATCATGTCTTCGTGGCTGCGTTCCCGGTCACGGTAGGCCGTGATCGCCTCCACCAGGTAATGCGGCTCCTGCGCCGCGAGATTGGGCACCATCGGATCATCGCTGACGCCCCGCGCGCCATGAC
>JARROJ010000058.1:0-15075 GCA_037384065.1 Lysobacterales bacterium
GCCATGATCAAGAGCTTTCGTTCCGAGGAAACGGAAAAAATCTGGAACGGGATTTGCTCGAAACGCCTGCCACAGAGCATTCAACAAATCGCCCGGCGCAAGCTCAGGATGCTGAACAATGCACGATCAATAAACGACCGGCGTGTTCCACCGGCGAACCGACTGGAAGCGTTGGGGGGAAACCGGAAAGGACAGCACAGCATCAGGATCAACGACCAATGGCGCATCTGTTTTATCTGGATGGATGGCGATGCCGTTAACGTAGAAATCGTGGACTACCATTGATGGAGGTGGCCAAAGTGGACAAATTGCAAAACACTCATCCCGGCGAGGTGCTCCTGGAGGAATTCCTGGTGCCCATGGGGTTGAGCCAGAACCGCATCGCCCGGGAAATCGGCGTACCGCCCCGCCGTATCAATGAAATTGTTCACGGCAAACGATCCGTTACCGCGGATACTGCGCTGCGCCTGGCCCGCTATTTTGGCACCACCGAAGCATTCTGGATGGGGCTACAGGCTGATTTTGACCTCGAGGAGGCCCGGAATCGGCTGGGCAACAGACTGGAGATGGGGCTACAGGCTGATTTTGACCTCGAGGAGGCCCGGAATCGGCTGGGCAACAGACTGGAAACCGATGTAAGCGTTCACGCAGCATAGGGCCGTCCGGAACGCCCTGCTTTATTGGGCCTGGAAATGTGCCTATTCATTTAGTTGATAATTTATAGGCAACTATATCAACCACTTAACCAAGCCCGTCCGGGATTGAAAATCCGCGTGTCGGTGGTTCGATTCCGCCCCTGGGCACCAATCTTTTCAGCGCCCCATTTTGAAATCATCCCCAACCGTTCCTGGGCCGCATGGCGGGGTCGCCGCGCCGCTCCCTAATTGATGTCGATGAAGTGATCGAGGCCGAACCACTCGACCTCTGCATCCTGGCCCGGCTCGACCCGGACCTTCTGCGTGATCGACTTCGTGGCCTGGTAGCCTTCGCAGATCATCTTGGGATTCGGCATGACGCAATAATCGCCGGGTTCGAGATCCTGGAAGTGGTAAAACCCCTGCTCATCCGTTTTTGCCGTCTGGATGATGAGTCCGCCGCAGTGATTCCGGTACAGCCGCACCGGAATGTCCTCCAGCCCGCAATCGCAGTCACAGTCCGCGAACACGGCATCGGCGTTCTCATCGAGAAAAACACGCCCGGAAATAGTGCCCGTTTTCGGCTCACCGACGGCTTCGCCGGCAAAACTTCCGACCGGCAACAACAGTACAACCGTCATCATCAACGAGCAAAGCAACCTCGCCTTCGTTTTGCAATTAAGCGCCATGATTCGCTTCCGCCCTGACAGGGTATCAATTCAAGTCTAGTCGCCTTTTCGTTCGGCGACCTGAACGAGGTCAACTGCCGGCGAAATCGCCCTCGGACAAACGGTGCGGCCCGGCTTGCCGCCCGGCAAACGCATCGAGGAATACGGTCGCGCCGCCAACTCGCGCACCGCGCGCCGGGTAGTCTTCCTGGGCCGGGACGGTCAGGCGGGCCCGGCCTGTTCGACAGCGCCGTCGAGACGCTCACCGGGCCGCGGCGTCGGATAGATGTCTTCATAGCAATGCAGGCCGCTGTCGATGTTGACATAGACCCGCCGACGGTTCAGTTCGGTCAGCGAACGGCAACCGGCCGCCGCAAAAATCTCGAGAAACTCCTTGACGGTTTCTTTCTGGTAGTTCCGGACGCGGCGCCATTTATCTTCAACCACCAGACCCCGATTACGGGCCGGATTGGTCGTCGCGACGCCGCTGGGACACCGATCCGTGTTGCAACTGAGCGACTGGATGCAGCCGAGCGCGAGCATCATTCCACGCGCCGTGCTGCAGACATCCGCACCCAGGCACAGGGCGTGAAAAATGTTGAACGCCGTAAAAATCTTGGTCGCCGTCAGGACCTTGACGTCCTGCTTCAGATCGTAGGCGATCAGCGTATCGACAACGAAGATCAGCGCTTTTTCCCAGGGCATGCCGACGTGGTTGGAGAACACGATGGGCGCCGCCCCGGTTCCGCCCTCCGCGCCGTCCACGGTGACGAAATCGGGTTTGATGCCGGTCGCGACCATCTGGCGGCAGATCGCCTCGAACTCGTCGCGATCACCGATGCACAGCTTGAATCCCACCGGCTTGCCCCCGGACAACTGCCGCAGCTCCTGTACGAACCCGAGCAGCCCGCGGGCATCCGAAAACGCGCTGTGCCCCGGAGGCGAAAGCACCGCGGTGTGCGGTTCGACCCCGCGGATCTGCGCGATTTCGCGCGTGTTCTTGGCTGCCGGCAGCACGCCGCCGTGCCCCGGTTTGGCGCCCTGGGAAATCTTGATTTCGATCATGCGAACTTCGGGGCGGGCGGCCTGCTCGGCGAACTTTTCCGCCGAGAAACGGCCGTCGGACGTGCGACAGCCAAAATAACCGGTGCCGATTTCCCAGACGAGATCGCCGCCCTCGAGGTGATACGGCGAAATACCGCCTTCGCCCGTATCGTGGAAAAACCCGCCGGCAGCGGCGCCCTTGTTGAGGGCGCGGATCGCGTTGGGCCCCAGCGCTCCGAAGCTCATCGCAGAAATATTGAACAGGCTGGCCCGGTAGGGCTGCGCACAGTCGGGACCGCCGATCACCACCCGCGGCGCTTCGTCCAGTGTCTCCGCGGGATAAATGCTGTGCGGCATCCAGGCGTAGCCGGGTTTATTCAGATCACGCTCGGTTCCGAACGGATGGGTCTGGTTCTGACGCTTGGCGCGCTTGTACACGTACGCTCGGTGATTGCGGTCGATCGGCGTGCCGTCGGTGTCCGATTCCACGAAATACTGGCGTATCTCGGGACCGAAGGATTCCAGCAGATATCGGAAATGGCCGACGATCGGATAGATTCGCAGAACCGTATGCCGGGTCTGCAGCAGATCGTAGGCGCCCACGAGGACCAGTACGACCAGCAGGGTGAACAGCGTGTACACCGGCCAGAGGACAAGAAAAAAGACGCCGGCCAAAAGAACCAGCGCGGCCAGGATGATGTGAAACAGGCGTCGCATGGGGTCTGGTTCGGGATTATACCCGGCTTTTTTCCTTCACTTTCAGTTCGTTGGGCAGGATCGGCCCGGATTGAACCAATAAAGAAAACGATTCACTTATTCGTTCTTGTTCTTATTTTTCTCTTTTTCCTTTTTTTCCTTCTTTCCTTTTCGCAACGCGTCGCGCGCATCGAGAATGTTCTTTCGACACTTGATCGGATTGATGATGTTGGTCTTGGCGACGGTCAATTCGGCATTGGCGCGCGTTCTGGATTCTGTCGTGTAGAGGTCCTTGTTTTCTTTGATTTCATCCTGCAAACGGCGTATGTCTTCCTGGCAGTCATCCGTAAGCACAACGTCCGCTGCAACGGCCTGGGCAATCCAAAGGAAGGGAATCAGAACGATCAAAATGCGCAGTAATCTCACCGTGCTCCTCCGTCGATGTGAATGGCTTTCTTCGCCCGGATTATACGACGATTGCGCGTTGGCGCCGGGGTGGATTGCACCCCGCCACGACCGCCGCGACCCGGTCTGACCTAGATCGTTTCCCGGTCCTGCCAGGCTTCCTGGAGCTTGTTCGCCAACGGTATGATCGAAACCAAAGGGCACGGTTCAGAATGGAGAAATCCGGTGGCATACAAACCCTACAATTCCTTTTCGATCGCGCAGAATCAGTTTGACCGGGCCGCGGAAGTCCTCGGACTCGACGAGGCGACCCGCGACCTTCTCCGCAGCCCGATGCGGGAGTACGCATTCGCCATTCCCGTTCGGATGGACGATGGCAGAAACCGGATCTTTCGCGGTTTCCGCGTACAGCACAACGATGCCCGGGGTCCCTGTAAGGGCGGGATCCGCTTCCATCCACTGGAAACCCAGGATACCGTGCGCGCGCTCTCCATGTGGATGACCTGGAAATGCGCCGTGGCCGACCTGCCGCTGGGCGGTGCGAAAGGCGGCGTCATCTGCGATCCGCACAACCTGAGCGAACACGAGCAGGAGCAGATCTGCCGTGGCTGGGTGCGTCAGATGGCGCGTAATGTCGGCCCGCATTCGGACGTGCCCGCTCCGGACGTCATGACCACGCCCCAGCACATGCTCTGGATGCTGGACGAATTCGAAGGCATCACCGGAACGAAGATGCCGGGGTTCATTACCGGCAAACCGGTCGGCATCGGCGGCTCGCTGGGCCGCACCGAGGCAACGGGCTACGGCGTGATCTTCACCGTTCGCGAGGCGCTCAAGGAACTCAATGTCAGGGCCCTGGACACCACCGCCAGCGTGCAGGGCTTCGGCAACGTGGCGCAGTACGCGATCCGGCTGTTCAGCCAACTCGGCGGCACCACGCTCTGCGTGTCGTGCTGGGACCAGGCCGAGGGCACATCCTACGCCTATCGCAAACCCGACGGCATCGACCTGGACGAACTGTTGTCGATCACCGACCGCTTCGGCGGCATCGACAAGGCGAAAGCCGCGGACCTCGGCTACGAGGTGCTGCCCGGCGACGACTGGCTGAAGCAGGATGTGGACATCCTGATCCCGGCCGCCCTGGAGAACCAGATCACCGCGGAAAACGTCACCGACATCAGCGCCGGCGTGAAGATCATCGCCGAGGGCGCGAACGGCCCGACGACGACCGAGGCCGATGCCGCGCTGCGCGAACGGGGCGTACTCGTCATCCCGGATTTCCTCGCCAATGCCGGCGGCGTGACCTGCAGCTACTTCGAGCAGGTGCAAAGCAACATGAACTACTACTGGGGCAAGGATGAGGTGCTGGGCAAACTCGACAGCAAAATGACCTCCGCATATCTTTCGGTCAGCGAGTTGGTGCGCAAGCGGAAACTGTACATGCGCGACGCCGCGTACATCATCGCGGTCGACCGCGTGGCGCGGGCCTGTCGCGATCGCGGCTGGGTCTGATCCGCGCAGGCCCCGCGGTGGAATTGGCGCGGGCGCACGGACGATAATGGTGCCGTCATGAGATCCTCCGAGCCAGGACGACAGAACGTCCCGTGGTTCGACCGGAACTTCTTCCGTTCCGCCGAGCCCATCACGCGGATCGGTTACGGCCGGCTGGGCGGCAAGGCCAGTGGCCTGGTGCGGATCCGGGAGCTGCTGCAGCGGGAATTCGACGCCGACCGCTTCCCCGGCGTCGAGGTCTACGTTCCGAAGATGGTCGTCATCGCAACCGACGTGTACGACGCATTCATGGAACGCAACGGCCTCGTCGAGACGGCGCTTTCGGCCTGCGCGGACCACCCACTGGCCGAGGCGTTCCAGCGCGCGGAACTGCCCGTCGAAATCCTCGGCGATCTGCACGCCCTTGCCGAAGAGGCCCACACGCCGCTGGCGGTCCGCTCATCGAGCCTGCTCGAGGATGCGCTGCAGCGGCCGTTCGCGGGCGTTTACGGCACGAAGATGCTGCCCAATAATTCGCCCGATGCGGACACGCGCTTTCGCCACCTGGTCGAGGCCATCAAGTACGTCTTCGCCTCGACCTGGTTTCAAAGCGCAAAGTCGTACATCCGGGCCACCGACCGGGCGAGCACCGACGAGAAGATGGCGGTGATCGTTCAGGAAGTGGTCGGACGGCGTCACGACGAGCGCTTCTACCCGGACCTGTCCGGCGTCGGTCGATCCTACAATTTCTTTCCGGCGGCCGACGCGAAGCCCGCCGACGGCGTCGTCAACCTTGCCCTGGGGCTCGGCAAAACCATCGTCGACGGCGGCGTCTCGTGGATCTATACGCCGACCCGCCCGAGGGCGCCCATGCCGTTCAACAGCGTGGACGACATCCTCAAGCTGACGCAGCTCAGCTTCTGGGCGGTGAACATGGGCCGTCCACCGGCCTACGACCCGATCGCGGAAACCGAGTACCTGGTGCAGGCGGACCTTGCAGCGGCGCATTACGACGACACGCTGGCCGCCGTCGCCTCCACCTACGATGCGAACCGCGGGCGGTTTCTTCCCGGAACCGCCCGGCCCGGCCCCCGCGTGGTCGACTTCGCGCCGCTGCTCGGCGCCGCGCAAACGCCGTTCAACGAGGTCGTTCGGGAATTGCTGGCGCTGGGCGAACGGGCGCTCGGCGACGCCGTGGAGATCGAATTCGCGGGGGACCTGCCGGATCGCGGGCGCGGCACCGTGCGACTCGGTTTTCTGCAACTCCGCCCGATGCTGGTTTCGCAGCATGAAGTGGACATCGCGGATGCGGATCTCGCAAGCCCGGACCTGCTGCTCGCTACCGGCCGCGCCATCGGCAACGGCGCGTTCGATTCGATCAGCGACATCGTCTACGTGCGCCCCGAATCGTTCGAGGCGCGGCTGACCCCAACCATCGCGTCCGAACTCGACCGCGTCAACCGGACCCTGGTCGAGGAACAACGCCCCTACCTCCTGCTGGGTTTCGGCCGCTGGGGGAGTTCGGACCCCTGGCTCGGAATTCCCGTCGAGTGGGGACAGATCGCCGGCGCCCGCGTGATCGTGGAATCGACGCTGCCGGAAATGAACGTCGAACTGAGCCAGGGCGCGCACTTTTTCCACAACCTGCTCAGCTTCGATGTTCCCTATCTCTCCGTCGCACACGACCCGAACGCGGCCGGCTACATCCGCGATATCGACTGGGCCTGGCTCGACCGGCAGGCCGCGCTGAACGAGACCGCCCTGGTGCGCCACGTCCGTCTCCCCCACCCCCTGTTCATCGCGGTGGACGGCCGCAGCGGACGGGGAGCCGTGTGGCGCGAACCCCCCACGCGAGAGGACCGCTCCGCATGACCCCACAGGAAAAGCCGATTCAGCAGCTCATGGATTCGCTCCAGGAGCGGGCCAAGGAGCTCAACTGCCTGTACCGCATCGACGAGGCGCTCGCCGACCCGACGACGCCGCTGCGTGACGCCTGCCGGCAGGTGGTCGAAGCGATCCCGGCGGGCTGGAAGTACCCGGAAGCCTGCGCCGCGCGCATCGTTCTGGATGGGGTGAGCGGCGAAACCGCCAATTTCCGGGAGACACCCTGGACCCTGGTGACGGCCGTCGAGGCCGACGGCGAGAACGTCGGGACGCTGGCGGTTTGTTACACGCAGGAAAAACCGCCGGCCGACGAGGGGCCGTTCCTGAAAGAGGAACGGAAGCTCCTGAACGCCATCGCGCAGCGGGCCGGCTTCTTCGTTCGCCGCGTCAATCTTCGGCAAGCCCATGCGAGCCTGAAAAGCGCACAGGACCACTCACAGAAAAACGAGAGCGCGGAGTGGAATGTCATTCTCGACTTCCTGCGCCGCACCGATCCGGACCTCCTGCGCAGAATCACGCGGCGGATGATCAACTACCTGGAACTCTCGGGCGTGAGCGAGACGGAGCGGTTGTTGAAAAAATTCACGTTCGAGGAGCAGAGCGCCGCGGCGCGGGCGGGTGACAACATGCCGTTGCGCAAGGCGCAGTTGCGCGATTTCGATCCGTTCAGCAAAGAAGCCTTCGAAATCGCCGCGCGTAACCTCGGCCAGGAGGAGATGGTCACCTCGATCCGGTCGTGGATCGACGAGGAGCGGTCCGCATTCCTGGTCGAAGCGCTGGAAGACCAGAGCCAGACGCTCTCGGAGGTCGTCCAGGCGATCGAGCGCCACCGCAGCCTGATCGGCGAAACCGGGCACCTGCCGCCGGCGTTTCGCAAGTCGCTCAGCGCGGCCATCCTTCGGCGTTTGTTCAGCGACGATTCGTCCTACATAGAACTGGCGCGGGATTTCGTCAACCTGGACGATATCTACGAACTGATCGAGCATATCGTCTACCCCTTGCGCGGGCATGGGAAACTCGGCGGCAAGAGCGCCGGCCTGTTCCTGGCCCAGCAACTCCTGCGCAGCGCCACGACCGCGTCCGGGCTGTTGCACGATGTCCGCGTTCCCCGCACCTGGTACGTCAGTTCCAACGCCCAACTGGAATTCCTGGGTTACAACAACCTGCGTGACCTGTATTTCCGCAAGTACATGGAGATCGAGCACATTCGCCAGGAATACCCCCACATCATCCACCTGCTGAAGAATTCCAGCTTTCCGCCGGATATCTCGCGCGGCCTGGGCCGCGCGCTCGACGACCTGGGGGACCGCCCCATCATCGTCCGCAGTTCGAGCCTGCTCGAAGACCGCATGGGGTCGAGCTTCGCCGGCAAGTACAAGAGCCTGTTCCTGCCCAATACCGGATCGCGCGCGGAGCGGCTCGACGCGCTGCAGGACGCGATCGCCGAGGTCTATGCCTCCACCTTCGGGCCCGATCCGATCGAATACCGCGCCGAGCGCGGGTTGCTCAATATCCACGAGGAAATGGGCATCCTGATCCAGGAAGTCGTCGGCCAGCGCGTCGGCAAGTATTTCCTGCCGGCGTTCTCGGGCGTCGGGCTCAGTCACAACGAATTCCGCTGGTCCGCGCGCATCGGGCGGGAGGATGGCCTGTTGCGGCTGGTGCCCGGCCTGGGAACCCGCGCCGTGGACCGCATCGGCGACGATTACCCGATCCTGATCGCACCGGGACAGCCGGGGCTTCGGGTCAACGTCACGCCGGATGAGATCCGCCGCTACGCCCCGCGATTCGTGGACCTGATCAACCTGGAAACCGGTGAATTCGAAACCTTGAGCCTCAGCGATCTGCTGGGCGAATACGGGGAGGACTTCGAGGGCATCCGCCAGATCGTCTCGATCGACGAGGACGGCCGCATCCGCAAGCCGATGGGCTTCGAGCCCGATTTCGAAAAGGACGAACTCGTCGTTACGTTCGAGGGGCTGATCCGGGACACCCGGTTCATAGACCACATGAAATCCATACTCGACACGCTCCGCGAACGCCTGGACAGCCCGGTGGACATCGAATTCGCGTCAGACGGCAAGGACATCTACCTGCTCCAGTTCCGCGCCCAGAGCCACGCCGAGGAGTTTGCGCCGGCGCCCATTCCACGCAACCTGCCGGCGGACATGGTCCTGTTTTACGCACACAAGAACATCTCCAACGGGCGCGTGCCCGATATCAGCCACATCGTGTACATCGACCCGGACCGCTACGCGGAGCTCTCGGAACTCGACGATCTGCGCGCCGTCGGCAAAGCGGTCAGCCGCCTGAACAAGCTGCTGCCCAAGCGGCAGTTTATTCTCATCGGCCCCGGCCGGTGGGGCAGCCGCGGCGACATCAAGCTCGGCGTCAACGTGACGTATGGCGACATCAACAACACCGCCGTCCTGATCGAGGTCGCCCGCTCCAAGGGCAACTACGTGCCGGAGCTTTCGTTCGGCACGCATTTTTTCCAGGATCTCGTGGAAAGCGATATCCGGTACATACCGCTGTATCCCGACGAACCGGACTGCGTACTGGACGAACGGCTGCTGCGGCGCGCGCCCAACCTTCTGCCCAGCATCCTGCCCGAACTCGAGCACCTGTCGGCGGTCGTGCACGTCGTCGAGGTCGGCCAGGTGAAGGAAAACCGGGTGCTGCGCATCCTGATGAACGCCGAACTGGACGAAGCCGTCGGCATCTTCGACCTCCCGCACACTGAATCGTCGATGAAATACACGCCGGCGGACATGCTGCAGGAAACGCCCAGCGAGGCCCACTGGCGATGGCGTCTGCGCATGGCCGAGCGGATCGCGGCAGACCTCGACCCGGAACGCTTCGGAGTGAAGGCGCTGTACATCTTCGGCAGCGTAAAGAACGCCTCCGCGGGGCCGGGCAGCGACATCGACTTGCTGGTGCATGACGAGGGCGAAGGGCCGAAACGGGACCGGTTGGCCCTGTGGCTGGAGGCCTGGAGCCTTTCGCTCGCCGAAATCAACTACCTGCGAACCGGTTCCCGAAGCGAAGGCTTGCTGGACGTCCACTACGTGACGGACGAAGACATCGCCCGGCGCACCAGCTTCGCGGCCAAGATCGACGCGGTCACCGATGCCGCCCGCCCGCTGACCCTGCGCCGTGAACCGGCGAAGGACGCGGGCTAGACGGCCCGGCGGCAACCGTCTCAGACCAGCGTTCTGCTCGCCTCGTCCAGGTTCGCGGGATCGAACCGCACCAGTGACAGTTCGGGACCGTCGTGCGCCGCTCCGAACAGGTGCGTGCGACCGATGCGGTCTCTCCATGACCCGGTCAGGCGCGCCGATTCGTGAATGTGGCCGTGCAGCGTCAGCAAAGGCTGCCGCCGCTCGATGAAACGGCGTATGGCGATGCTGCCCACGTGCAGGTCGAGCGGAACCGCGTCGATCGTTCGCCCATCGTTCGCTGCGCGGTCCAGGCAGGTCTCGAACGGCGGCGAGTGGAACAGGAAAATCGTCCGGTCCAGGGCGCGTTGCCCGGCCAGCGCATCGAGGTCTTTCTGGATCGTCGCGTAACGGATCGTGTTCGCGGGATACGCAATCGATCGATACCCCTGCTCCGGCGAAACCCCGCCCGGCGGCACGTACCGCGACACGTCGTAGCGTTCCCAGTCCTTGTTCAGAAAGGGTGTGGGCGGCACGCAGGCATAGCCGCAGATTTCGTACGACCGGAAACGGCAACAGCGGTCGTGAACGTAGGTCCAGAGCCCGGTGTCGGCCGCGTCGCGCAGCGCCGCTTCGTCCTGCCGGCTGTCGTCGTTGCCCATGATGAGGAAAACGGCGGGATAACGCGCCTCGAGCGCAGATCGAACCCGCTCGAAGCCCGCGGCAAGATACCCGCGCACAAAATCGCCGTGCAGCGATGCGGACGACGCCGCGCCGGACAGCCCGGAGGGAAAAAGATCGCCGCCGAGGAACACCGCATCGGGGGCGAATTCCCGCATTGACCGCCAGAGCTTTTCGTAGCGATCCGGGTGCCCGTGCAGATCCGACACGAACAGGCATTGCGTCATAAGAGACCGACTCCCAGGGTCACTCTACGCCCCTCCCGAGCACTGACCTGGCAAAGAGTTCACCGTCGCTGCTCGCGTCCATTATACGGCCGCCATCACCGGCCAGGCGGCCAATGCAGGTTGGCTGAGCGCCTGCGGCCTGCGCCCTGCGCCAAGCCCTCACAGCCCCATCAGCCATTTGATGACGGACTTGGCGATGAACCCGAGCATGCCGAACGCCAGCACGAAAAAGAGTATGAAGGTTCCGAACTTGCCGGCGTTCGACTCCTTTGCGAGGTTCCAGATGATGAACAGCATGAACGCGATCATCAGGCCCAGACCCCAGGTCAGGCCGAATTGCGAGAACTGTTCTTCGGTCAGGCCGAACATGCTTCACGCATCCGGTTTGCGCGCCGGGAGCCGGCCGGCGTCCACCACGTCCCGGTAGACGTGCCAGGACGCATGCCCCATGACCGGGTAGGACACGATGAAGCCGAGCATCAACGTGGCCACCGATAACCCGCTCGCTGCGAGAATGAACAACGCCCACAGCGTCATCGTGACCGGGTTCTCCGCCACGGCGCGCACGCTCGTTTTCAGAGCCATCGGCGTGGTGACGTCCCGGTCGACCAGCAAGGGGACCGAAACCACGGTAACGGCGAAGGTTACCGCGGCCACGAGACCCGCGAGCACCGTCCACAGCAGGAAAACGTGGTCGTCCTGTCGAAACACGTAGCGCAGAAAGTCCACCGGCCCGTCGATCTCGGTGTCGACGAAGTAATGGAACAGCGTCATCGAAAGCAGAACCCAGGCGGTCGCCACCACCACCAGCAGCAGGCCGAAACGGAGCAGGCACCGGGATCCGCAGCGCCATGCGTGGAACACGTCCCGCCGGCTCGAGGGCTGGCCCTGCTCATGGCGGCGACTGAGCGCGTACAGCCCGGTCGCGAGAATCGGGCCGACGACCAGGAATCCGGAGACCGCGCCGGGCAGCAGCGGCCAGAAAAACAGCGCGATCTCGATGATGATCACGCTCATGCCGAAGACGATCAGGCCGTGCATCAGGCTGGGCCAGCCGGCCTTGCGGAAATCACGCCAGCCCAGGCGCAGCCAGCGCGCAATTGCTGCCGGCCGGACCTCGCGAATCGAGGGGCGGGGCGCTTTTCGTCGCTCGGTGTTCAGGTTCTCAGTCATCCGGACTCCTGTGTACCAGTGTCATTGCAGGCTCAGGCGCTTTCGCGTGGCGATCGAAAAGTATAGACCACGGCAGGCCCCGTTCGCCTGCGAACCCGGATGCGCAAACCGCGACGGACGGGGAGCGGCGCCCATCCCGCCGCCCGCAGCCCTTGCGGCGGGCGGAGCGGTCAAGGCCAGGGCTTCTCTTTGAGACCGGATCGGCGCCGTTTAGTTGCCCTGAAAAACCCGCGATTTCATTCCGGGCCGGCCCCGGCGAGCAGCGCGAGACGGCAAACAGGATCCGCGCTCGTCCCCCTGGAGACAAGGACTTGCGGCAAACCACCGCTCGGTGCTGTTACCATTTGCCGGGTACGCCAACGACATCACGATGTCGCCCGGAGTCGCCCGGAGTCGAAAAATGAAAACGAAGTTCCTCGCACTGACCTTCATACTTCTCGTATCACCCGCACTGGCGCAGGAAGTCGGCGACATGATCCTGCAGACGCCGGGCCCCCGGGGCGAGGGCTGGCAGGGGTTCCTGGACCAGGGGTTTCTGCTTCGAGCGTTTTTCAACCTGACACTGGCCGCCGTGCTCGGCGCGATCATCGCCTACCACCCGAAGCACGCGCAGACGGCCGATACCTTCGAAGAAATCGAAGCGACCCAGATCTACATCCTGTACGCCGTTATCGGCTCGATTACCGGCATCCTGGTCGTGCAGTACGGCATGGCGGTCGGGTTCGTGCTGTTCGGAATCGGCGCGCTGATCCGCTTTCGCACGGTTCTGCGCTCGGCGAGCCTGACCGGCCGGCTGATCTTCGTCACGCTGATCGGGCTCTCCGCCGGCCTGGACCTGCCCCACGTCGCCGTGCTGGTCACCGTGTTCGGCTTCGTCCTGATTTTCTTTCTCGACGCACGGTTCACGTTCCGGATTTTCGTGCGCGGTCTGCCGGACGAGGCGTTCACTCGGGCTGTGTACGCCTACCGGGAAGTGGTCGAGAATGACGACTGCCGACTGATCAGCGAGAAAAAAGACCCGGACCGGTGCCGCGTCACGTTCATCATTCGAAGCGCCGACGTCGACGCCGGCAAGTCGCTTGAGAAAACGTTCGAGAAACAGGTCGATCCCGCCCTTCAGGGCTCCGTCAACTGGGAGATCGGCTGACGCGACCGCGGTCGTCCGGGTCGCACGACGACTATTTCGGATAGACGAAGGTGACGAACAGCCGCACACCCCAGCCTTCCGGGCCATTGTCCGGCGAGTCGAGCCAGTAGCGCACGCCGCCGCCGACCTGAAGCAACTGGTCACCGATGCGCACGAGTTGCGAGCCGATCAGGTTCACGGGCACGGACCACTGCTCCGCCTCCCAGTCGTAGGTCGCCTCCATGTTCAGCGCGAAGGTGGTCTGGCTGGGCGTGATGTACGTCACGAAGGGTTGCATGAAGGTGGCGCTCACGTCGGCCCGGTCACTGTCTCCGGCCACGGATTCGATGTGGTTGACGAGGCCGCCGTAAGACCAGGAGCCGCTCTGTTTCAGCGCCACTGCCGTCGGGCCCAGGCCCCATTTCCGGCCCCCCAGGAATTTGTCGGTCGCGGTGGGCACCAGGAACGCCGGCCCGACGCCCCATATCCAACCGCTGTCACTGGGCGCCTTGGGCGAGAAGAACAGGCTCTGCACCGTGTCGCCAAGGCCGAATTCATCGTAATCCGCGGTCGGGAAGCCTTCCTGCGCGACCACCGGCACGATCGTGCGTGAAATCAGGTTCCAGTCGTCGCTGATCGACATCGGGATGACCGGCTGCACGTTCAGCTTGTACTGGGATCCCCGGTCCGTGGGCCCGAAATTTTCATCGTAATTCAACTGCAGCGGCACGCTGATCAGCGAGGCGATCGGGTTGGCCAGCT
Source organism: Lysobacterales bacterium (assembly GCA_037384065.1). Classification (GTDB taxonomy): domain Bacteria; phylum Pseudomonadota; class Gammaproteobacteria; order Xanthomonadales; family SZUA-36; genus JABDPF01. The sequence goes on from JARROJ010000058.1 coordinate 13,951, forward strand.
GCTTGGCGATGTCCGCGCTGCTCGCATCCTGGGCGCGAACGGCGCCGGACAGCGTTACGGAGACCAGCAGGCAGGCTGCAAGGCGATGGGGCGTAGTGATTGGCTTCATGAGCAGCCCTCCCGGGCAGCGAGAAATCCGATGTTCAAGTTTAATCCATTTCATCCTGCCGGCGCTGCATTTCGCGGCGCCGCATCGGCATCCGGTCGATCAGGCCGAACGTCGCCTCGAGGTCCAGGTCCGCCGATCTCGATTTGACGCCCCCGTCCTTGCCGATCAGCACTACGCTCGTTCCGGCCGGCCGGGGGCTGAAGTAGCGCTCCAGGAGCTGTTCGGGCAGTGTGTCGCCGAGCGTTCCGCGGTAATTGCTGCGCAGCGTATCGCCATCGAGCACGAACCAGACGATGTCGCGGTCCTCGATTCCGGCCGCGAAGTCACCCAGGTTGTCCGCCGCTCTGGAGGCCTGCGGCCCGGGCGCGAACACGAGGATCACCCGATGCGACCAGCGCAGCGCATCGAGGTCGTTCAGTGGGGTGTCCGCAGCACGTGCGCTTTCGCCCACGGTCATCAACAGATTCAACAACAAGGTCAGATAACTCATCCGGTTCCGGGCATGGCCCGATCGGGCAACAATGGGCTACAGCTTACTCAATCCGATCGTGCGTCGACAACCAGGCCGGCGACGGCCGTGCCGCCCTCCTGCCGCAGCGCGACCTCCTCGATCGCGGCGACCGCCAGGCCGGCGCGAACCGGTCGGTTTGCGACCGGTTCCTGAACCGCGAAAACGGGTTGCCCCGCTAGCGCGCTTCGATGCGCTGCACGGCCAGCCACAATACCGGCGCCTGGCCATGGAAATCCCCCGCAACACGGGGTCGGGCCAGGTAATAGGCCGGGTCCGGGCTCTTGCCGGTGCCGACGCACACCCCGCGCACGTTGCCGTCGGCATCGATCCGGTCCGCCAGGGCCGACCAGGCCCGGTCGACGGCAGCCGCGTACCTGCCGTCCGTCAACAGGCCCCGGTCCAGGCCAACGGCCATCGCGTAGGCGAACATGGCCGTGCCGGAGGTTTCGAACCAGGCCGTCTCGTCGTCGATGATCTGCCGCCACATGCCCGATTCGTCCTGGTA
>JARROJ010000059.1:0-17777 GCA_037384065.1 Lysobacterales bacterium
GACGAGGGGCCCGTCATCGTCGTCAGCAACCACGTGAGTTTCGTCGATCCGCTGATCCTGGGCGGCATGATCCGCCGACCGGTCCGGTTCGTGATGTATTACCGCATCTACGAAATCCCGGTGCTGAAGTTCATCTTCCGGACCGGCAAAGCGATCCCGATCGCCGGGCGTTCGGAAAACGAGGCCGTGCTGGAGGCGGCCTACGCGCGCATGCAGGAGGTGCTGGAAGACGGCGACGTGCTCGGCATCTTTCCGGAAGGCGGACTCACCACCGATGGCGAAATCCAACCGTTCAAACCGGGCGTCGAACGCATTCTGGCCGGGCACGACGCCGTCGTGGTGCCGGTGGCGTTGTGCAACCTCTGGGGCTCGATGTTCAGCCGCCGTGACCCGCTGTACAAGCGGCGTCCGTACAAACTGTGGGCGAAAATCGACATGCGTGTCGGCCAGCCCATCCCCGCCGCCGAGGTCACCGCCGAACGCCTGCAGCGCGAGGTCGAATCGCTGCGCGGCGAGGACCGCTGAACCCGGGGCGGGGCAACCCGAGGCAAGGCTGGACGAGCGGCACTGAACCCGGTCGCGGCGCCATCCCCCGCTTTTCGGGGGACGCTCGAGCACATCCCTGTGGCGCTCGGTATGAGCCCGTCCAGGGCTCATACGCCCCCGAAAAGCGGGGGACGACACCACGCCCTGGACCAATTACGCGAAGCCAATCACCGATCCGGACTCAGCAGCTTCCACTGACGTCCAGACTGAGGCGGCGTGTACCCCCGCTCCGGGGCTTCGGTTGTCGGGAACAACCGAAGAGTGCCCAGGGATGGCTCGAACGTCCCCTGAGCGGGGGTGCACGTTGTCGCAGTCGGGTTACTGGCCGCGCGCGGCAACCCGCGCGAATCGTGATCGGTCAACCCTCACACGCGCGCCTTACCGCAGTTCCAGCACACCGCGAAGTGCCCGTCGTTTTCCTCGCCGCACGCCGCGCAGTTCCACGCCTCACCCGCTTCGGTCTGTGGGTCGTGCTCGGCGATCAGCGCCCGGGCCTGCGCAACATCTTTTTCGCTGAGTACGAACAGCTGGGGCATGGTTTCCAGGAACGGCAACTCGCCGGTGCCGCCGAAACCGAACTGGTTCTTGAGGTAGGTGCCGATACCGTTGGCTTCCAGCAGGGACTGCATCTGCCCAACGCGCATGTAGTCGAAGTCCTCGAAGACCTTGATCACGCGGTGTCGTCCGCGGCCGGACGGAATTCCAGCGATGCCGAGTTGATGCAGTAGCGCATGCCGGTCGGCGGCGGCCCGTCCGGAAAGATGTGCCCGAGGTGCGCGTCGCACTGGCGACACCGCAGTTCGATGCGGCTCATACCGTGACTGAAGTCCGGAACCTGAGCGATGCCGGCTTCCTCGAGTTCGGAGTGGAAACTGGGCCAGCCACAGCCGGCGTTGAACTTGCTGCCGGAATCGAACAGGGGATGTCCGCAGCAGACGCAGTGATAGCTGCCGTCGTCCCAGCATTGCTCGTATTCGCCACTGTAAGGGGCTTCGGTGCCGGCCTGGCGCGTGACCCGGTATTGCTCATCGGTCAGCTGCGCTTTCCATTCGGCATCTGTCTTGGTAATTTTGGCCATGCCGTGAGTGTAATCAAATAGCGGATGCGTGCCTATTCCACAGTGCTGCTGACCGGGCTGGCGTCGCTGGCGCTGGCCGGTTGCGCAAGCCCGGCCTACTTCGCCCAGGCGGCCGCCGGCCAGTTTGAACTGATGCGGCAGCGGACCCCGATCGAGGACCTGCTCGCAGACCGCGACACCGACCCGGAACTCGCCGCGCGTTTGCGCACCGCGACCGCGGCACGCCGCTTCGCCATCGACGAACTCGGACTGCCGGACACCGACAGCTATACCCGCTTCGTGCAGACCGGGCGCGCGGCCGTCACCTGGAACGTGATCGCCGCGCCGGAGTTTTCCCTCGAGCCGCGCACCTGGTGTTTTCCGGTGGCCGGTTGCGTGCCCTACCGCGGCTATTTCGATCCGGCGGATGCCGATCGGTTCGCGGCATCACAGCGCCGGGGCGGCTACGACGTGACGATCTCCCCGGCGCTCGCGTACTCGACGCTGGGCTGGTTCGAAGATCCCCTGCTCGACACGATGCTGCGCTACAGCGACGCGCAACTGGCCGCAACGCTGTTCCATGAAATGGCGCACGCCCGGCTCTACGTGCGCGGCGACGCCGCGTTCAACGAAGCGTTCGCCGGCTTCGTCGGCACGCGCGGCCTGGAACGCTGGCTGACCGCCCGTGACGCCTCGGAGCGGCTGGAACGCTGGCGCCGCATCCAACGCGCCTCGCGCGACTTCGAGGCCCTGCTGGAGCGCGCGCGATCGGAACTCGACGCCGTCTACCGCAGTGGCGCCGCCGAGGAGCGGATGCGCGCGGAAAAGGACGCCGCGTTCGACCGACTGCGCCGGCGCTACCGGGCGCTGGTGGACCGGGAATGGAGTGGCGTCGACCACTTCGCAAGCTGGTTCAGCAACGGTCCGAACAACGCGAGCCTGGCGCTTTCACGCACCTATGCCGGCGGTCACTGCGCATTCGGTGAACTGTTCACCGAGGCGGGCGGCGACTTCCGGCGTTTTTACCGCCTGGCGGAAAGCCGGGCGGCGCTGGAACCCGAAGCCCGGCGCGATTGGCTGCAACAGCCCTGTCCGGCGATTGCGTCGACCGACGATCTGTGACAAGTTAGCGCGAACCGGCTCGCAAACGACAAGCAGTACAAAAACCCTTGCCAACTCCGACGCCTTCAAGCCGCAGACGGACCGCTGCACTGAACGCCTGTGCCTGCATGCTGGCGTGCTGGGCATGCGCACCGCTGTGGGCCGCCGAAGGGGATACCGGGTCGGCCGAACCCGCGCCGACGCCGGCCTACGCCTGTCCCGATTACACGATGGGCCCGGTCATGCCGCCCGCCCCGGATCGCAGCCAGGCCCCGGTCCTGATCCGCGCGGAACGGCTCGACGCCGGACCCGGTCGCGAGGGCGAAATCCGCGGCCGGGTGGAAGTCGAGCGGGCGGACCAGTACATCGCGACCGAACGGCTTCTGTACGATCCGGGCACCGGCGTCATCACGATACCCGGACCCGTGGCGTACCGCGACCAGCAGGTCTGGTTTCGCGGCGCCGAGGCGCGCTTCAGCATGGTCGAGGAGAGCGGTTATTTTTCCCTGGTCGACTACGGGCTGAGCGGCTCAAGCGCGAACGGCAGCGCCGAGTGGGTGGAACTTATCGGCGGCGATACCTCGCGGCTGCACGAGATCGAATACACGACCTGTCCGGGCGACGACCCCGACTGGCGGCTGCAGGCGCGCGAACTCGAACTGCGTCACGACGAGGGCATGGGCAGCGCGAAAGGCGCGCGGCTGGATTTCAAAGGCGTGCCGGTGCTGTACGTTCCGTATTTCACCTTTCCCATCGACGATCGGCGAAAAACCGGATTCCTGTACCCCGGATTCGGCCACAACAGCGACCAGGGCTTCGAATTCAGCATCCCGTGGTACTGGAACATCGCGCCCGCGCAGGACCTGACCCTGGAGCCGCGCTGGTACTCCGAGCGGGGCTTCATGCTGAGTGGCGAGTACCGCCGGCTGACGCGCCGGACCGAAGGTTCCTTCGTGTTCGACTACATGCCCGACGACCGCCAGACCGGCGAAGAGCGCTACCATTACACGCTGCGCCACCGCAGCACGCCGGCCGCGCGCTGGCGCACGGACCTGCTGCTCGACCGGGTCAGCGACGCCCGCTACTTCCAGGACTATGGCACCAGCCTGCGCCAGACCGCACGACAGTTCCTCTACAGCAACGCTTCGATCACCGGTGTCGGCGAGTTCTGGAACTTCCTGCTCGCCGTGGACGACTTCCAGGTCATCGACGAGGAGATCGAAGCACAGAACGAACCCTATCGCCGCCTGCCCCGCATCGCGTACTGGCTGGACCGTCCGCTCGGCTCGTCCGGGCTGACGTTCGGACTCGACTCCGAACTGGTCGCCTTCGACCGTGACGTCGGTGTCACGGGCGCGCGCGTCGACCTGTTCCCCAACCTTTACTGGGATCGCTACCATCGCTGGGGATTCGTCAAGCCGCGTATCGGCTACCGCTACCGGGCCTATGAGCTCGACTACCAGGGCCTGCCCGGCGACGAGTCGCCCGCGGTCGGCACCGCGATCGCCAGCCTGGACGCCGGCCTGATGTTCGACCGCGCGACCGCCGACGGCGGTTACCAGACGCTCGAGCCGCGCCTGTTCTACCTGTACGTGCCCTACGAAGAGCAGAACGACCTGCCGGTGTTCGACACCGGGGAATTCACGTTCGGCTACAGCCAGCTGTTCAACACGAACCGCTTCGCCGGCGGCGACCGGCAGGGCGACGCCAACCAGTTGTCGCTGGCCGTCTCGACGCGCAAGTTCGACAGCCACAACGGATCCCTGGTCTGGAGCCTCGGCATCGGACAGATTTTCTATTTCGACCCGCAACGCGTGCAACTGGATGGCCAGCCCGAGGTCGACACGGACCTGTCGCCGTTCCTGGCCGAATTCAGCTGGCAGGTCTCCCGTCGCTTCAGCACGATCGCCGGCATGCAGTGGGACTGGGACCGCGGTGAACTCGACCTGGGCATGCTGGGCTTGCGCTACGCCGGCCGGGACGGCCTGGAACTCGCGTTCGAATACCGCTACCGCACCGAGCGCGTGGACCAGTTCGATCTGCGGGCGTTCTGGCCCGTCAACGAGCGCTGGCGGATCCTGTCGCGCCTCCAGTATTCCTTCGCCGACGACGACCTGCTGGAGATCCAGGGCGGCGTCGAATACGAAAGCTGCTGCTGGGCGCTGCGCACGGTTCTGCGCCGCTACCTGCGCAACCGCGACGGCGACTACCGGGACGGCATCTATCTGGAACTCAACCTGAAGGGACTGGCGTCCGTGGGCAGCGGGCCACGCGACCTGTTCTGAGCCAGGCGGCTTCATGTAGAATGGGAACTTTCGCGCGTCCCGGCATCAAATAGTACAGCCGGTTATTTCGGAGAGACTTCCCAGATGATCATCACTCGACTGTCACGGTCCGCACGTTGGGCTGCGTTAACCGCCCTGGTGGCCGCCTGGCTGCCACTGGCCGCGCCGGCCCAGCTCGCGCCGGCGGCCGACCGCAACGGCGAGATCGACTCCATCGTCGCCCTGGTGGACGAAAACGTCATTCTGCGCAGCGAACTGGATGCGGCCGTGGCCAACATCGCCGCCCAGATCCAGGCCCGCGGCGAAGCGATGCCGCCGATGAACCTGGTCGAACGCCAGGTGCTGGAAAACCTGATCATGACCGAGTTGCAGGTGCAACGCGCCCTGCAGACCGGCATCCGGATCAGCGATGCGGACATCGACCAGACCCTGGTCCGGGTCGCCGAGAGTAACGGCATCACGGTGCAGCAGATGCGGCAGACGCTGGAAGCCCAGGGCCTCGAGTTCACCGAATTCCGGCGCGACATCGCCGATCAGTTGATGGCCGACCGCCTGCAGCAGCGCATCGTCAACAGCATGGAACCGGTGACCGACACCGAGGTCGACATCCTGCTCGCCTCGGAGGACGCCAGCGGCGGCGAATACAATGTTTCGCACATCATGGTGGCGCTGCCCGACGGCTCGACGCCGCAACAGGTCGCGGCGGCCGAGAGCAAGGCCGAGGACATTCACCGACGGTTGATGGAGGGGCTCGACTTCGCCTCGGCCGCGATCAGCTATTCCGACAGCCAGGAAGCGCTGGAAGGCGGCCTGATCGGGTGGCGTGACCTGAACAGCGTTCCGGCCTTCTTCGCCGACGCGGTGCGCGGCCTGGAACCCGGCGCCATCACCGAGCCGGTGCGCAGCCCGATGGGCTTTCACATCATCAAGGTCAACGATTTCCGCGAGAAGCGCCAGGTCGTGGTGAAGGAATACAACGCCCGGCACATCATGGTCGCGGTCAACGAACTGGTCACGCCGCGGCTGGCGATGCAGCAGATCGTCGACATCCAGGAACGCCTCGAGAACGGCGAGGATTTCGCTGAACTGGCGAAGGAATTCTCGGACGACACGACCAGCGCCAATCTCGGTGGCGACATGGGCTGGTTCCCGCCCGGCGCCTACGGCGAACGCGTGCAGATGACCCTCGAGGGGCTGGAGCCCAACGAAGTCAGCGAACCTTTCCAGACGGCCGAAGGCTGGCACATCGTGCAACTCGTCGGCGAGCGCGAAACCGATCGCACCGAAGAGGCGATCCGTTCCGAGGCGCGCGAGAAGATCATGCGCCAGCGGGCCAACGAGGAAATCCAGACGGTGCTGCGACAGTTCCGGGACGAAGCCTTCGTCGAAATCCGCCTGCCGGGTTACGAGGAAGAATCCGGCTGAACCGCGTGAGTGCTTCGCAGCCGTTGCTGGCCGTCACGCCGGGCGAGCCCGCCGGAATCGGGCCGGAAATCCTGCTGCAGGTTCACCGTTACCACCCGGAGTTCCGCCTGGTCGCCGTGGCCGACCCGGACCTGTTGCGGCGGGCCGCGGAGCGGGCGGGCCTCGACACGACGATCCGCGCGTGGCAACCCGGCGATGATCTGCCGGCCGCCGAATTGGCCTGCCTGCCGGTCCCCCTCGCCCGCCCGTCTGAGCCCGGGCGCACCGATCCCGCCAACGCCCCTTACGTGCTGGACACGCTGCGCCGGGCGACCGAACTGGTCCGCGCCGGCGGCGCCGACGCCCTGGTCACCGGCCCGGTGCACAAGGGCGTCATCAACGAGGCCGGCGTCGCGTTCACGGGACACACCGAGTTTCTGGCCGAACTGGCTGATGCGGCGGACGTCGTCATGATGCTGGCCGCGCCCGGCCTGCGCGTCGCACTCGTCACCACCCACCTGCCGCTGCGTGACGTGGCGGACGCGGTGACGGGCGCGAAACTCGAACGGGTGTTGCGCATCACGGACGCGGATCTGCGACGGCGTTTCGGCATCGAACGACCCCGGATCCAGGTGCTGGGGCTGAACCCGCACGCCGGTGAAGGCGGTTACCTCGGGCACGAGGACGGCGCGGTCATCGCACCGGTCATCGAGCGCTTACGCCAGGCGGGCCTGCGTCTCGAGGGACCGGTACCGGCGGACACGGCCTTCACGCCACCGCGCCTGGCGCTCTGCGATGCCGTGGTCGCGATGTACCACGACCAGGGCCTGCCGGTGCTCAAGCACATGGGCTTCGGGCGCTCGGTGAACATCACGCTCGGCCTGCCCTTCATCCGCACGTCGGTCGACCACGGCACGGCGCTGGACATCGCCGGCACCGGACGCGCCGACGCCTCGAGCCTGTACCACGCCATTCGCACCGCCCGGACCCTGGCGGAGGCCTCCGCCTGAACGATGGCGCATCGCGCTCGAAAACGATTCGGTCAGAATTTTCTCGTCGACGACGCCTGCATCGGCCGGATCATCGACGCCATTCGACCCGCCGCCGGACAACGGATCATCGAAATCGGCCCGGGGCAGGCCGCTCTGACGCGACCGCTGGCGGACTCCGGCGCCCGCCTGCACCTGCTCGAGATCGACCGCGACCTGGCCGCCACGCTGCGCGACCGCTTTCGCGCCACGGCCACGGTCAGCGTGCACGAGGGCGATGCCCTGGAGACGGACTTCGCCGCGCTCACCGGCGGCCGGCGTTTTCGCCTGGTGGGCAACCTGCCCTACAACATCTCGACCCCGCTGCTGTTCCACGTCCTGCGTTGGAGCGACCTGATCGAGGACATGCACTTCATGCTGCAGAAGGAAGTGGTCGATCGCATCGCGGCCGCGCCCGGCGGCAAGTCCTGGGGCCGGCTGTCGGTGATGCTGCAGTACCACTGCGCGGTGGCGCCCCTGTTCGATGTGCCGCCCGAAGCCTTCCGGCCACCGCCGCGAGTGACTTCCTCCGTGGTTCGCCTCGTGCCGCACGACCAACCGCCGGTGCAGATTCCGGACCCCGCGCGATTCGAACGCCTCGTGGCGACGGCGTTCGCGCAACGCCGCAAGACGCTGCGCAACAGCCTGCGCGGCCTGATCGACGGCCCCGGCATCGAGGCCGCCGGTATCGATCCCGGGGCGCGGCCCGAGACGCTCGGCCTCGAACAGTTCGCCGCCCTGAGCCGTGCGCTGGGAGGATCCGCGTGAGCACCTACGTCGTCGGCGACGTGCAAGGCTGTTACGACGCCCTGCAGCGCCTGCTCGAACACATCCGTTTCGATCCCGCCGCGGACCGTCTCTGGTGCGCGGGCGACCTGGTCAACCGCGGCGGGCAATCCCTCGAGACACTGCGCCTGCTGCACGGTCTCGGCGACCGCTTCCTGACCACGCTCGGCAACCATGATCTCTTCCTGCTGCGCGAGGATTGGAAATACCCCGACGGCGGCAGCGGCAACCGGGAACTGGATCGCATTCTGCAGGCGCCCGACCGACCGGAACTGATGCACTGGCTGCGCCACATGCCGCTTGCGCACTGGGCGCAGGAGCACGGTGTGCTGATTCTGCACGCCGGCGTGATTCCGCAATGGACGCGGCAGGACACGCTCGACCACGCGGCCGAGATCGAGGCGCGACTGCGGTCGGACAAAGCGCACAAGTTCTTCGCGAAGATGGGCCGGAATCGCGTGCGGCGCTGGAAGGATGAGCGCACCGGCTGGAAACGCCGCAGCCTGATCACGGACATTCTGACCCGGCTGCGCTTCTGCGACGCCAACGGAAAGGTTTTCGGCGGCGCGAGCGGCCCGCCCGGCTCGGCGAAAAAACCGTACAAGGCCTGGTTCAAGCACAAGCACCGCCAAACCCGCGACACGACGATCGTGTTCGGTCACTGGGCCGCGCTCGGGCTTTACACGAAGAAAAACGTGGTGTGCCTCGACACGGGCTGCGTCTGGGGCGGCACGCTGACGGCCCTGCGACTCGAAGACCGGCAACTGTTCCAGGTGCCCGGTAAGACCCGAAAACCGGCGCGCTGACGCCGACCGGTCACCGCCGGCGCAGGTCGACGACCCGGTAGGCGAACGGATTGTCCGCGTCGGCCGTCTCCGCCCGCGCATCGACCGCATACCAGTCCGCTTCGTCCCACTCCGGAAACCAGGTGTCGGCCTCGGGGGCGCAATCGACCTGCGTCAGCACCATGCGATCCGCCGCCGGCATCGCGGCCGCGTAGAGCTGGCCGCCGCCGATGATCATCACCTCGACGTCCTGCGCGAGCGCCACGGCCTCCTCGAGCGAACCGGCCACCGCGCAGCCCGGCGCGCTGAAGGCCGGATCGCGGCTGACGACGATATTCTGGCGACCGGGCAAGGCCCGGCCGATCGACAGCCAGGTCAGGCGTCCCATGACGATCGGGTGGCCCATCGTCGTGTCCCGGAAGTGTTTGAGTTCGCGCGGCAGGTGCCAGGGCAACGCGCCGTCGTGGCCGATCGCCCGGTTGCGGCCCATCGCCGCGACCAGCGTGATCCTCTTGCCGTTCAGCATGGTGCGCGGCCCGGTCTAGACCGCGATCGGCGCGCGGATCGCCGGGTGGCATCGATAGCCCACCAGTTCGAAATCCTCATAGCGGAAATCGAACAGGTCGCGACGTTCGGGGTTGAGCCGCATTTCCGGCAACGGATACGGTTCGCGGCCCAGCTGGGTCCGCACCTGCTCCAGGTGGTTGAGGTAAATGTGCACGTCGCCGAAGGTATGGACGAACTCGCCCGGCTCCAGGTCGACCACCTGGGCGACCATCAGCGTCAACAGCGCGTACGACGCGATGTTGAACGGGACCCCCAGAAAGACGTCCGCGCTGCGCTGGTAGAGCTGACAGCTGAGCCGGCCGTCCGCCACGTAAAACTGGAACAGCGTGTGACAGGGCGGCAACGCCTGCAGGCCCGCCGCGGCATTTTCGCTCGGGCTGCGGCGCTCATCGGGCAGCAGGGCCGGGTTCCAGGCGCTGACGATGTGGCGCCGGGAATCGGGCCGCTGCCGCAGGTCGTCGACAAGCTGGCTGATCTGGTCGATGCGGCGGCCGTCAGGGGCGGGCCAGTTGCGCCACTGGGCGCCGTAGACCGGACCCAGTTCGCCGTCTTCAGTGGCCCACTGGTCCCAGATGCGCACACCGTTCTCGTTCAGGTACCGGATATTGGTATCGCCGGCGAGGAACCAGAGGAGTTCGTGGATGATCGACTTGAAGTGGAGTTTCTTGGTGGTTACCGCCGGAAAGCCCGCGGACAGATCGAAGCGCATCTGGTGGCCGAACAGGCTGAGTGTGCCGGTACCCGTACGGTCGTCCTTGCGCGCGCCTTCATCGAGGATCTTCTGCAAAAGTTCGAGGTAGTTCTTCATCGGGTTTCCCTGGCATACGCGACGGCCATGACGACGATACCCGCCAGCACCATCGGCAGTGAGAACGCCATGCCCATGGTCAACCAGTCGCCCGCGAGGTAGCCGATGTGGGCATCGGGTTCACGGAAGAATTCTGCCACAAAGCGAAAGACGCCGTAACCGGCCAGAAACAGCCCCGACACCGCCGCCGCGGGGCGGGGCTTGCGGGCATAGATGGCCAGCACGATAAACAGCGCCAGCCCCTCGCCGGCGGCCTGGTAGAGCTGGCTCGGATGGCGCGCCAGGTGATCGAGCGCACCGCTCGCCCAGGCCTCGCGCAGGGCTTCGGATCGCCAGCCTCCGGGCTCGATCGCGTTGGCGAATACCATCGCCCACGGCGCGTCGCTGAGCCGTCCCCACAATTCACCGCCAATGAAGTTTCCGAGCCGCCCGAGCGCAAGACCGATGGGCACCAGCGGCGCCACGAAATCCGCGACGTGCCAGAAGCTCCGGCCGTTGCGGTGCGCGAACCAGGCCATCGCGGCGATAACGCCGAGCAAGCCGCCGTGAAACGACATGCCGCCCTGCGTGATGCGGAACAAAAACAGCGGGTCGGCGACAAAACTGTCGAACGCGTAGAACAGGACGTAGCCGAGCCGCCCGCCGATGACGACACCGAGCATGCCGTAGAACAGCAGGTCACCGACGTCTTCCGTCGACCAGCCCCACCATGGTCGGTGACGAACGGTCCAGACCCCGGCGGCCCAGAAGAACAGGAACGCCAACAGGTACATGATGCCGTACCAGTGCACCTGCAGGGGACCAAGGGAAAAAGCGACGGGATCGAAGGCGATGAATAGGTAACTGGAGTCGCTCACGGCGCGCGGAAAATCCATTTTGCGGACGGGCTGTGGCAGCATATGCCAGATGAACAGGCTTGGCAACGAAAGCAGTCTCTACCTGCGGCAGCACGCGGACAACCCCGTGGACTGGCACCCCTGGGACGATGACGCCCTGCGCCGCGCGCGCGAACTGGACCGCCCGATCCTGCTCTCGATCGGCTACAGCGCCTGCCACTGGTGTCACGTCATGGCGCATGAATCGTTCGAGGACGCCGCGACCGCCGAGGTGATGAACCGCCATTTCGTCAACATCAAGGTGGACCGCGAGGAACGCCCGGACCTCGACCGCATCTACCAGTTGGCCCACCAGCTGCTGACCGGCCGCGGCGGCGGCTGGCCGCTGACGGTGTTCATCGATCCCGAGCGGCACATCCCGTTTTTCGCCGGCACCTATTTCCCGAAGGAGCGGCGCTACGGAATGCCCGCGTTCACCGAGGTGCTGGAGCAGATCGCCGTCTGGTTCCGCGAGCACCGGGACGAGGTCGGCCGGGACGACGACAAGCTGTTGCAGGCCCTGCACGCGATCCAGCAACCGCGCAGCGGGGACGGCGACCCGCTCGACCGCAGCGCCCTGGAAAGCCTGATCCAGGCGGTCGCGCAGCAGGTTTACAGCCGGCACGATTCGGTCAACGGCGGATTCGGCGGCGGTCCCAAGTTTCCGCAGGCGCCGCTGCTCGAGGCCGTCGCCGAAAGCGGCGATCTGGAACCCGGTGGCCAATTGCACACCGCCCTGGAATTCAGCCTCGAGCAGATGGCCCTGAGCGGTCTGCGCGACCACCTCGACGGCGGCTTCTTCCGGTATTGCGTGGACGACGCCTGGACCATTCCGCATTTCGAAAAGATGCTGTACGACAACGCGCTGCTGCTGCCGCTCTACGCAGAGGGCGCGCGCCGCTGGAACAACCCGCTGCTGCGCGAGGCCGCGGAGGGCATCGCCGCGTGGCTGCTCGCGACGATGCGTCAGCCCGACGGCGGCTACGCAGCCAGCATCGACGCCGACGCCGATGGCGAGGAAGGCGGGTTTCACGTCTGGCGCCGCGACCAGATCGAGTCGGTTCTCGATCAGGAACAGGCTGCACTGATCTGCCGCGCATACGGACTCGACGGGCCACCCAATTTCGAAAACCGCAGCTGGCACCTGCAACGGGCGCGGCCCCGCCGCAACGACCCGGTACAGGCCTTCGACGATGCTGCATCGGCCGTACTGGAGCAGGCCCGTGAGCGCTTGCTCGCGGCGCGCGAGGAACGGGTCCACCCAACGCTCGACAGCAAGCGGCTGACCGCGTGGAACGCCCTGCTCGCGGACGGTTTTCTGCGCGCCGGCCGGGCACTCGACCGGGCGGAATGGATCGCCGAAGCGGACCGGATTCTCGAATTCATCCGCACCCGCCTGTGGCGTGACGGACGCCTGTACGCCGTCTTCAACGCGGGCGAACCGCGTTTCGCGGCCTATCTCGACGACCACGCCTGGGTTCTGCAGGCCGTATTGCGCCGCCTGCAGCAGGACTGGAGCCGAAGTGGGCTCGAGTTCGCGATCGAACTCGCGGAAACGCTGCTGGCGCGCTTCGAAGATCCGCAACACGGCGGCTTCTTTTTCAGCGATGCGACGGTCGACGTGCCGATGGCGCGCTCCATGCTGTTCCAGGACGACGCGACGCCGGCCGGCAACGCGGCGGCGGCGCGCGCCCTGGACCGGCTCGGCCGCCTGCTCGGCGAAACCCGCTACACCGAGGCCGCCGCGCGCTGCCTGGCGCGCGCCGTTCCATCCATCCGCGAGGCCCCGGCGGCGCATACCAGTTTCGTCGGCGCGCTGCGCGACGCGGCCGTGCCACCGGCGCAGCTCGTTATCGCCGGCGCCGATCCGGCCGCCTGTGAGCGCCTGCGGCGCTGGCTGAAACGCTACGATCGGTTAGACTGCTACCTGCTCGCACCGAATGACGAGGATCTGCCGGGAAATCTCGGCGCATACCGGACCGAACAAGCCGTGGCCGCCTGGCTGTGCCGCGGCATGACCTGCCTGCCGCCGGTGCACACGCGCGAAGAACTCGAGGAGTTGCTGGGTAAGCCCGCATGATGGATCTGGCCGAATGATGGAACTCGCCCTACCGAACGCGCACGCGCTGGCCGTGATGATCCTGATCGTCGTGGCCCTGATCCTGTTCACGCGGGAGAGTATCCCGCTGCAGACGACCAGCCTCATCGTGCTCGTCGCGCTCACGGTCGGTTTCACGCTGTTTCCCTACCAGGCCGACGGCCGCGTGCTGCAGCCGTCCGACTTCTTCCTCGGTTTCGGTCACAAGGCGCTGGTCGCGGTCTCCGGGCTGATGATCGTCGGCCAGGGGCTGATCCGCACCGGGGCACTGGAGCCGATCGGCCGCTTCCTGGCCCGTCTCTGGCGCCGCTGGCCGGGCGTCTCGCTGCTGATCACGATCCTGATCACCGCCGTTCTGAGCGCGTTCATCAACAACACGCCCATCGTCGTACTGATGCTGCCCATCCTGGTCGGCGTGGCCCTGCGCACGGGCGAATCGCCCTCCGGCACGCTGATTCCGATGGGGTTTGCGAGCATCCTCGGCGGCATGGCGACCACGATCGGCACGTCGACCAACCTGCTGGTGGTCAACGTGGCCGAAGACATGGGCATGGACGCCTTCAACATGTTCGATTTCATCGGGCCGGCAACCATCGCCGGTTTCTTCGCCACGCTGTATCTGTGGCAAGTGGCGCCGCGCATCACCCCGGTCCGCCAGCCGCCGATGAGCGGGGCGGTCTCCCGCCTGTACACGGCGCAGATCGGGCTGGACGCGAACAGCCCGATGGTCGGCCGGCGCCTGGCGACCGCCATTCTGCGCACCGGCGACAGCCTGAAGGTCGAATCCGTACAGCGCGGCCAGGGGGCATTCATCAATCCGCTGCCCGACGTCGTGTTGCGCGCCGGCGACCGCATCACGACCAGCGACACCCAGGCCAACCTGCGCGAGTTCGCGCGCCTCCTCGGCGGCACACTGTATTCGGGTGACCAGGCGGTGGACGCCGAGCATCCGCTCAGCGCCGAAGGCGAGCAGATCGCGGAAGTGGTCATCACGCCGGGGTCACGGCTGAACGGGGTGCGCATCGGCAATGCCCGCCTGCGCCGGCGCTACGGCCTGCGCCTGCTGGCCTTCAACCGCATGGACGATCAACAGGAGCGCCAGGCGCCGGGACTCGACGACGTCCAGCTCCGCGCCGGCGACGTTCTGCTCGTGCAGTCGACCGTCGGACGGCAGCATCCAGTTGCCCAGCACGCGCAAGGCGCCGATCGCGATGGCGACCATGCTCGGCGTGGTGGCGCTGGCCGCATTCGACATCATGCCCATCGAGATCAGCGCGGTGCTCGGCTTCATGGTGCTGATCCTGACCCGCTGCCTGAGCTGGAAGGACGCGATGAGCGCCCTGAGCACCCAGGTCATACTGATCATCGTCGCGTCGCTGGCGATGGGCGCGGCGCTGCTGAAGACCGGGGGCGCCGATTACATCGCCCGCATGTTCGTCACCGTTTCCTTCGGCGCACCGCCGGCCGTCGTCCTCGGCGGTCTGATGCTGATGATGGGAATCCTGACCAACATCGTCTCGAACAATGCCGCCGCCGTCATCGGCACACCGATCGCAATCGGGATCGCGCAACGCCTGGGCCTGCCCCTGGAACCGTTCGTGCTGGCGGTCCTGTTCGGCGCCAACCTCAGCTTCGCCACGCCGATGGCCTACCAGACCAACATCCTGCTGATGAATGCGGGGGGCTACAAGTTCGGCGACTTCGTGCGCATCGGATTGCCGCTGGCGATCGGCCTCTGGCTGATTCTCACCGCGGTCCTGGTCTGGGCCTACGGACTCTGACGGCGTCGTCCCCAAGCCGGCGGCACGCCCGGATGATCGAGGTCAGAAACACGCCAGAATGTCGTCCTGACGGGCTCGACCGAGCGGCCTCACGCATTATTAATAATTGACGTGCGTATTGAGCAGGTTATACCCTTCTTTGTCCGGACTATTAGTTTAGATTTTCAACCGTAATCCCTTTGTTCAAAACCGAGATCCAGTATGTTTAATCTGATAAATAAAACGCTCTTGCTGAGCGCGGCACTGACGGCGGGATTCGTTTCCGCGTCCGTGTTCGCACAGGTGAATGTGGACCAGGTAACCCAGGAAGGCGAGAAGCGCGCCGATGCCGGAGCTGCCGAGCAGCGCCGTGTCGAGCAGATCGCCAACCAGACAGCGGACCTGCTCAATGACTACAACACGGTCTCCAAGGTCGTCGACGGGCTGGTGACGTACAACACGCTGCTGCAGCGTCAGATCGCCAACCAGGAAGCCGAAAAGGAAGCGCTCAACGAATCGATCAAGAACGTCGCCCTGATCGAGCGCCAGATCATTCCGCTGATGACGCGGATGCTGGACGGTCTCGAGGCGTTCATCAGCCTGGATACCCCGTTCCTTCTCAAGGAGCGTAACGAGCGCATCGAGCGCTTGCGCGGCATGATGGAGCGCTCCGACGTCTCCGCCGCAGAGAAGTTCCGCCGGGTGATCGAGGCCTACCAGATCGAGAACGACTACGGCCGGACCATCGAAGCATATAAGGATACGGTTGATATCGATGGCGTTACCCAGGAAGCCGACTTCCTGCGGATCGGTCGCGTCTCGCTGGCCTATCAGACCATCGGCGCCGGCACCACCGGCGCATGGGACAAGGATGCCGGCCAGTTCGTCAAACTCGACGATGCCGAATTCAAGAACCAGGTCATGCACGGCATCAAGGTGGCCCGCAAGCAGGTCGCACCCGACCTGCTGATCGTGCCGGTCGCTGCGCCGACGGAGGAATGATAATGATCAAGAACCTATTCAAAACCGCCGTGGTCGCAGCCCTTGCACTGGGTATCGGAAACACGGCCTACGCCGCGCAGGCCGTGAGCCTCGACGAACTGCTCCAACAGGTCAAGACCGGCCGCGTCAAGGACGCCGCCGAAAACCAGAAGCGCATCGAGGAATTCCAGGCCGCGCGCGGGCGGCAGCAGGAACTGCTGCGCCAGATGCAGGCCGAGCAGACGCGCCAGGAGCAGCTTTCGGTACAGCTGGAAAACGCCTTCGAGGCCAACGATGCCCAGATCATCGACCTCGAACGCGCGCTGCAGGAACGCCTCGGTGAGCTGAAAGAACTGTTCGGCGTGCTGCAACAGGCCGCCGGCGACGCCCGCGGTAACTTCGAGACCTCGGTTACGCAGATCCAGTTCCCCGAGCGCACCGAATGGCTGACGCAGTTCGCCCAGAAGATGGGCTCCACGACCCGCATGCCGACGCTCGAGGAAATCGAGCGCATGTGGTTCGAACTGCAGCGCGAAATGACCGAATCCGCCAAGGTGAGCCACGTCGATACGACCGTGGTCAACGCGGAAGGCCAGGAAGAAGAGCGGACCGTGACCCGCGTCGGCCTGTTCAACGTCGTCTCCGACGGCAAGTACCTCGAGTACGTGCCCGAGACCGGCCGCCTGGTCGAACTCCAGCGTCAGCCGCAGAGCCGCTACCTGGCCCGCGCAGAGGAGGTCGAGAACGCGACCGAAGGTCTCCACGGTTTCGCCGTCGACCCGACCCGCGGTCAGCTGCTGGCTCTGCTGGTGCAGTCGCCCAGCCTGACCGAGCGCATCGCGCAGGGCAAGGAAGTCGGTTACGTGATCATCGCCCTGGGTATCGTCGCGATCCTCATCGCCATCTGGCGCCTGCTGGCCCTCTCGGCGGTCAGCGCGAAGGTCAACAGCCAGGCGAAGCACCTGGACAAGGCCGGCAACAACCCGCTGGGCCGCGTGGTGAAAATCGCGCTCGACAACCCCGAATCCGACGTCGAATCGCTCGAACTGAAGCTGGGCGAGCAGATCCTGAAGGAAACGCCGAAATTCAACACGATGTTGCCGTTCCTGAAGATCATCTCCGTCGTCGCTCCGCTGCTGGGTCTGCTGGGTACGGTGACGGGTATGATCATCACCTTCCAGGCGATCACGCTGTACGGTGCGGGTGATCCGAAACTGATGGCCGGCGGTATCTCCACCGCGCTCGTCACGACGGTGCTCGGTCTGTGCGTGGCCATTCCGACGGTCTTCCTGCACACGCTGGTGCAGAGTCGCGCCAAACGCCTGACGCAGATTCTGCAGGAAGAGGCAGCCGGCATGCTCTCGGAGCGCGCCGAAAAAATGGGTCAGTAATCCACCATGGATACCATCTATTACTATCTGCCGTTCCTCGAGACGATTCGGGATTTCTTCGAACTCGGGGGGCCGGTACTGAATGTGATCGCCATCGTGACGCTGTTCATGTGGATGCTCATCATCGAGCGCCTCGTGTACCTGCGCACCGGCCATCGCAAGCTGATCCGGCAGGCGCACGTGTATTGGGACGCCAGGACGGACTACTCGTCCTGGAAGGCCCACCAGATCCGGGACCGGATCATTTCCCAGGTCTCCGCCAGCGCCGAGCGCAACATGGCGTTGATCAAGACCTGCGTCGCGCT
>JARROJ010000060.1:0-14337 GCA_037384065.1 Lysobacterales bacterium
CGGCAACCAGACCAGTTTCACGATCTTCCCCCTTTCACCAGGCGCAAACCAGCGACGCGCGTCCGCCGCACGGCATCGCGTGCGGGCTGACGCTGGTGTCGGGCGAGAACAGGGCCGGGGTGCGGTAGATCGAAATCAGCACCTCCAGCGGATTGGCCACGTTCAGACCGCCCAGCACGTGCACAGCATCGCCGAACTGCGCGCGCGAAACAACGTTGGCGCCGGCCTGGTCAAGCAGGCGGTTGCGCGCCATCCAGGCATTGATCGGCGCTCCATGCAGGGCGACGCCGCCTCCGGCCAGGCTGCGCAGGCTCAGCCCGGCCTTGCCCGCATAACGCAGCGCGCTGGCGGTGATCGCGCCGCCCTGGCTGTGACCGACGAGTTGCACGCCGGTCACTCCGCGCAGCGAGGCCGTATGCAGGGCATCCGCCAGGCTGCGGGCCAGGCTCGTGTGGGTGAGCCCGGTGTGCGCCCCGACGATATCGCGCGACGCCTCCAGGATGTCGGACACGAACCCTCGCGTCGGATTGAAATTCAGGATGTAGCGGTTCGACAACAGCCCGGCCTGGTGGAGATGCACGGTGCCGTTTCGAACGGCGGCCCGGAACCCGTTGTTCATTCCATTGGTGAAGATCACGTCATCACTCGCCAGACCCGACGAAGAAATTTTGCTGGCGTCGAAAAACGTGCCATCCGCCGCAACTTCAATTCGATACAGACCGGCGGGCGGCTCGTTTTTGCCGTATAAATGTCTAATGTCGTCTTCAGGCGGCATGAGATCGTCAGCACTCGCCAAACCCGCCCCCTGCTGCGCCGCCGAGTAGGCCTCGATAACCCCCGTGACCGCCAGCGAGACCAGCGCCCCGATCACGGCCCCCTTGAAGGTGCCGGACGCGACGGCCCCGGCGACGAAACCGGTGATCGCGGCCTGCGCATAGACGTTGCCGATCCCGAAGCCGGTGGCCAGAATACCGCCGGAGCCCGGCAGCACGACGCTCAGGACGACCGCGGCGAGCAACCGGCCCCAGCGCTTGATCAGCCGTTTGAAGGAATAGCCGGTCGGGTCGGTATGGCTCATCGGGTTATTGGCGGCGTAACTGTAGCGGTTCAGGTTCTGCCCGTCCGAGGGCTGCTGGACCAGCGGATCGGCCTGCAGAAACCGACCAAGCCGCGGATCGTAGAGACGCCCGCCCATATCGACCAGGCCGAGCGCGTCGACGTGTTCGTGACCGGTGTAGCCGCGCGTGGTCAGAGAATTGAGCGTCAGCAGCGCCCCGAGCCCCGGCGGCCCGGCCCAATCGCTTGTCCGGCGCTGCCCGAAGGCGTCGAAGCTCATCCAGACGGCGCTTTCGAGCATCCCGCTGGCATTGGTGACGGTGTGCACCGACCCCGCATGGTCCCGAAGCAGGTAGCGCACCTCGCTGACGTCGTTCTCCGGGTGATGGTCGATGACCGCCACGTCCGCAATACGCCGCTTGAACCACGCGCCGGCGGGCGTTTCGATGAAGTCGGCCGTATCGAGATGCCAGGTGGTACGGTCACCATCGATATCGTTCCGGTCGACACGGCGAATTCGTTGGTGGGCGATGCCGTACTCGAAGCGCGTTTCCATCCCGCCACTCGTGATTCGCAGCGCCTTGTCGAACACGCTGTATTCGAGCGTGCGGCCACCGCCGGCGACCTGGTTTCCGTTCGCGTCGTAGCGATACTCGGCGCTTCCGGCGCTGGTGACGGCATGCGGCCCGGCGCCGGCGCCGTAACGATACGTTCCCACGTCGCTCTTCCAGGTCACGTTGCCCGCGGCGTCGTAGGCGATGCGCAGCGTGTCGGGCGACGCGGGCGCGTCGGGCGCCTCGTAACGGACCTCCACCAGGCGGCTCAGGTCATCGTAGGAGAAGAACTCGACCCGTTCCCGACCGTTCGATCGATCGGCACGCCGGGCCAGGTTGCCCAGGCTGTCGAATCCATAGTCCAGTTCCTGCAACTCGCGGCCGGTGGCATCGTACGCGGTCAGCTTCAGTAACTTGCCCGAGGCCGGTTCGAAGTCGGCGAAGGCCTCGACGCCGTTGCCGAGTCGCCATGCCGTGATCCGGCCGCGTTCGCTCATGGACAGAATCGTGCTGTAAACCCGGCCTTCGGCGCCCTCGCGCGCTTCCCGCAGGGCTTCCAGGTAACCGTGGGCGTTGTACACGTGGCGCACCCCACGCGCATCCCCACTGGCATCGAACTGCTGGAAAATCCGCCCGTACCGATCCCAGGTCGTCGCTTCGCTGAAGTGACGATCGCCTAGATCGCTGAGCACTTCCGCCTGGCGCCCGAACTCGTCGTAGCGATACTGGCGCTGATGGAGCACCGCGCCGGCGACGCCCTCGCGGTACGTGACGGACAGCGGCTGGCCTTTGCCGTAAACGTTCTCAGTAGAACTGTTCTGCCACACCGTCCGTTCCGTGTTGACGACCGTGAACGAGGTATCGGCGAGGAAATCGACGCCGCGCAATTCCAGCCGCTGAATGACCCGGCCGAGATCGTCGTACCGATAGTCGAGGGCCTGGCCCTTCGCGTCCCGCTGGCGGACGAGTTCGCCCAGGCCGTTCCAGGCGTATTGCCAGTGCCCCTTGTCCGGGTCGTCCATCGCGATGCGGCGACCGGCCCCGTCGTAACGCATGCGGACGCTCGTGCCGTCGATACCGGTGACCTCGACCAGGTTTCCGACGGCGTCGTAGCGGTAATCGGTGCGGCCGCAAAGGCTGTCGATGACCCCGACCAACTCGCCCAGGACGTTGCGCAACTCCAGCCGGGCCTGCCCTGCCGAATTGACCGTGCGCGCGCCATGAGCCCCGGCCACGCCGCAATGAACGGCGGCGCTACCATGGTCGCGCTCGAAATCATCACCGGCTGCCGATTCCAGCGCCACGGTTCTGCCGATCGCGTCGAACACGGTGCGATTCCAGTACCGCGCATCGCCCTGGAAATACGGTTCCGACACCCGCTCGCGGCGGCCCTGACCGTCGTAGGCCGTGTCTTCGAACACCAGTCGGCCGTCGAAACCGGGACGCGCGCTGCGAATCACGCGGCCCAGCGAATCGAAACAGTCGTAGCGGTCCGGCTCGCCGCCCGAGACCGTGTGAAGATGATGCGCGGTGCCGGCCGGGCAGACCGGGCCGGCGCCGTGGCGCCGCACCGTCCGGTCCCAGCGGCCGGTCTCGGTCCAGTTGGCGAAGACGCGCCCCATCGGGTCGACGGCGCTGTAGGTCAGCACGCCATCGATATCTGCGACCGTCAGGGGCGTCCCCGCGGCGTTCCATTCATGCACCTGCATCCGCACCTGGCCATAAGCATTGATCTCCCGTACGGCGAAGCGGCCGAGCGAATCGTAAGCCATCCGGCTGACGCGCGGGGGCACGTCGCGCGCCGCCACCGTCGTTTCCACCGG
Organism: Lysobacterales bacterium; assembly: GCA_037384065.1. GTDB lineage: Bacteria > Pseudomonadota > Gammaproteobacteria > Xanthomonadales > SZUA-36 > JABDPF01. Next base: position 3,434 of record JARROJ010000060.1, read on the forward strand.
GTTGCCGAAGGCGTCCAGCCGATACGTCGTCACCACCTCCAGCGCGGCGTCACCCGGTTCGGTGACTTCCCGCACGCGGCGCCCGGTTTCCGGGTCGTAGGCAAAGGCGCTCGCCCGCGTGACGGTCGGTTGCCCCGGCCGCCGATGCTCGACCACGACGTTCGCCAGCCGATGCAGCATCCAGCGCGCGTCCTGCTCACTGAGGTGGGTGTTTCGGGTCGTTACCGTCAATAGGGGCTCGGCCTGCTCGGCCGCCCAGGTGCGCTCGCTCGACCGGCTAATGCGGCCGAACGCGTCGTGCTCGTGCGTGGCCAGCGTCTTTTCCAGCAGCTCGCCCTCGGGCGACCAACTCCGCTCGAGAATAGAGACCGTGCGGCGATGCCAGGCGCCGAAATCGTTGGCGTCGGCGCGCCAGTCGTGCGCGGCATGGCCGATGAGGCGCGCGCCGTCTTCGAGGACGGGCGGGGCCGTACGTTCATCGATGGGCGGCCAATCGCGCGAAGCACCCAGCAGGTCGAGCCCGTTCGCTGCGGGGACGAGGCTGCGCGTGACGTCCGCCACGACGCCGACGAACGGGAAATCCTGTCGATACCGGGTGTTGATGCGCAGGCCCGCTTGCGGGCGCCAGCGAACGGTCTCGGCGAAACCGAGAAAACCGCGGCCCGCCTGGACCCGTGCGCCGGCGTAATGGTACAGCGTCGTGTCGAGCGCCTCCGGCTCCGACCAGGTCGGCGCGCTGTGATCCACCGCCGCGACCAGCCACAGCGGCGCGAGCAGGTCGAACACCGGGCTGCCACGCCCCCATCGGACCGATACGGCATCGTGGCGTCGGGTGTAGGTCACCGGATCGGTCATCGGCCGGTAGTGAAGGCGGGTCATGCGCCCCGCGCCGTCGCGAATGCCCTGCAGCACGTTCGGCGCCTGGTGCGACGATCCGCCGAAGCGATTCACACCCGGGTAAAGGGCCGACCGCCCGCTGTCCACCACGCCGTTGCGGAAGTCGAGCAACAGGTTATCGGTCGCGCCGTCGCCGTTGAAATCGTACAGCAGGCTGATGTCTCCGCCGGCATGGTTGCCCAGCAGCACATCGGACGGTTCCGCCGCCCCGTAACCGGCGCCCAGGTCGTTGGTGTGCACGATCCAGGTCGCGTCCCGCCGATCCGTCGCCGAGGGATACAGGAATTCCGGAAAGCCGTCTCCGCCCAGGTCGGCGAACCGGCCCAGCGCGCTCTGGTCGCGCTCCGGCAGGCGCACGATCACCCGCGGCGCCGCGAACCCGGCCCCGGTGTTGACGCGGAACCACCAGTCGTTGCGCGAATCCCGCCAGGCGAGGTCGGCCAGGCCATCACCGTTGATGTCCACCGCCTGCAGCTGGTGCACAGCCGGCAGTTGCGCCCATGGCTCGCAGGCGACCGACACCGTGCAACCGGATTCCGCGTCGGTCGCGACGACGTGTCGTTGCACGTACCGATCGAGTCCGTCGGATTCGAAAACGATGTAGAAACCGACGGTTTCGTACGCCTCGTTGCCGCGCGCCTCCGTCGAGCCGTCGAAATCGAACTGCTGTCCGTCCGAAGCCGCCGACACGGTTGCCGCATTGGTGTTGCAGCTGGTATCGCAACGGACGTAGCGGCGGTCGATGCGCGCCAGCAGATCGACCGCGCCGTCACCGTTGAAATCGAACGCCTGCACCGCATTCGGCGTGCGGGCGGTCACCTCGGCAAACCCCGGCGCGTCGTCGAGCAGGGCCCATTCGCCAACCGGATCCTGCGGAAAGAGGTCCGCATCGTAGACCACGCGGATCGGGCGCGGCGGCGCGAAACCGGGCGCGCCGCCCGGCTCGAGGGCATTGAGCAGCACGACGAGATCGCCCTGCCCGGACTGCGCGCCAGCGCCGCGGTCGGTCAACAGGTCCGCCAGCCCGTCGCCGTTGAAATCGACGATACGGGCGACGCGGGGATCGCGCCGTTCGCAGCAGCCCTGCGCGACGATGCGCTCGGCCCCGAAACCGTTCGGGCCCGCAAGCCGGGCGACCCAGTCGATACGGTCGCCCGTCTGACGGGGATAGACGACGTCCTGGCGGCCGTCCGCGTCGAGGTCGATAACGAGCATCTGCACCGGTTCGCGCTTCTCACCGTTGCCCGGCAGGGGATAGGCCGCCGCATCCCTTCGAAAGCGGCCGTGCTCGTCGGCGAATGCGACACTGAAGGTAAAGGTCTTGCGGCCCTCCACGATCAGCAGGTCGTTGAATCCGTCGCCGTTCACGTCGGCGATGTTCAGACCGCGAAAATCCCGTTCGAACAATGCGCCGACGGGATACCCGTCCACGCCCCGGATCGTGTGCTCGTTTTTCAGCCATTCGAACCGGGTCGGGGCGAAACACACGTCGCGGTCCGGGTCGCTGCATTCGGTCACCGACGCCAGCACCCGCCGTCCGAACCCGTCCTGGCCGTAATCCAGGAACAGGGACCGCAGCGGGACCATCGAGCGGTCCGTGGCCCGGACCCGGGCGAGCGAATCGACCCGGACCAGCAGGCGGTCACGCGCCACCGCGACACCACGCAGCCAGGACAGCGGAACGTCGCCCCGACCGTCCGTGTACGCAAACCGCAGTTCGGCATACGGCGCCGTGCCCGCCCGCCGGTTGCCCGTGTACCGCACGCGTTCGAGCACGGCCTCGACCGGGCCGTCGGAAGCCTGATCGTAACGGTACTCGATGAAATTGCCGCTGCCGTCTTCATGCCGGCTGATCGCCCAGCTGAGCGCGGTGCCGGCATGGGCGCCCGAGCGCGCGACGATGCGCGCATCGTCGGTGGCCCCGTAATCGCTGAACGAGCCGTCGCCGTGCCACACCCGAAACCAGGCCGGCCCCGATCCGGCCGCACCGAAGGAGCGGATACGCTGGAAACCGTCGATCTCGGTCCGGTACTCGGCCCCATCGACGCCGTAGGTCCCGGCCACCACCATCAGGCGCTGGCCGTCCAGACAGAAACGGTCCTCGCGATCGAGGGCGACGCCACGCGCCGGAGCCACCCCGTCCTGCTCGAACGTCTGCGGACAACGGGTGATCGCGGACAGGCCCGCGATACTCCAGCCCACCCCGGCGACGTCGTTCGGCGCCTGGCTGTTGTACTGCAGCGCCAGTTCCGGCGCGAGACCGCCCGCGCCCGGCGCCGTCGTCAGCGGAATGCGGTACGTCGCGGCGCCGTGCGCGTCCACGTCGAAAACACCCTGCGTCGCGCCCACCGATGCCGACTCCGGGTCGATGGTGAAATCCGGGCGCGGCGCCGGTGCCGGCGGGGTCTCGGGGTTGGCCGGCACCGTCGTTCCGTCCTTCGGCGCATCCGCGACGAAGCCGATATCCGCCTGTCCGTACATCGGTTCGAGCACCCGGTTGACCGGGATCGCATCGGGCTCCCCGGCCGTCGAAACGTAGGTCGAACCCAGAATCGTGACGTCGTCGTTCCGGACCGGCAGCACCGGTTCGGCGTAATAGGATCCGCCGTCGTTTTCGAGGTACACCGCCACCGTGTATTCGCGCCCCGATTCCACGGCGACCGGTTCGATCGCCGCATACCGCCAGTCGTTCGTACCGGCGACGCGGGCCTCGGCGAGCAGCGCCCGGCTGGCCCGGTCGAACAGCCGGACCGTCTTCACGCCATCGAACAGCCCACCCAGTTGCGTCACGCGCCCGTCCACGTCGGGCCGGAAGTGATAACCCATCGCGTAATCCATCGCGATGCCGACGAAGAGCGGCTCCGAGCCCACGGCATGATCACCCCAGGGGTGCGCCACCCCGTCCTGCGGCGCGATCGCGTCCACCTGCCAGGCCACCGGGTCGGTCCAGGCGCTGCACTCCGGGCCGTAGACCTCGTCGATGCAGGCGCGCACCCGGTACGCGAATTCGCCCCACGGCCCGTCCGGGTAGGCGAAAGCGAGTTCCCGCAGCGATCCCGGCGACACCTCGTGCACGACGACCTCCGTCGAACCGGGGGCGCGTTCTTCCACCTGGTAGCGGTCGACACCCTCCGGATCGTCGTGCGACCAGCTGAGTCCGACACGCCGCGCGCCCGCGTCCAGCCAGCGCGCGGCGAGATCGAATGGCGGCAGGACGAAGGAGAACTCCGCGTTGAGCACCGGCGACGATGCGATCAGCGTGGATCCCGACGCATTGGTCATGCGCAGCTCGAAGCGATACAGGCCCGGCGTATCCAGCGTGAACGGGAAATCCAGCACCGCGACGCCGGCGGGCGCCGCCAACGGCGTGCGCTTGCCGCTGTCGATGTGATGCAGGAACGCGGTGGCGTCGGGGTAATCGCCGTCGGTGAACCAGCTCACCGCCACCGTGCAGTCCGCGACGGTGATCGTCAGCACGCAACCACTCGCCTGCAGTTCGAACCCGATCCGATGGAAGCTGGCGGTCTTGTACAGGTCGGCAGGCACTTCCGGCGTGCCCAGGCGCACCTCGCCCCGACCGTCCGGCAAGACCAGTTCGGCCCAGGCCCGGGCCGTCTCGAAACCGGTAAAGCCGCGCACCGCGTTGCGATTCGTTTCGCTGGCCGGCAGGCCGCCGGCGCACCCGACATCGGCGAACTGGACGCCGCCCGTGGCGTCCGGTGCGTAGCCGCTGCGCACGTAACGGAAGCACAGCGACGACGGAAACGGCGACGCCGGCCCCTCGTTGACGGCCTGGATCCAGGCCGGGTCGCCCGTAGCATCCTCGAAGATCAGCTCGACGGCTTCGCTCTGCGAGCCGATGCTCGAAACCAGCCGGATCGGCGATCCGTCCACCGGCTGCCAGATCCCGGAGTAGTGCGTGGCGTTGGCGAAATCGTCCGGATCCATGCCGGTCAGCGGCACGATCGACTCCGCAGCCGCGAGTCGCTGGTGACGGAAATCGACCGCCCAATCGATCACGGCGCTGTCGTTGGCCGCACCGAAGGTGATGCTGACGCTGCCCTGGAGCACTTCCCGGCCGTCGCGGGTAATGAAGATGCCGCCGCTGTAGCGCGACGCGCCGTCCTGGACCAGGCGCAAGCGCGCAGCCAGCGGCCGGTAGTCTCCGAAAACGAGATCACAGCCCGCCTCGGTGCCGTCCACGCAGTCGTCGGGGTTGGCCAGCGCCACGGTCTTCGCCTCGTAGGTGTACCAGAACCCGAGCAGATCGTAGGCGTAACCGTGCGTGGCGAGACTTTCCGGCAGGGCCAGCCGGTTGGCCCAGAAGAAAGTGTAGCCGTGGCCGTCGCGATCCGGATTGAACCAGAGCCCGGGCCGAAGCTGGTCGGGTCCGCCGGGAACGCTCGCCGCGGCCACGCCCATCGATGCATCGGTCACCGGGTTTCGGGCAAGCGCCCGCTTCCATCCGTCGTCGACGTCCAGGAACAGCGGCTGCGACGGATCGCTGCAGACGGGCAGGCCACTCGCCGCGCGTACGCAGGCCGCAAGCCGGTATTCGTAACGGCCGGGCACGGTGCGGAACAGCGTGACCTGGTCGCCCTCCAGGTAAACCGCCTGCTCACGACCGTCGTGCACCTCGGTCATTCGGTAAAACACCGCGCTCACGCCGGCAGGCGCCTGCCAGCGGAGCGTCGCGTAGCCGTCGCGCGCGGTCGCCGCGCCCTCGGTCGACCAGCGCGGCGCGCCCGGCGCCTCCGAAGCCGGGGTCTGCGCGAGCCCCGTGAACGGCAAAGCCAGCGATGAAATGACGGCGATCGTGCTGACGATACGGCGAATACGGCACCGCGGCCCCCCTGGCTGGAACATGGCTCCCCCTTTTGCGCGGCCCCTGAGGTCCGCACGAATCCTGGTTCTGAAAACGAAACGTCTGCGCCCGTGTCCCGGCCCGGCGGTCGCCGCGGCGGGGAACACCCCTTTCGGCACTTATGGGATAACCGGCGGACCGGTGCGGATCAATGGACGAATCGGAAAACGGGGGCTGCCGCGGAAAAATCAGGCGGCATTGAAGGGAATTTTCCTACGCGAAAAGGACCGGTCGGGGGACCGGGGTCGCCAAGCGACAAAATTTGTCACACCAACGTGACGACCCCCGGCACATTTGGCTAAATGCATTTCTGCAAAGCCGGCCGAATAAATCCTAAGCGATTGTATTAAAACGTTAATAGGGGGTAAGGGCTAGTTTGGCCCCGATCTTGCATTATTAGAACCGTAAGATCGATTCACAGGCCAGACCAACAAACGCCACCTGCAAATCGATCGAACTGTGAGTAAACCGTCCCTTCGGGCGATTTACAGGGAACAAGACAGTAAGGGGTAAAGGATATGAAACCCGTGATTACCAACGTATTGAAAGCAAGTTTCGCCGTTGTAGCCGGTTGGACCTTTTCCATCTGGTTGCTCTTTCTCCTGATCAGTTCGATCGCATTAATCACACAGGCCTGATCGTGTAAGGGGGACCATCGCCCCGGGCTTCGGCCCGGGGACGATACCGAACTCTCCTAGGTGTGGGGCTTCCGGACAGTGATGTCCGGGGGCTTCATGCCGTCTCGCGCAACTGTTCCAGCAAACGCAACGCCGGCGCCAGGCTGACGAACCAGTTGGCGTTGCCGGGATCGATCGTCCGCCGATACGCCGCCACGCACACCGAGACGCCCAGCCGGCCGCAGGCCAGCGGCAGAAGCACCGCCCGCTCGACCGGGTCGAGATCGATGACCGAGGCGTAGCCGTCCACCACCGCCGCCGCCGCCGCGAGCGGATCGTCCCGCCCCATCATCAGGTAGGCGATGCAGATGGCCGGCTCGCAAACGCGCGGGTTGAACAGGCTGTCGCCGAAGTCCACCAGGCCGGTAATCGTCTCGCCGTCGGTCAGCAGGTTTTCGGGATTGGCGTCACCGTGGATGACCTGCCGGGGCAACGCCGGCAATTCGTCGCGGACCGCATCCCAACGCTGAAAAGCCCAGACGGCAAGGTCGCGGTGCGCGGGTTTTTCGATCAGCGCCAGGTGTTCGCGATGCCGCCCCGCTGCGGCGAGGTCCCAGCGGTGCGTGCGGTGCAAGGAAGGGTGATCGAACCCGGTCAGCGCCCGATCGAAGCGGGCCAGCATTTCGCCCGTGTTTTTGAGCGTTTTTATTGATATATCAGATTGATTTTCGAGCACGGTTCCGTGAACGTAATTCATCAGGCGCAATGTCCATACGCCTTTTAACGGAATTGTTATTCCGGTTTCATATTTCCGTGTATTGGTTTTTTGAATATACGGCAATTCGGCCGGAAAACCGCCCGTTCGGGCCGCCGCAAGCAGCCTCTGTTCGTCCGCCGCGGCGAGTCCTGGCGTGCCCTGCTCGATGATCTTACAGACGAACTGTTCTTCGTCTTTTGAGCGGACCCGGTAATTGAGATTCTCGCCGGGCAGGCGCGTCAGGCGGCCGCGGAGATCGTAGTGTGCGGCCAGGTGTTCCTGCACGGCCTGCTCGACCGCAGGCCAGTTGACGGAGTTCACGGTTCGTCGCGGTCCATGCCAATTCCTAGAGATTGCGGCTAGAATACCCCACAACTCGAACGCACGGGGCCGCCGCCAGGGAATGCACAGAATCATCCGCCGGATCATCATGGTCGCCGCCCTGCTCGCGCCGGCCGCACCGGTCGTCGCGGGCCCCGCCGGACCGACGCTGGCCGGCGACTACGCCACGCATTTCGAACAGCGGGTTCGCGAAGAAGGCATCCCCGGCGCCGCCTTCGCCATCGTCACCCCCGACGCCATCGTGCACATCGGCACCACCGGCCACACCGACACCCGCCGCACGCAGCGGATCAACGAGAACACCGCCTTTCGCGTCGCCTCGGTGTCCAAGACCTTCGCCGCCGGCCTGGCGGCCGTGCTGGTGGCCGAAGGCGCGTTTTCATGGGACGACCGCGTGGTCGATCACCTGCCCTGGTTCCACCTCAAGGGCGACGCCGGCGTATTGCGCATCCGCGACCTGCTCGGCCAGAGCACGGGGCTGATTCCCCACGCCTACGACAACCTGATCGAGGACGGACTGCCGATGGAGCGGATCGTCCCGAAGTTGAGCACCCTCGGCTACATCTGCGAGCCGGGCGACTGCTACTCCTACCAGAACATCGTCTTCAGCCTGATCGAACCGGTCATGGAGCAGTCCACGCAGCGCGGCTACGCGGCGTTGATGAACGAGAAGATCTTCGCACCCCTGGACATGCGCAACGCCTCGGTCGGGCTGGCGCCGCTGGTCGACGACCCCAACCACGCCCGCCCGCACGTCAAGTCGCGCGGGCAGTGGCGCACGGTGAAGGTTCAGCCCAACTACTACCGGGTGGCGCCGGCCGCCGGCGTGAACGCCAGCGTGCTGGACATGGCCAAGTGGCTGATGGCGCAGATGGGCGCGAACCCCGAGGTGCTGGCGCCGTCGATGGTGCGCACCCTCACCGACCCGCGCGTCGCGACCCGGCGCGACCTGCGCCGCAAGTACTGGCGCGACATCCTCACCGACGCGCACTACGGTCTCGGCTGGCGCGTCTATCGCGTCGGCGCGCACGAACTCGTCTACCACAGCGGCTGGGTGTCGGGCTACCGGGCGGACATCGCCTGGTCGGAGGAATACGGCCTGGGGCTGGCCATCCTGATGAATGCCGAGGGCAGCACGATCAGCGAGCTCAGCACCGATTTCTGGCAGCGCGTGTTCCGCCACGCCCCCGCCGGCGGCGGCGAGCTGCTGACCGCTACCGCCGCCTCACGTTAATTCCGGCACGCCGTCGGCCGGCGGCATCCCGATCCAGTCGTCGTAGCGTGCGGCGAGGACGCGGAAATCGTCCTCGTTGTCCGCGTCCAGGCTGAGACCGCCGTAAGGGGTCACCACGATGCGAATGGGGCCGCCCAGCACCCGGCTGCACACCCGCTCGGTGTGCCGCGCGCTGTTGCCCTCGCGCAGCCAGCGATACAGCCGCCCGCCGCGGCGCGAGGCCATCAAGGTCAGCTGCATGCGCAGCGACAGCCAGGCCGCCTGCCAGCTGCCGGCCTGGCGCAGGAACGTCCAGGCGATGGCCAGCACGTTCTTCAGCTTGACCATCTTGCGGTGGTCGAAGCCGGTCTGCAGCAGGGCCTGGTTGGTCAGCAGCCGCGGCCGACCGACGTAGATGTTGGCCAGGCGCTGGCGGGAATTACGGAAGTTGACGTAGGGCCGCACGATGCCCGGCTTGCCGTCGGCCGGATAGTACTTTTTGAGCGAGCTCTCGTCGGCGACGCCGCACAGCATGGCGTAGCCGCCGTCGAACCCCGCGTCCTCGGCCGCGCAGCGCGCCACGAAGTCGTCCACCGCCGCCGGCGTGATCAGCGGGATATCGCTGGAGATCACCAGCAACGGGCGATGCGGGTCCGTCGTCCCGGTACGCTCCTGCTCGCGCGCCTCTGAAGCGTCGATCGCCGCCCAGGCGTTGGCGAGCATCTTGCCGCGCTGCTGCACCCGGGTGACCTGTTCGGAGAAATCGCCCAGCGCCGCGTCGAGCCGCTCGCGCGGACCGACCACGAACACGTCGCCAACGGATTCAGCGGCGAGCAGGGCCTCCACGACCTCGCGCACCAGCGGGCGCCCACCGATCTCCAGGAAGGCCTTGTTCTGGCCCTGGATCATGCGCCGCGGGTTGGAATCCGTGCCCGCCAGGACGATCGCGTCCAGCGGTTCCGGGTAGGCGGCCTTGTGCGGTTTCTCGTTCGCTTCCATCGCGTGCGGTGTTGCGGGTTTCAGTACAGAAATTGCCACGTTCGGGAGGGAGATTCAACCGCTGATTCCTGGCACAGCACGCCCCGCTCACGATCGGGCGTCACGGTTAAGATTGCCGCGCTTCCAGCGGGTCATCGAGGGAAAGACCGTTTTTGCTCGTCCCCGCAAATAAAAGGCGCCGCACCCCGAAAGGCGCGGCGCCTCGTTGGACCATAGCCGTGGCTCGTGCGGGCCTGGCCGTTACCCCGGCGGTTACACCAGGGATGCCGATTCCTACCGGCCCGCCATCGTCCGACACGCGGCGTCTGGCATGCCTGATCCTATTCCGCGTAGCATCCCTCCAGCTGATAAACACAGTAGAGGTCTTCGGGCGGGTCGTAATTGTGAACGAACTCGATTGAGCGAATGACGTCGTTGATGGCGTCGACGGCGCCTTCGATATAGCTTTCATTGAAGTCGATTCCGTTGACCAGTTCGACCCAACCCAGCAGTGACTCGTCTTCCGCGAGTGTCCACGCGCCGAGAACGTGATCTTTGGTGACGATGGTCACGTCATCGAAATCATCCCGCTTGTACTCTTCGAAGCGCCCGTAGTCCACGAACCGTTCCTGCAGGTCCGGGAAGAGTTCCGAACCCGGGGGGGCGGCATCCGCGTCCTCGATCAGGCAGTCTTCGACGGGCAGATATTCCGGATCGAACCACTCTTCGTCCGTTTCCAGCGGATCGAGCGGCGGCACGTCGGCGGCCCAGCAATCACGGTAAAGCGCCGGCAAGGTGTGCACGGTCGACTTGGTGATCTGGGTATTCTTGGTGATTTTCAGAATGCGATTCATGTACTGCAGCAAATCCTGGGTGGCGAAGCCGTGCTTGGATGCGGCGGCCGCGAGATTCGTCGAGCCGCTGACGAAATCCTTGTCGCTCAGGGGTTCGGGATCTGCGCAGTTGAAGACGAACTCATCGGCGACGCCGTTACCGTTCCTATCGTCGAAGTCTTCGGCGTCAGTCCAATCGCCACTATCATCCAGATCGGTCCACGGCTCCGGCCGCGGGCTGTCGGCGTCGAACTCGCCGTCACCGTCGATATCGATGAACGGCTCCGCGGGGTCCCACTTTCCGTTTTCGTTGGCGTCGTCATACGATTCGGCACCTTCTTCACTTACAGTGTAATCCCAGCAATCCGCCGTTGTGAGTGCACCGTCACCCGGAAGCAGGTTC
>JARROJ010000061.1:0-21121 GCA_037384065.1 Lysobacterales bacterium
GGCGTGCACTTCGGTCACCAGACCCGTTACTGGAACCCCAAGATGGCTCCCTATATTTTCGGAGCCCGCGGCAAGATCCACATCATCAACCTCGAGAAGACCGTTCCGCTGCTGAACGACGCGATGAATTTCATCGGCAAGCTGGCGGCCAAGCGCGGCTCGATCATGTTCGTCGGCACCAAGCGTGCGGCCAGCACGGCCATCGAGGAAGAAGCCACGCGCTGCGGAATGCCTTACGTCTCGCACCGCTGGCTGGGCGGCATGCTCACCAACTACCGCACGATCCGCGCCTCGGTGCGTCGCCTGAAGCAGCTGGAATCGATGCACGAGGACGGCAGCGTCGAGCACCTGGTCAAGAAGGAAGTGCTGCAGCTGACCCGCGAGCGCGACAAGCTCGAGAAGAGCCTGGGCGGCATCAAGAACATGAAATCCCTGCCCGACGCGATGTTCGTGATCGACGTCGAGCACGAGGACATCGCCATCAAGGAAGCGCGCAAGCTCGGCATCCCGGTGGTCGCCGTGGTCGATACGAATTGCTCGCCGGAGGGCATCGATTACGTGATTCCCGGCAATGACGACGCCATCCGCTCGATTCGCCTCTACACCCAGCTGGCGGCCGACGCCGTGCTGGAGGGCCGCGCCTCGGCGCCGCAGGTCGAGGTCGAAGACGAGTTCGTCGAACTGGACGAGGAAGGCAACCCCGTCAAGCGCAAGGCCGAGAAGCCGAAAAAGGAGGCCCGCAAGGCCGCACCGAAGAAGAAGACCGCCAAGAAGGTCGTCGCTCGCAAGGCGGCGGCTGAACCCAAGGCCGACGAACCCGCCGAGGACGTGAAGGCCGACGAAGCGCCAGCCGAGGAAGCCAAGGCCGAGGAAGCGCCGGCCGAGGACGTGAAGGCTGACGAAGCGCCGGCCGAAGAAGCCAAGGCCGACGAAACGCCGGCCGAGGACGTGAAAGCCGAAGAGGCCAAGGCCGAGGAAGCCGCCGCGGAACCGGCCGAGCAGGCTGCCGCGGAAGACGCCGCGCCGGAAGCCGAAGCCAAGGAAGAAGCTGCGAAGCCCGCCCCGAAGAAAAAGGTCGCCAAGAAGAAAGCGGCCAAGAAAAAGGTGGCCAAGAAGGCCGAATCCGGCGACGAAGGCTGAGGCCGCCTCGCGCGATCGAATCGTGCCGCGCCCACGGGCGCGGCCAACCCACACGAAAATCAGTCAAGAGGTACCTGTCATGGCAGTAACAGCTGCAATGGTCAAAGAACTCCGCGAACGCACCGGCGCGGGCATGATGGAATGCAAGAACGCCCTGGTCGAAGCCGGCGGCGACATGGACGCCGCGGTGGAAGCGATGCGCAAGGCCGGCCTGGCCAAGGCCGACAAGAAAGCCAGCCGCGTCGCCGCCGAAGGCAAGATCGTGCTGGCCACGTCGGCCGACGGCAAGCAGGCCGTGATGGTCGAGGTCAACAGCGAGACCGACTTCGTCGCCAAGGACGAGAATTTCAACGCCTTCGCCGGCCGGATCGCCGAGAAGGCGCTGGCCGAAGCGCCCGCGGACGTCGCCGCGCTGATGGCCAGCGACATGGACGGCGGCAGCGCCGAAGAGGCGCGCCAGGCGCTGATCGCGAAGATCGGCGAGAACATCCAGGTCCGCCGTTTCGTTCGCGCCGAGACCGAGAACACCTTGGGCGCCTACGTGCACGGCGGCAAGATCGGCGTGCTGGTCGAGGTCGAGGGCGGTGACGCCGAGCTGGCCCACGACATCGCCCTGCACATCGCCGCGATGAACCCCGAGTTCATTTCCGACGACGACGTGCCGGCCGACGTGATCGCCCGCGAGAAGGACATCCTGATCGCCCAGGCGCAGGACAGCGGCAAGCCGCCCGAGATCATCGAAAAGATGGTTTCCGGTCGCTTGCGCAAACACCTTGCAGGCATCACACTTCTCGGGCAGCCTTTCGTCAAGGACGGCGACCTGACGGTCGCCAAGCTGCTGGGGCAGCAGAGCGCCCGGGTGGTCGGTTTCGATCGACTGGTCGTCGGCGAAGGCATCGAGAAAAAGCAGGAAAACTTTGCTGAAGAAGTGATGCAACAGGTCAGCGGTGGCTGAAGACGGCTATAAACGGATCCTCCTCAAGCTCAGCGGCGAAGCGCTGCTGGGCGGGGAGGATTACGGAATCGATCCGGCGATCATTCACCGGATCGCTTCCGAAGTCGCCGAAGTAAGCCGTCTCGGCGTCCAGATCGCCATCGTCATCGGCGGCGGCAACATCTTTCGCGGCGCCGGCCTGGCGCAATCGGGCATCGACCGGGTGACCGGTGATCACATGGGCATGCTGGCCACGGTCATGAACTCGCTGGCCCTGCAGGACGCGCTGGAGAGCATCGGCGTCGATGCCCGCGTGATGTCCGCGATTTCGGTGCACGACGTCTGCGAGGACTACATCCGCCGGCGCGCCGTGCGCCACCTCGAGAAAGGCCGCGTCGTGATCTGCGCCGGCGGAACCGGCAACCCCTTCTTCACGACCGACACCGCGGCCGCGCTGCGCGCGATCGAAGTCGGCGCCGACATCGTTCTCAAGGCCACCAAGGTGGACGGCGTGTACACCGCCGACCCGGTTCGGGATTCCGCGGCCAAGCGGTACGAGCACCTCGAGTACGACAGCGTCATCGCCAGCAAGCTGGGTGTGATGGACGCCAACGCCATCGTGCTCTGCCGCGACCAGCAAATGCCCATTCGAGTGTTCAACGTCTTCGGGGAAGGCAATCTCGTCCGCATCGTCCAGGGCGAGGCCATCGGCACCCTCGTGTCCTGATCCGCGGACGCCCCGGAAACAATTAAGGAGAAAGCCATGCTTGCCGACATACAGAACGACGCCCGGACCCGCATGACCAAGAGTCTCGAGTCCCTGCGTCACGAACTCGCCAAGATCCGGACCGGCCGGGCCCATCCGAGCCTGCTGGAACACGTGCACGTCGACTATTACGGCAGCGAAGTGCCGATCGGGCAGGCCGCCAGCGTCACCGTCGAAGACGCGCGCACCCTGACCGTGACCGCGTGGGACAAGAACATGGTGCCGGTGATCGAGAAAGCGATCCTGACGTCCGACCTCGGCCTCAACCCCACCACCGCCGGGCAGGTCATCCGCATCCCCCTGCCCCCGTTGACCGAAGAGCGCCGCAAGGACCTCGGACGCATCGTGCACCAGGAAGGCGAGAGCGCCAAGATCGCGATCCGCAACATCCGGCGCGACGCCAACACCCACATCAAGGAACTCCTCAAGGACAAGGAAATTTCCGAAGACGAGGAGCGCAAGGCCGAGCACGAGATCCAGCAGGTCACCGACGTCGCGGTGAAGAAGGTGGATGAAATCGTCGCCGAAAAAGAACAGGAACTCCTTGAAATCTGACCCCGAAGGGTTGCCGTCACACGTCGCCATCGTCATGGATGGCAACGGCCGCTGGGCCGAGCAGCGAAAACGCCCCCGCACGTTCGGTCACCAGGCCGGCCAGAAAGCCCTGCGCCGCGTGGTCGAACACTGCGGCCAGATCGGCGTACCGGAACTCACCGTCTTCGCCTTCTCCAGCGAGAACTGGCGCCGGCCGCGCAAGGAGGTCCAGCGCCTCATGGAACTGTTCATGCGCGCGCTCGACAAGGAAACCCGCGAGCTGGACGAAAACGGGGTTCGCCTGCGTTTCATCGGCGATCTCGATCGCTTTTCGCCGGAACTCCGGGAACGGGTGCGCAAGGCGACGGCGCTGACCGCCGCGAACCGCCGCCTGACGCTGAATGTCGCGGTCAACTATGGCGGGCGCTGGGATATCGTGAGCGCCGCCCGCGACATCGCCGCCGACGTCGCGGCCGGTCGCCTGCAACCGGAGGCCATCGACGAACGCCTGTTCGCCAGTCGTGTCGCGCTGAGCGACAGCCCCGACCCGGATCTGTTCATCCGCACCGGCGGCGAAATGCGGATCAGCAACTTCCTGCTCTGGCAATCCGCTTACACCGAGTTTTATTTCACGCCGGTGCTGTGGCCTGACTTCGACGGCGACACGCTGGACGAAGCGATCGCCGCCTATCGTTCGCGCGAGCGTCGCTTCGGCCGGACCGGCGCCCAGGCCCGACAGGGCGCCGCCTGAGGTTCGCCGCCCGTGCTTCGCACCCGCATTCTGACCGCCCTGGTGATCTTTCCGGTCACCCTGGCCGTGGTCTTCCTCGCCACGCCGTCCGTGTTCAAGGGCGCGATCGCTATATTGCTGCTGGCCGGCTGCCTCGAATTCCGGCGCATCTGCGCACTTTCCGTCGCCGCCGGCGCCGCGCTGCTGGCGCTGCAGATCGTGATCTTCGGCGTTCTGTTTTTCGGCTGGGACCGGATCGAGCCGCACGCGATCGCCATCCTCGCCGCGGGCTGCCTCGCCTGGCTGTTGCTGTTCGTGCGCCTGCCGTTGTACCGGCGCGGCGCGCAACCGACCGCCGCGTTCCGCGCCGCGGGCTTCCTGTCCGCACCGGTCGCGCTGACCACGTGCGGGTTCGCGCTGGCCTGGTTGCAGGAGCAGCCGCGCGGTGCATGGGTCGTGTTCCTGCTGCTGCTGATCATCTGGGCCTCGGATATCGGCGCCTACTTCAGCGGCAAGCAGTTCGGCCGGCGCAAGCTGGCGCCGGTGATCAGTCCGAACAAGACCTGGGAAGGCGTGTACGGGGGGCTGCTCCTCGCGCTGCTGGTCGCGTGGCTGTGGTCCGGCCCGATCACCGGCCTTGGCATCGCGTTACCCGCATTGGTCGCGATGACCGTCGCCACGGCCCTGAGTTCGATCGGCGGCGACCTGTTCATCAGCCTGCACAAGCGGACGGTCGGCGTTGCCGACGCGGGCAAACTGTTTCCGGGCCACGGCGGTGTTCTCGATCGCTACGACAGCCTGCTGGCCGGCGCGCCGTTTTTCGCGCTGGCGTTCGGGGTCCTGGCCCAATGAGCCGCGAGCGCGTCTGTATTCTCGGATCGACGGGATCGATCGGCGAAAACACGCTCGATGTGCTCGCCCGCCATCCCGGACGTTTTCGCGTCGTCGCGCTGACCGCGCACCGCAATGTCGAGAAACTGGCGGCACAGTGCGCCCGCTTCGACGCCGAACTGGCGGTGATCGCAGACGCGTCGCGCGAGGCGGCGTTGCGCGCGCTGCTCGAGCGGAACGGCAGCCGCGCCCGCGTCCGCTCGGGAGCGAACGCGGTGACGACCGCTGCGGACGACAGCGATGCGGACACCGTGATGGCCGCCATCGTCGGCGCCGCGGGGCTGGAGCCGACCTTTCACGCGGCCCGCTGCGGGCGTCGCATCCTGCTGGCCAACAAGGAATCACTGGTTATCGCCGGAGAGATTTTCACGGACCAGGCCCGCCGCAGCGGCGCCACGGTGCTGCCGGTGGATTCCGAACACAACGCGATCTTCCAGTCGCTGCCGGCGGATTTGGAGAGTGGCCTGGAGGCCGCCGGCGTCGAGAAGATCATCCTGACCGCTTCGGGCGGCCCGTTTCTGGAGCTGCCCGCCGAGGACTTCGCGCGCGTCACGCCCGAACAGGCCTGCGCGCACCCGAACTGGTCGATGGGGCGCAAGATCTCGGTCGATTCCGCCACCCTGATGAACAAGGGGCTGGAAGTGATCGAGGCACGCTGGCTGTTCAATGCGCGACCGGAGCAGATCGAGGTCCTGGTGCATCCGCAGAGCATCGTGCACTCGATGGTCGCCTATCGCGACGGTTCGGTGATCGCCCAGCTCGGCACGCCCGACATGCGAACGCCGATCGCCAACGTGCTGGCCTGGCCCGGGCGTATTGAAGCCGGGGTCGAACGACTCCAGTTAGCCCAGATGAACGACCTGTCGTTTCGCGAACCGGATCTGGAACGTTTCCCCTGCCTGGCCCTCGCCTTCGACGCGATGCGCCGCGGGGACAGCGCGCCGGCCGTATTGAACGCAGCCAACGAAGTTGCGGTCGAATACTTCCTGGAGGGCCGGATCGGTTTCGCCCGGATCCCCGACACGGTCGCGGCCGTGCTGGAGCAGACGGAAATCACGCCGCTGACGTGCCTCGAGGACGTCATGGCGGCCGACCGGAAGGCGCGCGAAGCGGCCACGAACTACGCACAATCGTTGTCATGACTGAGTTATTCGGATCGATCTGGTGGCTGCTGGTCACCCTGGGATTACTGATCACCTTTCACGAGTTCGGGCACTTCTGGGTCGCCCGCCGCATGGGCGTTCGCGTGCTGACGTTTTCGGTCGGCTTCGGACGCACGGTGTGGAGCCGAACGGCGGTCGACGGCACGGTGTATCGGCTCGCCCTGTTTCCGCTGGGCGGCTACGTCAAGATGCTCGACGAGCGCGAAGGCCCGGTCGCGGATGACGAGAAGGAACGCGCTTTCAACCGCCAGCCGGTGTGGTCACGGATCGCGATCGTCGCCGCGGGTCCGGCATTCAACCTGGTGTTCGCGGTGCTCGCCTTCTGGGTGATGTTCCTGACGGGCATTCCGGAAACCCGGCCGCTGATCGGGCAAACCAGCGGCATCGCCGCCGAGGCCGGCCTCGAACCCGACGACGTGATCGTCGCCGTGGACGGCGAATCCGCCCGGACCTGGCAACACGCCATCCTCGAACTGGTCACCCATGCGCTGGACCGCGACGCCATCACCATCACGGTCGAGGACGCGAACGGCATCCCGTCGACCCACCAGCTCGACCTGGGGCGCCTGGGCAGCGACTTCAGCGAAGAGAAGACGCTGGAAGCCATCGGCATCGATCCCTGGCGGCTCGAGGTGCCGGCGCTGGTCGGCGACGTCGCACAGGCCAGTCCCGCCGAGCGCGCCGGCATCCGCAGCGGCGATCGCATCGTGTCGATCGCCGGCGAGGATGTCGACGGCTGGCAGCAAATCGGCTACCTGGTGCAGACCCACGGCGCGGCCGGACAGCCGCTCGAGGTCGTCGTGGAACGCGACGGCGTCGCGCTGCCGCTCGAGGTCAGCCCGGAACGTCGCGACGAGGGCTGGTTTTCCAGCCGCCTGGTGCTCGGCGTGACGAACGCCGACATCGGGCCGGAGCAGCGTGCGAAGCTGGAACGGGCCGCGTTCGTGTTACGGCTCGGGCCGCTCGAGGCCGTGCCCGCGGCGGTCAGCGAGACCTGGCGCCTGACCACGGCCACCCTCGGCCTGCTGGCGCGCATGGTCACCGGCAAGGCCTCCGTGAAAAACCTGTCCGGCCCGATCAGCATCGCCCAGTTCGCCAACTCCTCGGCGGCGGCGGGCTTCGCGCAGTTCCTGTTCTTCCTCGGCGCAATCAGCCTCAGTCTCGGCATTCTCAACCTGCTGCCGATACCGGTCCTCGATGGCGGTCATCTGCTGTATTACCTGATAGAATTGGTCAAAGGCAGCCCGGTATCTGAGGAGGCTCAGGTAGCGGGCCAATATTTTGGACTGATCGCACTCGCCGGCCTGATGAGCCTGGCGTTCATTAACGATATTTTACGGCTGGTCGGATAGACTTCAGGCCCGTTGAGGCTCACGCGGCGTCGAACCCTTCGTGATCTCGGACATCCGCGTCGAGGGTCTGCAGCGCATTTCCGAGGGCACCATCTACAATTACCTGCCCCTGGACCGCGGCGACACCCTCACCCCCTCCTCGGCCCGCTCCGCGATCCGCGAGTTGTACCGAACCGGATTCTTCCAGGACGTGAGCCTGCGCCATGAAGGCTCCATCCTCGTGATCGACGTCCAGGAGCGCCCGGCCATCGCCGCCGTGACGCTGAGCGGCAACAAGGCGATCAAGGACGAGGAGCTGCGCCGCGTCCTGAACGACATCGGCCTGTCCGAGGGCGAAGTCTTCGACCGCCTCGTGCTGGACCGCCTGACCCAGGAACTGGTCAACCAGTACTTCAACCAGGGGCGTTACGCGGTGGAAGTGGATACCCGGGTCACGGACCTCGACCGCAACCGCGTGCGAATCGCCATCGTCATCGACGAAGGCAAGGTCGCCGAAATCCGCCACATCAACATCGTCGGCAACGAGACGTTTACCGACAAGGAAATCCAGGAGGATTTCGAGTCGGACATTCCCCCGTTCTGGAAATTCTGGTCCAAGGACGGGCAGTACTCGCGCGAGAAAGTCTCGGGCGACATCGAAAAACTGCGTTCCTACTACCTCGACCGCGGCTACGTCGACTTCAGCGTGGAGTCCACCCAGGTCTCGATCAGCCCGAACAAGCGCGACATCTTCATCACGGCGAACGTCGTCGAGGGCGATGTCTACGGCGTGGACGAGGTCCAGCTGACCGGCGATCTCGTCATCGACGAGGGCACCCTGCGCCGCCTGATCATCGTGCAGCCGGGCGAAATCTTCTCCCGCAAGAAGATCGAGCAGAGCGTCGAGAACATCACCGGGGTGCTGGCCAACATCGGCTACGCCTTCGCCAACGTCAACCCGATCACCGACGTCGACCGCGACAACCGCCTGGTGTCGATCAACTTCTTCGTCGATCCCGGCAAGCGCGTCTACATTCGCCGCATCCAGTTCGTCGGCAATTCAAAGACCAAGGACGAGGTGCTGCGCCGCGAAATGCGCCAGATGGAAGGCGCCTGGTTCTCACAGGCGGCGATCGACCGCTCGAAAGTCCGCATGCAGCGCCTGACCTATTTCGAGAACGTCGAAATCGAAACCCCCGCCGTTCCGGGCACCGACGACCAGGTCGACGTGATCGTGACCGTCTCCGAGCGCCCGGCCGGCAGTTTCACGGTGGGTCTGGGGTATTCCCAGGTCCAGGGCCTGATCGCCTCGCTGAGCATTCAGCAGGACAACTTCATCGGCAGCGGCAAACGCCTCGGCCTCGGCGTGTCGCACTCCAGCATCATCAGCAGCCTGAACCTGAACTACGACAACCCCTACTGGACCGACGACGGCGTCAGCCGCGGCTTCTACCTGCGCTACCAGGAATTCGACCAGGGCGCGGCGAACATCTCCTCGGCGTTCACCAGCAGCGAGTGGGGCGTGGGGATGAATTTCGGCATTCCGATCACCGAGGTGGACTACCTGCGCTCCGGGTTCGGCTACCGCGATTCGCAGATCAACGTCGGCAGCTTCGGCTGCGTCGGCGAGATCGACGAGAACGGTTTCTGCACGGAGTTCGGTCTGCAACCGCGGCTTGGCGACCCGCTGTCCTATTCACTGGACTTCGACGGCAACGGCGTGCTGACCCGCGACGAGCGCACGTTCCAGACGTTCGACTGGACGGTCAGCTGGACCCGCGACAGCCGCAACCACTTCCTGAACCCGACCCGCGGCTCGGCGCAGTCGCTGGTGCTGCAGACGGCCATGCCCGGCAGTTCGCGTGAATACTGGAAAATGACCTACCGGGGCGCGAAGTACTGGCCGATCTGGGCCGGGCTGGTGTTCGCCGTCCGCGGCAACCTGGGCTACGGCGACGCCTACGACAGCTACGACGACGACTCGCAGGCCAACCCGCCGACGCCGGAATTCCCGCCGTCCACGCAGTGTGACCCGACGGACATCGTGCAGCTCGACACGGGCCTGCCGTTCTTCGAGCACTTCTACAGCGGCGGCGTGCGCGATCTGCGCGGTTACGACGACAACACGCTCGGCCCGAAAGATTACTTCTGCCGCTCGGTCGGCGGCGACTTCAAGGTCGCGGGCGGCATGGAACTGGCGTTCCCGACGCCGTTCGGCGCCGGCCGGAGCGGCACGCGCATCGCGCTGTTCGTCGATACGGGTTACGTGTACGAGAACATCGACGCCTTCGAAGCCGACAAGCTGCGCGGCTCTTTCGGCCTGTCGGTCACCTGGGAAGCGCCGATCGGCCCGATCGTCATTTCCTATGCCTTCCCGTTCAACGACCGTCCGGGCGATCGCACCGAAGACCTGCAGTTCTCGTTCGGCACGACGTTCTGATCCCGCTCGGACCCGGTCGCCCACACCGACCCCGGTTTGCCTGCCCCCGGCCATGCGCCGGGGATTCTGCACGAGGCGCAAAGAAGGCGAGCGAGACGTCCTGATTGGATGTAGAATACGGAGCATGTGGAGTTGTGCCCGTACAATGTTCATTGTACTGCTCGCCCTTGCCTGCGTTTCGGAGGCGAGTGCGCAGCAGTTGAACATCGGCTATGTGGACATGAAACAGGTGCTCGACAACGCCCCCCAGGTCGTCGCCGGGCGCGCGAAGCTGGACCAGGAATTCCGTGACCGCAACGACAGCATCGAGCTGGACGAGATGCGGGCCGAAGCACTCGAGCAACGCCTGGCGCAGGGGGACATCGACGAGGACAACCGCATCCAGATGGAGCGGGACCTGCGCGAGATGCGCCGCGGCATCACCCGCCGCAAGGAAGACCTGCGGGACGAACTGTCGTTCCGCCGCACCGAGGAGGTTCAGCGCCTCGAGGCACAGATCAACGTCGCCGTGCAGGAAATCGCACGCCGCAACGGCTACGACCTGATCGTCGCCAGTCCGGTTATCTACGCCAGCCCCGACCTGGACATCACCGACCTGATCCTGGAGCAGCTCGAAGTCGAGTACGCTGCCGACCAGTTGGAATTCGGCAACGATTAGGGCCTGAGAACCGGCCCCATGGCTTCAACCCGCAACACGCATCGCCTGGATGACCTCGCCGCCCGGTTCGGACTCGAGCTGCGCGGTGATCCGGACGCGACGATCGATGGCGTCGGCACCCTGCGTGGCGCGGGCCCGTCACAGGTCTCCTTCCTGGCCAACCGCGCCTACCGCAAGGAGCTCGCCGCGACGCGCGCCGGCGCCGTCATCGTGCAAGCCGATGACGCGGCCGCCTGCCCGACCCATTGCCTGATCGCGGCCGACCCCTATCTCGCTTACGCCCGCATCGCGGTCCTGTTCGACCCGCGCCCGGCCGCCGAGCCCGGCATCCACCCGACCGCCGCGGTCGCAGCCAGCGCGCAGATCGGGGACAACGTCAGCATCGG
The DNA here is from genome assembly GCA_037384065.1 of Lysobacterales bacterium. GTDB lineage: Bacteria > Pseudomonadota > Gammaproteobacteria > Xanthomonadales > SZUA-36 > JABDPF01. Next base: position 10,974 of record JARROJ010000061.1, read on the forward strand.
CGCGCACGCGGTCATCGGCGACGACTGCGTCATCGACGACGGCTGCAGCGTCGGGCCGGGCAGCGTACTCGAAGCAGGCTGCGAACTCGGGGCCGGCTGTCGCCTGCATGCGAACGTGTCGCTCGGTCACGGCGTGCGACTCGGCCGCCGCGTCATCGTGCACCCGGGCGCCGTGATCGGCGCGGACGGGTTCGGCATCGCCTTCGCGGGCGACCACTGGGAAAAAGTGCCGCAGCTGGGCAGCGTCACGATCGGCGACGACTGCGAAATCGGCGCCAACACCTGCATCGATCGCGGCGCGATCGAGGACACCGTGCTGGAAGAGGATGTGCGCCTCGACAACCTGTGCCAGATTGCCCACAATGTCCGCATTGGCGCGCATACCGCGATGGCCGGCGCGGCCGGCGTCGCGGGCAGCAGCCACGTCGGACGCTACTGCCTGATCGGCGGGGCCGCCGGCATCACCGGCCACATCGAGGTCGCCGATCGCACCACGATCGCCGCGAAATCAGCCGTGCTTCGCTCCATCACCGAGCCGGGGCTCACCTGGTCCGGCACCGTGGCCGCGCAGCCGGTCCGGTCGTGGCAGAAGAACCTCGCGCGTCTGCTCAAGCTCGACGAACTGGCCCGTCAGGTACGGCAGTTGGAAAAGAATCCGGGGAAATCCGAAAATCATGACTGAAAACGTGTTGTCGGCGCCGGTCGAGGCGTCCGAAATCGAAAAATACCTGCCCCATCGCTACCCGTTCCTGCTTCTCGACCGGGTCGTCTCGATGCAACTGGAGCCCGAGAAGAAGATTACCGCGATCAAGAACGTCAGCATCAACGAACCGTTTTTCACCGGGCACTTTCCCGGCAACCCGGTGATGCCCGGCGTGTTGATCATCGAATCGATGGCGCAGGCGGCCGGCATGCTGGCCAACCTGGACGCCTCGATGCAGGGCAAGACCGGCGAACTGTATTACCTGGTGAAGGTCGACAAGGCCAAGTTCAGCAAAACCGTCGCGCCGGGTGATCAGCTGGTGCTGGAAGTGACCCAGCAACGCATTCTGCGGCGCATGGGTTTTTACAGCTGCGAGGCGAAAGTAGACGGCCAGCGCGTGGCCTGCTGCGAGATTCTCTGCGCGGGGAAATGACGATGGCGTCCATCCACGAAACCGCATTGGTCGATCCCGCCGCCGAACTCGCCGACGATGTCGAAATCGGCGCCTTCAGCATCATCGGCCCCCGGGTCACGATCGGTCCCGGCAGCCGGATCGGTCCGCACGTGGTCGTTACCGGCCGCACGACCATCGGCCGCAACAACCGGATCTTCCAGTTCGCATCGATCGGCGAAGAGCCCCAGGACAAGAAGTACGCCGATGAGGACACGGAACTGATCATCGGCGACGACAACACCATTCGCGAACTGTGCACCTTCAGTCGCGGCACCGTGCAAGGCGGCGGCAAGACCGTGATCGGAAACCGCAACTGGATCATGGCCTGCGTGCACATCGCCCACGACTGCATCCTCGGCGACGACATCATCATGGCCAACAACGCCTCGCTGGCCGGCCACGTGACCGTGGGCGACTGGGCGATCCTGTCCGGCTATTCGCTGATTCACCAGTTCTGCAACGTCGGCGAACACAGCTTTACCTCGTTCGCCAGCCACGTGAACCAGAGCATCCCACCGTACGTCACCGTTTCCGGAGAAAAAGCCCGGGCCAAGGGCATCAACTCCGAAGGCCTGAAACGACGCGGGTTCACCGCCGAGCAGGTCCAGCAGGTGCGACGCGCCTACAAGGTCCTCTACCGTTCCGGCCTGCGCCTCGCGGAGGCGCGCGAAAAGCTGGCGGAAATGGCGGCCGAGCACGAGGAAGTCCGCCCGCTGATCGAATTCCTGGACACCACGGAAAAGAGCTTCATCCGCTGACGCCCGGCGCGGCCCCGCCATGACCGAATCCGCACCCACCATCGCCCTGGTCGCCGGCGAAGCGTCCGGCGACCAACTGGGCGCAGCGCTGGTCGAAAAGCTGAAGGAACGGTTTCCGCGGGCCCGCTTTGTCGGTGTCGCCGGCCGCCGCATGCAGGCGGCCGGCGTCGAGGCCTGGTGGGACAGCAGCGAACTCGCGGTGATGGGCCTCGTCGAGGTGCTGTCGCACTTTCCGCGCCTGTTGCGTCTGCGGCGGGCCCTGTACCGCCGTCTGCTGGATGTGCGGCCCGACGTATTCATCGGCATCGACGCGCCGGACTTCAACCTGGGGCTCGAAATCCGCCTGCGCCGGGCGGGGCTGCGCACCGTGCAGTACGTCAGCCCGACGGTCTGGGCCTGGCGCCGACGTCGCGTTCACAAGGTCGCGCGCGCGGTCGACCGGGTGCTCTGCCTGTTCCCGTTCGAACCGCCGTTCTACCGCGACCACGCCGTGCCCGCCACCTATGTCGGACATCCCCTCGCGGACCAGATCCGGGAGGATCACGATCCCGCGGCCGCCCGCGCGCGGCTGGGCATGAACGGTTCGGCCGCAACCGTGGCGCTGTTGCCCGGCAGCCGAACGGGGGAAGTCGGCCGCCTGGCCGGACCGATGATCGAGGCGGCCGCCCTGCTGGCGCAACGGAACCCGGACCTGCAGTTCGTCTGCGCCGCCGCCGACGCCGCAACGGAACACCTGTTCCGAAACGAACTGGAGCGCATCGGCGGCGCCGATATCCCTGTCGTGCGCGGCGATCCCCATACCGTCATCGCGGCCGGCGACTGCGTGCTGTGCGCGTCCGGAACGGCCACCCTCGAGACCCTGCTGGTGAATCGTCCACTGGTCATGACCTATCGTTTGGCGCCCGCCACGTACCGGATCGGCCAACTGCTGAACCTGGTTCGGCTGGAATGGTTTTCGCTGCCGAACATCCTCGCCGACCGTGGCCTGGTGCCGGAACTGATCCAGGATCAGGCCACGCCGGAAAACCTTGCCCGCGCCGTCGAAACCTGGCTCGAGGACACCGCCGCGCGGTCCGAACTCAAGCGGGCGTTTCACGAACTCCACGAGCGCCTGCGCTGCGATGCCGCCGCACGCGCGGCCGACGCGGTGGCCACGCTGCTGGCCGAACGCTCGGGATGACGCGACGGGTTGCCGGGGTCGACGAAGCCGGCCGCGGACCGCTCGCCGGCCCGGTCGTCGTCGCCGCGGTGATCCTGGACCCGGACCGGCCGATCGAAGGCCTCGCCGATTCGAAGAAACTGAACGAAACGCGCCGCGAGGTGCTTTACGCGCAGATTGTCGAATCCGCGCTGGCCTGGTCGGTCATCGCGGTGACACCGGCGGAAATCGACCGGATCAACATTCTGCAGGCCACGCTGGCCGGCATGCGGCGCGCGGTCGCGTCGCTGGAGCCCCCGGCGCAGATGGCGCTGATCGACGGCAACCGCGCGCCGGAATTGCCCTGCCCGTCGCGCACGGTGATCGGCGGCGACGCGCTGGAACCCGCCATCTCCGCCGCTTCGATACTCGCCAAGGTCACGCGCGACCGCCACATGTGCGCGCTGCACGAACGGTTCCCGGAATACGGTTTCGACCGGCACAAGGGCTATCCGACGGCCGCGCACCTGGACGCCCTGGAGCGCTGCGGCCCCTGCGCGGAACACCGCCGCTCGTTCGCGCCGGTCCGGATGGCGCTGCAAAGGGAACTGGATGTCTGAAGCCGGCCGGGCGCGGCAGCGGGTGCGCTGCGAACCGCTCGGGCCGACCGCCGCGGAAACCGCGCCCGCGAGCGCCCTCACCCGTCGATGAAGTTCTCGATGTCTTCCCGGGTCACCGGGCCGAGAAAGGTTTTGACCGCCTTGCCTTCCGGATCGAGGATGATCGTGGTCGGCAGCACCTTGGGCGCGCCGAAGGGCTTCGGCGGATCGTACACGTCCACCTTCAGTATCGGATAGCTGACCGGCGCCTTGTCGAGGAATTCAAAGAAATCGGCGTCGTCGACGTCCTCGTAAGCGAGGCCCAGCACCACGACCCCGTCGCGCTCCTCGTGCAGCGACGACAGTTCCGGCATTTCCTTGACGCACGGTGCGCACCAGGTCGCCCAGTAGTTGACCACGACCCACTCGCCGCGGTAATCGCTGACCGTGACATCCCCGCCACCGAGTTGCACCAGCGTGAAATCCACCGGTTCCGTCGTCTCGTATGCTGCATTGGTCACGTTCAGCCAGGCCACCGCGAGCAGCGCCGTGAGGCCCATCGAGATCGTTGATTTCATTCCGCGTCTTCCCGTGTTTCCGGTTCCATGAAGAAATGGCGCAGCGGCCGCTGCCAGATGTCCTCGCTGCGCTCCGCGAGGTCTTCCAGGGCCCGTACCAGCGCCTCGTCCCGGGCCGTCTGCCGCGGCAACTCGTCCGTGGCGCCCAACGGCAGGTAGTAATCGCCGCAGCGATACAGATCGCCCAGGGTAAAGTCTTCGAGGCCGCGCGCCAGCACCCAGGCATCCTCGCCACTCGCCGACAGCACGCGGCAGTCGCGCAAGCCGGCGATGAGCTTCATCAACTGGTGTTCGCTGGCGTGCGATTCAAGCTCGAACAGGCGGTCCCGGCTCAGCGACTCGCCCCGCTTCTGGGCTTCCCAGAAGTGGCCCAGCAGGCGATAGGCCAACTGGAATTCAAAGCGCTCGGGCCAACGCGTCTCGTACCGGCTGTACTCGGTAAACGTGGTCAGCGAAGCGGCGAGCGATGCGCCGAACAGGATCACCGTCCACACGAGGTAAAGCCAGAACAGGAAGATCGGCACCAGGGCGATGGCCCCGTAGATCACGGTGTAATTCGTATTGGCCGCATAGGCGACGAACCCGACCTTGGCGATTTCGAACAGCACGGCGCTCAGGAAGGCGCCGGCGAAGGCGTGCTTCATCTTGACGCTGCGGTTCGGCACCAGCAGAAACACCGTGGCGAAGGTCATCAAGGTCATCAGGAATACACCGCTGCGGTACACCAAAGGCGGCGTCTCGCCGGTCGTGCTCAGAAAACCGAACACGCCCTGTGCGCCGATTGCGACGGCCGCGGCGAGCATGATCGGGGCCAGCGTCAGCACCGCCCAGTACATCGTCAGGCGGTTGACCAGGGTTCGGCCCTGGTCGACGCGCCAGATCCGGTTGAAGGCCGACTCGATGCGGTTCAACAGCAGAATCGCCGTTGCGATCAGGCCGACGATTCCGACCAGGGTGAGTTTGCTGACGCTGTTCAGGAACGAATTCAGGTAGGGCACGATCTGCTCGCCGACGGTCGGCATGACGTTTTCGAGGATCACCGCCTGCAAGCGCTCGGCCCATTCCTCGAACACCGGGAACGCGGCGACGATACCGAATGCAACGGCCAGCAGGGGCACGAGCGAGAGCAGGCTCGTGTAGCTGAGCGACGCGGCCTCCGCCAGGCAGCGGTCTTCCTGAAAATGAGTCCAGACATGGCGCGCCAGACGCCGGCCGCGCCGCCACTGCTCGGGAACGTCGAGGGATTGTTTCAATTCGTCATTCATCGCCTTACGGGCGGTTTACGCCCCCATGCCGCGTGCATAGAATGCAGACTAGCCGTTGTGCCTCATGCAAAGCAAGGGAGCCGCCATGACCGTCACCCTCTTCCATAACCCGCGCTGCTCGAAATCCCGCGCGACCCTCGCCCTGTTGCAGGAACGCGGAATCGAACCCGACATACGACTGTACCTCGAGGACCCGCCCGACGCGGCGGAACTCGGTCGCCTGCTGGACCTCCTGGGCCTCGCGCCGCGCGCGCTGATGCGCACGGGCGAGCAGGCGTACCGCGACCAGGGGCTGGCCGATCCCGGGTTGAGCGACGCGCAATTGATCGCCGCGATGGCCGCCACCCCGAAGCTGATCGAGCGACCGATCGTCCTCGCCAACGGCAAGGCTGCGCTGGGCCGGCCACCGGAATCGGTCCTGGAAATCCTTTGAACGGCTGGGGCCGGCTGGCCGGCGCGGTCTGGCTCGCACTGCTCGGCCTGCAGGTAATTTGGCACGCATTGCTGCCGGCGCCGCATGGGGCCGGGAACCCGTACCTGGCCGCGGCGGCGGTCGTCCCGTTACTGCTGCCCGCGCGGGGCATCCTGCGCGGCTCGCTGCGCTCGATGACCTGGGCCGGTTACCTCGCCATGCTGTACCTGGTGATCGGTGTCACGGAGGCGTGGGCGAACCCGCCGCAGCGACTTCCGGCGCTCGCCCAGGTGTTGCTCGTCGCCGCGTTCGTCGGCAGCGTGCTGACGTTCAGCCGTCGAGATCGTCGAAGCTGAGCGGCGCGTACTCCCCGGGCAGCAGGCGCTCGAACAGATCGCGTTCAAGCGCGTCCAGGCGAGCCAGGGCGTGGGCCACGCCGATCGCCACCGAGCCGCTGCGACGCACGCCGTCCGGCACCCGGTTCCATTCCCCGATCATGCGTTCGAGTCGGTCGGTGCCGCCGGAGCTGATTTCCGAGGCCGGGACGCCCTCGCGGCGGAACTGGCGAAGAATGCGCTCGTCGAGCAGCGCGCCGCGCCCTTCGAGCAAGCTGCGCAGCGCACCGGAGTCGAGCATCGACCCCGGATACAGGAGGGTGACGTAGGCGACGATCATGGCCTTGCGGGCGTCGACCTCGAGCACGCGGTCGTACAGGGTATCGCTGCGCCGACCCCAGCCCCGCTCGGGTTGCGCGAACAGGGCGCTGTAGAGGCCCGCCTGCTCTTCCTGGTACAAGGCCTGCAGTCGCTGGTTGAGTCGTTCGACGAGTCCGGCGTCACCGTCATAGTCGTGAGGACGCACGCCCTGGCCGGTCTCGAAGGCCGCGCGCCACTGCTGGCCGCGCGCCCAGTTGGCGGTGATGATGCGCGAGGGCAGACTGCGCGCCGCCGTCAGGTACGTCAGGCGATCGGGCACGACCCGAATGCGTCGATCATCGCCAAGGCCGGTCGTGATGCGGGTGCCGATCCACTCGGTCGGACACGGGTCGTCGAGCACCTCGTCGGTCGCCGCGCCGAACAGGTAGTGATACTCGTCCGGACTGACGTAGGTGTCGCCGAACACCTCCCGAACGTCTTCGCCCTCCCGGTAACGGCCAATCAGGTCGAAGCTGAGTCTTCCGAAGTAGTTGGCGACGTGCGGGTCATCGGCGCGGACCGGCTCGGCGCGACGCTCGACCCATTGAACGTTGTCGTAGCAGACCTCGACCTCGCCGAGGCGCAGCTGGTCCGCGAGCAGGTACGCGTCCGGGAACCGTCCCAACAGCGCCGGGCTGGCTTCGAGCGTGCCGCGCATTTCGCATACGGCCGCCTCATCGCAGGGCTCGATGACCCGGTCCTCGGGGCGATAGGCGGTCGACTGCTTTGCGTTGCCGCGCAGCACGACGTCCGCGCCCGGCTCCAGGCGCTCGGCGCGGAAGCCCAGTTCCGCTTCACGCAGGCCCCCGATGAGCTGGTTCAACGCGGTCCGGTATTCCGCAAGGCCGCGAAAAACCGGATCCGTGATCCCGCTGCCGGCGCCACTGACGCAGTCGGTCTGACGCGTCAGCGCGTCGAGCAGGTTCCTGCCCTGGTCGCGCAGCCCGCGCAGGGTCGCCCGGTTCTCATCGTTGCGGAAGCGGTAGGGGGCGCGGCGTGCGAACCAGTCGAGCACCGTAACCAGGTTGGACCATTCCAACGGGTTCGGCAGCGGTGCGTCGGGCAGATCACACGTCGAGACTACGGTTTCCTGCAGGTAGCCGAGCACGTAGTTGATGCGCTGCCAGGGCGCGAGCAGAAGTTCGCGCTCCAATTGTTCGACGCCGAACGGCCCGTCCGGATCCCCGGCCAGCTCCGCGCTCTGGATGGCCGTTTCGGACGCATCAGCGAGCCCGGAGATGCAGGCGTCCGCTGCCGGTTGCGGCGGTGCATCCGGCTCGGCGGACGCGATCTGGCCGATGCAATCGGCAATCGCACTGCCGATCGGTCGCCGTACCGGCTGGTCGAAGTAGAAGCTCATGTCCGGAACCAGCAGCACCCATTGCGCCACGTTGTCGGCGGTTGCGGACAACAGGATTCGCAGCCGTTCTGAATCCGCCTGGCCCGTGTGAAAGTACTGCATGACATCGAACACCGTGGCCATCGCGGCATTGATGCGCGGATCGACACGGGCAAATTCCGGGCTGTACACGCTCGACAACGCCGGCAGCAGATCCGACAGCGCCCGCGGCAGCGGCGAACGATAGGGCGCCGCCGCATCGACGGTGGTTTCCGGCTCCGTTTCGATGTCACCCGCATCACCCACCATCGCCACAGGCGGCTCGAGCACGGGTTCCGGGGGCTGCGCGGACGCCCGGTGCGCTTCCGTCAACAGACCGGAGGCGGTCCAGAGCAGGGATTCGGTCAACGGCAGGTACTCGCCTCGATAGAGTCCACCGAACGTCGCCCCGAGCGTCAGCAGGAACCCGGCATCGCGTTTCTCGGGGCCGTCCAGGCCGGGCATCGCGGCGTGCAGACTGTAGCGCAGGCGCTTCAACAGCAACGGATCCGGCGGGCCGGCCTGGAGTGTCATCGCCACAATCCGCTGCAGGAAGTCCGTGGCGTGTTCCACCGCGGTCAAGTCATTCGGGAGCGCAGCCGGGGCCGGCGGCTCGGCCGCCATCCAGGGCTCGAACCATTCCTCCGACAGGCCGGCCAGCGCGGCCGAGAGCCCGGCATCGCGTGACGCGGCCGCGCGCAGATCCCGCCAGCGAACGGCAGCATCCACCTCGATGCGTGACATGACTTCCGGCAGCACAGCCGCGGCCACCCGGGCATTCCCGGTGTCGAACAGCTGATTGAGCAGATCGTCCAGCGGCGGGCCGAGCGGCGACTGGGGAAGGTCGGGTACCTGCTGGAACTGGTCGAGTTCCTGGAGGAGAAACCAGGCGGATGGATCGATTACCGGACTGCGTATCGGCACGCGTTGGTAGCGGTCCGACAATCGCTCGAGCCAGGTGCGATCGGCTCGAAACCGATCGGCCAATTCGCCGGGCGTCGCCGTTGCCGTCGCCCGGGCGTAGCCGCGCAAGCGAATCGCCGCCAGCAAGGTCAGCAGGGTATCATCGCGTGACTCCGGATCGGACAGGGCGGCGGCCAGATGCCGGATCTCCGGCAACTCCGTATCGCCGATGGTTTCCTGCGCCGGGCACGTGGCCCAGGCGAGCAGCAAAAAGGCGGTTGCCAGCACGCGCCGCGTGCGTCGCAGACGCCATCCGCCCGGCGAGTTGGAATCGGAGCGCATCACACCCATGTATCGTTGCTGGCTTCTTCGGCCCAATGGCAGGTTATATTACGCGAATGATCTCGAAACTGCTCATCATCACCACCGGCGGCACGATCGACAAAATCTACTTCGACGACAAGAGTGATTACCAGGTCGGCGAACCACAGATCGGCCAGATCCTGCACCTGATGCACGTCGCCTTCGACTTCGAGGTCACGGCGTTGATGCGCAAGGACAGCCTGCATATCACCGACAAGGATCGCGCGCTGATCCGCGCCACCGTTGAAGCGACCGACAGCCGCCATATCCTGATCACCCATGGCACCGACTCGATGATCGCGACCGCCGAGGCCCTAGAAGGCGTCGAGGACAAGACGATCGTTCTGACCGGCGCGCTGAACCCCGCCCGGTTCAAGGATTCCGACGCCGTATTCAACATCGGCTGCGCGATCGGCGCCATCCAGGCCCTGAAACCCGGCGTCTACATCGCCATGAACGGCAAGGTCTGGCTGCCGGAGGAAGTGCGGAAAAACGTCCGCGCCAATCGCTTCGAACACGTTTGACGCGACGCGCGAGCTGCCAGCCCGTAGCGCCTGTCGCGGCTGAAGCCGCTCCCACAGAGAAAGCCACAGGGGAACCCTGAGGGGAAGCATCCTGTTTCGATATTCGACGGCGTGTCAGAGCGGTCGGATGCCCGTCACCGGGGATGTACGGCGCCAGGGATGGCGCCGTCCAAGCGCTACAGGGACGTACTCGAGCGTTCCCCGGCGATGGGTATCCGGCCGCCGGTTGCGAAAGACCCGCAAGCTGGCCGCAACGACGTGACGCTTGTCGCGGCTGAAGCCGCTCCCACAGGGCAAGCCCTCGGAAGAGCCCTGCCGGGGCGCATCCCATGCCGGTGTTCGACGGCGTGTCAGGGCGGTCGGATACCCGTCGCCGGG